>NZ_JAKGSG010000029.1 GCF_021568775.1 Antribacter soli | reverse complement strand
GTCGTTGGCGGGGGCCCCCCCCCCCCGCGGCCCCCCCCCCCCCCCCCCCACCCCCCCCCCCCCCGGGGGGGGGGGGGGGGGGGGCCGGGGAAGGGTCAGCGGATAGCGCCGAACGTCGCCGCCGACATCGCGTGGCGCGCGGTCCGGTCCACCTCGCGCAGCGCGGTCGAACGCTGGTCGACCTGCCAGGTGTTCACCGCGCCGCCGTCGTCCGCCGTGCCGAGGGCGACGATCGCGCGCAGCCGGGCGGCGAGGTCGAGGACGCGGGCCCGCCGGCCGTCGAGCTGCGGCACGGGCCACGACCCGGTGTGCGTGTGGCGGAGGCGCTCGATGGCGTCCGCGGCGTCGTCGCGCCAGCGCGCGACGTCGAGCGCGTCGAGCGCCTCGGTCGCCCGGACGAGGCTGGTGCGCAGCTCCCGCTCGGCGTCGGAGAGCGAGCCGATCGCGCCCAGGAGCTGCGTGGACCAGGTCGGGACGTCGACCACGTCCCAGCGCACCAGGTACCCGCGCTCGAGGTGGCTGCCGAACGCGGTGACGCGCGGGACGGCGGCCCAGCTGCCCGCCGGCGTGGTGACCGCGACGCACTCGCCGGACTCCGTCGCCGCGTGCGTGGCGGGGGCGGGAACGCCCGCCGCGTCGCCCGGCGCGGGCAGGAGGGCGCACGCCTCGCGCGGCCCGGTGGTCCAGAGCGTGACGAGCGTGTCGAGGTCGGTCCCGTCGGGAAATCCCGGCAGCCCGTACACCTCGTGCGGCTCGTCCTCGCCCTGGACCGACTTCACGGCGGAGGAGGTGTCGCCGACGCCCTGAAGCCACAGGGCGAGGACGACGCTGCGGGGAAGCATCGGGTCTGAGTCCACCCCGTAATGTTAAGAGGGCGGCGGGCGGGGAAGGCGCGTCCGCTCCGGTAGTGTCGGACGTCATGAGCTCGGTTCTCGACCTTTCGGGCGTCACCGTCCGACGCGGCACCTCGACCATCCTCGACTCCGTGGACTGGCAGGTGAACGAGGGAGAGCGCTGGATCGTGCTCGGTCCCAACGGCGCCGGCAAGACGACGCTGCTGTCGATCGTCTCCGCGCGCATGCACCCGACGTCGGGCACCGCCACGCTGCTCGGCAGCACCCTCGGCCACGTCGACGTGTTCGAGCTGCGACCCCGCATCGGCCTGTCGTCCGCCGCCCTCGCCGAGCGCCTCCCGGGCCACGAGACGGTGCGCGACGTCGTGCTCACCGCGGCCTACGGCGTGACGGGGCGCTGGCAGGAGTCCTACGACGAGCTGGACGAGCAGCGCGCCAAGGACCTGCTCGCGGCGTTCGACGTCGACCACCTCGCCGACCGCACCTACGGCACCCTGAGCGAGGGGGAGCGCAAGCGCGTCCAGATCGCCCGCGCCCTCATGACCGACCCGGAGCTCCTGCTCCTCGACGAGCCCGCCGCGGGACTCGACCTCGGCGGCCGCGAGGAGCTCGTGGGCGCGCTGTCCGAGCTCGCCGCCGACCCGCACTCGCCCGTCCTGGTGCTGGTCACGCACCACGTCGAGGAGATCCCGCCGGGCTTCACGCACCTCCTGCTGCTCGGCAAGGCCCGCATCCAGGCGGCAGGCCCGCTCGAGGAGGTCCTCACGGCGGACAACCTGTCGGCCGCGTTCGGGCTGCCGCTCGTCGTCATGCACGGCGGCGGCCGCTGGCTCGCCCGCGCGGCGCGCTGACGCCCCCCGAGAACCACGGCGGACACCCCGGGCGAAACGGACCGAAAGCCTCCCCGGCGCGCGCTAACCTTGGTAATGTCAAAGCAAAGATGCGCGCAAAGGCCCACGTGAGGGCCCCTCGGAGGGAGCACGATGGAGTGGTTGTGGTGGGTCGGCGGGGCACTGGTGCTCGGGCTGATCGAGATCCTGTCGCTGGACTTCGTGTTCCTGATGTTCGCCGGCGGGGCGCTCGCGGCCGCCGGCGTGTCCGCGGCCGACCAGCCGCTGTGGGTCCAGGTGATGACGTTCGCCGTGGCGTCGCTGATCCTGCTCCTCGTGCTGCGGCCGTGGATCGTGCGCAAGGCGCACGTCCCTGCGCTGGCGACGAACACCGACGCGCACGTCGGCCGCACGGCCGCCGTCGTGCAGGACGTCACGACCACATCGGGCCTGATCAAGCTGGTGGGTGAGGTGTGGTCCGCCCGCGCCGTGGACGGGTCGCCGGTGCTGCCCGAGGGAACTACCGTGCGTGTGGTCAGGATCGACGGCGCTACTGCCGTGGTCGAGCAGGCCTGATCCGGAACCTCCGGTTCGTCCGGTTCGTTCCCCGGGCGACGCAACGTCTGAAGCACCATCCGTTCTGAGCGGGCGCCGCCCGCAGGAGGAGTCCCCGTGGAGTTCGGAAGTGTCCTGGGCTATCTGGTCCTGATCATCGGCGTGATCGTGGTTCTGGTCGCGCTCTCCCGGGCGGTGCGGATCGTGCCGCAGGCCGTGGAGCTCGTCGTCGAGCGGCTGGGCCGCTACTCGAAGACGCTCAACCCGGGCCTGCACCTGCTCTGGCCGTTCATCGACCGGGTGCGGGCGGGCGTCGACATGCGCGAGCAGGTCGTCTCCTTCCCGCCACAGCCGGTCATCACGTCCGACAACCTCGTGGTCGAGATCGACACCGTCATCTACTTCCAGGTGACGAACTCCAAGTCCGCGGTGTACGAGATCGCGAACTACATCACGGCCATCGAGCAGCTCACCGTCACCACGATCCGTAACGTCATCGGCGCGATGGACCTCGAGCAGACGCTGACGAGCCGCGACCAGATCAACGGCCAGCTCCGCGGCGTCCTCGACGAGGCGACGGGTCGCTGGGGCATCCGCGTCAACCGCGTCGAGCTGAAGTCGATCGAGCCGCCGGCCTCCGTGCAGGGCGCGATGGAGCAGCAGATGCGTGCCGAGCGTGACCGCCGTGCTGCGATCCTCCAGGCCGAGGGCATCAAGCAGTCGGCGATCCTGACCGCCGAGGGCCAGAAGCAGTCGGAGATCCTCAAGGCCGAGGGTGACGCGCAGGCGCAGATCCTGCGGGCCGAGGGTGAGTCGCGCGCGATCCTCCAGGTGTTCGACGCCATCCACCGCGGCGACGCCGACCCCAAGCTGCTGTCGTACCAGTACCTGCAGATGCTGCCGCAGATCGCGAACGGCAAGTCGTCCACCATGTGGGTGGTCCCCACCGAGTTCACCGCGGCCCTCGGCAACATCGCCAAGGGCTTCGGCGGCGGCGGTGCAGGGCCCGAGAGCGGTCCGGTCGTCCCCGCCGGTCCGACGGTTCGCAGCGAGCCGCCGGCGTCCTCCTTCAAGGCCAAGTCGCTTCCCGACCCGGCCGAGGCGCTCGCCGAGGCGCAGCGCCAGGCCGAGGCGGCCACTGCCGACGCCACGCAGGCCGGGACGCGCTCGGGCGCGCCGTTCGACCCGACGACGTCGGCGGGCCAGCGGCCTGCCGGCCCGCGGTCGGTGCCGTCCGACGAGCCGGAGCCCCGGGACCCGGGCAGCTTCCCGCCCCCGCCGCCGCCCGCCCCGCCGGCCGGCTGAGCCGGCCCGTTCGAGTCAAAGAGTCAGAAGCTCCCCGCGACACATTGCGGGGAGCTTTTGACATGTCCGGGTCCGCCGGCGACGCCGCCGGGTCGGTGCGCGGGCGGCTCCGGGACCCGGCCTGTCTGCCCACGGCAGAAGCCGTCGAATTCCGGTTGCGGAGTGAGTGCTCACTCATTTAGCCTCGCAGGGTGAGCACCGACCAGCACGACGCGACCGCCGTCCAGGGGGAGCCGGCCGACCCGCCGGGCGACCGCCGTCGGGCAGCCCCGATGGCGCCCGAGGTCCGGCGGGCCGCGATCGTCGAGGCCGTGTCGTCCATCGTGGCCGAGCGGGGCGCCGCGGTCACCACCAAGGAGCTGGCTGCCGCGGCCGGCGTGGCCGAGGGCACCCTCTTTCGCGTCTTCCCCGACAAGATCGGGCTGGTCGGTGAGGTGGCGATCAGCGGACTGCGCACGGCGTCGGACCCGCGCCGCGCACGCGAGGAGCTCGCGTCCGTCGACCGGTCGCAGCCGCTCGAGGAGCGGGTCGCGCAGGTCGTCGAGCTGGGACGAGCCCGGATGTCCGACGTCATCCGGTGGATGACGGTGCTGCGCGGTCTCGCGATGGTCTGCCCGCCCGACCTGGGCGGGGAGCGTGCCTCCACCCTGCGCGCCGAGCTTGCCGCCCAGCGCGAGATGCAGCGCGCCGTCACCGTCGAGGGTCTCACCGCCGTGCTCGCCCCGGACGCCGGCCGCCTGCGGGTGCCCGTCGCGGTCGCCGTTGCCATCCTGGAGTCGGCGATCGCCGGCACCCACGGCCGCGTCGACCACCTCCTGCCCGCGCTGCCGCCGCGCGTCCTCGCCGACGCCCTGGTGCACGGCCTCGTCCATCCCGCCACCACCCAGCCCAAGGAGAACTGATGCTCGTCCGCCTCGTCGGGCGTTACGTGCGCCCGTACCGAGGGGCGGTGGCGCTGCTCCTCGCGCTGCAGCTCCTGCAGACCCTCGCGTCGCTCTACCTGCCGACGCTCAACGCCGACATCATCGACGGCGGCGTCGTCCAGGGCGACATCCCGTACATCTGGCGCACGGGCGGCTGGATGCTGCTCGTCAGCCTGGGCCAGGTCGTGTGCACGGTGATCGCCGTCTACCTGGGCGCCCAGGTGGCGACGGCGTTCGGCCGCGACCTGCGACGTGACCTGTTCGGCGCCGTGCAGCGCTTCTCGGCGCGCGAGATGGCGCAGCTCGGCGCACCCTCGCTCATCACACGCACGACGAACGACGTGCAGCAGGTCCAGATGACCGTCCTCATGACGTTCACGATCATGGTGATGGCGCCGATCATGCTGGTCGGTGGCGTCATCATGGCGCTGCAGGAGAACGTGACCTTGTCCGGCCTGCTGCTCGTGATCGTCCCGGTGCTCGGCGTGGCGGTGGGCCTCATCCTGTGGCGGATGGTGCCGCACTTCCGGTCCATGCAGAAGCGCATCGACGCGATCAACGCCGTGCTGCGCGAGCAGATCACGGGTCTGCGCGTGATCCGCGCCTTCGTGCGCGAGGAGCGCGAGACGCAGCGCTTCGGCCGCACCAACCAGGAGCTGTTCGACACCTCCTTGAAGGCCGGGTACCTGATGGCCCTCATGTTCCCGACGGTCATGCTCGTCATGAACGGCTCCAGCGTGGCGGTGCTGTGGTTCGGCGCCCGGCAGATCGACGCCGGGGCGATGCAGATCGGCTCCCTGACGGCGTTCCTGTCCTACCTCATGTACATCCTCATGGCCGTGATGATGTCGACGATGATGGTGATGATGGTGCCGCGCGCCAGTGTCGCCGCCGAGCGCATCGACGAGGTCCTCGGCACGGAGCCGTCGGTCGTGGAGCCCTCCGCGCCGGTGGCGCTCGCGCTGGACGACGACGGACGGGTCGCCGCCCGCGGCGAGGTCACCTTCTCCGGGGTCTCCTTCGGGTATCCCGGCGCCGAGGAGCCCGTGCTGCACGACCTGTCCTTCACGGCCGAGCCGGGCAAGGTGACCGCGATCATCGGGTCCACGGGTTCGGGCAAGACGACGCTGCTCAACCTCGTGCCGCGGCTGTTCGACGCGACGGCCGGCGCCGTGACGGTCGACGGCGTTGACGTGCGGGACCTGGCCGGCAACGACCTCGGCTCCCTCATCGGCCTGGTGCCGCAGAAGGCGTTCCTCTTCTCCGGCACGATCGCGAGCAACCTGCGCTACGGCAAGCCGGACGCCACCGAGGACGAGATGTGGGCCGCGCTCGAGGTGGCGCAGGCGCGCGACTTCGTCGAGGCGCTGCCGGAGGGTCTCGAGGCGCCCGTCGCGCAGGGCGGCACGACGTTCTCGGGCGGGCAGCGCCAGCGGCTGGCCATCGCCCGGGCCGTGGTCCGCGAGCCGCGCATCTACTTGTTCGACGACTGCTTCTCGGCGCTGGACTACGCGACGGACGCTCGCCTGCGGGCGGCCCTGGCGCCGCGCACCGTGGACGCGACGGTGATCGTCGTCGCCCAGCGCGTCGCGACCATCC
Organism: Antribacter soli; assembly: GCF_021568775.1. Taxonomy (GTDB): domain Bacteria; phylum Actinomycetota; class Actinomycetes; order Actinomycetales; family Cellulomonadaceae; genus Antribacter; species Antribacter soli. The sequence goes on along the minus strand of NZ_JAKGSG010000029.1, from coordinate 237,788 downwards.
GCGACGCCGACCAGATCCTCGTGGTCGACCACGGCCGCATCGTCGGCCGCGGCACGCATGCCGAGCTGCTCGCCGACAACCCGACGTACGAGGAGATCGTGGAGTCCCAGATGACGCTGGAGGAGGCGGCATGAGCGACCATGGCGAAGCCGTGATCATGCCGGCCGACCGGGTGCGGGTGTCCCGCAAGGCACAGGAGGAGGCGGCATGAGCGCGGAGAAGCAGACGGCGTCGGCCATCCCGCCCCGGCCCCGCGGGCCCCTGGGCGGCCCCATGGGCGCCATGGGCATGCCGAGCGAGAAGGCGATGGACTTCCGGGGCTCGCTGCGGCGGTTCGCCGGGATGCTGCGCCCCGAGCGGGCGAACGTCGTGCTGCTGACGGCGGCCGGCGTCCTGTCCGTGGCGCTGTCCGTCATCGGCCCGAAGCTGCTCGGCGACGCGACGAACATCATCTTCGAGGGCGTCGTCGGCCGGATGCTCCCGGCCGGGGCCACCCAGGCGCAGGCCGTCGAGGGCCTGCGGGCGCAGGGCCAGGACCGGCTGGCCGACATCCTTGCCGCGATGGAGAACGTGGTGCCCGGCCAGGGCGTCGACTTCGGGGCGCTGGCCACCACGCTCGGCTGGGTGATGGCGGTGTACCTGGGCGCGTTCCTGTTCGGCTGGCTGCAGGCCCGCGTGACCACCGGCGTGGTGCAGCGGACCATGCGCAGGCTGCGCGATGACGTCGAGGCGAAGCTGCACCGGATCCCGCTGTCCTACGTGGACGCCCACCAGCGCGGCGAGATCCTGTCGCGCGTCACCAACGACATCGACAACGTCGCCCAGACCACCACGCAGTCGCTCGCGCAGCTCGTGACCTCGCTCCTGACCGTGGTGGGCGTGCTCGCGATGATGTTCTGGATCTCGCCGCTGCTGGCGCTCGTGGCGCTCGTGACCGTGCCGCTCTCGGTCGTCGTGACCGCGCAGATCGCGAAGCGGAGCCAGCCGCAGTTCATCGCGCAGTGGGCGGCCACGGGCCGGCTGAACGCGCACATCGAGGAGTCGTTCACCGGGCACACGCTCGTCAAGGTGTACGGCCACCAGGAGGCTGCCGAGGCGCGGTTCGCGACGGAGAACGACGCGCTCTACGGGTCGTCGTTCCGGGCGCAGTTCATCTCCGGCATCATCCAGCCGGCGATCGGCTTCCTGTCCAACCTCAACTACGTGGTGGTGGCGGTGGTCGGTGGCCTGCGGGTGGCGTCGGGCTCGCTGTCGCTGGGCGACGTCCAGGCGTTCATCCAGTACTCGCGACAGTTCACGCAGCCGCTCATGCAGGTGGCGTCCATGATGAACCTGCTGCAGTCCGGGGTGGCGTCGGCCGAGCGGGTGTTCGCGCTGCTCGACGCGCCGGAGCAGTCGGCCGACCCGGCGCCGGGCGCGCTGCCGCAGCCGGTGCGCGGGCGCGTCGTGTTCGAGGACGTGTCGTTCTCCTACACGCCGGACGCTCCGCTCATCAGCGGGCTGTCGCTCACCGCCGAGCCGGGGCAGACCATCGCGATCGTGGGCCCCACCGGTGCCGGCAAGACGACGCTCGTGAACCTGCTCATGCGGTTCTACGAGGTGGACGGCGGGCGCATCACGCTCGACGGCGTGGACACCCGCGAGATGACGCGGCCCGAGCTGCGCTCGTCGATCGGCATGGTGCTGCAGGACACCTGGCTGTTCAAGGGCACGATCGAGGAGAACCTGCGGTACGGGGCGTCGGGCGAGGTGCCCGAGGAGGAGTTCCTCACGGCTGCGCGGGCCACGCACGTGGACCCGTTCGTGCGCACCCTGCCCGACGGGTACGCGACGGTCGTGGACGAGGAGGGCGCGTCGGTGAGCGCCGGCGAGAAGCAGCTCCTCACCCTGGCGCGTGCGTTCCTCGCCGACCCGGCGATCCTCGTGCTCGACGAGGCGACGTCGTCCGTGGACACGCGCACCGAGGTGCTCGTGCAGGAGGCGATGAACCGGCTGCGCCAGGGGCGCACGTCGTTCGTCATCGCCCACCGCCTGTCCACCATCCGCGACGCCGACATCATCCTCGTGATGGAGCACGGCGACATCGTGGAGCAGGGGACGCACGAGGAGCTGCTCACGGCGGGCGGCGCCTACGCGCGGCTCTACCGGAGCCAGTTCGCGGCGCCGCTCGACGCGGCCTGACCCGGAGGCCCCGGCGGCGCGGGCGTGTGACCGGGATCTCGCCGGGCGCACCTGGCGGCTCGTGTGAGCATTGTCGGGTGACATTCGACGCGTACCGGGGGGTGCTGCGGCTCGCCCCCGCGCGTCGCCTCCTCCTGCTCATGATGGTCGCGCGCGTGCCGCACACTGCCGCCGCGCTCGTCCTCGCCCTGCACGTGGTGGAGGGGCTGGGCCGCTCCTACGGGGAGGCAGGCCTGGTCGCGGCCGTCCTGACGGTCGGCATCGCCGTCGGCTCGCCGTGGCGCGGCCGCCTGCTCGACCGGATCGGCCTGCGTCGCACGCTCGTGCCGTCGATCCTCGTCCAGGCAGTCGCCTGGCCGGTCATGGGTCTCGTCGACTACGCCTGGCTCTTCCCCGTCGTCCTCGTGGCGGGCCTGTTCGAGCCGCCGGTGTTCGCGCTGTCGCGCACGTCCCTGACGGTCCTCGTCCCGACGGAGCAGCGCCGCACCGCGTTCGCGCTGGACTCCATCCTGACCGACCTCGTCTACATGGTCGGCCCGGCCGCGGCCACGCTGGCCGCGACCCGTGCCGGCACCCAGCCGGTGCTGGTCGTGGTCGGCCTCGCCACGACGGCCGCGTGCCTCATGCTCTGGGTGACGAACCCGCCGGTCAAGGCGGAGCCGGTAGCGGCGACGGCGCCCGACGCCGCGACGGCGGAGGCCTGCGACCTGCCGCCGTCCCGGCGGCCCGTGTGGGCCGAGCCGGGGCTGCTCCTCCTGCTCGCGGGGTCGTTCGTCGCGATGTTCGCCATCACGGGAACCGACGTGGGCCTGCTGGCCGCGCTGCGCGAGGCGGGCGAGCTGCCCGCACTGGGCGTCGTCTACTTCTGGTGGTGCGCCGGGTCCGTCGCGGGCGGGCTGCTCTACGGGGCATGGCACCGGTCGGCGAACCCGATGTGGCTGCTGGTGCTGCTCGGCGTGGTGACGGTGCCGGTCGCGGTCGGCGGGTCGGTGTGGTCCTACTCCGTCCTCGTGCTCGTGGCAGGCCTGGCGTGCGCGCCCGTGCTGACGGCGCTCACCGAGGCGATCTCCCACCGCGTACCCGAGACGCGCCGCGGCGAGATCATGGGCTTCCAGGGGTCGGCGTACACCATCGGCACGGCGGCGGGCGCACCCCTGTGCGGCTACGTGATCGACACCGTGGGGCCGTGGGGCTCGTTCGTCACGGTCGGCGTGGTCACCGTCGCGGTCGGGCTCGCGGGGGCGGCCGTGCTGCGCCGCGCGCGGGCTGCGCGGGAACTGGTTGCGGACGCGGCGCCGCCGGACCCGGTGCTACGTTCCTGACATGCCGCTCGTCCTGCCCTGCGCCGCAGTCCTGTTCGACAACGACGGTGTGCTGGTCGACTCGAAGGCGGCCGGAAACATCGCCTGGACCCGGTGGTCGCACGCGCGCGGGCTCGACCCGGCCGCGGTGCTGACGGGCGTCCACGGGCGGCGGTCCCGCGAGACGGTGGCGCTGTTCCTGGCCGCCGACCTGGTGGACGAGGCGACCGCCGAGATCGACCTCCTCGAGCTGGGCCAGTCCGGCACCACGATCGCGGTCCCCGGGGCGGCGGTCCTCATGGGCGCCATCCCCGACGTCGCGCGGGCGCTCGTGACGTCGGCGTCGCGGGACCTCGCGGTGACCCGGCTGAGGGCCGCGGGCGTGCCCGTCCCGGCGACGGTCGTCGCGGCGGAGCACGTCAGCGCGGGCAAGCCCGACCCGGAGCCGTACCTGCTCGCGGCGCAGCGCCTCGGCGTCGACCCGTCGGCCTGCGTGGTGCTCGAGGACAGCGACAACGGGATCCTGTCCGCCCGCGCCGCGGGCGTCGGCGCCGTCCTGGGCGTGAGCGCTTCCGCCGTGGGACTGGGGTGCGACGCCGTGGTGCGCGACCTGTCGGGAGTGCGCTGGACGGGCGCCGGCCTGGAGCTGGAGCCAGAGCTGGAGCGGAGCCCGGAGCCGGTGCGCACGACCTGAGGACTTACGTCACCCACGACGACCGACATCTGGGCCGCGCGGCCCGGCGTATGAGCGGCTGGTCGCCGCAGCCGCGGCAGCTCGGGTTGCCGATCATGCGACGAACTACCGATCACGGGACAACAGCCCGGTGAGCGTCGTCAGCGGGCCGCCGCGTGCGGGTCCGCCGCGTTCAGTGCCGCGACCACCTGGCCGTAGTCCCCGCGCGCCTCGCTGTACCAGAGGAACTTCACGCGGTCGACGAGGATCTCCTGCGCGTCGGGCTGGGCCTCCAGGAGGCCGATCACCTCGTCGGCGAACTCGTCGAGCGGCATGGCGAACGCGCTCTCCTCCTGGCCGGGCAGCAGCGACGTGCGGACGGCCGGCGGGACGAGCTCCGTGACCTTGACGCTCGTTCCCTCGAGCTGGAGCCGCAGCGACTCGCTGAGCATGTGGATCGCCGCCTTGGTCGCGTTGTACGTGGGCGTGACCTTGAGCGGCGCGAACGCCAGGCCGGACGACACGGTGACGATCGTCGCGTCCGGGCGGGACCGCAGGTGCTCGACGAAGGCTGCGACCAGACGGATGGGTCCGAGGAGGTTCGTCGTGACGATCTCCTCCGCGTCCGTGAGGAAACCGGGGGAGCGCCAGTCCTCGACCCGCATGATGCCGGCCATCGCGACCAGCACGTTGAGGTCCGGGTAGCGGGCCACGACGTCGGCGGCCGCCTCGCGGACCGACGTCGGGTCCGCGGTGTCGATGCGGACCGTCCCGAGGCCGTGCTCGGCGGCGATCCGGTCGAGCAGCTCGGCGCGGCGGCCGCCCACGACCACCGTGTTGCCCTTCGCCTGCAGGCGAAGCGCCAGGGCCAGGCCGATGCCGCTCGTCGCGCCGGGGATGAAGACGGTGTTTCCGGTGATGTTCATGCCTCCACCCTGCGTGCAGGAGGCAGCGCGCGGGAGAGACCTCGTCATCCAGGGATCGCCGGTCCCTGGCTCCGGTCTGGCTGCCGGGCCGGGGCGCGGCGCACCATGGGACGCATGAACCGTGCCGCCCTCGCCGACTTCCTGCGCCGTCGCCGGGAGGCGCTGCAGCCCTCCGACGTCGGGCTCGTGCCGGGGCCGCGCCGTCGCACCGCAGGCCTGCGCCGCGAGGAGGTCGCGGCGCTCACGGGCATGTCCGTCGACTACTACGCGCGCCTGGAGCAGCAGCGCGGCCCGCAGCCCTCCGAGCAGATGCTGTCGGCGCTGGCTCGGGCGTTGCGCCTGTCCGCCGACGAGCGGGACTACGTGTACCGCCTCGCCGGCCACGGCGTGCCGCGGCGCACCGCCCTCGACGCCCACGTGGCGCCCGCGCTGCTGCGTGTCCTCGACCGGCTCGAGGACACCCCTGCCCTCATCCTGTCCGCCGTGGGGGAGACGCTCGCGCAGAACCGGCTTGCCGCCGCGATCTTCGGCGACGCGGCGGGGCTCACCGGCATGGGCCGGAGCAGGGTGTACCGGTGGTTCACCGACCCGGCGTCCCGTGACGTCTACCCGCCGGAGGACCACGAGCGACACGCCCGCACCCAGGTCGCCGCGCTGCGCGCCGCGTACGGGAACCTCGGCCCGGCGTCGCGGGCGGGCGAGATGGTCCGGGCGCTGCTGGGCTCGTCGGCGGAGTTCCGGGAGCTGTGGGACCGGCACGAGGTGGCACGCCGTTACGAGGACCACAAGGTGCTCGTGCACCCTGAGGTGGGGCGGATCGAGGTCGACTGCCAGGCACTGCTGACCGAGGACCAGTCCCAGGTGCTCCTTGTGCTCACGCCGGCACCCGGCAGCGAGGCGGAGGAGAAGATCCGCCTGCTGGCGGTGCTGGGCCAGCAGACGTTCGCGTAGGTCAGGCGAACGGGTTGAAGACAGCCGCCCCCGTGGCGGAGAAGTCCTTCTCGTTGCGGGTGGCCACGGTGAGGCCGTGCTCGATCGCCGTCGCGGCGATCAGCGAGTCGACGCCGGGGAGCGGCCGGGCCGCGTTGATCGCCGCCCACCGGACGGCGACGGCGTGCGTGACCGGGAGGATGCGGTCGGCATAGGTCTGCTCGAGGCCCGAGACCCAGTCGTCGAGAGCGCGCGCCCGCGCGGAGTCCCGTCGTCCGAGGCGCAGGATGCCCGTGCGGAGCTCGCCGACGGTCAGCACGGACAGGAAGATCTGCTCGGTGCGCAGGCCACGGAGCCACGTGGTGACGTGCTGGTCGGGCTCCTTGCGGCGGATCTCCGAGATGACGTTCGTGTCGACGAGGAACGTCATACGAGCTCGCCGAGCTCGGCTTCCCGCATGGGCGTCCGGTCGCGCTCGATCTCCAGGTGCTGGGTGACCGGTCCGTGCAGCAGGTAGTCGGCGAGCTCGACGCGGGGACTGGCGAGCTGGTGGTAGGAGTCGATGCTCAGGACGACCGCCACCTCCTCGCCGTGCCGCGTGATGATCTGCGGGCCGTCCGTCGTCGCCTCCCGAAGCACCTCGCTGAAGCGCTGCTTCGCCTCCTGCACCTGCCATGCCGTCATGCGCCACCTCCTTCTGGACAGTCTAGACAGACTACGCCTCGCGCGTCGAGGTAGGTGCGAGGATCGGCGCGTGCTCGACTCCGACCGCTGCCCCTGCCTGTCCGGCGACACCTACGGCGACTGCTGCGGGCGCTACCACCACGGGCTCGGCGGCGGGGTGACCGCACCCACGGCGGAGGCGCTGATGCGCTCGCGGTACTCGGCGTTCGCCGTCGGCGACCGGGGCTACCTCCTCGCGACCTGGGCGCCCGCGACCCGCCCCACGTCGCTCGACCTGGACGACGACACCGAGTGGCGCGGGCTCGAGATCCTGCGGACCGAGGCGGGCGGCCCGTTCGACAGCGCCGGCGTCGTCGAGTTCGTCGCCCGGTACCGTGACCCGGGGACGCGACGCGGCGCGCTCCACGAGACGAGCCGCTTCATCCGCGACCAGGGTCGCTGGTTCTACGTGGGCGGCGACGTCGAGGCTTAGCATCGCGATGTGAGGAACGGTACGGGCTGATGGGCGCTGGGCACGGTCACGCCGGGCACGACCACGGGGTCTCCGGTCAAGGCGCCGCCGACCACCGCGGGCGTCTCGCCGTCGCGCTCGGCATCGGAGCGGCGGTCCTCGTCGCGCAGGCCGTCGGTGCGCTGATCACGGGCAGCCTTGCGCTGCTCGTGGACACGGCGCACGTCCTGGTGGACGTCGCCGGGCTCGCCATGGCGTTCGCGGCGGCGTGGCTGGTGCGGCGTCCGGCGTCGGCCCGGCGGACGTGGGGCCTGCGGCGGGCCGAGGTGCTCGCGGCCCTCGCCCAGGCCGCGATCCTGCTCGCCGTCGGGGTGTACGTGCTGGTGGAGGGCGCGCGCCGGCTGCTCGTTCCGCCGGACGTGCCCGCGACCGAGCTCGTGGTGTTCGGCGTGGTGGGCCTGGCCGGCAACGTGGCGGCGCTGCTGGTCCTGTCGGGCGCCCGGTCGGAGAGCCTGAACCTGCGGGCGGCGTTCCTGGAGGTCGCGAACGACGCGCTGGGGTCCGTCGGCGTCATCGTCGCGGCAGTCGTCATCGCGACGACAGGCTGGCAGCGGGCCGACGTCGTCGCGGCGCTGCTGATCGGCGTGCTGATCCTGCCGCGGGCGACGGTGCTGCTGAAGGACGCCACGGCGGTGCTGCTGGAGTCCACGCCACCCGGCCTGGACCTCGACGACGTCCGCGCCCACCTGCTGCGGCTCGACCACGTCGAGTCCGTGCACGACCTGCACTCGTCCCTCATCGCCACCGGCCTGCCGGTGCTCACGGCGCACGTCGTCATCGCCGACGACTGCTTCCTGGACGGCCACGCCCCGAAGATCCTCGACGACCTGCAGCAGTGCGTCGCGAGCCACTTCGACGTCGCGGTGGAGCACTCGACCTTCCAGCTCGAGCCGGCGGGCCACGCCGACCACGAGGCGCCCTCCCACGTCTGAGGGGTCCGTGCTCGTCGTCGCCGACCAGGACGTGGGTTGCGGGATCGGTGCTGTTTCCGCAACCCAGGTCCTGTTCGGCCCGGGGCAGTGACTCGGCGATCCGGCGAGGCAACTGCGGGTGAAGCCGCCGTGGCGCCGCGCGGGGGGACGTCCCGACACTTACGGTGAACCGGGGACATTTCACCCAGCCATCGGTACCTCAGGGAAGAGGCACGCAATGGATCACGCGAGCACAGCGCCGACCGTCCTCGAGCTGCGCATCCACGGCGTCGCGAACACGCCCCCGCACGGCACGCTGGACCTGCCGGCGGCCGAGGTCGTGCAGTCGGACGGCGACGCCCTCGGCAGCTTCTGGACCCTCACGCCCGAGGCGGCGGCCCGTGACCGTGCCCTGCCACCCGGCGACGTCCACGCCCTGCGGCCCGACGTCCGTCGCGAGGCCTACAGCTGGGGCGCCATGGCCCGCCTGGGCGGCCTGCCGCTCGGTGGTGCGGTCGGCGCGGTCGTGCGGATCGGCATCCGGGTGCTCTGGGCGGCGATCGTGCCGTTCGGCCTCGCGAACGTCGCGTACTGGGCCAGGCGCGTCCCGCCGCCCGACGCCGGAGCGCACCCCGCGCGGCCGGCCTCGCCTCACGCGGGGCCCGGCAGGCGGGGGGCCGTGCTCCCGGAGGCGACCGCCGCGCTGACCCGCCTGTTCGCGCTCGCCCTGACGCTGCTGCTGGCGGCGGCCGCATCGACGGTCGTGCTCTCGACCGTCGGGACGGAGTGCATGCGGGCCGGGGGGCCGGACGTCGTCCTCGTCTGCGATCAGGTCCCTGACGCGCTGTACGGACTGGCGCGGATGGATCACGGTGACCGGCTCGGCGTCCTGTCGCTCGTGCCGGTGGTGCTCGTGCTGGCGCTCGTCCTGGTGGCGCGCAGCGGACAGGTGCGGTTCGACGACAAGTACTCCGCGGTGCGCGCGGGCCGGACGTCGGGAGTGACGTGGGGCGCCCCGCTGCTGCGGGCCGGTTTCTGGACGGTCCGCGCCGCCGGCGGGTCGGTGCTGTGGGCACACCTCGGCGCGACCCTCGGGCTGACCGCCGTGCTGCTCACCTGGATCGACGGCCGCAGCGCGACCGGCACTGCCGTGGCGTGGACCGGGGCGGGCGTCATCGCCGCCGCGGCCGCCCTGGTCTCGCTGCGCACGGACGACGACGGCGTCGAGGTGGTGCCGCCGCCGTGGAAGCCGGTCGCCTCGGTCGTGGTGTTCGTCGCCGGCGCGGGCACGTGGGCGATGGCCTGGGCGGTGTCGGCGCGGGCCGCGACGCCCGACGTCGTGCGCCTGGTCGGCATCGAGGTGGTCCCCGCGCTGCTCGGAGCCGTGCTCGTCGGGATCGGTGCCAGCGCCCTCGTGTGGCGCTCGGCGGGCCGCCTCGCGACGCTGTGGGGCGCCGTGCCCGCCGTGGCCGTGGCCTGCGTCGCCGCCCTGACGCTCGAGCCGTCGCTGTCCGCGAGCACGCGGACGGTCCTCGTCCTGGTCGCGGTCAGCGCCCTCGTGGTGCCGACGCTCGCGGCCGCGGTCACCGCCGTGGCCGGCCGGCGTCCGGCGGAGGGCTGGGCGGGGGCCGGCCCGGGCGTGCTGCTGCTGTCCTCGGCGGCGACCGCCGCCGTGTACTCGAGCCTCGCCGTGCTCGGAACCCAGTGGTGGCTGCGCGGCGGCGTGGCCGACGGGACGGGCGAGGCGGGGGACGTGGCCGGCGGCGGGCTGTACGTCCCCGTGCCGCGCGACCTGCCCGACCGGCCAGACCTGTACGTCCCCCCGGTCTTCACCGAGTTCGGCGCGGCGACAGTCGTCGTGCTCGGTCTGTTCGTGGTGCTCGCGCTGATCGCCGTCGCCCCGGCCGTGGTGGACCTGGCGCGGGGCCGCCGCCTGATCCCGGTCGCGCCGCGCACGGAGGTCGCGGAGTCCGGCCCGGCCTCGCTCGTGCAGCCCGACCTCGACGGGCTGGTCGCCGACGCGGCGGCCGGCGGCGACGCGCCGGCAGGGCAGCGGATCCTGCGTGCCCGCCTCGCCGCCGCCCTCGCGCACCGCGCCGAGGTGGGCGTCGGCGCGCTCGCGGTCGCGGCCTGGCTCGCCCTCACCCTGACGATCCCGCTGCGGACGCCGGACGACCCGACGACCGGCGTCGCCGACGCGCCCGCCCTCCTGGTGGACCTGGCGGTCCCTGCGCTCGGCGTCGTCGCTGTCGCGCTCCTCGCGAGCGCCCTCGTCGGCGCGACCGAGAGCCACGCCCGGCCGTGGGGACTGCTGTGGGACCTGATGTGCTTCCTCCCGCGCAGCGCGCATCCGTTCGGCCCGCCCAGCTACGCCGGCCGGGCCGTCCCCGAGGTGCGCTCGCGGGTCGACTCCTGGCTCACCGCGACCGACCTGCCCTCGGGCCCCGCGCGGGAGGCGGCCGCAGTGAGTCGCCGCGTGGTGCTCTCGGCGCACTCCATGGGCGGGGTCCTCGCGGCCGCGGTGGTGCTCATCCGGGCGGGCAACCCGGTGACGGCCCCGGCCGGCACGACGCAGGACGGCACGACGCCGGACGGCACGGCCGTGCCCGTGCGCGACCCGCGCGTGGGCCTGCTGACCTACGGGGTGCAGCTGCGGCCGTACTTCGGCCGGTTCTTCCCGGAGCTGCTGGGCCCGTCGGTGCTGGGCACGCCGGCGTGCACCGGGCCCGCGTGGACGGGCGACCCGTGGGGCGCGCAGGTGGAGGCACCGGAGCCGCCCCCTACCCCCGGGCGGGGGACGCTGCTCGGCCTGCTCACGCCCGGACCCGGGGAGTTCCCGGCCGGCACCGCGGCCGCTCCGGCGCGGCCCGCCTGGGTCAACCTCTGGCGCCGTACGGACTTCCTCGGCTTCCCTGCGCACGGCTACGGCGAGAACGCCGTCGACCGAGGGGCGGAGGAGGTCGACCGCGGGGCGTACCTGTTCGAGATCGCGGCGCACACCGGCTATCCGCGGTCCTGGGCGTACCACCGGGCGTTCGACGACGTTGCCCGCGTGATCGGCGTCCCCGACCCCGCGCAGGACGCGGATCGCCCGGGCGACGGCGTGCTCGGGCGGGCCGGGACGCGAGGGTGACCGGTCCGGCGTCGGGCCCGGCCTGGCTGAGAGAGCGGGCGGCCCGCGGGGCCGGTGGCATCGTTGCCTCCGGTCCCGCGGGCGGCGCCCAGAGCACGGAAGCGGCCCGCTGTCGTCGTTGACCGCGGGTCCTTCCGTGCCCGGTGGTGCGCGCGCCCCTGCCGGCGCGCCCCCGGGCCCCCGTGCCGATGTCCTGCGCCGGTCCGCCGTCAGTCAGGGGTGACGGTGGTCCGGCCAGATGGCGGCGCGAGGTACGTGTCAGGCTGCGGCCGGTGCGAGCGGCGCAACCACGTGGCGGAGTCGCGCGAGGGCGATCTCGAGGATCTGGCGGACGCGCTCGCGCGTGACGCCGAGACGGCGGCCGATCTCGTCCAGCGAACGGACCGTTCCGTCGAGGAGCCCGAAGCGGAGCTCGAGGACCCTGGCCTCAAGCGCGTCGAGGTGCGCGAGAGCCTGGTGGACGCGGCGGCGCACGAGGCTGAGCCGCTCCGGGTCGGGGGAGTCGGTGGTGACGGTCGCGTAGGCGTCGGAGGCGTGGCTGCTCGCGGCGATCGCGCGGGCGATGGAGCGACGGATCCAGCGGCGGGCGTAGGCGGTGAAGCTGCCGCGTGCCGGGACGTACGACTCGACGGCGCGGACGAGGCCGAGGCTGCCCTCCTGGAGGAGGTCGGCGAACGGCATGCTGTCGGCATAGGTGGCCGCGACGTCCGGGACGAGGCGGAGGTGGGCGAGCACGAGCCGCTCCCGCGCGCTTTGCCCGTCCTTGACGCGGACCTCAAGCTTCAGGCGGAGCGAGTTGGAGACGGCGGTGGCGGCCAGCGTTCCGGCCGCGGCGTGGCCGTCGGCGATGCGGGCCAGGAGGAGGGACTGCTCGACGGCGGAGAGCGTCGGCGTGCGCTCGATCATTGCCGCGTAGTCCTGGGGTAAGGCGGGGAGGGGATGGGGATGGCTGCCGCGACGTGAGCGGGGTGCCCGGGTGGATCTCATGGTGGTTCTCCTCGTCGGGATGCGGTACTTGGGTTCATTGCGGGGCGGTGCCTCTTTTGCCGGGAGCAGGATGGATGTTCCCTTGTCTGGAGAATATTGACACGAGGGCCGGTATGGGAAGAGTCAAGTTTTCGCTGAGAGTGATCACGGGCCGATCACGGCTGGGATGATCGGGCGGTGAACCACCTGGACGTCGTCCGCATCGACGACCCCGCCGACGACCGTCTCGCCGACTACCTGCGCCTCACGGACGTCGCGCTGCGCTCCAAGCACGAGCCCGCCAAGGGCCTCTACATCGCCGAGAGCTCCACCGTGATCCGGCGGGCTCTGGCCGCCGGCCACGCGCCCCGCTCGTTCCTCATGGCGGAGAAGTGGCTCGCGTCGATGTCCGACGCCGTGCCGGCGGGCGTGCCCGTCTACGTCGCCGACGAGGAGGTGCTCCAGGCGATCACCGGGTTCCACCTCCACCGCGGCGCCCTCGCCGCGATGCACCGGCCGCTGCTCGTGCCCGTGCACGATCTGCTCGCCGCCGCCCGCGACGGCGCCGGGGCGCGGCGTGTGGCCGTGCTCGAGGACATCGTCGACCACACGAACGTCGGGGCGATCTTCCGGAGCGCCGCAGCGCTCGGGGTCGACGCCGTCCTCGTCTCGCCGCGCTGCTCCGACCCCCTGTACCGGCGGTCGGTGCGCGTCTCCATGGGGACGGTGTTCCAGGTGCCGTGGGCGCGCCTCGAGTCGTGGCCCGGTGGCCTGCACGCGCTGCAGGAGGACGGCTTCACCGTGGCGGCGCTCGCCCTGTCGGAGGACGCCGTCTCCCTCGACGACCTCGTCGCCGACCCGCCCGAGCGGCTCGCGCTCGTGCTCGGCACCGAGGGCCACGGGCTGTCCCGCGGGGCGGTCGAGGCGGCCGACCTCGTCGTGAAGATCCCGATGGCCGGGGGAGTGGACTCCCTCAACGTCGCGGCGGCGTCGGCCGTGGCGTTCTGGGCGACGCGCGTCTGAGGCGAGCTCTCACGAGGCCGGGCCGGCCGTGCTGCGGATCCGCTCGCGGGCCGTGCGGCCGCGGCGGGTCGCCGGGATGCTGCCGGTGGCGCGAGCGAGACCGAACGGCGTCGGCGCGTCCCCGTAGAGGCTCTCGTGGCCGCCGGCCGGGACGGCGTACGTCTCGTGCCAGATGGTGACGGCGCCCGGCACCTTCTTGGCGCGCCGGTAGAAGGCGAGCCAGGCCGGCCGGTGAGCGTGGTCGTCGGCGTTCGCGTAGCGGTAGATGTCTTCCACGCTGCGCCAGTACTGGATCGTCGTGACGCCGCGCAGGTCGGCGTCGACCGTGGTGCGCGCGTGCAGGAAGCCCGACGAGGGGTCCTTCCACAGCTCGCGCAGCATCGGTCCCATCGCGGCGAACGCGGGGAGCCAGCCGTCGGGGCGCCAGGGCCGGTTGACCCGGGCGCCGATGAGGAAGACGGCGAGGTCGCCGTCGTGCAGGTGCGTCGTGAGCTCGGTCATGGCGGGGCTCCCTGGGCTATTGGATAGTTGGACTCTCCATTATTGGGTAGTGCTACTCTCCAATGTCAAGACCCGAGGAGGAACCAATGCGGATCTCGGCGCTGGCCGAACGGACGGGCGTGCCCGTCGCGACCCTGAAGTACTACCTCCGCGAGGGCCTGCTGCCCCCGGGCGCCGCCACGGCCAGGACCCAGGCGCAGTACGACGAGACGCACGTCGAGCGGGTGCGGCTCGTCCGAGCGCTCATCGAGTCCGCCTCGCTCAGCCTCGCCGGGGTGCGGCAGGTGCTCGCCGCCCTCGACGACCCGCCCGCCTCGTGGCACGACCTCCTCGGCGCCGCGCAGCACGCGCTCCTCATGGACGAGGACCAGCGCGCCGGGAGCTCCCGTCCGTCCGGGGACCAGCCCGACCCGTGGGTCGATCGCGCCACGCGCCTCGTCCGGTCCCGCGGCTGGGACTGCGACGAGTACGACACGCTCGTCCAGCGCCTCGGCGACCAGCTCCGCGCCGCCGACGCGGCCGGCGTCGTCTTCACCGACGACCTCCTGGACGCGTACGCGCGCGGCTGCGAGACGATCGCCGCCGCCGACGTCGCCTCGGTGCCGGAGGGTGCGGCCGCCGCGATGCGGCAGGTCGTGGTCGGGACGCTCCTCGCCGACCCCGTGATCCTGACCATGCGGCGCCTCGCGCAGCAGCACGCGAGCGCTGAGGTGGCGGGCGCCTCCGGCGAGGGCGGCACGGCGAGCGCCACCCCGGGGTGAGGTTGGCGCCCCCGAGGACGCTCGGCTTCCGTGCGGACCGGTGGTGGGCGACGATGGGAGGGTGACCGTCGTCGTCGTCGGGTACGACGCGTCGCCCGCGAGCGACGCCGCCCTCGCCTGGGCTGCGCGCGAGGCCGGGCGGCTCGCGCGACGCACGCCGGTAACCGTGCAGGTCGTGTACGTGCGCGACATGAACGACACCCACCTCGACGCCCGCCCCCACGACGAGGTCACCGGGATCGGCGCGTGGTCGCTCGTCGAGAGGGCGGCCGCGCGGGTGCGTGACCTCGCCGGTTCAGCGGTCACCGTCGAGTCGTTCGTCGAGTACGCGTCGCCTGCCGCCGCCCTCGTGGGGTTCTCCGACGGCGCGGACCTCGTCGTGGTCGGCTCGACGCCCCGCGGCGCACTGCGCGAGGAGCTGCGCGGGTCGTGCGTCCTGCAGGTCGCCGCGCATGCCCGCTGTCCCGTGGTGGCGGTCCCGGCGTCGGAGGTCGAAGCCTCCGCCGAGGGCTCGCTGCCCGGGGAGCAGGATGTGACGGCGGAGCCCCGGCCCGTCGTCGTCGGGTACGACGGGTCGGCCCCCGCCGGTGTCGCCATCGACCACGCCGCCGACGCGGCGCTCGCGGCCGGCCTGCCGCTCCGGGTCGTGGTCGCGTGGTGGACGGGCCCGATGGAGTGGGCCGAGTCGTACGCCGTGGCGATGCAGCCCCGGGCCGCGGCCGAGGCGGCCGCGGAGCGGACGCTCGCCGAGGCGTTCGGACGCGTCGAGGAGCGGGTGGTCGAGGGCCTGGTGGTGGACGGTCTGCCGGTCGAGGGGCGGCCGGTGGACGTGCTCACGGCCGAGTCCGAGCACGCCGACCGCCTCGTCATCGGAACGCGCGGCCGTGGCGGCTTCGCGGCGCTCGTCCTGGGGTCGGTGACGCACACGCTGCTGCGGACGGCGTCCTGCCCGGTGGTGGTGGCGCGAGCGTAGGTTGTGATCCGTCCCACGTCTCGAAGCGTTACGAAGGCTCGGCGAAGTTAGGTTAGGCTCACCAGCGTGACGACTCAGAGCGAGCAGGTCCGGACCGAGCAGCCGTGGCGGATGTTCGACGTCCACGTGTCGCGCGTGACGCGCCTGTGCCCGTCCTTCGTGCGGATCACCTTCACCGGCGACGACCTGGACCGGTTCGCGGACAACGGCCGTGACCAGCGCATCAAGTTCGTCCTGCCGGCGCCGTGCGGCGGCTGGGACGACCTGGTCCGGGACGACCCGGACTGGTTCACGGCGTGGCGTGAGCTGCCCGACGAGCGTCGTAACCCCCTGCGGACGTACACGGTGCGTTCGGTTCGGCAGCGCACGCGCGAGGTCGACGTCGACGTGGTGCTGCACGGCGACTCGGGTCCGGCGTCGCGCTGGGCGCTGGGCGCTGCCCCGGGTGAGCCGCTCGTTCTCATGGGCCCGAACGCGGCGTTCGACGGGCCGCACGGTGGCGTGGAGTTCGCTCCGCCGTCGCGCAGCCACGCGCTGCTGCTGGCCGGCGACGAGACGGCCGTCCCCGCGATCACCGCGATCTGCGAGTCCCTGCCCGAGGACGCCGTGGGCGAGGTGTTCCTCGAGGTTCCGCACCCGGAGGACGGCTGGGCGCTCGAGGCCCCGGAGGGCGTGCGCGTGCACTGGCTGGCCCGCGACGGCCGCGAGCACGGCGAGGTCCTGGTCCCGGCCGTGCGGGCAGCGGCGGACCGGCTGCTGGCGATGGGCGTCCGGGCGTCGGCAAGCGAGACGGCGCCTGTCGCGCTGACGGCCGCGGGGGTCGACCTGTCGTCCGAGCCGGCCGACATCGACGTCGACCACGAGATCCTCTGGGAGGTGCCGGTCGGTTCCGACGGGCGTCCGCTGGTGCAGGACACGGTGCTGTACGCGTGGTTCGCCGGCGAGGCGGGTGTCATCAAGACGCTGCGCCGGTACCTGGTGAGCGAGCGCGGCGTGGACCGCAAGTCCGTCGCGTTCATGGGCTACTGGCGCAAGGGCCGCAGCGAGATCTGATCGTGCGAAGAGGCCCGGGGCGAACCGCCCCGGGCCTCTTGCGCCCCAGTGGCTAACGGTATTAGCCTAAGGGCTATGACGACTCGCTTCCTTGACCGGCCCGACGGCCGCCTCGCCTACCACGTCACCGGCCCCGACGACGCCCCGCTCGCCGTGGCCCTGCACGGCATGGGTGCCAACCGCCACGCGTTCCGCCTGCTCGCGCCGGCGCTGGTCGAGGCCGGCTTCCGGGTCGCGAGCCTGGACCTGCGCGGCCACGGGGAGTCCACGGCCGTGTGGCCCGCGTACGACGCCGAACGGGTCGCCGAGGACGCGATCGCCCTCGTGCACGAGCTGGGCGGGGGCCCGGCGGTGCTCGTCGGCAGCTCCGTCTCGAGCGGCGCCGTGACGTTCGCCGCCGCCCGGTCGCCGCAGGACGTCGCGGGCATCGTGCTCGTGGGCGCCACGACGATCCAGCGTCCGATGAACCCGGTCATGCGCCTCGCGTTCTGGGCGGTCACCCACAGCGTCACCTTGTGGGGCACCTTCTACCGGAGCCTGTTCAAGGCGGGCCGTCCCGCGGGCTTCGCCGACGACACGGCCGGCCTGCTGCGCCAGCTCCGCGAGCCCGGCCGCCTGCACGCCGTGGCCGCCGTGCTCGAGCCCACCTCCGTCTGGTGGGCCGACGGCCCGGCCGCCGAGGTGACCTGCCCCGTGCTCGTCGTCATGGGCACGCGCGACCCGGACTTCAAGGACGCCGCGGCCGAGGCGCGCGCCGCCGTCGGCGCGTTCACCGGCACCGAGGCCCAGCTTCTGCTCGTCCAGGGCGCCGGCCACTACCCGTTCCTCGAGACCCCCGACGAGGTCGGTCCGGCGATCGCGGCCTTCGCCGTCGGCGCGCCGGCCGCGGGGGTCGACGCCTCCCCGGAGGCCGTGCCGGGCGACCCGCGTGGCTAGGGCCGGGCTGTCGCCACGGGCCGTCGTCGACGCGGCGATCGCCGTCGTGGATGCCGACGGTCCCGCCGCTCTCACGCTCGCGGCGGTGGCCGCGCGCACGGGCGTGGCGACGCCGTCGCTGTACAAGCACGTGGCCGGCCTGGGGGAGCTGCGCACCCTGGTGTCGCTGCGCGTCCTGGAGGAGGTCGGCGAGGTCGTCAACGCCGCCGCGGTCGGCCGGTCCGGCGACGCCGCGGTGGCGGCGGTCATGCAGGCCTGGCGGCGCTACGTGCTCGACCATCCGCGCCGTTACATGCTCCTGCCTCTCGCTCCCCACGCGGACCCGATGCTCGAGGCGGCGGCGAAGCGACTCCTCGAGGTGTTCTTCGCGGTCCTGGCCGGTTACGGGCTCGGGGGAGCGGACGCCGTCCACGCGATCCGCCGCCTCCGGGCCGCCGTGCACGGCTTCGCGTCGCTCGAGGCGGCCGGCGGCTTCGCCATGGCGGAGGACGTCGGCACGAGCTTCGACGGCCTGGTCGAGATGGTCGTGGCGAGCCTGCGCCCGCCGGGCGACCAGGCGCACCCGGCCGTCGTCGGACGGCGTTGACGCCTGCTGTGGCCCGTGCTGTACTTAACCAAATCATCAATTAACCGAAGGGTTGAGGAAGGAGTCGTCGTGGCGGACGACGACACGCTGAGCGTCACCTTCGCGGCGCTCTCCGACCCGACGCGGCGTGCGATCTTGGCGCGGCTCCGCCAGGGCGAGGCGACAGTGGGCGAGCTGGCGGCGCCGCACGCAATGAGCCTGCCCGCGATCTCCCGGCACCTGAAGGTGCTCGAGCGGGCGGGGCTCGTCAGCAAGGGCCGCGAGGCGCAGTGGCGGCCTTGCCGGCTGGACGCGGCGCCACTGCGCGAGGTCGACGAGTGGCTGCGGGGCTACCGCGCGTTCTACGAGAACCGGATCGACAGGCTGGCGGCGCAGCTGGCCGACGAGGAGGAGTCATGACGACGACCACCGACCGCGGGTTCACGCTGACCCGCGTCCTGCCCGCCCCGCGCGCCGCCGTCTACGCGGCCTGGACCGAGCCCGAGCGCCTGCGCTGGTTCGCGGGCGTGGAGCGAGGCGTCGACTTCGAACCGAGCGTCAACCTGCGGGTCGGCGGAGCGTGGCGCGTCCACCTGTACCAGCCGGACGGCGTCGACTACTTCACCGGCGGCGTGTACCGCGAGATCGTGCCGGGGGAGCGGCTCGTGTTCGCGTGGGGTGCCGTCGGCGGATGGCCCGCCCTCGACCCGGGTCGGCTCGACGAGGTGCCCCTGATCACGGTGACGTTCGCAGACGCGACGCTTCCCGGCGGCCGCACGGGGACGGAGATGACAGTGGCGTTCGGGTTCGCGGAGTCGGTCACCGCCGAGGAGGTCGAGCGGTGGTTCGGGCTCGGCGTCCGCGCGGGCATGAGCGCCACGCTCGACCGGCTGGCCCCGGCACTCGCCTGACGGATGGCCGCGCCCCCGATCTGGCGGACCTGCAGGAGCGGCTGGAGGTCGCCGTGACGGGCCGGGTCGCGCCCGAGAGCTGACGCCCGCACCCTGTGCTGTGGGGTGGCGGCGTACCGTGGACACCGAGGTGAGGGCCATGGGCAAGGACGCCGAGAGCACACCGGGAGCGACAGATCCGGCCGTCTGGAACGAGCTCTGGCCGGCGCTCTGGCGCCGGCACGGTGACCGGCTCGAAGCCATGGACGGTCCCCCGGGCGCGGCGATGCTGCGCGCCGCCGTGCTCCGGACCGGAGAAAGGGTGCTCGACGTCGGATGCGGCGCGGGCAGCTCCACCGTCGACGCGGCGCGCCAGGTCGGGCCGGCCGGGGAGGTCGTCGGGGTCGACGTTTCGGCGCCGATGATCGAGCTCACCCGGGCGAGGGCGCGTGCGGCGTCGCTGGACAACGTCTCGCTGGTGGTGGCGGACGCGCAGACCCACGATTTCGGGCAAGGAGCCTTCGGCGTCGTCATCAGCCGGTTCGGGACGATGTTCTTCGACGACCCGGTCGCCGGGTTCGCCAACCTTCGCCGCAGCCTTTGCCCTGGCGGCCGGTTGTCGATGGTCGTGACGCGGGAGCCGCGCGACGATCCGTGGCTGCGGACAGTCCTGGCCGCCGTCGAACCTCACGTCGGAGCGGACGACATCGGCGAGGTCGAGAGCTACGGGAGCTACTCGCTGGGTGAGGCGGCCCGGCTCGATCGCATCCTCTCCGAGGCCGGCTTTCGCGACATCGAGCGTCGGGCGGTCACGCTGCCGATCCGCATCGGATCCGACGTCGACGACGTCGTCACCTACCTGCTCGACGAGCCGGAGATCGAGGCGGTCCTGGCGCGGACGACCGGAGCCGAACGGTCGGACGCCCTCGCCGCACTCCGCGCGGCGCTCGTCCCCCATGCTGGTCCCGCCGGCGTCGTGATGGAGACCTCGGACTGGCTGGTGACCGCGCGCAGGTGAGGCGGCCCATGCTCAGCGCTCGACGCCCAGGTCCTCGATCACCTCGGCGCCCGGCATCGTCGCGAGCAGCGACCCGGGCATGAGCAGCTTCGAGCGCCGCACGCCGGACCCCATGAGCGCGAGGACGCCGTCGGCGTCGAAGCGCGAGTCGACGAGCACGCGCCAGCTCGCCGGCAGCCCCACGGGCGTGATGCCGCCGTACTCCATGCCCGACTCCTCGACCGCGCGGTCCATGGGCAGGAACGACGCCTTGCGAACGTCGAGCAGCTTGCGCACCCGCGTGTTGACGTCGGCGCGGGTGTGCGCGGCGACCACGACGGCGGCGATCCGTTCGTCCTCCCCGCGCCGGCCGGAGACGAGCACGCAGTTGGCGGACGCCTCCGGCGGCAGGCCGTGCACCTCGTTGAGCGTGGCGGTGTCCGCGTGGTCCGGGTCGATCTCGGTGACCGCGACCAGTCGTCCGACCCGCGGGTCGGCCGCCGCCCAGCTCGTCAGCGCGTCGGCGACCGGGGGCGCGACGAGGTCGAGACGGTCGAGGGCCGGCGCCCAGGCGAGGTCGCCGAGGGTGGGGAGCGTGAGGGTCATGCGGTGATGGTAGGTCCGGGCGGCGGGGTCAGCTGGTGCAGGTGACCATGAGGGTCGCGCGGGCCAGGGCGTGGAAGAAGACGTTGACCCCGACCTGCGCGTTCGTGGCGTCGGGCGTGAGGCCGCGTTCGGCGAGCGACGGCACGTCCAGGGCATGCACCGCGAAGATGTAGCGGTGCGGGTGGTCGCCGGCCGGCGGGCCGGCGCCCTCGTAGCCCGGCTCATGACCGTCGCTGGTCACGTGGAAGGCGCCCCCGGGCAGGCCGGAGCCGTCGGCGGCGCCCGCGTTCGTCGGCAGGGAGGTGACATTCGCCGGGATGTCGAGCAGGTTCCAGTGCCAGTAGCCCGACGGCGTCGGCGCGTCGGGGTCGTAGCAGCTCACGACGAACGACTGCGTCTCGGGCGGGAAGCCCGACCACGCCAGGGCGGGGGAGAAGTTCTTGTCGTGGGCGGTGTGCGTCTCGGGCATCCGCTCGCCGTCGACGAGGTCGGTGCTCGTCAGCGTGAAGGTCGCCGGGACGGGCAGCAGCGAGTAGGGGTCGGGAGGAAAGGGACGATCGAAGTCCATGGGCCCCACTCTGCCGAACCTGGCGCATCCTCGCCATGGTGGGCGGTACCCATCCCGGCGGCGGGTGTCCCGGTCGGCGGGCGCCCGTCAGGCCCGCGGCCCGCCGGCGACGTACAGCACCTGCCCGGACACGAACCCGGCCTCCTCCGAGCAGAAGAACGCGACCGCGGCGGCGATGTCCTCCGGCTGCCCGACCCGCCCCACGGGGACGTCCTTCGCCATACCGGCGAGGAAGTCCTCGAAGGAGACGCCGACGCGCTCGGCGGTCTCGCGGATCATGTCGGTGGCCACGACGCCGGGCGCGACGGCGTTCGCCGTGATCCCGAACTTCCCCAGCTCGATCGCGAGCGTCTTGGTGAAGCCCTGGATGCCGGCCTTGGCGGCGGAGTAGTTGGCCTGCCCGCGGTTGCCGAGCGCGGACGTGCTCGACAGGTTCACGACCCGCCCCCACCGCGCCTCGACCATGTGGGCCTGGACGGCGCGGGTCATGAGGAACGCGCCTCGCAGGTGCACGGAGATCACGGAGTCCCAGTCGTCCTCGGACATCTTGAACAGCAGGTTGTCGCGCAGGATGCCGGCGTTGTTCACGAGGATCGTCGGTGCGCCCACCTCGTCACGGACACGGGTCACGGCCGCCTCGACGGCAGCGGCGTCGGCGACGTCGACGCCGACGGCGAGCGCGCGTCCGCCGTCGGACACGATGTGGGCCGCGGTCTGTGCGGCCTGCTCCTCGCGGAGGTCGAGCACGGCGACGGCGTGGCCGTCGGCGGCGAGGCGCCGCGCCGTCGCGGCGCCGATGCCGCGAGCGCCTCCGGTGACGACGGCGACGCGGGGGGTGGTGGCGGTCATGCCGGGTCCTTTCGTCGGTGACGATCATCTTGCCGCCGTGCGGCGATCCAGGGGGTCCGGCGCGCTGCCGGCACCGCTGACCTGCACGGTTGACAGCGGGTGCCGGCGGGCGTGTACTGGTGGCGTGTCGAACACCCGTTCGAATAAGGATTCGGCACGATGCCAGACCGGTCACCACCGGCAGCACCATCGCTGGAGGGACGCATGACCGTCGTCGTACCCGGACGCCCAGCAGGCACCGACCGGCACGCGCAGGCGCACGCCGCCCTGAGGGCCGCGGAGCTGCGGACGGGCGTGCGGCGGGAGCGGCGCCAGCACACCCTGACGGTCGCGGCGGCGCCGGCGGCGCCGGCGCTCGTGGAAGCGGCGCCCACCAGGGAAGGCGCGCGCCCCCGCGTCCACCATCGGACGGACCACCAGGTCGCGCTCGCCGGCCGTCGCCTGCCCGTTCACCCGGGCCTCGCGCGGCTCCTGCCGGAGGGTGGGCTGACGACGGGCAGCACCGTCGTCGTGCGCGGCTCCACGACGCTGCTGCTCGCCCTGCTCGCCGAGGCGTCGCGGGCCGGGGCGTGGACCGCGATCGTGGGGCACCCCGCCGCCGGGCTGGCCGCCGCCGCGGACGCCGGGCTCGACCTCGACCGCACGGTGACCGTCCCAGCCCCCGGCCCGGACGCCCCGGCCGTGGTCGCGGCGCTGCTCGACGGCCTGGACGTCGTGGTGCTCGGGCCGCGCACGGCCCTGCTCGACGCCGACCGCCGTCGCCTCGTCACCCGCGCCCGCGAGCGGGGCGCCGTCCTGGTGGCGGTGGACGCGCAGCCCGGCGCCCACGTGGTGCTCGACACCCGCGCCGGCACCTGGTCCGGCCTCGACCACGGGTCGGGCTGGCTGCGCCGCCGCACCCTGACGGTGCGCCGCACGGGCCGCGGGGCCGCCGCACGCCCGGTCGAGATGGAGGTCGAGGTCCCGCTGCGGGCCGACGTCGTCGTGCCGGGCAGGGAGCACGCCACCCGTCCACGCCTGCACGTCGTCGGCGGCCGAGCCGCCTCTCTGTCCGCCGCGAGAAGGCCCTCAGGTATCGCTCCGACCCGGGTAGCGATACCCGAAAGCCTTCTCGAAGCGGACGTGGACGCGGACGCGGACGCAGCCAGGACCGGGGTCGCGGCCCTGACCGAGATCCCGGGCGGCGCCGGGATCTCGAGGATCGCCCGATGAGCCGCCGGAGAACGGCCGCCACCCGCACCGCCGTGCTCTGGGTGCCCGACTGGCCGGTCGTCGCGGCCCTCGCGGTGGCGGGGCTGGGCGTCCACGTCCCGGCCGCCGTCCTCGGCGGCGCCGCCGCGGGCGGGACGACCACGGGACAGCGGCTGGTCGCGGTGTCGGCGGTCGCCCGCGCGGCCGGGGTGCGGCGCGGGATGCGCCGCCGTCAGGCGCAGGAGCGCTGCCCGGAGCTGGTGCTCCTGCCCGCCGACGACGCCCGCGACGCCCGCGAGTTCGAGCCTGTCGCGGCGGCGGCCGAGACCGTCGTGGCCGGTCTGGAGATCTCCCGGCCGGGGCTGCTGCTCCTGCCCGCCGGCGGCGCGGCCCGCTACCACGGGTCGGAGGAGTCGCTGGCCCGCGCGCTGGTCGAGCGCGTCGGGCAGGCCACGGGCCACGAGTGCCAGGTCGGCGTCGCGGACGGCTTCCTCGCCGCTGTCCTCGCGGCCCGCGAGCACCGGGTCGTCGCCCTGGGCGCCTCCCCCACGTACCTCGCCCCGCGCCCGGTCGGCGACCTGCTGCACGCGGCCACGGGGGAGCAGGGTGGTGCCCGGGGGGCCGAGGCCGCCGCCGCGCGCACCGTCGCCGAGCTCGCCGACCTCTGGCAGCGCCTCGGCCTGCACACCCTCGGCGACCTCGCCGCCCTCCCCGAGGCGAGCGTCCACGCCCGTTTCGGCGACGCCGGTACGTGGGCACAGCGCCTGGCCCGCGGGGAGGACGTCCGGCCGCCGGCGCGCCGCCGTGTGGAGGGCGAGATCGTCGCTGAGCAGGAGCTGGACCCGCCCGCCGAGCGCGTCGACGTCGCGGCGTTCGCGGCCCGGCGACTCGCCGACGACCTGCACGACCAGCTCGCCCGTCACGGCCTGTCCTGCGGCCGGCTGCGCATCACGGCACGCGCCGTCGACCCGGTGACGGGCGAGTCGCGCACCCTGGAGCGCCTGTGGCGCACGGATGGTGCGCTCGGAGGCCTGAGCGCCGCCCGCATCACCGACCGGGTCCGCTGGCAGCTCGAGGGCTGGCTCACGGCGGGCGGGGCCGCGCCGATCGCGCACCTGGCCCTCGCCGCCGAGGAGATGTCGCCCGCGGGTGCGCTCCAGCCGCGCCTGTGGGGCCCGAGCGCGGGGGAGGACCTGCGCGCCCGCCGCGCCCTGGAGCGCGTCCAGGCGCTGCTCGGCGGTGACGCCGTCCTCACCGTCCGCCTCCAGGGCGGCCGCGACCCGCGCGACCGCGTCCAGCTCGTCCCGTTCGGCGAGGAGGCCCCGCCCGGGCGGGCGCCGGACCGCCCCTGGCCCGGGTCGCTGCCGGCGCCCGCCCCGGCGCTCGTGCTGCCCGAGCCGGTCCCGGCCGCCGTCGTCGACGACGCCGGCGCCCACGTCGTGGTCGACGTCCGCCTCGCCCTGAGCGGCGAGCCCGCCCGCGTCCTCCTCCCTGGCGCCGACGGCCTGCCTGGGGAAGTCCGCTTCGATCACGCGATTGCGCACCGTACGGCCGCCCTGACGGTGCACAACCGCGTGATCGAAGCGGACCTTGGCCCCGAGCGCGACTTCGGCGTCGGTAGCGAGGGCCGGGCCGTCACCGACTGGGCGGGGCCGTGGCCGGTGGCGGAGCGGTGGTGGTCGTCCGACGCGCGCCGGCGCGTCTTCCTGCAGGTGGTCCTCATGGACGGCCGCGGCCTGCTCCTGTCGGCGGCGCAGGGCGCGTGGCAGCTGGAGGCGGTCTATGACTGAGGTGCGGCGATGACTGAGCCGGAGGTGCAGCGCAGGGTGGGTCCGCAGCGGAGCAAGGAGCCCGCCCGGAGCGGAACCGCAGACTCAGGCATGGAGGAGCGATGACTGAGCCGGAGTATGCCGAGCTGCACGCTCACTCCGCGTTCAGCTTCCTGGACGGCGCGTCCCACCCGGAGGAGCTCGCCGCCGAGGCGGCGCGCCTGGGCCTGACCGCCCTCGCGCTCACCGACCACGACGGCCTGTACGGGGTGGTCCGGTTCGCGACGGCGGCGAAGGCGGTCGGGCTGCGGACCGTGTTCGGCGCGGAGCTGCACCTGCCGGTGCCCGGCACGGGGGTCGGCGCGGAGAGGGGACCCGGCGGCCGGGCCGGCGCCCCCGTCCTCGACCCGCCCACGGGCCTCCCGGACCCGCGCGCCACGCACCTGCTCGTCCTTGCCCGAGGGGAGCAGGGTTACCGGTCGCTGTCGTCGGCGATCGCGACCGCGCACCTGGAGGCCGGGGTGAAGGGCGCCGCCCGGTACACGACGGAGCGCCTCGGGGAGCAGGCCGCCGGGCAGTGGCTCGTGCTCACCGGCTGCCGCAAGGGCGCCGTCCGCCGCGCCCTCACCGCACCCGGCGGCGGCCTGGACACGGCCCGCCGCGAGCTCGACCTCCTGGTCGCCACGTTCGGCCGGGACAACGTCGCGGTCGAGGTCACCGCCACCGGCGACCCCCGCGACGCAGACCTGCACGACGCCCTCGCCGACCTCGCCGACCAGGCCCGCGTGCCGCTCGTCGCCACCACCGCCGCGCACTACGCCCGCCCCCGCGACGCCGACCTGGCGGGGGCGCTCGCGGCGGTCCGTGCCCGCTCGTCCCTCGAGGACCTGGACGGCTGGCTGCCCGGCGCGCCCACCGCGCACCTGCGTTCCGCCGCCGAGATGCTGCGGCTGCACCACCGGCACCCGTACGCCGTGGGGAACGCGGGGGCGCTGGGGGGCGAGTGCGCCCTGGACCTCGACCTCATCGCGCCCGACCTGCCGCCGTACCCGGTGCCGCCCGGCCACGACGAGGCCTCGTGGCTGCGCGAGCTCACGTACCAGGGGGCGGAGCAGCGCTACGGGCCCCGCCCGGCGGGGGCGGCCGAGGGTGACGCGGCGAGGGCGTGGGCACAGATCGACCACGAGCTGGCAGTCATCGAGCAGCTGCACTTCCCGGGGTACTTCCTCGTGGTCTACGACCTGGTCGACTTCTGCCGCCGCAACGGCATCCTCGCGCAGGGCCGGGGGAGCGCCGCCAACTCGGCGGTCTGCTACGCGCTCGGCATCACGGCCGTGGACGCGGTGCGCCACCACCTGCTGTTCGAGCGGTTCCTCGCCCCCGAGCGGGACGGCCCGCCCGACATCGACGTCGACATCGAGTCGGTGCGCCGCGAGGAGGTCATCCAGTACGTGTACGAGCGGTTCGGGCGCACGCACGCCGCGCAGGTCGCGAACGTCATCTCGTACCGGCCGCGGTCGGCGGTGCGGGACGCCGCGCGCGCACTCGGGTACGACGTCGGGCAGCAGGACGCGTGGTCGAAGTCGATCGAGCGCTGGGGGACGCTCAAGCCGAAGGCGGCTCCGCCGTCGGCCGCCCGCCCGGAGCGTCCGCACGCCGGCCACCCGGGCCGGTTCGTCGACGTCCTGTCCGAGGAGGTCCGCCGCGCCGACGACGCCCACGACGTGGTGCCGTTCCGCTCCCCGCCGTCGGCGCAGCAGGACGGGGAGATCCCGTCCGACGTGCTTGACCTCGCGGACCGCATGCTCCGCCTGCCCCGGCACCTCGGCATCCACTCGGGCGGCATGGTGATGTGCGACCGGCCGGTCATCGAGGTCTGCCCGGTGGAGTGGGCGCGCATGGAGGGCCGGACGGTGCTGCAGTGGGACAAGGAGGACTGCGCCGACGCCGGCCTGGTGAAGTTCGACCTCCTCGGCCTCGGCATGCTCACCGCGATCCGGTACGCGTTCGAGTCGGTCGCGGAGCACACGGGCGAGCAGCTCACCCTGCACGGCCTGCCGCAGGAGGACCCCGCCGTGTACGACCTGCTCTGCGCCGCCGACACCGTCGGCGTGTTCCAGGTGGAGTCCCGCGCGCAGATGGCGACCCTGCCGCGCCTGCAGCCGCGCACGTTCTACGACATCGTCGTGGAGGTGGCGCTCATCCGCCCCGGCCCCATCCAGGGCGGGTCCGTGCACCCGTACATCGAGCGGGCGCGCGGGCGTCAGCCGGTGACGTACCTGCACCCGCTGCTGGAGAGCTCCCTGGAGCGGACGCTGGGCGTGCCGCTGTTCCAGGAGCAGCTCATGCAGATGGCGATCGACGTGGCGGGCTTCAGCGGCGCCGAGGCGGACCAGCTCCGGCGGGCCATGGGATCCAAGCGGTCGGCGGAACGCATGGAGGCGCTGCGCGGGCGGCTGCTGGAGGGGATGACGAAGCGCGGTGTGCCGCCCGACGTGCAGGAGCAGGTCTACGACAAGCTCCGCGCCTTCGCGGACTTCGGCTTCCCCGAGTCGCACGCCTACTCCTTCGCGTACCTCGTGTACGCGAGCGCGTGGCTCAAGGTGTACCACCCCGCCGCGTTCTACGCGGGGCTGCTGGCGGCGCAGCCCATGGGCTTCTACTCGCCGCAGTCGCTCGTCGCCGACGCGCGCCGGCACGGCGTGACGGTCCTGCGCCCGGACGTGAACGCGTCGCGCCCGCTCTCCTGCGTGGAGCGGCTGCCCTCCGCGGCGCGGCCCGACGGCGGTCGCTCGCCCCGGGAGGGAGCCTCGCCCCTGGCGGGGCTCGTCCGGGCGGACCCGGAGCTGGCGGTCAGGATGGGGCTGGACAGCGTGCGCGGCATCGGCACGGACCTGGCGAAGGTGGTCGTGACGACCCGGAGCTCCGACGTTGTGGGTACGTCGGGCTGGGGGTTCCGCGACCTGCGCGACCTCGTGCGGCGCGTCGACCTGACGACCGCCCAGCTCGAGGCGCTCGCGACCGGGGGCGCGCTCGAGAGCCTGGGCGTGGAGCGGCGCGAGGCCCTGTGGGCCGCGGGTGCGCTGGGGCAGGAGGGGCCAGGGACGCTGCCGGGGGTGTCGGTGGGCGTCGAGGCGCCGGCGCTGCCCGGGATGTCCGAGGTGGAGCTCTCCGTGGCGGACGCGTGGGCCACGGGAGTCACGCCCGACTCCTATCCGACCCAGCACGTCCGTCCCGGCCTGCGGTCCGCCGGCGTGATCACCGTCGCGGAGGCGTTCGCGACCGAGCCGGGCCGGCGCGTCGCCGTCGGCGGTGTGGTGACGCACCGGCAGCGGCCGGGCACCGCCGGGGGCGTGACGTTCCTGTCGCTGGAGGACGAGACGGGGCTGCTCAACGTCATCTGCACCGTGGGGCTGTGGCTGCGGTTCCGCCGCGTCGCCCGGAGCTCGCCGGCGCTGGTGGTGCGCGGGCGGATCGAGGCGGCCGACGGGGCCGTGAACCTGCTGGCGGAGCACCTGTCGCCGCTGTCGCTGCGGGTGCAGGCGAGGTCGCGCGACTTCCGGTGATCGGGCGCAGTAGCGTCGGAGCATGCCTCAGGACGGGAGCGATCAGCCGGTCACCGTCGTGCCGGCCACCGCCGACCGGTTCGACGACGTGACGACCATGCTCAACCCGAGCGGCCGCGAGCAGGCCTGCTGGTGCATGCACTGGCGGCTGCCGCCCCACGAGGACGCCCACCGCCGCGGCGAGTACCTGCACGACCTCGCGACCCGCGAGCCCGCTCCGGGCATGCTGGCCTACCTCGACGAAGGGGACGGCCCGCAGGTCGTGGGCTGGCTCGGGTTCGCGCCGATCTCGCTCGCGAGCTCTCGGCAGCGCTCCCGGGTGCTGCCCCGCACCGACCCCGAGGAGTGGCCCACCACGTGGGCCGTCATGTGCTTCGTGGTGCAGCCGGGGTACCGGCGGCGCGGCGTGGCGCGGGCGATGCTGCAGGCGGCGGTCGGGTACGCGCGTGAGCAGGGCGGTCGCGTGATCGAGGGCTTCCCCGTGGACCCGGCGGGCGGGCGCGTGCCGGTGAGCGCGGCGTTCGTCGGCACGACGGACCTGTTCGAGTCCGCGGGCTTCGAGCGGGTCGCCGAGACGGCCTCGACGAGCGGGCGGAAGCCCCGCTGGCACGTGCGGCGGGAGCTGTAGCTCAGTCGACCGGGACGACCACGCAGATCTCGAACGTCTCCCGGCCGCGCCGGAGCAGGTACCGCACCCGCTCCGACGCCCCTTCGCTCGCGTTCTCGTCGCGGTAGCTCCAGCGGACCTCGGCCCAGAGCAGGTCGTCGGTCACCTGCTCCACCGCCCCGACGCGCGCGACCGCCGCCACCAGGTCCTGCTCCCGGAATGCGGCGAGGCGGTCGCGCAGGTCGTCGTGGACGATCTCCGGGTCGGAGACCAGCGTCGAAACCTGCGGCCCCACCATCAGTGCCGGGAACGCGAACCGCTCGGAGACGGACTGCAGGTCGCCCGCCCCGAGCGCCGCCCCGTACTCGGCCAGGAACGCGTTCAGGTCGTCGCGGTCGTACCCGTCGGTGGGGAGGCTGCTCATGGGTTCACCGTAGGAGGGTCACCAGGCCTGCGCCAGCAGGTCCGCGAACAGCTCGTCGGGATCGCGCTCCAGGCCACGGGCGGTGAACCAGGTGCACATCGTGCGGCAGTCGCGCAGGAGCATCTCTGTCGCGAACGGGTTCGACGCCAGGTCCACGACCTGCGGCAGGTCGATGACGACGAGCCGCTCGCCGTGGGCCAGCACGTTGTACGGCGACAGGTCGCCGTGCGCGTAGCCGAGCCGGGCCAGCACCGACATGGCACCGACGAGCTGCTCCCAGTACGCGTCCAGCAGGTCTGGCGCCGGCCGGGTCGTGGCCAGCCGGGGCGCGGCGACGACGCCGTCGGCCCCCTCCGTGCCGACGAACTCCATCAGCACCTCCGTGCCGTCGATCTGCACGGGGTACGGCACGGGCGCGCCGGCCTCCCACGCGGCGCAGAGCGCGCCGAACTCGGCGTCCGCCCACTGGGTCGCGGACACGGCACGGCCCCACGCGGACTTGCGGTCCTCCATGGCGCGCTGGTCGCGCGTGCGGCGGACCCTGCGGCCCTCGGTGTAGCCGGAGTCGCGCGTGAAGTCGCGGTGATCGCGCCCGCGGTACCGCTTGGCGACGAGCAGGATGCGTCGCGCCGGGTCGCCCGGCACGGCGCGTTCCAGCAGGTGGGCGTCTGCCTCCTTGCCGGTCTTGAGGACGCCGAGCTCGGTGTCGAGCGCGGCGTCGGCGGTGACGAGCCAGTCGGGGCGCGGCTCGGGGCCGCGCTGGCCCTTCGCCACGGCGGTCCAGGTGGACCACCGCTGGCCAGGTCCGGGCTCGACGACGGCGGCCGGGTCGCCGGGGATGGCGGGCCAGGGGGTGGAGAGGTCGGACGGGGTGCCGAAGGTGCCCGGGTACGGGCCCTCCAGCTCGGCGGCCTGGACCTGGCGCTCATGGGCGCGACGGAGGTACGGGTTCGACGGGTTGGCAGGAAAACGGGGCAAGGTGTGCTCCTCGGGAGTGAGGAGCGCGGGGGCCGGCCCGGGCGGGCCGGATCAGCTCGACGTGCGTCGGGCTCAGCGGATCCGGCTGCCGGACGGCAGGGCGCTCCTCGGTACGGCGGGGGCGGCGGGCGCCGGGCAGGGGACCAGCTGCTGGTCCCGGCCTGCGGCGCGCGAGACGACGTCGTCCATGGCGGGGCCTCCCTCCGTACGAGCCCGCGGCGCTCCCAGCACTGTGCTGGGGTGCGCCGCCGGGCGGGGCTTGCCGATCCCCCGTCGGGGACCGTGCGATGAGCATGCCAGGCGATGCCGTGCGCCCGCCAGGAAATATCCGTGCGCCGATCCTCGGGTCAGTCGTCCCCGCCGCCGAACATGTTCTGGAACATCTCGTCGATGCTGCGCTGGACGTTCTCGGCCGCATCCTGCTTCGCGTCCTCGACGCCCTGGTCGATCTCGTCCTGAACGTCCTGCTTCGCGTCCTCGATGCTCTGCTCCACGCCCTGCTCGACGTCCTCGCGCACCTGCTGCGCGAAGCCGATGACGGCCTGGATCCCGATCAGCACCGCCCACAGCGTGATGAGCAGCACGTACGGCCACACGTGGTGCCCGCGCTTCGCGCGCAGCGACTGCACCGCGTTCGCAATCACCGCGAGCACCAGCCCCAGCGCGGGGATCGCGAGGTTCGCGACGTACGGGGCCCACTCCGCGTCCCAGCCGAACGTGTACACCGCGAGGTCGCCGAGGGCGGCGAACAGCGGGAACGTCGAGACGTCCGGCAGGTCGCTGAGCGGCCCGACGAGCCGGAGAGCCTGGTACACGGCCAGGGCGAGCAGGACACGGGGGAGCCAGGTGCCGAGCATCACGCCGGCGATGCGCCAGCCGTCGCTGTCCGACGGGCCGTCGCGGTCGTCGCGGTCTGTACGGTCGTCCCGCTCGGGGCGGCGGTCGCCGGCAGGGCGTGACGGCGTCGTGTCGGGGGCACCGGGCGCGCCCGGATAGCCGCCCTGCCTCGCCTGCCCGGCGGGCGTTCCGGCGCCGGGTCCGAAGCCCGCGGCGCCGGGGTGCTGGCCGGGGGCGCCGGGCGTCGGGCCGCCCGGGTATCCGGCGGGCTGGGCCGCATATCCGGACTGGACCCCGGGCTGCGGGGCGTACCCGGGCGCGAACCGTTGCGCGGGTGGCTGCTGCGGCATCGCGGGCTGGGGCGGGAGGCGGACGGTCTGCCCCGGGTCGTAGGCCGGACGCGGCGTCGGGTCGAGGCGCTGCGTCGCGTCCGGCGCCGGGAGGGCCGACGCCGAGGTTGCCCGCTGCGCCGCCGACTTGGCCTGCTGGAACGCCGTCCATCCGCGGTGGGAGTTCTCGTAGCCGGCGGGCGGCTGGGCCGCGGTCCAGCGCATCGCGGACCACACGTAGTCCTTGATCTCGCCCGGTGTGCGCCCGCCGGCCCGCTGCAGCCCGACGGCGGCCACGTGGTCGGCGACGACCTGCTCGGCGGCGCCGTCGAAGCCGTCGGCGTGCAGATCGTGCAGGCGGCGCATGAGGGCCTGGTCGTAGACGAGGTTCGTCATGGGCTCGCCCGACTGCACCGGGGTGGGCGCGGCGGCGGTCGCGGCCGCGATCGTGCCTGCCGTGAGCACCTCGGTGACGAGCGCGCGCTCGGCGCGGGTCGCCTCGGCGGCGTCGAGCAGGCCGGGGTCGGGCTCCTCCTGGCTGATCAGCGCCAGCACGGTGCGGGCGATGTTGTGCAGCGGGGGCCGGTCCTCCGGCCGGTGCCGCGTCAGTGCCAGGATCAGCGGGACGAGGCGCGCGTCGACGGGGCCCAGGTCCTCGGCCTCGAGGTCTCGGCCGAGGAAGTTGAGGTCGGGCGGCAGCGTGCCGGCGCTGAGGAAGACGAGGAGCAGGCCCAGGCTGTACACGTCGGAGCGGGCGTGCGCCTTGCGCGCGAACAGCTCGGGGGCCATGTAGGCGATCGTCCCGGCGGCGTGCGTCGACGTCGTGCCGTCGTGGCCCTTGGCGATGCCGAGGTCGATGAGGACGGCCCGGCCGCCCGAGGCGATGATGTTCGCCGGCTTCACGTCGCGGTGCAGGAAGTGCTCCTCCTGCAGCACCGACAGGGCGCCGACGACGTCGTCGGCCACGTGCAGCACGTCCCGGCGGGCCAGCGGGCCGCCCGTCTGGACGAGCTGCTGCAGCGTGCTGCCCGGCACGAGCTCCATCGCGAACCACGGCGTGGCCGACTCGAGGTCGGCGCGCACGAAACCGGGGAAGCCGCGCCCGTCGAGACGCGAGAGCAGGTCTGCCTCGGCGACGAACCGCTCCAGCGCGCTCGGCTCCGCGTTCGTCAGGACCTTGAGCGCGACCTCGCCGTCCTGCGCCGACTCCGCCCGGTACACGTGCGCGAACCCGCCGTGGCCCAGCGACTCGTGCAGCACGAAGCCGCCCAGCACCTCGCCCGTCGCGGGGATGCGGCCGGAGGGCTGGCCGGGGTCCGGGGCGGCACCCAGGCGGACGGTTGCCGCGGCCGCGCCCGGAGCAGCGGCCGCGGTCCCGGCGTACCCCGGGAGGTGTACGGTCGCCTGGGCCGTGGCGGGAGCCAGCTGCGGCGCGGCCCGGTGGACCTCGGTGGGCGCCGCGGCACCGGACGGCAGGCGGACGGTCTCGTCGGACACTCGAGCTCCTCGGGGCAGCACATACCGGCATCAACCAGCGGATATGCGAGCAACCTACCAGGGCGGGCAAGCCGCCCAGCAGGCTGCCCGACGGCGGACATCCGCGACCCGCCGCCGTTCCGCTCGACCGCGGGTCGATCCTGGGCGAGGCTGTCGTCCGGGTGAACCTGGATAGTACGAGGAGAAGCGCATGAGCACCGAAACCGTTCCGTCCTGGCCGCGCATCGAGGCGCTCGTCCGGGAGGACGGTTCCGGGCAGGTCGTGGTCGACGGGACGCCGTACCACGTCTACACGGCCAGCCTCGAGGAGGCGCGGGTCGAGGTGCTGCGCCACGTCACGGAGAACGCCGTGCGGTTCGGGCGGGCGGTGCGAGCGAGCGCCGAGGGGCCCGAGGGGGTGTGGACGCTCATCGTCCACCCCGACGGCACCGTCGTTCCGGAGGACGACGCCCCGCGCCCCGCAGCACGCCGGGTGGACGGAGCGGTGCGGCGGCCGGAGCCGGAGGTTCGGCGGCCGGAGCCCGAGCCGGCAGTGCCCGAGCCGGTGGCGTCCGAGCCGGCGGCACCCGTCGAGGTGCAGCGGCCGACCCCGGAACCCGTTCCCGCGCCCGTCAACGGGGTGCCCCACGGTGACGTCGCGGGCGAGCTGCCGACACTGGCGGAGGCGTTCCCGGTCGCGGAGGAGGACCTGTCCGGCTCGGACGAAACGGTCGAACGGCCGGGAGTCGCCGACTGGGTGCGTGGCGCGACGGTCGCCACGCCGACGCCCCCGAGCGCGGCCCCGGACACGGCGCCGAGCGCGGCCCCGGACACGGCCCCGAGCGCGGCCCCGGACACGGCGCCGAGCGCGGCCCCGCGGACGCGGCGCGAGGTGCGCCAGTCGTTCCTCACGCACGAGCCCGACGAGGACCCGGCGACGCGGGGGCTGCGCGGCGCGCTCGCGAGGGTCGGGATCCGTATCGGCCCGAGCGAGGCCGAGCGTGCCGAGCGCGAGGACGAGCGGGCCGTCAGCCAGCACTGGCCCGGCCCGCGGACGGTCGCGATCGTCAACGGCAAGGGCGGCGCCGGCAAGACGCCGAGCACCGTGCTGCTCGCGGCGGTGTTCGCGCAGCACGGCGGCGCGGGCGTCGTGACCTGGGACAACAACCAGACTCGCGGCACCCTCGGCTGGCGCACGGAGCAGGGGCCGCACCAGTCGACGCTGCTCGACCTGCTGGCGCAGTCGGAGCGGCTGCTCGGCCCGTCCGCGCAGGCGGCGGACCTGGCCCGCTATGTGCACCACCAGACGCGCGACCGCTTCGACGTGCTGCGGTCAAAGCCGATGGCCCTCGCGCACGAGCAGCGCGTGGAGCCGGAGGACGTCGACGCGATCCACTCCGTCCTGTCCAAGTACTACCGGATGATCTTCATCGACTCCGGCAACGACGAGTCGGACCCGATGTGGCTCCGGATGATCGACCACGCCGACCAGCTCGTCGTCGCGACCACGACGCGCGACGACCACGCGGAGGCCGGGGCGCTCCTGCTCGAGGCGCTCGCGGGCCGCGACGGCCGGTCGGCCTACCTGGCCCAGCAGGCGGTCGCGATCGTCTCGCAGGCCGACCCGAAGGGGAGCCCCGACGACGTACGGCGGGTCGCCGAGGGGTACTCGACGCTGGCGCGCGAGGTCGTCACGGTGCCGTTCGACCCCGCCATGGTGGACGGCCACCTCCGCTATGGGGCGCTCCGGCCGGCGACGCAGCGCGCGTGGCTCGGTGCGGGCGCTGCGGTGGCGCGAGGGCTGTAGCGCTGCAGGCTCCACTGGCGTGTCGTAGAGTCGGCGTGTCAGCGGTGGAGGGGGCCCTGCATGACAGTTGACACGCGCGTCGAGAACGGTTCGGCCGTGACGGAGGACAGCCGCAGGCAGGCCGTCCTCGACGCTCTGCGCTTGCTGGACTCCGGCCGGGAGGAGCGCTTCGACCGCATCACCCGGATGGTGCAGGACGCGTTCGGCGTGCCGTTGGCGTTCCTGAACCTGATGGACGACGAGCGGGTCGTGGTCAACTCCGCGGTGCCGGGCGAGCTACAGGGTCTCTACCGGCCGCGCGAGGAGACGTTCTGCGCAGTGACCGTGCAGCAGAGCGAGCCGCTGGTCGTGCCCGACGCCACGAAGGACCCCCGGTTCGTGAACCTGCCCGTCGTCGTCGGCGGACCCCAGCTGCGGTTCTACGCCGGTGCCCCGTTGACGGTGCAGGACACGCGGATCGGCACGCTGTGCATCGTGGACACAAAGCCCAGGACGGTCACCGAGGACGAGCTCGCCATCCTCGAGGGGTTCGCGCGCTGGGCCGAGCGCACGATCTCCGAGGATCTCGACCGCACGCGCGTGGAGGACATGCTGCGCAACCTCCAACCGCCGCCGGTCAACCGTTCGGGGTACACGCTGATCGGGCTGACGATGCCGGCCCACGTCGTCGGCGGCGACTTCTACACCTGGTCGGAGGTGGGCGACCGGATCGACCTCAGCCTCGCCGACGTCATGGGCAAGGGAGTCTCCGCCGCGGTGCTCGCCGCCGGGCTGCGGTCGGCGCTGACCGCGCGGAGCGGGCTGCCGCCGTCGCAGGCCGTCCGGGCCGCCGAGGCGCAGCTCGGGCCCGAGATGGCCAGGGTCGGGTCCTTCGCCACCCTGCTGCACGCCGCGCTCGACCTCGAGACGGGCGAGCTGACCTACGTCGATGCCGGGCACGGGCTGTCGGTCCATGTCCGCTCCGACAGGAGCCACGAGCGCGTCGGGTCCGCCGGGGTCCCGTTCGGCCTGCTGGACGACGTGAGGGTGCGCACCGAACGGACGCTGACCCTTCGCCCGGGAGACTACTTCGTCTCGGTGAGCGACGGCGTCCTGGAGCTGTACGACTCGAGCCTGACCGCCCTCGACGACATCACCGCACTGGCCGGGGAGTCGGCCGACGCAGACGACTTCCTCGCCCGTATGGAGAAGCACGCCGGGCGCAAGCCGCTGGAGGACGACGTGACCGTCGTCGTCGTCGCACGCGAACCGGTCTGACCCCGCATCCTCGACCCGTCAGGGCGCTAGCGTTCCCGCATGGCGCAGGTGAAGATCTACGGGAACCGGTCGGTGTGGGGCGGTCGCCGGGCGGAGGTGTCCGACGCGCTGCACGCCGCGCTCGTCAAGACCTGGCAGCTCCCGCAGGACAAGCGGTTCCACCGCTTCCTCCTGCTGGACGACGGCGACCTGGTTGCTCCCCGCTCCGCCGCCTACCTCGTCGTCGAGGTCGTCTGCTTCGCGGGGCGCAGCCGGGAGGCGAAGCGCGCGCTGGTCGCCGCGATGTACGACGACGTCGCCCCCGTCCTGGGACTGGCCGCCGACGACCTTGAGCTCGTGGTGATCGAGAGCCCGCGGGAGAACTGGGGAATCCGGGGCCGGTCGGGGGACGAGCTGGCGCTGACCTACCGCGTCGACGTCTGAGGCTCGGGCTCCGCGTCGGGCACCGCTGCCGCGTCGGTCTCGGGCTCCGCGTCGCGCTCGGCGCCGCCGGACGCCGCGTCGGCCGAGGGAGTCCCGCGACGCCGGAACGAGAGCGCCCACCGGACCGCGAGCCCGGCGGCGAGCGCCCAGAACGCGGCGCCGATGCCGAGGAACGTCACGCCGCTGGCGGCCACGACGAACGTGACGACGGCCGACTCGCGCCCGTCGGCGGGACCTGCCGCAGCGGCGAGGGACGACCCGAGGGTGGCGAGGAGCGCAAGCCCTGCGACGGTCTCGACCACGCCGTCCGGCCCGCTGCTCACGAGCGCGGTGAGCGCGGCCGAGAGCAGCGCCAGCACGAGGTACGCCCAGCCGGCGGTGTGTGCGGCGACCCAGCGGCGCCGCGGATCCGGGTGCGCGTCGGGCGACGCGGCGAGCGCGGCAGTGATGGCGGCCAGGTTGATCGCATGGCCGCCCGCGGGTGCCCCGGCGGCGGTGCCGAGCCCGGTGACGACCATCGTCTCCCGCCACGGGACCCGGTAGCCGTAGGACGCCATGACGGCGACGCCGGGCACGTTCTGCGAGGCCATCGTCACGACGAAGAGCGGCAGCGCGATCCCGAGCGCGGAGGCCCAGGTAAGCTCCGGCGTCGTCCACGCGAGCTGGGGGAGGAGGGCGCCGGTGACTCCGCCGTCGCGGGCCGCGCTTGCGCCGAGCACGACGAGGGCCACCGCGAACGCCGCCGGGACGGCCCAGCGCGGCGCGAGGCGGAGCAGCACGAGCCAGGTCAGCACGACCGGCCCCACGAGCAGCGGGTGCGCGGCGAACGCCCGCACCGGCTCCAGGCACAGCGAGACGAGGACGCCCGCGAGCATGGCCTGGGCGATCGGGACCGGGATCGCGGCGATCAGGGCGCCGAGGCGCGGCCACGCGGCGGTGCCGAGGATCAGCGCGCCGACGAGGCAGAACGCGCCGACGGCGGCCGGCCACCCGCCGTCGACCATCCCTGTACCGGCGAGCAGCGCGGCACCGGGCGTGGACCAGGCGAGCGTGAGCGGGAGGCGGTGCCGGGCGGTGAGCCACAGCATGCCGAGCGCCTGGGTGAGGCACACGACGAGGAGCCCGGACGCAGCCTGCTCGGGTGAGGCGCCGACGGCCCGCAGCCCGGCGAGCACGACGGCGTACGAGCTGGTGAAGCCGACGAGGGCGGTGAGGAGGCCGGCCACCACGGGCGCGGTCCGGTGGGTCCGGGGCTCGGCGGTCATGGCCGGACCCTAACCCGGCCGGACGGTCAGAACCAGGAGGTGACCAGGTCCCCGATGCCGTTGACGAGGCCGTCCCACACCGCCATGGTGTCGAAGCCCATCTGGTCGAGCGCGGCCCAGGCGATGCCGACGACGGCGTACAGCGAGACCGGCGTCATGAACAGCCACTCCCGCACGGATCCCGCGTCGCCCAGGATCGGCAGGGAGAGGTTGCCGCCGTTGCGCCAGATCATGTCGAGCTCGAGCCCGCGGCCGTCGCGCATCCAGGTGGGGGAGCGGAACTTCAGCGGCCACACCAGCGGCACGCCCTGCGTGGTCAGCATGTCGCCGATGATGTGCACGACGCAGCCGAGCGCCACGGAGAACGGCATCCAGTACCACTCGCTCGGCGCGAAGATCGCGATGAGGACGGCCAGGGTGAGGGAGACCGTCCACGGCAGGATCTTGGTGTCCCGCGTGATCTTGAGCGCCTTCAGCGCGAACGCGACGAGCAGCACGCAGACGATGCCGGGGCCGATGAGGATGGTCCCGAGGTCGCCCTCAAGCCCGGTGTCGATGGCGAGGAGGCCCACCAGCCAGGCCATGGCGGTGAAGGCGAGGACGCCCAGGATGGAGTGGGTGCCCTTGCGGTGCCCGCCCGAGACGGTCTCGACCACCTTCACCACCGCGTCGGACACCGGCGACAGCGAGTTCGCGATGGTGCCGCTGTGGTGGTCCGCGTCGGGCAGGAGCGCTGCCCCGGCGCACACGATGGCGCCCGTCATGATCCCCACGTCGGAGACGGGATACCAGCCGAAGGCGATCGGCGTCGTTGCGGTCACTGCGACCCAGGCCGCGGCTCCTGACGCGGCGTGGTGGCCTCCCATCATGGCGGTGTTCGCTCACTTTCCCGGGTGTCCCGATGGTCACGATGTCCCGGTTGGTCCGGGTCGGGGGCAACCCTAACCTGAGCCACCGACACGCCGGGCGCAGCACGCCGGGAGCGGGGCGACACGTGCCGGCCCGGCCGTTCATCCTGGCCGTTGTGTCAGGAGTGTCCGTAACATCACCTGCGGGCTCGCCGGCCGCGGGGTCGCGGACGGCGGTCCACGGCACACGCCCGCTGTCACCGGCGCAAGGAGTTCTCATGGGGTTGTTCGGTCGCGGTCGCCCGAAGCGCCAGAACGGGCACGACGAGGCGATCGCGCACTACGAGGCGATGGTCGCGCAGGCAGGAGCTGCGGCGGAAGCGGAGGGGGCCTCCGGACGGTGGGATGACGCCCTCATGCTGAGCGAGGTGTCGCTGAAGGCTGTCCTGGCGTTGCAGCGGCTGGAGCCCGGCGATCCCCGGCATCTCCACGGAGAGGCCGCCACGCAGTACTTCCACGCGTCGGCCCTCGGCCGCAACGGACGCGTCGCCGAGGCAGTGGCCGCGGCCGACCGTGCAGCGGCGTTGTACCGATTGCTGCGGCCCCAGAGCCCTGCGAGGTATGACCAGCTGATCGCCGACGCCGAGGGGCGGGGCGAGCGGTGGCGCGCCGAGCTGGCCGGGACGGTGGCGGGCGCGCCCGCGGACGACATCGCCGACATCCTCGGCTCCGCCGCCGTCCGCCTCCTGGAGGGGCAGCCGTTGAGTCCCGAGGAGGCGCGCGGGCTGTCGGCGGTCGGCATCACCGCGGCCGGTGCGGGTTCCGCGCGCGTGGAACTGGCACGGACCCACCTCACGCTCGCGGACCACTTGAGCGCGGAGGCCCCCGACGAGGCCTGGACCGTCCGGCAGCTCCGTCTGCATGCGCACGATCTCTTCGCCGAGGCTTCCGAGGCCCAGGAGACCGAGATGCGGTACCGCTTCGGCGACTACGGGACGGACTGGGCGCGCACCCTGCTCGTCCTCGCCCGGCAGGACCACGAGTCGGGCGACACGTCGTCGCTCCAGGACCACTGCGGATGGCTCGCCGGGGTGCTGGGGCAGCTGAGGCCTTACACGCTCGTCGACGGTCCGACGGCGGAGCTCGTGCAGGAGGCGGACATGTTCCTCCAAGGAGTGGGCAGCTGGTGAGCGAGCCGGTCGCGCCCGCACGGTCGATGCGGCGTGTCCAGGTCACGCGCCGCTGCGTGCCGGAAGTGGGCAAGCCGCGCGTCTTGGGCGCCTCTTGGGTATCGGTTCGGTAAACCTATAGACGGTCCCAAGGTGGCGTGTGTACCTTTCTTCACACACGGACCTCCGTGTCAGCATTCGACGTACCACCGAACATCCGCACGACGACAAGGAAGAGACCCGATGGCACGCACCGCGCTCACGAACCTGGCCCCTCGGCCGGGCCTCGTCGGCGACGCCACCGCCTCGTCCTACCCGACGACCGCGAAGCACCTGTGGGACGGCCGCGAGGCCATCCGGGCGGCTATACGACCCTGACACCGGCACGCGCCGGAACCAGAGTTCGTCAGAGCCGCCTCGGGACAACCGTTCCCGGGCGGCTCTCGTCGTCCCGGGCGGCGCCGCGTTCACCGCGGCGTCGCCCGAAGTTCGGCCAGAAGTCAACACTGATTAAGACGATGATCAAAGACAGAAGGGAGCAGGGCCGTGGCTGACGTTCTCATCCTCAACGCCGGCTACGAGCCGCTGCACCGGGTCTCGGTACGCCACGCGATCCACATGCTGGTGCGCGAGGTCGCCGTGGTGGAGGAGGCCGTCGACGGCGCGACGTTCGGCCCGTTCCCCTTACCCAGGGTGCTGCGGCTCGTCCGGTACGTGGCCATGCGGTGGCTCTACAAGACGAACGGTGCACCGGCGTGCACCAAGCTGGGCGTGAAGCGCCGCGACGGCGCCTGCGTCTACTGCGGCGGCTCGGCCGAGACGGTCGACCACGTCCTGCCGAGATCTCGTGGCGGCGGCTCCACCTGGCTCAACCTCGTGGCCGCGTGCTACGCGTGCAACTCGTTCAAGGCTGACCGCACTCCCGCCGAGGCGGGGATGCTGCTGCACGTGACCCCGTACGTCCCGCAGACGGAGTACGCGCGCACCTTGCGCCGCAGAGCGGCCGCGGCGGCCTGAGGCCCGACGTCGAAGGGGTCGCCTCCTGCACGGAGGCGACCCCTTCGTCTAGCGCGTCCTGGTGAGGCGCCGGGTGACGCGGCCCAGCGCCTTCACACCTTCCACCAGCAGGAAGACGACGACGGCGAGCCCGGCCACGACCGCCCACTCGCGCAGCGCGATGGGAGCCGAGCCGAACCACGCGTGCATGAACGGCGCGTAGACGAAGAAGAGCTGCAGGGCGATCATCGCGAGCGCCGACCACCAGACCGCGCGGTTGCCCCGGAGCACCTTGGTCGTGAGGGACGAGCGCTCCAGGAAGCGGCAGCTGAACAGGTACGCGAGCTGTGCCAGCGCGAGCATCGTGACCGCCGTCGTCTGCGCCTGCTCGAGCGGCACGCCCCGTGCCCGCTCCACGTAGAAGATGCCGAGCGAGGCGCCGCCGATGAGGACGGACACGACGAGGATCCGCCGGACGAGCACGCCGTCGAGGAGCGGGGCCCGCGGGTCGCGAGGCAGGCGGGTCATGATGCCCGGCTCGGCGCGCTCGTTCGCGAGGGCGAGCGACAGGGTCACGGCCGTCACCATGTTGATCCACAGCACCTGGACGGGCTCCAGCGGGAGGGGCAGGCCCGCCAGGACGGCGACGAGGATGACGAGCGACTGGGCGCCGTTGGTCGGCAGGAGGAACATGACGGACCGCCGGAGGTTGTCGTAGATCCGCCGACCCTCCTCGACCGCCCGCTCGATCGTCGCGAAGTTGTCGTCCGCGAGCACGACGTCCGCGGCCTCCTTCGTGGCCTCCGTGCCCTTGATGCCCATGGCGACGCCGACGTCGGCCCGCGTGAGCGCCGGCGCGTCGTTGACCCCGTCGCCCGTCATGGCGACGACCTCGCCGTGGGACTGCAGCGCCGTCACGATCCGGATCTTGTGCTCGGGGCTCGTTCGGGCGAAGACGTCGACCTCGCGCACGACGGCGCGCAGCTGCTCGCCCGACATGGCCTCGAGGTCGGCACCGGTCAGCACCTGGACCCCGTCGCCGTGGACCAGGCCCATCTCGCGGCCGATCGCGAGCGCTGTCCCGGCGTGGTCGCCGGTGATCATCTTGACGTGGATGCCTGCCGCCCGGCACTGGGCGACGGCGGTGATCGCCTCGGGCCGGGGCGGGTCGACGATCCCGACGATGCCGGCCAGCTCCAGGCGGCCGGAGCCCACCTCGGACGGATCGAGCGTGGTCGCGTCCGGCCGGGCCGGGACCCGGGCGGCGGCCAGGACACGCAGCCCCTCGCCGCCGACGTCCTCGATCTGCCCCGACCAGTAGCCGATGTCGAGCGGCTCTGGCAGGCCGCGGGGGCCCGTCTGGGCGGAGCACCGCTCGAGGATCTGATCGGGTGCGCCCTTGACGAGGACGTGCCGCTCCCCGGCCGGGTCCTCCACGAGGACGGCCATGTACTTGGTCTCGGACTCGAACGGCACGACGGCGAGGCGGCGCCATCCGGCCGGGTCGACGCCGGCCTTGTGGCCCAGGACGCGCAGGGCGCCCTCGGTCGGCTCGCCCACGAGCCGCCATCCCGCGGCGCGGGCGCCGGCCCCGCCGTCGGACCCGGCCCCGGCCCCGTTCTCCGGCACGATGCGCGCGTCGTTGCAGAGCATCATGATCTCCGCGACGCTGCGCACGTCGGGAAGCTCGTCCAGCGTGACGGCCCGCTCCCCGAGCTCCAGCCCGCCGTCGGGCGCGTAGCCCGTCCCGGTGACGGTGACGTCGTGGGCGCGCGTGCGGACCGTCCGGGCCG
Source organism: Antribacter soli (assembly GCF_021568775.1). Taxonomy (GTDB): domain Bacteria; phylum Actinomycetota; class Actinomycetes; order Actinomycetales; family Cellulomonadaceae; genus Antribacter; species Antribacter soli. Next base: position 195,115 of record NZ_JAKGSG010000029.1, on the reverse strand, counting down.
TCATCTCGTTCCGTGTGAGCGTCCCGGTCTTGTCGGAGCACACTGTCGACACCGACCCGAGCGTCTCCACAGCGGGCAGCCTGCGCGTGATCGCCTGCCGGCGCGCCATCTGCTGGACGCCGAGCGCGAGCGTGATCGTGACGAGCGCGGGGAGGCCCTCGGGCACCGCGGCCACGGCGAAACCGATCGCCGCGGAGACGAGCTCTGACGTGCTGAAGTCGTGCCAGACCCGGCCGATCACGACCATCACGAGGGCCATGACCAGGATGAGCGCCGCGAGCCGCTTGCCGAACGTCGCGAGGGTGCGCGACAGCGGCGTCTCGAGGGACTCGACCCCGGCGATCAGGGACTGGATGCGCCCGATCTCGGTGCCCGCTCCCGTGGCGACCACGACCCCCGTGCCGGTGCCCGCCGAGACGAGCGTCCCGGAGAACAGCATGTTCGTGCGGTCGCCGAGCCCCGAGTCGGCCGGCACGGGCCCGGCCGACTTGCCGGCGGGCACCGACTCGCCGGTGAGCGCGGACTCGTCCACCCGCAGGCTGGCCGAGTCGAGGATCCGCAGGTCGGCGGGGACGCGGTCGCCCGAACGGACGCGGACGACGTCGCCCGGCACGAGGTCCTCGGCATCGACGAGCGTCCAGGCGCCGTCGCGCCGCGCCTGGGCATGCAGGGAGAGCATGCCCCGGATGGCGTCGAGGGCGCGCTCCGCGCGACCCTCCTGGATCAGGCCGATCGCGGCGTTGACGACCGCCACCGCGAGGATCACCGTGAAGTCGACCCACTCGCCCAGGACGGCCTTGAGCGCGGCCGACGCGAGCAGGATGTAGATCAGCACGTCGTCGAACTGCGTCAGGACCCTGCGCCACCAGGGTGTGCGGGCCGGTGGCGCCAGCCGGTTCGGGCCCGACCGCTCGAGCTCGAGCGCTGCCAGCTCGGTCGAGAGGCCCTCCGGGGTGGAGCCGACGGCGGCCAGCGCGTCCGCGCCGGTCTGCGCCCAGGGGGCCTCCACGACGGTCACCATGCCACGGGGTCGCGCACGATCGGGCAGGTCATGCAGTGGCCGCCACCCCGGCCGCGCCCGAGCTCGGCGCCCGCGATCTCGATCACCTCGATGCCCGCCTTGCGCAGCAGCGCGTTGGTGGTGGTGTTGCGGTCATAGGTGAACACGACGCCGGGGGACACCGCGACGGCGTTGTTGCCGCTGTCCCACTGCTGGCGCTCGGACTCGTAGGCGTCACCCCCCGTCTCGATGACGCGCAGGCCGTCCAGCCCGAGCTCCCGGGCGACGACGTCGACGAAGGGCGTGGAGCCCTCGTCGGTCACGGAGAGCGACCCCGCGCCGTCCCCGGGGCGCAGGGTGAACGAGTGGATCGCCCCGACGATCCGCGGGTAGATCGTCACCGTGTCGACGTCGACGAACGTCATCACCGTGTCGAGGTGCATGGCCGCCCGGAGCTTCGGCATCCCCGCCACGACGACCTGCTCGGCCGCGCCGGAGGCGAACAGCGCCGACGCCACCTGCGTGATCGCCTGGCGGGAGGTGCGCTCGCTCATCCCCATGAGGACGGTGCCGTTCCCGACCGGCATGATGTCGCCGCCCTCGAAGGTCGCCTGCCCGTGGTCCTGCTCGGGGTCGCCCCACCAGATGGTCGAGCCGACGAAGTCCGGGTGGAACTCGTACACGGCCTTCATGAGGAGCGTCTCGTCGTGCCGCGCCGGCCAGTACAGCGGGTTCAGGGTGACGCCGCCGTAGAGCCAGCACGTGGTGTCCCGCGTGAACAGGGTGTTGGGCAGCGGCGGCATCAGGTACTCGCGGGAGTCGGGCGAGTACTCCGCGAGTGCGCGGTAGCCGTCCGGCAGGTCGGGGACGTCCTCCGTCGCCAGGCCGCCGACGAGGTACTCCGTCAGCTCTTCCGGTGTCAGCGCCTCCAGGAAGCCACGGGTGCCGTCGATGAGGCCCGGGCCGACGATGCCCGGCACGATCTTGCGATCGAGGAGCCAGTCACGTGCACCCGGTACCTTCAGTGTCTCGGCGAGGAGCCGGTGCAGCTCGACCACCTCGACGTCCCGGGCGCGGAGCTGGTCGACGAAAGCGGCATGGTCCTGCTGTGCGCGGTCGACCCAGAGCACGTCGTCGAACAGCAGGTCGTCGGAGTTGGTCGGCGTCAGCCGCCGGTGGGCGAGGCCCGGCGCGCAGACCAGGACCTTGCGCAGCCGCCCCACCTCCGAGTGCACTCCGTAGGCGGGCGTCGAGGCGGTGTCGTCATACGTCATGGGGAGTGCCTTCCTGGGGTTCGGGTGCGTTCCTAGATGGTGATCACGCCGGTGGCCAGCGCGACGATCCCGGCGACGGCGCCGATGACCGAGAGGACGAAGATGACGAGCTCGCCCCTGCTGAAGACGGCGCGTCCCTGCTCGCGTCGTGTCATCGCGAACAGCACGGTCGCGGGCGCGTAGATCACGAGGGACAGGAGGGCGAACGTCGGCCCGGCGGCGACGAGCAGGAACGCCGTGTAGAGCACGGCGAGGACGGCGACGACGACGTCCCGCGCGGGTCCCGCCGGGTCGTTCCCCGAGCGGCCTACGGCGAGCTTGAGCGCGTAGCCCGCGGCCAGCAGGAACGGGATCAGCGACAGGGCGCTCGTCAGGTCGAGGGCGAACGTGAAGGCGTCGTCCGAGAGGGTCGTCACGACGAGCATGATCTGGATGAGGATCGTGGTGAGCAGGAGGGCGGGACCTGGGACGTCCCGGGCGTCGGTGCTGGCAAGGAAACGCGGCATGTCGCGGTCCTTGGCCGCAACGTACAGGACCTCCGCCGCCATCAGCGTCCAGGCCAGGTACGCGCCCAGGACGGAGATGATGAGGCCCGCGCTGACGAAGATGGCACCCCACCGGCCGACCGCCGCCTCGAGCACCCCGGCCATCGACGGCTGACGGAGGTCCGCGATCTCGTCCAGCGGGAGGATCCCGTACGAGACGATCGTGACGGACGCGAACACGGCCAGGACCCCCAGGAACCCGAGGACGGTGGCACGCCCGACATCCTCTCGCCGCCGGGCGTGCCGCGAGTAGACGCTCGCCCCCTCGATGCCGAGGAAGACGAAGACCGTCGCCAGCATGGTGCCCCGCACCTGTTCCCAGAGAGAGCCCATGCCGGCGCTGCCGTCGAGGTTGGCTGCGAAGACGTCGGTGTCGAGCAGGAACAGCGCGAGCAGGATGAAGACCACGATCGGCACCAGCTTGGCGACCGTCACCACCCGGTTGATCGCGGCGGCCTCTTTCACGCCGCGCCGGACCAGGAGGTAGAAGCCCCAGACACAGACGGTGGACGCGACGAAGGCGACGACGGTGTCGCCCTCCCCGAGCGCCGGCACCGCCGCACCGACGGTGGACATGATCAGGATCCAGTACGTCACGTTGCCGACGCAGGCGCTCGCCCAGTAGCCGAACGCCGAGAAGAAGCCGAGGTACTCGCCGAAACCGGCCTTGGCGTAGGCGTAGACACCGGCATCGAGCCTGGGTTTGCGGACCGCCAGCCGCTGGAAGACGAAGGCGAGCATGAGCATGCCGAGGCCGGCCACGACCCACGAGACGATCGCGCCGATCACGCCCGTCTCGCCGGCGAACCGGCCCGGGAGCGAGAACACGCCGGCGCCGACCATCGAGCCGACGACCATTGCCGTGAGCGTGAGCACGCCGATCTTCGCGGTGCGCTCCTGGACTGGGGTCTGGGCTGAGCTCATCGACGTCTCCACGGTGGTCGGGCGTGCTGACGCCGGCCCTCGGCCGCACCCGCGTCCGAGACCGGGCGGGAGAGATGGCGTTCCCCCTCAGGCGTTCATATGCCCGGCCCTTGCCTGGCGCAATCGGTAGCCGTGGCCCTCTTGTCCGGAACGGGCGTCGGGGAGGTCCCGGGAGTCAGCCCAGGGCGGCCGCCAGCAGCTCGAGCGTCCGGGCCCGGCCGGGCGTCGCGTCGAGCGGCTCGTCCGCGCGCGAGCCGGCCACGGGTACGACCATGACCTCCTCGACGCCGTGGCGGTCGGCCAGCCGGCGCAGCTCGGCGGCGGCGTGCTCCGGGTCGCCGATCAGCCAGCGCGACCGCATCCCCTCGACCGCCTGGGCGAGGCCGTCGGCAGGCGCGGCGAGCGCCTCTTCGACGGTCTCGAGAGGACCGAGCGCTCTGCCGGTCCGCAGCCGGGCCATCTGGCGCAGCTGCGGCAGCGCGCGCTCGTCGGCCTCGTCCGCGGTGGGGGCCACGACGGCGTTGAGCGTGAGGAACGTGCGCGGCTCCGGGTGGGCCTCGCTCGGCCGGTAGCCGTCGCGGTACAGGGCGAGCACCTGGTCGATCCCCTGCCCGGAGAAGTGGTTCGCGAAGACGTACGGCAGGCCGAGCTCGGCCGCCAGGCGCGCCGAGTAGTCCGACGAGCCGAGCAGCCACACCGTCGGGGTGCTGTCCGCCGCCGGCGTCGCCCGCACGTCGTAGACGTCGCCGGTCACGAGGCGCAGCCGGGCGCCCTCGGGGCCCATCAGGGCGAGGATGTCGCTGACGTGCTGCGGGAACCGGTCGACGTCGGCGGTCGGGCCGGTCGCGCGCAGCAGCGAGGTGACGACGGGGTCGCTGCCCGGCGCGCGGCCGAGGCCGAGGTCGATGCGGCCGGGGGCCAGGGCCTCGAGCGCGGCGAACTGCTCGGCGACGACGAGCGGCGCGTGGTTCGGCAGCATCACGCCGCCGGACCCGACGCGGATCCGTTCCGTGCGGGCCGCGGCCGCGGCGATCATGACGGGCGGCGTCGATGCCGCGACGGCCGCCATGTTGTGGTGCTCGGCGAACCAGTAGCGGGTGTACCCGAGTCGGTCGGCGAGCCCGGCGAGGGCGAGGGAGGCCCCGATCGCCTGCGCGCTGGTCTGGCCTGCGCGGACCGGGACGAGGTCGAGGACGGACAGTCGCGGCGTCAGGCCGGAGGTGCGGTTGTTCATCGCCTGGGACAACCGTCCCGCCGGCGATCCTGTTCCGACGCCGACGCCGACGCCGACGCCGACGTCGCACGGGGCGCGGTGCGACGTCGGCGCAGGTCGGCGGCCATCCGCGGGCCGCCGTGGACGGGCTGTCGAACAGCCACGATGACCTGCAATGATGCCGAGGTGCCTCTTCACGTCCGACTCGTAAACGATGCCGACGTCGACGCCGTGGTCGACCTCTTCCTGCAGTACCTGAACTTCTACGGGCAGGAGGTGCCCGCCGAGCAGGCTCGCGAGTTCCTCCTCTCGCGGCGCGACGCCGGCGACAGCGTCCTGCTCGTCGCCGTGCACGGCGACGACGGGCGGGCCGACGACGTCGTCGGCTTCGCCCAGGTGTACCCGACGTGGTCGTCAGTGAGCCTGGGCCCCGTGTGGGTCCTGAACGACCTGTTCGTCGACCCTGCCGAGCGTGGCGACGGCGCCGGCCGCGCCCTCGTGCGGGCGACGGCGGAGCGCGCCACCGCGGCGGGTGCGGTGCGCGTCGCCGTCACGACCGCCTGGGACAACATGGCCGCGCAGTCCCTGTACGAGTCGGAGGGCTTCGCGCGGGACGCGGACTTCATCCACTACGCCCACGTGACGCCCCTGGCCGACTGAGCGCGGGCGCCGACCGAGCGCGGGCCGGCTTCAGGCCGGCCGGGCGCGCCGCCGGGTAGGCCCGCCCACCTGCCCGTAGAACGGGACCATGTGGAACGACCTCCTGGACATGGGCGTGACGGCGCCCGACAAGATCCTGCGGACCGTCGCGGTCTACCTGGGGCTGGCGCTGCTCCTCCGGCTGGTGGGCAAGCGGGACCTCGCGCAGCTCAACACCCTCGACCTCGTCGTGATGCTGCTCCTGTCGAACGTGGTGCAGAACGCAGTGATCGGCCCGGACAACTCGCTCGTCGGCGGGCTGCTGGGCGCCGTCGTGCTGCTCGGTATGAACGCCGTCGTCGACCGCCTCGTCCTGCGCAGCGACCGCCTCGCGCGGCTCCTGGAAGGTTCACCGGCGGTGCTGGCGCGGAACGGTGCGTGGGACGACGCGGCGCTGCGCAAGGTGGGGCTGCGCCGGGCCGACGCCGACGCGGCTCTGCGCCGTCAGAACGCCAACGGCATCGACGAGGTGGAGACCCTGAGCGTGGAGCCGGGCGGCACGATCGTCGCGACGCTCAAGCCCGGCGAGCAGTCGGCGACCGTCGACGACGTGGCTCGCCTGGAGGCCAAGCTGGACGCCCTCCTGGCGCGGTACTGACCTCGGCCCGCCCGCACCGGCTCGTCCACAGCGACGACACAGCGTCATGCCATGCGGGGTCCAGCCGGCGTCCCTACGGTCGCAGCATGAGCAGCCACAGCAGCACCACAGACCACGCCGATACTGCCCACGACGACGCGCCCGAGGCGCACGACCTCGGCCTCTCGCACGACCTGCCCACCCTCCTCAGCCGCCGCCGCGCGCTCGGTCTGTTCGGTGTCGGCGGGCTCACGGTCGCCCTCGCCGCCTGCTCGACCGGCGACGCGACGTCGTCGAGCACCGCGACGAGCTCCGCCGCCGCGCAGCCCGGCCAGCCTCCGACGGGCGGCGGCGGCGCTCCCGGCGCCGTGTCGCAGGACGCCGTGGGCGAGGGCGAGATCCCCGAGGAGACCAACGGCCCGTACCCGGCCGACGGCACGAACGGGCCGAACATCCTCACCGAGACCGGCGTGGTGCGCAGCGACATCACGACGAGCTTCGGCGAGTCGAGCGGCACCGCCGAGGGCATCCCGCTGACGTTCACGATGACCGTCGTGGACGTGTCCGGGGAGGGCGACGCCGGCACCCCCGTGGCGGGCGCCGCGGTCTACGCGTGGCACTGCGACCGGGACGGGAAGTACTCGATGTACGACCTCGAGGACCAGAACTACCTGCGCGGCGTTCAGGAGGCGGACGCGAACGGCACGGTGACGTTCACGTCGATCTTCCCCGGCTGCTACGCGGGCCGCTGGCCGCACATCCACTTCGAGGTGTACCCGACCCTCGCCGACGCGACCTCCGCCACCAACCGCATGCGCACCTCCCAGCTCGCGTTCCCGCAGGACGTGTGCGAGACCGTGTACGCCACCGACGGCTACGAGAGCTCCGTCGGGAACCTCGCCGGGGTCTCGCTGGACTCGGACAACGTCTTCTCCGACGGGTACTCCCTGCAGATGGCGAAGCTCACGGGGTCCGTCTCCGAGGGTTACACGGCCACGCTGCGCGTGCCCGTGTAACGGGCCGGCGAGCGTGAACGCGCCGCTATGGTGGACCGATGCCGTCTGTCAGACAGTTCCAAGTCACCTTCGACTGCGCAGAGCCTGAGCGCGTCGCTCGCTTCTGGTGCGAGGTGTTGGGGTACGTCGTACCGCCGCCACCGGAGGGGTTCGCCACCTGGGACGAATACGATCGCTCGCTGCCGCCTGAGGATCGGGGTGCATGGTTCGCCTGCATCGATCCCACGGGTGTCGGTCCGCGGCTGTACTTCCAGCGCGTTCCCGAGGGCAAGGTCGTCAAGAACCGGGTGCATCTCGACGTGCGGGCCGGCACCGGGCTCGTGGGTGAGGAGCGCCTCGCCACCCTCGAGGCCGAGGCCGCACGGCTGCTCGCGCTCGGCGCTACACACGTGCTGACGCAGTACGCCGACGAGGAGAACGAGTCGTGCATCACGCTGCAGGACATCGAGGGCAACGAGTTCTGCCTCGACTGAGGGCCGCCCGTATGGGAGACACCCCTAGTAGCCCGCCAGGGAGCGCACCGTGTCGATCGTGTCCGCCTCCGAGGCGCTCTTGTCGTCGCGGTAGCGCAGCACGCGCGCGAACCGGAGCGCCAGCCCGCCCGGGTAGCGGGTAGAGCGCTGCAGCCCGTCGAACGCGATCTCGACGACCTGCTCGGGGCGCACGTGGACCACGTGCCCCGAGCGGGTCGTCTCGAGCTCGAGGAACCGGCGGGTCTGCCACGCGAGCATCTCGTCGGTCATGCCCTTGAACGTCTTGCCGAGCATGACGAAGCCGCCCTCGGGGTCGCGCGCACCGAGGTGGATGTTCGACAGCGTGCCCTGCCGGCGGCCCGAGCCCCACTCGACGGCCAGCACCACGAGGTCGAGCGTCTGGCGCGGCTTGACCTTGACCCACCCGGCACCGCGGCGGCCCGCCGCGTACGGCGCCTCCAGCGACTTCACCACGACGCCCTCCTGCTGCTCGCGCAGGGCGCCCGCGAAGAAGTCCGCGGCCGCCGCCGGGTCGTCCGTGACCAGGCGCCGGACCGTGTGCGGCGCCGCGACCTGGTCGAGGACTGCGAGCCGCTCGCGCAGCGGGGCGTCCACGAGGTCACGGCCGTCCGCGTGGAGCACGTCGAAGAAGAACGGGGACAGCTGGACCCGGGACGCAAGGGCCGCCTCAGCGGCGGGATCGGACGGGTCGGCCGAGGCGCCGACGTCGGACCCATCGCCGGCCGCGCCGGCGGCGGCCTCGCGAGCCTCCCGCGTCGCGGACCGGGCGGCCGTCTCCTGGAAGGGGCGCGGGACGCCGTCGGGCCCGAGGGCGAGCGCCTCGCCGTCGAGCACGAGGCGGTCCGACGGCAGGGCGCGCACCGCGGCGACGATCTCCGGGACGCGGTCGGTGATGTCGTCGAGAGACCGTGTGTGAACACGCACCTCGTCGCCGAGCCGGTGCACCTGGATACGGATGCCGTCCAGCTTGACGTCGACGCAGACCTCGCCCGGCGAGCCGAGCTTCTCGATGGCGGCGCCGACGTCGGGCGCCGACTGCGCCAGCATCGGCCGCACCGGCCGCCCGACCTCCAGCGTGAAGCCCGCCAGGACAGTGAGCGGGTCCCCGCCCGGCGCCGATGCCAAGAGTGCGGCGCTCGCGACCGGGCCCGTGGCGCCCCGGAGCATGACAGCACGGCGGACCGCGTCGGCGGGCACACCGGCCGCCTCGGCCACCGCGTCGACGACGACGGAGTCCAGCGCGCCCTGCCGCAGCTCACCGGCGACCAGTCCCCGCAGGAACGCCTGCTCGCGCTCCGTCGCCGCGCCGAACAGCGCGGCCGACGCCGCCGCACGCGCCGCCTCGGAACCGGTGCCCGAGAGCGCCGCGATCGCCTCGAACGCGGCGTCCACGTCGCGGACGGTGAGCGTCGCCGTCGTGGCGGGCGGCGGCAGGTGGCGCAGGGCCGCCCAGCCGAGACCGGTGCGGCGCTGGCGCAGCTCGCCGGCGAGGTAGGCGACGACGATCTCGACGTCGTCGGCGGAATCATCGGCGGCCCGCCGCAGGAGCTCCGCGATCGCGGCGCGCTTGGCGAGTCGCGACCGGGTGGCGGCGACAGCGTCGGAGGTGGCGGCGACGTCGGCGAGGAGCATGCCCCCATCGTCACCGGGGGACGGGTCTCAGACCACCCCGGCCACGCCGAGCAGCGAGCCGATCCCGAACGTGGCGCCCAGCGCGAGCGCGCCGCCCACGACGACGCGGGCGATCGACCGAGTCCGGGGGCTGCCGCCGATCCACGCGGCCATCCCGCCGGTCACGGCCAGGGCGGCCAGGACCACGACGAAGGTCACCGCTGAGCGCCACGGCTCGGGCACGAGCAGCACGGACGCGAGGGGCAGCACGCCGCCGACGGTGAACGCGAGCGCGGACGCGGTGGCGGCGTGCCACGGGCTGACGACGTCGTACTGGTCGATGTTCAGCTCCGCGGACAGGTGGGCGCCCAGGGCGTCGTGCGCGGTGAGCTCGACCGCGACCTGCCGCGCGGTCGTGGGGGAGAGGCCCTTGGCCTCGTACAGACCGGCAAGCTCGGCGAGCTCCTCGTCCGGCATCTCCTCGAGCTCTCGGCGCTCCTTCGCTATGAGCGCCTTCTCGCTGTCGCTCTGGCTGCTGACGGACACGTACTCGCCGAGCGCCATCGAGATCGCGCCACCGACGAGGGCCGCCAGCCCCGCGATGAGGATGGGGGCGTTCTGCGTCGTCGCGCCCGCCACGCCGACCACGACGGCCGCCACCGACACGATGCCGTCGTTCGCGCCGAGGACGCCGGCACGTAGCCAGTTCAGCCGCTGGGCCAGCCCCTCCCGGTGCGGTTCGGCGTCGTGCGCGGCCGGTGGGTTGGCGGCCTGCCCTTCCTGTGCCTGCGTCGACATGCGACCAGCCAAACAGGTTCCCGGCGAGGTTTCCAGCAAGGAGAGGCTTGCCGAACCGGTGCGCCGTTCAGGCCTGAGGGCCGACGAGGGCGTCCGCCGTGACCGTCCGCGCGTACAGGACCGAGCGGCCGGCGCGGTGCGCGCTGACGAGGCCGGCGTCCCGCATCGCCGTCAGGTGCTGGGACACGCCCGCCGCGGTGAGGCCAGCTCGCTGCGCGAGCTGGGTGGTCGAGGCGGGGGAGTCGAGCTCGGCGAGCAGCAGGGCGCGGCTGCGGCCCAGCACGGCGGCGAGCGCGTCGAGCTGTCCCGTGGGACGCGGCTCCCAGACGGTGCCCGCCCCCAACGCCGGGTAGGCGAGCTGGGGCGGGTCGGGCGGCGTCGTCCGCGTCAGCACGCGGTCCCGGAGGAACACCGAGGGCACCAGGACGAGGCCCGCGCCGGCGCCCTGCCGGGTCACCTTGCAGCTACGGCGGACGAGGTTGAGCGAGCCCTCGTCCCAGCTCACCGACTCGTGCAGCTCGTTGAGCACGTGCGCCGCGCCGAGGCCCGCGACCGAGCGGGCGCGCTGGAACACGTCCGCCTCGAGCACCGTCGTGATCCGCGACCACCAGGGCGCGAGCGCGATCTCCCAGTAGCGCGCTGCCTCGTCGGCCACCTGGGCGAGCGTCGCGGCCGGGTCGGCACGCAGCGGCGCCAGACGTGCGGCCGGGACGCGGCCGTCCGCGACGAGGGCGTCGAGGTCCTCGACCAGGTGTTCGGGGTCCGTCGCGCGAATGGCCGCGAGCTCCTCGGCGAGGGTGGGGAAGGCGGTGGCGGGCAGGGGGGTCAGAAGGTCCGCCAGGAACCCGTCGGGCGGGACGAGGTCCGCGAGGCGGCCCCGGTCGAGCCCCGCCGACCGGACGAGCGGGCGCACGCGGGCTGCCCAGCGGGGGTACGGCGCGGGCGCGGACGGCCGGGTGAGCAGGCGGAAGCTCGTGACGACCTCCCACATCGGGGACACGGCGAAGCGGGTGCGCGCGACGTCGTCGGCCGTGAACGGGACCTGTACGTCCATCGTTCCTCCTGCAGGTGGGGTGACTGATTCAGCGACACCTTAATCATTCGGTCGCGCGCTCGGGGACCCGCAGGCTCGGGCCATGCTCAGCTCCTACCGAGGCCTGCCGCCGGCCGTCTGGACCGTCTTCGCCGGGACCGTCGTCAACCGGCTCGGGTTCGTCGTGGTCCCGTTCCTCGTCTACTTCCTCGGCGACCGCGGCATCCCCGACGAGCGGATCCCGGCCGTCCTCGGCGCCCTCGGCGTGGGCGGACTCGTCGGCCCCGTGCTCGGCGGGTACCTGGCCGACAGGCTCGGGCGCCGGACGACACTGCTCGCCTCGCTCCTGGGTGCCGCGGCCGCCTTGGGTCTGCTGTACGCGGCGCCCGGCGCGTGGACGATGGCCGGGGCCGCGCTCCTCCTCGGCACTGCCTCGTCGGCCGGCCTGCCCCCCGCGAGCTCGATCGTGGCCGACGCCACGCCGCCCGGCCTGCGCCAGCGCGCCTACGCGCTCCAGTACTGGGGCGTGAACGTCGGCACGGCTGTCGCGGGCGTCCTCGGCGGCTACCTCGCCGAGCGCGGGTACGGCCTGCTCTTCGCCGTCGACGCCGCCACGTTCCTCGCGTTCGCCGTCATCGTCGTGCTGCGCCTACCCGACGTGCCGCGGGTCGCCGCCGCCGCCGACGCCGGGAGCGGTGCTGGGCGCGCCCCGCGCGCGGGGTACGGCGTCGTGCTCCGGGACCGCCTGATGCTGGTCCTGCTCGTGGTCCTCGGCGTCCAGCTGTTCGTCTACTCGCTCACGGAGTCGGTGCTCCCGCTCGCCGTGCGCGACGCCGGGCTCCCGCCCACCGTCTACGGCGCGCTGGCCGCGGTGAACGCCGTCGTCGTCGTGCTGCTCCAGCCCTGGGCCGCCGCGCGCGTGGCCCGGCTCCCGCAGCTCCCGGCGCTCGCGGCCTCGGGCGTGCTGGTCACGGTAGGGGTCGCGGCGACGGGCCTCGCTCACGACGCGCTCACCTTCGGGCTGACGGTGCTCGTGTGGTCGGCCGGGGAGGTGATCGCTGGCGGGATCGCCGCCGCCGTCGTCGCCGACCTCGCGCCGGCAGATGCCCGTGGTCGCTACCAGGGCGCCTTCCAGTGGACGTGGGGCGTGGGCCGCTTCGCCGCCCTGACCGGCGGCGTCGCGCTCTACACGGCCGGGCCGGCGGTCTGGTGGCTGACCCTCGGGGCCGGCCTGGCCGCCTCGTCGGCCGTCCTCCTCCTGCGCGGCGCGGTCGAGCGCCGGCTCGCGCTGCCCGACGACGTCCCGCTCGCGGGGGTGCCGCTCGCCGAGGTGCCGGGGCGGTAGATGCCGGCGTAGCGCGGTGGGTGGGGCTCAGCGGGCGCCGGCTCCGGTCCGCGGGCTCACAGCGACTCCAGGCGCTCCTTCAGGGCGAGCGCCGCCCGGGCGCGGAGGGTCGCCTCCTCGGCGTCGTCGTCCGACGCGGCAGCGGTCGCGGCGTCCATGTGCTGTGCGAACCGCACGTCGGCCGCCTCGATCGTCGCGGCCGGGTCGGCCGCGTACGCCTCGGCGACGGCTGCGAGATCGTCGTCGGAAAAGGTCACGCCCATGGTGTCGATCGGCAGTACGACGTCGTACACGGCTGTCGCGATGGCGGCGTCGACTCGTTCGGTGATGTTCACGCGGGAAATCTAGCGGGACGCACGGCCGGGGTCGAAGGACCGCGCCGATGCCTTGCTGTCCGTGCGCACCACGCCTTCCGGGGTCGGGTTCGCCTGAGGCCGGGTTGCCCGGGCCGGGTCGCCCGGGGTCGGGGGGGGGGGGGGGGGGGGGGGGGGCCCACCCCCCCCCCCCCCCCGCCCCCGCGCCCCCCCCCCACCCCCCCCCCCCCCCCCCCCCCCCCCGGCGCGACCTGCCTCAGCAGGTCGGCGTCGGCGCCTCGCCGGCGAGCCGGGCGTTCGTCCACGCCAGGAGCTCCGCCGTCAGGGGTGAGTCGGTCTCGACCAGCGACAGGTGGCTGAGGCCTGAGTACTCCCGGAAGTCGATCGCCTGGCCGGCGGCGCACCGTGCCGCCACGAAGTCGCGCTGCTGTGCGGGCAGGACGAGCCCGTCCGCCGTGCCCTGGCCAATGAGCACCGGCGCGGCGATCATTCCGGTCGGGCTGTTCACCCGCAGCAGCTGTCCCGCCTCGCCGTCGATCTGGTCCGGGCGGAAGATCTCCTGCGACAGCTGCGTCGCGGTCGCGATCCCGGCGAGCGCGTCGCCCACCGTGGCGGCGCAGCGGTTGCCGATCAACCGGACGATCGGCCCGTACCCCGGGGTCACCATCGCGGTGAGCTCGAGCTGGGGGTAGTAGTCGGCCCAGGACTTCGCGATGTACGCGGAGATGACCTTGCCCATGGTCGTCGCCTTGACGCCCTCCGCGAGCGCGTGCAGGTCGGACGCGGGCGCCAGGGCGGCCACGCCGAGCAGCTCGATCTCCGGTGCGTAGTCGGGTGCGACGATCCCGGTCCACAGAGCGCTGTGGCCGCCCTGCGAGTGGCCCCACACGACGGTCCGGGCGGACAGGTCGACACCGTCGAGCTCGTCGGCCGCACGCTGTGCGTCGAGGACGTTGTGCGCGGCGTCCGGGCCGACGAGGTACGCGTGGGGCCCGGCCGTCCCCAGGCCGACGTAGTCCGAGGCCACCACGACCCAGCCCTCGGCGACCATCTGCGCCTGGGGTGCCGCCGCATCGTCGGGGAAGGGCGAGGCGGACAGCGACGGCGCGCACCGCGGGACGATTCCCACGGTGCCGTGCGCGACCGAGAGGACCGGCCGCGGGCCGTCGGGCAAAGCCTCGGCGGCGAGCACGGTGCCGCTCGCTACCTGGGGCTCGCCGGCTCCGTCCGTCGTCGTGTAGAGGATGCGCCAGGCTTGCATCCCGTCCGGGACGACGTCCGTCATCTGCTCGGACCGGATGAGCCGTCCGGGCTCCTCGGGCACCGACTGCGGCGGCGTGTAGAACGCGTCGGGGGCGATGCGCGGGTCGCCCCGGTACAGCAGCGCGGTCGCACCGAGCAGCGCGACCGCGACGAGGAGCGCCAGCGCGCCGCCCGCGGTGTGTGCCCACCGCCGCAGGCGCCGCCGCCGCGCACCACCGTCGGCTGTGCCCGGCGCCGGGCCGCGCCGTCGGCCGCCCCGGACGGTGCGGATCACGAGCGTGAGCCCCGTCAGGACCAGCCAGGCGCCGATGAGCAACCCGACGAGGAAGAGCGACAGCTTGGGCCACACCAGCACGAACAGCCCGATGGCGACCGAAGCGCCGCCGAGCAGGCCTCCGGCGACGCGATCGTCGCGGGACCCCCGCACCGCGCGGACGATCGCCGTGACGCCGCTCACGACCAACCCTGCTGCGAGCAGCGCCGCGAGCACTCGCACGGACGCGACGCGCCACGCGACGACCGTGACGCCGAGCGCGACCAGGACGCCGCCCGCCGCACGGTCGAGCCACCGCGGCCACGTGGCGACGTCGGGCGCCGAGTCCCCGCCCGGGATCCCCCGGCCGAGGAGAAGCGGCACGCCCGCTACGACCAGGCCCGCCCCGGACAGCGCGATGACGACCTGCACGGACGACGGTGCGTTCAGCAGCAGCACGACGCCGAGCGCCGCCGTCACAAGCCCGGCCAGCGCCCGGACGACGTCGGACGTCGTTGCCAGAGTGTTCGGCGGAGCGGGCTCGCTCGTACCGGGCGGATCGTGCGTGATGGTCACTTTTGGGACCTTACCTGCGATGAGGATCGCGGGCCTGTCGGACGGGGCGCGCCCTCGAAACGCCTCGACGCCGCCGCCGTTGTGACATGACGCCGCCGACCAGCAGGACGCCACTTCCAGCCCGAATTCCCCAGTATTGGGGCTTGCATCCCTGCCATCGCCGCCCTACTTTTGTCGAAGCGCTTCAACGGAGTGGCCCCGTCGACGCTGATGCTGGGCCGGCCACGATGCGGCGAGCGATCGTCGCTCATTACCCAAGGCGCGCTCGACGGGGAGCCAACCGCCCCTTTCGAGCGCCACATGTGCGCGAAGAAGGGCATCCCGTGAAGAGACCCCCTTGGAAGAAGCTCGCCGCTCTGGCGGCCGGGCTGGCGCTGTCGGCGAGCCTCGCCGTCCCCGCCGGCGCGCAGACGACACCTGAGCGCCGTCCGTCCGCCGCGCCGACGTCGGCGGCGGCGGAGACCGTCGCCGCCATGCAGCCCGGGTGGAACCTCGGCAACACGCTCGACGCCGTCGGCGCCGACGAGACCGCCTGGGGCAACCCCCGCGTCACGCAGGCGCAGTTCGACCAGATCGAGAAGCAGGGATTCAACAGCGTCCGCATCCCCGTCACGCTGGGCCAGTACCAGGGCGCGGCTCCTGGCTACACGATCGACCCGGTCGTGCTCGCCCGCGTCCAGGAGGTCGTGGACCTGGCGCTCGCCGAGGACCTGATGGTGCTTCTCGACCTGCACCACGACTCGTGGATGTGGACGAACCAGATGCCGACCCGGCACGACGAGGTGCTGGCGCAGTTCACCTCGACCTGGGAGCAGCTCGCGCAGCGGTTCCGCGACTACCCGCGCACGCTGCTGTTCGAGAGCATCAACGAGCCGCAGTTCGCAGGCGTCACCGGCGACGACCAGAGCTACGCGCTCCTGAACGAGCTCAACACCGTGTTCCACCAGGTGGTGCGCTCGTCGGGCGGTGCGAACGCGGATCGCGTGCTCGTGCTCCCCACGCTCCACACCAACGCGGACCAGGGACGGCTCGACGCGCTCGCCGCGACGTTCACGGCGCTGGCCGACCCGAACCTCGCCGCCACCTTCCACTACTACGGCTACTGGCCGTTCAGCGTGAACGTGGCCGGCGGCACCCGGTTCGACGCGACGGCGCAGCAGGACCTCACCGGTACGTTCACGCGGGTGCGCGACACCTTCGTCGCGAACGGGATCCCGGTGATCCTGGGCGAGTACGGCCTCCTGGGCTTCGACCGCCACACCGGCACGATCGAGCAGGGCGAGAAGCTGAAGTTCTTCGAGGCCCTGGGTCACCAGGCGCGCACGACGGGCATCACGACGATGCTGTGGGACAACGGTCAGCACTTCGACCGCACGGCGTTCGTGTGGCGGGACCCGCAGCTCTTCGGCTACATCTCGTCGAGCTGGACCATGCGGTCGGGCACGGCGTCCACCGACCAGGTGTTCGTCCGCGCGGGCGCCGTGACGGCGCAGACGGTGACCCTCAACCCGAACGGCACGTCGTTCCGCACCCTGTACCTGGGGACGCAGGCGCTCAAGGCGGGCCGCGACTACACGCTGTCCGGTGCCGCGCTCACGCTCTCGGCCGCGCTCCTCGGGCGCCTCGCCGGCGACGGCCAGTACGGGACGCGCGCCGAGCTCACCGTGAAGTACTCGCGCGGGCTGCCGTGGCAGATCAAGGTGATCGGCTTCGACACGCCGGTGCTGCAGGGCGCCGTCGGGACGACGGCGGACTTCGCCGTGCCGACCGCGTTCAACGGCGACCGGCTCGCCACGATGGAGGCGCGTTACCTCGACGGGTCGAACGCCGGCCCGCACAGCTGGACGTCCTTCAAGGAGTTCGACGTCACGTTCGCGCCCGACGAGGGGGCCGGCCGGATCCTGCTGCGCCCGGCGTTCTTCGCCGAGGTCACCGACGGGGCGCCGGTTACGCTGACGTTCCACTTCTGGAGCGGCGAGACCGTCCGGTACACCGTCGTCCGGCAGGGGTCGGCGGTCACCGGCACCGTCGGCTGACGACCGGCGTCGCAACAAGGCGCGAGAGCCTCCGGGTGGGTTCCCACCCGGAGGCTCTCTCTTGACCCTAAGGTGGCTGACCATGAGGCGTGCAGCAGGACTGTTCCTGACCGTGACCGTGCTGCTCGCGCTCCTCGTCGTCGCCGACCGCGTCGCGGTCAGGGTCACAGAACGCGCCATGGTCGCGGCGTTCGAGCAGCAGGTCGACGTCACCGGCGCGAGCCTCGACATCACGGACTTCCCGTTCCTCACCCAGGTGGCGCGCGGTGAACTGACGCACGCGACGGGCTCGGCCGGCACGGCGTCGTTCGGCGGCTACCTCGTCACCGACCTCGTCGTCGACGCGCGAGGCGTGGGCATCGCCTCGCCGTACGTCATCCGGACGGGGACGGCCTCGGGCCTGCTCGCCGTGGACGTGCTCGAGCAGGCGCTGCGGGAGCAGACCCGGCTCGAAGCCGACCTCGGCACGCAGGGGGACACCCTCGTCCTGTCCGGTCAGGTCCTGGGGCTCACTCTGGCTGTGGCGGGCCGCCCGCGGGTCGCGGACCCGGACACCCTCGCGATCGACATCGTCTCGGTCGACACCGGGTCCGGACCGCGGCCCGTCGACGAGCTGCCGAGCGCCGTCGCCGCTGCCCTCACCGGCATCGAGGTGCCGCTCGCCCTGCCCGAGGGTGTCGCGCTCGACGCCGTCGAGGTCGTCGACGGGTCGGTACGCGTCGAGGTGAGCGGCACCGGCGTCGCGCTCGAGGAGCTTGTCGCGTCCTGACGGACCCCGTCAGCCGAAGGTGACGACCACCTTGTCCGCCGCGCCCGGAGTGCTCGCCTTCTCGAGCGCCTCGAGGGCCTGCTCGAACGGGAACCGGTCGGAGATGATGATCGCGAACTTCTCCCAGTGGTCGACGATCTCGCGGGTGACCTCGAAGATCTCGGTCGGGTAGCCCATCGAGAGCACGATGTCGAGCTCGGCGGCGAGCGCGTCGGAGAAGTCGACCGGGACCGGCTTCTTGTGCACGGCGACGATGCCGAGGCAGGCGCGGTGCTTGGCGGCCTTCACTGCGGTCTCGATCACGACGGGAACGCCCGCGGCGTCCAGGTAGATGTCGGTGCCGACGCGCGGCCTGCCACTGGCGGTGGTGCCGGTGCCGTGCAGCTCGGTGAGGCGCTCGATCACGTCCTCCTCCGCCGAGTTGACGACGGCGTCCGCGCCCACAGCGAGGGCCTTCTCGAGCCGGGACGGGATGATGTCGACGACGACGACGCTCGACGCGCCGCTGAGCTTGTAGCCGATGGCGGCGCCCAGGCCGATGGGGCCGGCGCCGAACACGACGACCTTGTCGCCCGGCTTCGGGGCCGTGCGGTTCACCGCGTGGCGGGCGACGGCCATGGGCTCGTTGAGGGCCGCGACGTCGAACGGGATGTGGTCCGGGATGACCGCGAAGCTGTGGCCGGCGCGCGCCTCGGTGACGAGCACGTACTCGGACAGGGCGCCTGCCGGGCCGCCGCTGCCGATCATGTCGTCGCGGGAGGCGATGGGGTTGAGGACCACGTGGTCGCCCACCTCCACGCCCTCCACCTCGGCGCCGACCTCGACGACCTCGCCGGCGGGCTCGTGGCCCAGGGGAGTGGCGCCCTGTCGCGGCGGGATGCCGCCGTTCGAGACGTAGAAGCCGTCCGATCCGCAGATGCCGCACGCACGGATGCGGACGAGCAGGTCGCGAGGGCCGGCGGTGGGGGTCGGGACCTCGACCATGGCGGTGGTGCCCGGTCCGCTGACGATGACGGACTTCATCACTCTCTCCTTCGTGTACCCGCCGGTGCGGCGAGCGTTGCTAATTCGAATTAGTGGACCGTACCATGGCGGCGTGGAGGATGAGAAGAAGGGGCGTACTGCCAAGCGCGCGACGAAGCGCGCGACCATGCGGGACGTCGCGGCGGCGAGCGGCGTCTCGCCGTCGACGGTGAGCTTCGTGCTCAACGACGCTCCGCACCAGACCATCTCCGCGGCCACGCGGGAGCGAGTGCTGCGCGCCGCCGACGAGCTGGGCTACGTGCCGCACGGTGTCGCCCGCGCGCTGCGCGAGGGCTCCAGCCGGATCGTGCTCCTCAACCTCGACCCGCTGTTCCGCGGAGGCAGCATCGACGGGTACACCCGCGGGCTCGACGACGAGCTCGGCCGGCACGGGCACGTGCTCCTCGTCCGCCGGGCCGGCGGATCACCCTTGGAGCCGGTGGTCGACGCGGTGGTGCCCCGCGCGGTCGTGAACCTTGCCGGCATCTACGACGAGTGGGAGTCGGCGGCCGATGGGGGGTGGGTGAACGGGCTCGGCGCGCACACCCGCTCGCAGCTCACCCATCTGCAGGAAACGGGGCACGTCGTGGTCGCGTTCGCGCTGCCCGGCGACGTCGAGGCGGCACCGTTCGCGCAGGTCCGGCTGCGGCTCGCGCGGGCGGCCGCCGCGTCGGTCGGGATCGTGCAGCTCGAGGTGCTGCCCGTGCCGCGGGACGTGGAGTCGGCCCGGGCTGGGGTGGGCGAGTTCCTCGCGATGCACCCCGAGGTCACGGCAGTGGCGGCCTTCGACGACGTCGTGGCGCTACGCGTGCTCGCCGCCCTGCGCGCGCTCGGCAAGCAGGTGCCCGGCGACCTGGCCGTGATCGGCTTCGACGCCACCGAGCACGGCGCGTACTGGGACCCGCCGCTCACGAGCGTGCGGGTCGACGCCGAGGCGTTCGGCCGCCGCGCGGCCCGTCAGGCGCTCGGCCTCGACGCGTCCGACGTCGTGCCGGGACCGGCCACGGTCGTGGCCGGCGGGACCGCCTGAGGGTCCTTGACCCTTACTACTAACCCTCGCTAAGTTGTCCGAAGTGTCCGGTGTTAGCGCTCACGTACAGGGTTGTGCGTCGCGCCGTCGCGTACTCGGAGGCGAGGCTTCACAGAGGCGGCCTGCCGAGCGGGACACGTTACTCGTTCACCCGACGAAGGGATCGACCATGAAGAGCGCCCGCACGGCCGTCCGCAGGGGGGTCGCGGCCATCGCGATCGTCGCCACCGCACTGCTCACCGCCTCGGCAGCGGTGGTCGGCACCGCGTCGGTGGCGTCCGCGAGCGTGCCGACCGCCGGTGGCACGTACCAGCTCGTCGCCGGGCACAGCGGGATGTGCCTCGACCTGCCGGGCGCTTCCGGGGATAATGGCGTCGGGCTGCAGCAGTGGGGCTGCACCGACGGCGCCGCGTGGCAGCAGTTCCGCCTCACCTCCGTGAGCCAGGACCGGTACCAGCTCGTCAGCGTCAGCAGCGGCAAGTGCCTCGACGTCGCCGCCGGTTCCACCGCGACCGGAGCCCGGGTGGTGCAGTGGGACTGCGGTGACAAGGCCTGGCAGCAGTGGACCCTCACCGCCGGGACGAGCGGTGCCTACCGCGTCGCGAACGTGAACAGCGGCCTGTGCCTCACGGTCCAGAACGCCTCCACCACGTCCGGTGCGGCGATCGTCCAGGGCGCGTGCACGACCGCGACCGACAAGCAGTGGACGTTCGACGGCGGCGACACCGCGCCGGGCTCGTACAGTGTGGCCGCCGACGGCACCGGGCAGTACCGCACCGTCCAGGCGGCCGTCGACGCCGTCGGGACGGGCAACGCGAGCCGGGTGACGATCACGATCAAGCCCGGCACGTACCGCGAGCGCGTCGTCGTCCCGACCGACAAGCCGTACGTCAGCCTGGTGGGCGGCGGTGACAGCCCCGACGACGTCGTGATCGTCAACAACGTCAGCGCCGGGCAGGCCGGGAGCCACCGCGGCAGCGCGACGCTCGTCGCCGAGGGCCACGATTTCGTCGCGGACAACCTGACCGTCTCCAACGACTACGACGAGGCGGCGAGCGGGGCGTCCCAGGCGCTCGCCGTCTACCTCAACGCGGACCGGGCCGTGCTCGACGACCTGCGCCTGCTGGGCGACCAGGACACCTTCCTGGTCAACAACAACGCGCGGGCCTACGTCACCGACTCGTACATCGAGGGCACCGTCGACTTCATCTACGGCGGCGGCATCGCCGTCTTCGAGCGCTGCCGCATCTACGAGAAGCGCTCCACCGGCGGCCCGATCACCGCGGCGAGCACCCCGGCGGAACGTCAGTACGGCTTCCTGTTCTACCGGTCGACCATCACGGGGGCCACCAACGGCACCACGCAGCTCGGCCGCCCCTGGCGCCAGGGTGCGCAGGTCGTGTACCGGGAGTCGTCGCTGTCCGCGACCATCGCGACGGGCCAGCCCTGGATCGACATGTCCGACGCCCAGTGGGAGAACGCGCGCTACTTCGAGTACCGCAACACCGGCGCCGGCGCGACGGTGAACAGCAACCGTCCGCAGCTGACCGACGCCCAGGCCCTGGACTACACGCCGCAGCGCTACCTGGCCGGATCGGACGGCTGGAACCCGGTCGGCTCGCCGTGGTCCGCGACGCCCGACGGCTTCGCGGCCACCGGGGGCGGCACCAACGGCGGCTCGGGCGGCCAGACCGTCACCGTCACGACCTACGCCGACCTGGAGCGCTACGCCACCGCGTCCGGCCCGTACGTCATCCGGGTCGCGGCCCCCATCACGGTCACCCCGTACGGCCGCGAGCTCCCCGTCGCGTCCGACAAGACGATCATCGGCGTCGGGACCCAGGGCCACATCGTCAACGGCGGCTTCTTCCTCGGCGAGGGCGTGCACGACGTCATCATCCGCAACCTCTGGATCCGGGACACCCGCATGGCCGACGACGACCCCGACGACAAGGTCTACGACTACGACGGCATCCAGATGGACACGGCCGACCACATCTGGATCGACCACAACCGGATCTCCCGGATGAACGACGGCCTCATCGACAGCCGGAAGGACACCACCTACCTGACGGTCTCGTGGAACATCCTGGAGGAGGGCAACAAGTCGTTCGGCATCGGCTGGACGACGAACGTCACCTCGCGCATGACGATCCACCACAACTGGATCCGTGCCACCAACCAGCGCAACCCCAGCATCGACAACGTCGCGTTCGCCCACCTCTACAACAACTACCTGCAGGACATCACGAGCTACGGCAACCTCTCGCGCGGCGCGGCGAAGACGGTGATCGAGAACAGCTACTACGAGCGCGTGAACAACCCCTACTACCCGGACACGACGGCGGCGTCGCTCACCCAGACCGGCAGCATCCTCGTGAGCACCACCGGCCGGGCAGAGACCAACGGCACGACGTTCAACCCCGCCGACCACTACACCTACCGGCTCGACCCCGCGGCCGACGTACCGGCGATCCTCCGGTCCGGCGCGGGGCCGCAGCCGACGATCGGCTGACGCGCGACGGCGAGCGGTCGCCTCAGTGCGAGGCGACCGCTCCGCCGTCGGACGACGACGACGCAGGCGGCTCGATGAGGTCCCAGGGCATGCCGTACAGGTCCTCGAAGACGACGACGGTGCCGTATTCCTCGTGGCGCGGCTCCTCGCGGAACTTCACGCCGTAGGCGCGGAGGCGCTCGTACTGCGCCGCGAAGTCGCCGGTCTCGAGGAAGAACGCGACCTTGCCGCCCGCCTGCCGGCCGACGTCGGCCCCGTCGCGCGCGACGGCCAGGACGAGCCCGGTCCCGCCGTCGGCCGGTCCGACGACGACGCGCCGTCGGTCACCGGACGTCTCGTCCTGCCGGACGACGAACCCGACCGCCTCCGTGAAGAAGCCGATCGCCTCGTCGAGGTCGCGGACGAGGTAGGTCACGTCAGAGATACGCAGCACCGGCCGATCCTAGACGGCTGGTTCCAACAGAGCGCTCCGGTCCTGGCCGAGCCGGACCTGGTGGTCCGTGACGGCCGTGGCGAGATCAGGGTCGTGGGTGACGAGGAGCAATGCGCAGCCGGAGCCGGCGACCTCCGTCATGAGGCTGTCCATGGTGGTCTCCTGGGTCAGCAGGTCCAGGCGCGAGGTCGCCTCGTCGGCGAAGATCAGCACCGGCCGGGGGAGCATGGCGCGCACGATCGCGATCCGCTGCAGCTCACCGCCCGACACCTGGTCCGGCCGCCGGCTCAGGATCTCCAAGGGGAGACCGACCTCGCCGAGCAGCGACCGCACCCGCGCCTCGTCCGCGCCGTGCCGGCGCATCACGTCGCGCATCGCGCGCTCGAGCGGCACACGGCCCGGGAAGGAGAGGGCCGGGTCCTGGTAGAGCTTCTGCAGCCGGCCGCGCGTGACGTCGCCGTACCCCACCGTTCCCCGATCGACCGAGGTCAGGCGCAGCAGGGCGTTGCCCAGCGTGGTCTTGCCGACGCCGCTGGGGCCGGTGAGCGCCCACCGTTCGCCGGGGCGGATCTCGAGCGAGACGTCCTGGAACACGGCGGTGTCGCCGTAAGACTTGGTGATCCCGTGGGCCGCCACGAGCGGCTCCGCGGTGGGATCCGCCGCCGCGGCGTTCGCCATCCACGGGAAGCTCCAGCGTGAGGGCTCCGCGGCCAGCAGCCGCTTGGTGTAGTCGGTGCTGGGCGTGGTCAGCACCCGCTCCGCCGGCCCGGCCTCGACGACCGAGGCGTCGCGCATCACCAGGACGTCGCCACCGAGACGGCGGGCCAGACGCAGGTCGTGGGTGATGGTGAGCAGGAGCCCGCCGTCGGCGACGTGGGCCGCGAGCAGGTCCGCCAGCCGGTCGAGCGAGCCCGGGTCGAGGCCCTTCGAGGGCTCGTCGACGATCAGGAGCCGCGCGCCGCCGATGGTGGCGGCGGCGTAGGCCACCCGCTGCGCCATGCCGCCCGACAGGGTATGGGGATACGCGGACCCGGCGTGGGCCAGGCCCAGGTGGTCGAGCTTCTCGTGGGCCAGCCGGAGCGCTGCGACGTCGCCCGGCCGCCATCCTGGTGCGCCTTCCGCCACCTGCCCGCGCACCAGCATCGTGGGGTCGAGCGCCAGCGCGGGCTCCTGCGGGAGCATCGCCAGCCGGCGACCCCACAGGTGCCGCCGGCCGGATCGGTCGGCGAGGTCGAAGCGCGTGCTGCCGATGGTCATCGAGCCCTCGACGGCCAGCTCTGGCGGCAGGGTGCCCATCAGGGCGTGAGCGAGCAGGGACTTGCCCGATCCGCTCTCGCCGACGATGGTCAGCGGCCGGCCCGTGTCGATCCGGAGGTCGGCGACGTCGGCCAGCGGGGTCGCGCCGTGCCGGACGACGGCCCGGTGGACGGCGAGGCTGTTGTCAGTCATCTGTTCTCCTCAGAGGTGCGCAGGCCCAGGAAGCAGATCGTGAGCAGGAAGAGCACCGCGATCGGTGCGATCGACATCCAGGGCGCGACGTCATAGAAGGCGAAGGAGTCGGTGATCATCAGCCCGAGCTCGGCTCGCGGCGGCTGGAGGCCGACCTTGACGAAGCCCAGCGTCGACATCGCGAGGATGGACGTGACCATGCCGAGCGAGGCGAGCGTCGTGAGAAGCGAGCGCAGGTCCGGCCACAGATGGCGTCGCACGATGTGGACCGGACCGAGCTCGAGCAGGCGGGCCGCCTCGACGGCCGGTGAGCCCAGCACCAGTCCGCTGCGGGCTCGGACGACGCGGAAGTACTCCACCCACTGGGCGAGCGCGAGCCCGAGGTAGAGGGCCCACAGGCTGCCGCCGGAGGCGAGCGCCGAGACCAGCAGCACCACGAGCAGGGCCGGGATGGCCACGAACGCCTCGGAGACGGCTCGCATCACGGCATCTACCCAGCCGCCGAACCAGGCCGAGGCGATCCCCGCGACGCAGCCCAGGACCAGGGCGGTGGCGACGCACAGCGCGGCCAGCACCAGGGACAAGCGGGTGGCGTGCGCCAGCCGCGCCAGGACGCTGCGGCCGTAGTCGTCGCGCCCCAAGGGCTCGGCCAGGGTCGGGGCCTCGAGGAACCGACTGAGGTCCTGGGCGGCCGGGTCGGAGAGCACCAGCGGACCGACGATCGCGAACATGACCAGCGCGACGAGACCGAGGGCCGCGGCGCGGCGCGCGAGCGTCGAGCGGCGCGAGCGGCCGGCGACCGTGGCCGCCACGTCGAGAAGTGAGGTCGTCATGCGGATGCCTCCAGGCGGCGCGGTCGGGGGTCGAGCCAGAGCACGGCGAGGTCGACCACGGTGTTGATGGTGACGACGAGCAGCGCGAGAACCAGGGCGGTCGCCTGGAGGACCGGCACGTCACGCCAGAACACCGCGTGCACCAGGGAGTGCCCCAGGCCCGGCCATGCGAACAGGCTCTCCACCACGACCACGCCCTCGATCAGGATGACCGCCTGGACGCCGAGGTAGGGGACCAGGACGACGGCGGCGTTGCGGAGGACGTGGCGCAGCAGGACCAGCCGCTCGGGCAGGCCCTTGGTGTGCGCGAACCTCACGTACTCGGACTGGCGGACCTCCACCACGGCGTCGCGGGTGACCCGGGCGACCAGCCCGGACAGGCCGGTGCCGAGCGTCAGGGCGGGCAGCACGAGGCTGGACGCGTCGCCGTGGCCCACCGCAGGCAGGAGGCCGAGCTGTGCGGAGAACACGACGACGAGCAGCAGGCCGAGCAGGAACGGCGGCACCGCCCGCACCCCGGCCACCCAGGCCGTCGCCAGCCGGTCGACGATCCCGCCGGGCCGGCGGGCCGCGAGGACGCCTGCCGCGCCCCCGAGGACGACCGCGAACGTGAGCGCCACCGCGGCGAGCTGCAGCGTGCCGAGCAGGTAGTAGCCGACCTCCTCGGCGACAGGCCGCGAGGTGACCAGGGAGCGACCGAGGTCGAGCCGGAGCAGGTGGAGCAGCCAGTCGCCCAGCTGCTGCCACACCGGCCGGTCCAGCCCGAGCTCGGCCCTGACCGAGTCCGCGGTCTCCTGGTCGACCAGGTCGTATCCGTACCGGCCGGCGGCGATCCGGTACGCGGCATCGCCCGGCAGGCTACGCACGACCAGGAAGCACAGCACCGAGACCAGCACCGCCACGCCGGCGGCCTGGACGCCACGGCGGGCCAGCACGCCCACGAGCGCCGAACGCCGGATCACGACGCCCACTGCAGGTCGGTGATCCGCCACGTGGTCTCCAGCGGGTCGAGGACGAAGCCGTCGACCCGCTCGCTCACAGCGGCGTTCATGCGGTACCACGCCACCGGGACGAGGGGCAGCTGCTCGTGGGCGGTGCGCACGATCGTCGCCCGGTGCTGCTCGGCCTCGGCGTCGGAGGCGCCCTGCAGCAGCGCGTTCACCGCGCTGTCGACCGCCGGGTCGCTCCAGTTCATGACGCCCCAGTCCGAGCCCTCGGGTGCGAAGACGTCGGCGACGGTCACGAGCGGATCCGACACGAGCGCGAAGTGGCGTGCGATCAGGGCGAGCTCCAGGCTGCCGTCGGCCTGACGGGCCGGCACCTCGCTGGAGTTGGTCACCTCGACCTCGATGCCCACGCCGATCTCTGCCAGCGCCGCCTGGATCGCGGTGGCCAGGGCGGGCAGCTCGGCGCGGTCGGGGTAGGTGACCAGGTTCAGCGTCAGCGGAACGCCGTCGCGCTGGAGGGCGCCGTCCGCGCCGGGCGTCCAGCCGGCCTCGGCGAGCAGGGCCCGGGCGGCCTCCTGGTCGTGCTCGAGCGGCTCGAGGTCGGGGTGCCAGGCCGGGAGCGACGGCGGGAGCAGCTGGGTCGCGGCCAGCTCCTTCTCGCGGAGCACGGCGTTCGCCATCGCCTCGCGGTCCAGCGCGAGGCTGAGGGCGCGACGCACCCGCACGTCGCCCAGGACCGGGTGGGCGGCGTTGACCTTGAGCAGGATCGTCCGCGGCTGAAGGCTCGACTCCATGCCCACGCCGTCGGTGGCCTCGACCCGCTGTCGGCCGGCCGGCTCGAGGCCGAACACCACATCAGCCTGGTCGCTGACTGCCATCAGGGCGCGCGACTCGGCCCGGCCGACCGACTGGAACGTCACGTTCTCGATGGCCGGGGCCGCGCCGCGCCAGCCGTCGAACCGGGCGGTCTGGATCGAGGCCGGGAGCTCGACGCTCTTCACCGCGTACGGGCCGGTCCCGATGATCTCGGTGACGCGACCCTGGTCGTCGTAGGACGCCGGCGCGAGGATCACGGTGCTGTAGTGCGTCAGCACGGCGGGGAGCGTCAGGTAGGGCTGCGTCAGCTCGAACGCGACCGACGACTCCTCCGGGCGGATCTGATCGATCGGCACCTCCGCCAGGGGGCTCGCCGTCTCCGCAGCGGCCTTCTCCAGGGCCGCCACGACACTCTCGGGAGTCACCGGGGTGCCGTCGTGGAAGGTCGCGCCCTCGACGAGCTCGAACTCCCACTCTGTGTTTTCGCTGGAGGACGACCACTGCGTGGCCAGGCCCGGGGCGAGCTCGCCGTCGAGGTCGCTGGTCACCAGCGTCTCGGTCACCTGTAGCCGCGTGAACACCTCACCGTCCGCGGCGGGCTCGAGGCTGTGGACCTCGAACGGCCCGACGATCCGCAGGGTGTCGGTGGGGGAGGTGCGGGCGGAGGCGCCGGCACATCCCGTGACGGCCAAGACAATCGCCGGCAGGGCGGCGAGGGCGCGGGCGCGCAAGAGAGTTCGCATGTGGTCGTGCCTTCCAACGTAGGGAGCACGGTGGAGAGTAATGAGAACGATTATCAATGTCAAAGACGCGTCGCGTCTACGATGCCCTCGTGACGACCCCCCGTCCGGCCGCGCGCCCGGCCTCCTCCCTGCCGATGCGGCCGTGGCACTTCGTCCTCGCGTTCGGCGTCGTCAGCCTCCTTGCCGACATGGTCTACGAGGGTGCGCGGAGCATTATCGGCCCGTACCTGGCCACGCTGGGCGCGACGGCCACCGTGGTGGGGATCGTCGCCGGCGCGGGCGAGTTCATCGGGTACGGGCTGCGCGTCGTATCGGGCTACGCGGTCCAGCGCACCCGGCACTACTGGACCTGGACCATCCTCGGCTACGCCCTGACCGTGCTGAGCGTGCCGCTCATCGGGGCCACGAGCGTGCTCGCGCCGGCGCTGCTCCTGTACGGCACGGAGCGGCTCGGCAAGGCCGTGCGGGCGCCCGCCAAGGACACGCTGCTCTCGTACGCGTCGGCCCGGACGGGACGGGGCAGCGCGTTCGGCGTGCACCAGGCCATGGACCAGACGGGGGCCGTGCTGGGCCCGCTGCTCCTCGCGGCAGTGCTCGCCTGGCGCGACGGCGACTACCAGCTCGCCTTCGGCGTCCTGGCCGTGCCGGGGGTGCTCGTCCTCGCCCTGCTGCTGTGGCTGCGGCACCGCGTGCCCGACCCGCAGCTGTACGAGGCGGACGATGCCGGGAGCGCGCCGACCCCCGACCCGGCGGCCGCGGCCGTCGCCGAGCGCTCCCGCGAGCCGCTGCCGTCCCGCTTCTGGCAGTACGTCGCGGCCGTCGCGGTGCTCTCGTGCGGCGTCGCGTCGTTCCCGCTGCTCGCGTTCCACGCCGAGAGCCAGGGGATGGTCTCCGCGGCGCAGGTGCCGCTGCTCTTCGTCGCGGCGATGGTCGTCGACGGGCTCGCCGGCCTGGTGGTGGGCCGGCTGTACGACGTGCGCGGTCCCAAGGTCCTGCTCGCCGTCCCGGTGGCGGCGGCGCTCGCGCTCGTCGCGTTCACCGGCAACGTCGGCCTGCTCTGGGCCGGCGTCGCGGTGTGGGGCGTCGTCAACGGGGTGCTCGACTCGACGGTCAAGGCGGTGGTGACCGAGCTGGTCCCCGGCGCTTCGCGCGCGGTCGCGTTCGGCTGGCTGGCTCTCGTCCGGGGCGCGGGGCTCCTCGTCGCGGGCGGCCTGCTGGGTGCTGCCTACGACCAGGGTCCCGGCGTCGCGATCGGGGTCGCTCTCGGTGCGAACGTCGCGGGCCTGGTCGCGCTGACGGCGGTCCTGCGCCGCCTGCACTGAGCCGTAGAGTGCTCTTCACCATGCAAGGAGGACAGATGGGGCATCTCGACTGGGGTATCAAGCTCAGCCTGCTCATGTACGTGGCAGGCGCGCCCGGCGGGCGGCTGGAGACCGACGGGGTCGGCGGGACGGGCAACGCGTTCCACTACCCGCTCGACCCGGACCGCACGCCGGCGGCGAGCGCCGACGCCACGGCCTACGCCTTCACCGGCTCGGTGCGGTTCTGGGGCCACTTCGGGTCGTTCGTCGCGGACGTGGGGGACCCTGAGGTCCGGCCCGCCGGTGACGACGCCCAGGGCGACTGGGCGATGTCGATCCTCGACCGCGAGACCGGTGTGCGCACGACGGCCTTCCGCCTGGCCGGCGCCCCTGACCGCACCGAGGAGGGCCGCCTGGCCTGGGACACGGTCGAGCTCACGGAAGACGGCGCACAGCTGTTCGGCGGCTCCTACAAGGCGGGAACCCGCTTCGACCCGGTCGCGATCGTCCTCTAGAACGTGCGTCACGGCCGCACGGTGACGGCTTCCTCACCCGTTTCGAGCCGAGCCGGCCAGGCGTAGCGTGGAATGACCCTCGATCAAAGGAGATCGGTCATGTCCCAGCATGCATCGTCGGCCGTCCGCCGACTCGGAGCCGCAGCGGCCCTCGGCCTCTTGCTGGCCGGGGTGGGCCTCCCGGCCGTGGCGGCGCCCAACAGCGTCCCGCTCAACGTCGGCCAGGAGGTCACGGGTTCCAACACCGGAGCGAGCGGCTCGTTCACGTACACGATCGACGGCGACCAGCTGTGCTACACGCTCGTCGCCCGCAACCTGTCCGTGCCGGCCGTTGCCGCGCACATCCACCAGGGCCCGCGCCACGTCGCGACGCCGCCCCTCATCCCGCTCGAGTTCGGGGCCACGACATCGTTCAGCGTCAGCGACTGCCTCACGTTCGATGCCGCGGTGCTCGCCGACGTCGAGGCCAACCCGCGCGACTACTACGTGAACGTCCACACGCCGACGTTCCCGGGCGGCGAGATCCGGGGGCAGCTCACGCACTGAGTCGTGCTGATCACCGTCGGACCTCGACGCGTGAGGCCCCCGCCTCCATGGCGGCGCAGATCGTGTCGGCGACGGCGGTGACGTCGTCCGGCACGTCCGTCAGGACGTGCCCGGGCGAGCCGTCTGCGACCGCCCGCGCAAAGTCCAGGTACATGTGGCGGGTAGCGGGCAGGTCGGTGAAGCCATGGCCGACCCGCGTGGTGACCCGGTCGAGGCACGTCTCGAGCGGCGGCATGAGGATCACGTAATCGAGCACGTCGAGCCCCGTCGCGCGGGCGAAGTCGGGCAGGAACCACGGCCCGATCACGCCGTCGTACACCACGGTGATCCCGCCCGCGGCGAAGCGGCCGGCCGCGGCGCTCGCAGCGAGGACCGTCGTCTCGTTCTGGGTGTGCGCCTCCGGCAGCCACGGTGGGATCGCGCCCCGGCGGAGGAAGCCGAAGAAGGCGTCGCCTTCGACGAGCACGCTGGGCTCCCAGCGGTCGGCGAGCGCGGCGGTGACGGTGGACTTCCCGGAGCCGGGCGGCCCGGTGACGACGAGGAGCTGAGGCACCCGAGGATCGTCGCCGCCCGCGGCGGCCCTGGTCCAGCGCAAATGGCCGCGCGGTCCGACGCCGCGGGGTGCTTACGCTTGCCCCCGACAACCTGCGCCGAAGGAGACAGATGACTCACGACGCCCTCCCGGTCGCGCGACCCGCGGCCCGCACGCTGCGTGCCGGGACGCCGGAGCCTGCCCGGCGCGGACACCTCGCGTTCGGCGACCCGGAGGGCGCGCCCGACCGGATCGAGGTGACGAGCCGGTGGCTCGAGCGTGACGGTCGGCCCTGGTTCCCGGTGACCGGCGAGATCCACTACTCGCGCATCCCGCGAGAGCGGTGGTCGGAGGTGCTGGGTCACGCGGCGGCCGGCGGGCTGACGTCCGTCGCCACGTACGTGTTCTGGCAGGCGCACGAGCCAGTGCCGGGCGCCTTCCGCTGGGACGACAACCTCGACCTGCGGGCGTTCGTCGGGCTGGCCGCGCGGCACGGCCTCGAGGTCGTGGCCCGCATCGGCCCGTGGGCGCACGGCGAGGCCCGCTACGGCGGCTTCCCGGACTGGCTCGTTGAGAGCGGCGTCGGCACCCGCACGAACGACCCCGCCTACCTGGAGCGGGTCCGCCTGCTGTACGCGCAGATCGCGGCCCAGCTCGAGGGCCTGACGCACGCCGACGGTGGTCCGGTGGTCGGCGTCCAGATCGAGAACGAGCTCTACGACCAGCCGGAGCACCTGGCGACGCTGCGTGAGATCGCCGAGGGGCTGGGCCTGCACGTGCCGCTCTGGACGGCGACCGGCTGGGGCGGCGCCCAGGTTCCCGACACGCTGCTGCCCGTGTACAGCGCGTACGCCGAGGGGTTCTGGGAGGAGTCCGAGACCCAGTGGGCGCCGTTCGCCGCGTTCCACTTCCGGTACAGCGACGTCCGCGACGACCTCACCGTGGGCGCCGACCTGCGCGAGGCGCTCGACGGCATCGTCCTGGACCCGGAGGCCGTCCCGCTCAAGGACGACTCCGCGCTGCCGTTCGCGATGTGCGAGCTCGGCGGCGGGATGCACGTCGCCTATCACCGGCGCCCCCTGGTCACGGCGCGGGACGTCGATGCGGTCGGGCTCGCGAAGATCGGCAGCGGGTCGATCTGGCAGGGCTACTACATGTACGCGGGCGGCACGCAGCGCGTGGGCGCGCTCGGCACCGAGCAGGAGTCCCACGCGACCGGCTACCCGAACGACGTCCCGTCCCTCACCTACGACTTCAACGCCCCGATCGGTGAGCACGCGCAGGTCAGGCCGCACCATCACCTGCTCCGGCGGCGGCACCTGTGGCTCCACGAGGACGGTCACCGGCTCGCCACGATGGCGCCCGTGGTGGGCGGCGGCAGCGACGACCCCGCAGAGCTGCGGTGGGCGGTGCGCACCGACGGGCGCAGCGGCTACCTCTTCCTCACCACCTACCAGCCGGTGCAGCGCCCGCTGCCCGCCCAGCCGGACGTCCAGGTCACGGTCGCGTTCGACGACGACGAGGTCACCGTCCCGACCGTGCCGGTCGACCTCCCGGCCGGGCTGACGACCGTCTGGCCGCTGCGCTACCCGCTCGCCGACGGCCTGGTGCTGCGCAGCGCCACGGCCGAGGTGCTCACCAGCATCGCCGACGACGCCGGCGACCTCGTGGTTCTCGCCGCGGCGGAGGGCGTCCCGGTCGAGCTCGTGGTCGAGGGCCGGGTCCCGGTGGGCGGCGCCGGCCGCGTCACGACGTCGTCCGTGTCCGACGACGAAGCCACCGTGATCGAGCTGACCGCCGAACCCGGCCCGGCGTGCGTCGTCGAGCTGCCCGGGGTGCGCGTGATCGTCCTCGACCGGGCGAGCGCGAACCGGCTCTACCGGCTCGACGTGGCAGGCCGCGAGCGCCTCGTCCTCTCCGACGCCCCGGTATATGCGGAGGACGGCGGGCTGGTGCTGCACACCGAGGAGGCCTCGTGCACCGTCGCCCTCCTCCCGGCGCCTGCGTACCTGACGGCGGAGGGTGCCGAGGTCGCCGCGGGCGTGGACGACGGCCCATGGCGCCGGTGGGCCCTCGTTGTGCCGGCCGCCGGGAGCCGCACGATCGCCGCCGGTCTCGTCCCTGAGGCGCCGGCTCCGCCCGAGCCGGTTCGCGGAGGCCCCATGGACCGCCTCAGCGCGCCGACCGACTTCTCGGGTGCGGCCCAGGTCGTCGCCGACGTGCCGGCCGAGGCGCTCGCGGGCGTCGACCGGGCGCTGCTCCGCATCCGCTGGTCGGGTGACGTGGGGCGCGCGTTCGTGGGCGACCGGTTCGTGAGCGACCACTTCTGGCACGGCCGGGCGTGGGATGTCGACCTCACGCCGTACGCCGCCGACGTCGTGGAGCACGGGGTGCGCCTGGACCTGCTGCCGTGGCGCGCGGCGACGGGTGTGTGGGTGGACCCGTCGGTCCGTGGCGTGCCGGACGTCGTCGTGATCGACGCCGTGGAGGTCGTGCGCGTCGCCCGCGTGGTGCTCAGCCCAGGCCGCGCAGCCCCGGGGACCCGCCGTCGTACGTGACCAGGTGCCCGGCGACGGCGAACGGCGGCACGCTGCCCGTGTCTCCCGACCACAGCACCTCGCCCGTCCGCAGGCCCAGGCCGAACGCCGCGTAGCCCGAGGCGATACCCACGGCGGCGCCGCGCTGGTAGACCAGCATCGCGACGTCGCCGTCGGTGAACGCCGTGATGACGGAGCCGCCCGTGACGGGTGCCCGCCCGGCGCCGAGATCGACCTCGGCCGGGACGCCCCGGCGCCACAGGGTCTCGCCGGTGGCCAGGTCGACGGCCAGGAGCACGGCCCTCGCCTGGTCCTCGATCAGGACGACGCTGCCGTGCAGGACGAGCACCTCGGCCATGGTCGAGGTGGTGAGCACCCGCTCGGTCCCGTCGCTCATCGTCGCGACGACGCCGGCGTCCTGGACGGTCACCACCGCGTCGCCGGTGCCTGACATGGCGAGGGGGTGAGCGGGGTAGCCGGCGATCTCCTGAAGGACCGAGCCGTCCGGGGCGAGCACCTCCGTGCGGACGCCCTCCAGGGTCTCGGTCCGCGGCAGGGTCACCCGGAAGTAGCGACCGCCGACATCCTGGACGAACGAGGAGGAAGGCTGGGTCAGCTCGATGCCCGCCGCGGTGAACGTGGCGTTCACGCCGCAGCCGACGACGTGGATCAGGCTCCCGTGTACGACGACGTCCAGGTCGTCGTACACCACCAGCGGCGTCGTCGGCGTGTCGCGGATCCGGCAGCCGGTCAGGTTGCCGGCGCTGTCGGTGCGAAGGTCGAAGTCGACGGTGTGCTCCCAGCGCAGCGCGCCGGTGGCGGCGTCCTCGAGCCGGACGACCGCGTCCGGGCCGCGCACCGCGGCGCCGTCGGCAAGCCGGCAGTCGCCGCGGTCGTTGCACTCGACCGCCGGGGACTGCGCCGCCGGCCCGACCCTCTCGGCACGCAGGACGCTTCCGTCCGGCCCTGTGCGGGGGCTGCCTGCGAGATCGTCCAGGGCTCGCCTGGCGCTCAGGGTGCCGTCCTCCTCGACCACGAGCACCTCGGAGCCGTCCAGGCACACGAGCGGGCCGACGGTCGGGACGCCCGTGAACCCGAACGTGCTGCTCCCGCACTCCACGTTGGCGCCGGTCTCGATGCGCCAGCGAACGGCCCCGGTGATCGGGTCGAGCCCCTGCAGCCCGTCGTAGTTCCTCGTTACGAGAAGACCGCCGAGCACCGCGACGGGCTGAGGCGCGTCGGCCAGCCTCCACCGCTCACCGGGCAGTGTGACGAGCGAGACCACGCCGCCGGGCGCTCGGGCGACGCGCTCGTCCTGGTCGCGTTCGCGCGCCGCACTCAGGGCGAAGGCGACGACCACCAGAGCGACGACGGCCGCGACCGCGGGCACGAGGATCTTGAGGTGGCGGGCCACCCAGCCCGGCGGGACGTCCGGCGTCGTCCCGCCCTCCTCGGCGGTCACCGCGCCCTCTCCGTCGTCCTCGGTCACGAGGTCGAACGTGAAGGAATCGTCGGCGCCACGGTGGGCCATGTCGTGAGCGTAACGCCGTGGTGAGCCGGGCGACCGGATCCTCGTCCAATGCCCGGATCACCGGTTCGCGGGTTCGCCCATGGCTGCGCCGGCCGCCGTGCGGGCGACGCGGGTGGACCGTGTCTGCGGCCGTTTGGCGTGGGCGATCCAGATGAGGAGCGAGCGACGCACCCCCGGCGTGAACGCGTCCCAGCCCTCGCGAGCACCGGGCACGCCGTCGAGCGCGGTGGAGAGGTCCGGCGGGACGACGAGATTTTCGGCGTCGTCGAGGAGCGACCAGGTGCCGTCGGCCTTCGCCCGCTCGACCACCGCCCGCCCGGCGTCGGTCATGCGGTCCGCGGCCTCGAGCCGTGCCACGCGCTCCTTGCTGAGTCGAGTCCACTGGCTCCCGGCCCTGCGGCGCGTGAACCACATCTCCGTGCGCTCGGTGTCCACCGTGATCCTGGTGCCGTCGATCCACCCGTAGGCCAGGGCCGCCTCGATCAGCGGCTCGTACGGGATCGCCGGACGCCCCGTGCCCGAGCGCCACTGCACCACCCAGCAGCCGGGCGTCGGGTCGTCGTGATGCTCGGCGAGCCAGGCCTCCCACTCGGCAGCGGTCTCGGGATGGAGGCGTGGCGCGTCGGCGCGACGGTCGGGTTCCATGACACAGGAGTAGCACGAGCCACCGACAGGCTCGCCGCCCGCCTGGACCGGACGGCTGTCGGGCTGTGGCCTGACGCGTCGAGAGCGTGCCTGCGGACGGGGTCCCGACCGCTGTCCATCTCCGGCCGACAGGAATCCGATGGCGACGAGGATCAGGGCGGTCCCGGCGATGCCCGCGACCGTCAGCCGCTCGCCGAGCACGAGCGCCGCCGCGACGGCTGCGGTCACGGGCTCGAGGAGCGTCGCGATCGCGGCCGTGCTGCCGGGAGTGGTCCGCAGGCCGGCGTTGAACAGCGAGTACGCGAGGGCCATGGTGAAGATGCCCAGGTAGGCGAGGCCGGCGACCCCGCGCACGGTCGTGACGGCGCCGACCATGCCGGCGGGGTCGACGGCCACGACCAGCGGGAGCACGACGACGGCCCCCGCGGCGGTGGTCGCGGTCGTGACGTGCAGCGGATCGCCCGCCTGCGCGAGGCGACCCGCCATGGCGACCGTGCCGGCGTAGACGCTGCCGGAGGCGATCGCGAGCGCGATGCCGAGGAGGGGGCGCGGGGCGGCGGGGCCGACGTCGGACGTGGCGACCAGCGCCAGGCCCGTGATGGCGATCGCGACGACGCCGAGGTGCCCGGCGCCCTGCCGGATGCCGGACCGCCGGGCGCGGACGGCGTCCGCGACGGTGAGGACGACGGGTGCGAGGCCCAGCGAGACGACCGTCGAGACGGAGACGCCGACGTTGACGACCGCGCCGAAGTACAGCGCCTGGTACGCGGCGGTACCGACGCCGACGACGATCACCGCCACCGGGCGCTCCCGCGCCACGCTGACGGTCGCCGACCAGCCGCGGCCGACGGCCACGGCCGCGACCAGGACGAGCGCCGCGACCAGCGTGCGGTAGCCGCTGATCGTCAGGACGGACAGCGGGGCGTGCTCACGGAGGAGCTGAACGGCGAGGCCGCCGGTGCCCCACAGGACACCGGCGGCACAGACCTGCAGGAAACCCACGCGAGCGGACACGCGGGCAGGGGAAAGGGTGGGCATGGGTGCTCCAAGGACTGGACCGAGACGAGGACGAGGTCTCGGAGCACGCCAGGACGCGGCCCCACGACTGCGGGGTTACCCATCCGCAGGGGGCCGCGAGCGCGCTCCGGTCAGAGGACCGGAGGCGGGAGAACGAGGTGGCGGTGCGTGTCAGTCACGGGGCAAGGATGCCATGCTCCCGCGCGAGCATCGCGTAGACCACCTCGGTCGCCCACACCCCGTCCCGCTGGTCGTTCTCGACGAGGCGGGCCTCCAGCCGCATGCCGAGGCGCTCGCAGACTCGGACCGATGCCGTGTTCTCCTCGTCGATGCGCGCGAAGACGCGGTGGAAGCCGAACCGGCCGAACGCGAGCGCGACCGCAGCCCGCGCGGCCTCGAGCGCATAACCGCGCCCTTGCACCTCGGGGTGCAGCGCGTAGCCGACCTCGGCCTGCCCCGGGCCGGGTGCCCACTTCAGCAGGAGCTCACCGAGGACGCCCGGACGCCCCCGCTCCTCGATCGCCAGGACGAGCGCGTCGCCCGGCTCCGCGAACGGCGCCACCGCCCAGGCCGCGAGCTTTTCCCGGGCGAGCTGCGGCGTCCACGGCGGCTGGTACATGTAGCGGACGACGTCCGGCTGCGAGCGCCAGGCGAGGAACGCGTCGGCGTCGTCGGCCATGACGCGGCGCAGCGACAGGCGGTCCGTGAGGACGGGCCAGCCGGCTTCGGCGGGCGCGGTCACGCCTCGACCCAGTCGATCTCGACGTCGTCCGGCCAGGCGCCCGTGAGGTCGGCGATCAGCGAGCGCACCTCCGCGTCGAGCTGCGCCCACTCCTGGGTCCGGACGGTCGCGTCCTCGATCCCGGCGACCTCCGCCACCCACCACCCGTCGTCGCGGGTCACCCGCACCGTGTACTGCATGACGGCACGGTATCCGGTGGGCTCGGCACGCACCGTGCCCGTCGTCCCGTCGACGACGACGGTGAGCCCGTCGTGCAGCGTCCGTGTTGATGATGGACGGTTCGGGCGTGGGACGCCAGACACCGCCCTCCGGGGTCGAGCGCTCAGCTGGGGCGCGGAGTCAGGCGGATGACCGGCAGCTCCCGGTCGGTCGTCACCTGGTACCTGGCGAACTGCGGGACCTCGCTGGTGATCTTCTGCCACGCCTCCTCGCGCTCCGCCCCGTGCAGCTCTTCGGCCGTCACGGCCGTCTTCTGCCCGGCGAGCTCGACGGTGACCTGGTCGGGGTTCGCGGCGAGGTTGAGGTACCAGGCCGGGTTGCCCGGGGCGCCGCCGGCCGAGGCCACGATCAGCCAGCTTCCGTCCCTGCCCTGGAACCAGCCGAGGGGGGTCTCGCGCGGCTGGCCGCTCTTGCGGCCGATCGTGGTCAGGACCAGGAGGTTCATCCCTATGGTCTTGCCGGTGTTACGCCGCGCGCGGCGGGCGATCAGCTTGTTCGCCCAGATCATCGCGCGACCGCCCGGCTGCCGCGCGCCGCGAGTGCCTGTCGGGTGGGTGAAGCTCATGTCGTTCCCTCCGGTCGAAGCAACAGTTGTCACAACGTACAGTACACAACATGAACTATATCGCCTGTGTACCGTTGTCGTCGTGAGCCACGACGTGACCCGAGAGACGACGACGGACGGCACGAGCGCGCTGCCCGAGCTCGTCGAGCTGGCGGGCCTCGTGCACGGCGCCTTCGCACGCATCGCGGGCCGCCAGGAGCTGACCCCTGTGCAGGGACGGATGCTGTGCGTCCTGGAGGCCGGCCCGCGGCGCATGGCCGACCTGGGGCAGTGTCTCGGCACCGAGAAGGCCGCACTGACCGGTCTGGTAGATCGGGCCGAACGTCGCGGGCTCGTGTCGCGCACGCCGGTGCCGGGGGACCGCCGGTCGGTGCTCGTGACGCTGACGGACGCCGGCGCCCGGTCCGCGTACGCCTTCCACGCCGATGTCCGCGACGAGTTCGACCGGATCCTCGAGCCGCTGCCCGCGGCGGACCGAGACGCCTTTCGCAGCATGATGGCCACGATCATCGCGTCGTGCCGGACCGGCCCCCGCGAGGCCGCGGAAGACTGACCATCGGGCCATGCGTCCCGCGCCCGCAGTACGAACGGCGCGGCGCGGGGTGGAAGGATGTCGAGCGTGAGCACCGACCCGGGAGCTGTGGCCCGACCGCCGCGTGCGCCCTGGTGGGCGAGCCACGTGGACGTGGTCGAGCGCGTGTTCGTCGCGATCATCGCGGTCGCGCTGGCGGTCCAGGTCGTGCTCGTCGTGACGTCGGCCGAAGGTCGCTGGGGAGGCGTCCTGGCGATCGCGGTGGCCGCCGGCGCCGTCCTGGCACGGAACCGCCGCCCGCACCTCGCGCTCGCCCTGTACGCCCTCGCGCCCCTCGCCGCGGCGCTCCTCGGATGGCGCCCGATCGGCTTCTGGACGGTCGCCTGCTTCGGCGCGCTCCTGCTCACGCTGCGTGGGTTCCCCGCGACCCTGGCAGGTGTCACGGTGGGCGTGGCGAGCGCCGGCGCCTCCGCCCTGTACGGGGGGACGGTCGCCCCGACCTCCGACCCAGAGCCGGCGATCGCCTTCGGCGCGGCGCTCGCGTGGGCCGCCGCCGGCAGCGCGGTGCACGGGCACGTCCGGTACTGGGCGGAGCTGGAGTCGCGAGCCCGGGACGCGATCGCGACCCGGCAGGCCGCCGTCGACCGCAGCATCGCGGAGGAGCGCGTGCGGATCGCCCGGGACCTGCACGACAGCGTGGGCCACAAGATCGCGGTGGTGAGCATGCACCTGGGCGCGGCCGAGGTGCACCTCCCGGACGCGGCCGGCGCCGCCCGGAAGGACCTCGAGGCAGCGCGCCACTCGGTCCAGGCAGTGCTGCGCGAGACCCAGCAGATCCTGCGGATCCTGCGGGTCCGGCCGGAGGACGAGGCCGACGGCGCCCCGATGGCGGAGTATGCGCGGATCGGGGACCTCGTGGCGACGTTCCGGTCGGCCGGGCTGGTCGTCGAGGCGAGCGTCGCGGACCTTGGCGACCGGCTCGCACCCGACAGCAGCGCCGCCGCGTACCGGATCGTCCAGGAGTCCCTGACCAACGCCCAGCGGCACGGCGCCGGCGCCGTGTCGGTCGACGTGCGGTTGTCCGACGACGGCGGGCACGTCGTCGTCGAGGTCGTCAACGGGCGGGATCCGGCGGCGCCGCGCTCGACAGCCGGCGGCGGCAACGGGCTCGTCGGCATGCGCGAGCGCGCGGCAGCCGCCGGCGGCACGCTGACGGTCCTGCCCGACGGCGACCGGTTCCGCGTGACAGCAGTTCTGCCCGTGGCGGAGGAGGTGAACCGATGGTCCGAGTGATCCTGGTCGACGACCAGGAGATGATCCGGGTCGGTCTGCGCACGATCATCGAGGCGCACCCCGACCTGTCCGTCGTCGGCGAGGCGGCCGACGGCATCGCGGCGGTGCGCCTGGCGACCGAGACGGACGCCGACGTCCTGCTCATCGACATCCGCATGCCGGGCATCGACGGCGTCGAGGCGACGCGGCGCATCCGGCAGCAGCGCACCCCGGAGGTCCTGAGGATCCTCGTGCTCACCACGTTCGACGAGGACGAGAACGTGCTCCGCGCCGTCCAGGCGGGGGCGGACGGGTTCTTCAGCAAGGGCGCCGGCCCCGCGGAGCTCACGGCCGGGATCCTCCAGGTCGCACGAGGTCACAACGTGTTGTCGCCGACGGCGGTGAACGCGCTGGTCGCTCACGTCGCCGAGGGCGGCCGGGCGGTTGCGGACCCGGCTGCGGCCTCGCTCCTCGCGTCGCTCACGCCCCGCGAGCGGGAGATCGTCGAGGCGATCGTGCGGGGCCTGGACAACGCGCAGATCGCCGAGCGGCTGTACCTGTCCCCGTTCACCGTGAAGACGCATGCGAACCGCGCGATGGCGAAGGTCGGCGCGCGGGACCGGGCGCAGCTCGTCTCGCTCGCCGTGCAGGCGGGCATCCGGCCGTAGGCGCGGGACCGTTGCCGGACGAGGCCGAGGTGGTCAGGCCGTCACACGGCATGACCACCTCGGCATCATCGGCGGTCAGCGGGTGCCGTACCCCGCCCCGACGAGCTCCTTCGTCTCGGCGCGGCTCGCCGGACGGTCGTCCGCCGTCTCCGCCGGGCCCTCGACGGACACGTGCGGGGTGATCCGGTCGGCCCAGCGGGGGTAGGCCCAGTTGCGGCTGCCGATGAGGTTCATGAGCGCGGGCACGAGGGTCAGCCGCACCACGAACGCGTCGACCATCACCGCGATCGCCATGCCGATGCCGATGGCGGAGACGATCCGCTCGCCGCTGAAGCCGAAGGAGGCGAAGACGCTGAGCATGATCGTGGCGGCCGTCGCGATGACGCGACCGGTCTCGGCGACGCCGACCCGCACCGCGCGGCCGTTCGTGCCTCCGCGTGACCACTCCTCGTGCATGCGGCTGACGAGGAACACCTGGTAGTCCATGGAGAGCCCGAACATCACGCCGACGATGATGATCGGCACGATGTACATGACGGGCGCCCCGGAGCCGACACCGAGCAGCTCGCTGCCGTACCCGTGCTGGAAGATCAGGGTGATGACCCCCAGCCCGACGACGATGGTCGCGAGGTTGGTCACGGCGCCGACGAGGGGCACGAGCACGCTGCGGAAGGCGACGGCCAGCAGCAGGAATCCGAGCACGGCGATCAGACCCAGGTACAGGGGCAGCCGACTCATGAGCGCGTCGGAGATGTCGATGTTCGTCGCCGTCTCCCCGCCGACGAGGACCTCCAGCCGCGTGCCGGCCTCAGCCGCGGGGATCACGTCGTCGCGGAGGTCCCGCACGAGGTCCTGCGTCTCCTCGGCCTGCGCGCTCGTGAGCGGCGTGACCACCGCGACCGCGACCGTCTGGCCGGGCGCGAGCGGCGCGGCCTGGACCGAGGCGACCCCTGCGACGTCGGGCAGCGCGGCCGTGAGGTCCGCGAACGCCAGGGCCGCGGCTGCGTCGGGCGTCCGGGCGACGAGGAGGAGCGGCGCGTCGACACCCTCGCCGAAGGCGGGAGCCATGAGGTCGACGTACTCGCGGCCCGGCGAGCCCGCCGGGTCGCTGCTGGGGTCGGCGTTCCCGACGCGCATGGTTACCGCGGGGGCGGCCAGCGCGACCAGCAGGACCAACGCGACGGCGGCGGCCCCGCCCGGGGCCTTGTGGAGCAGGCGCGCCCAGCGGGACGACACTGTCGGACGCGCCGTGGTCCGTGTCTCGAGCGCGCCGGCGGCGAGCGCCGCGCGCTGCTTG
This sequence comes from Antribacter soli, assembly GCF_021568775.1. Taxonomy (GTDB): domain Bacteria; phylum Actinomycetota; class Actinomycetes; order Actinomycetales; family Cellulomonadaceae; genus Antribacter; species Antribacter soli. The sequence continues at coordinate 153,667 of NZ_JAKGSG010000029.1, read as the reverse complement.
CGGGACAGGACCTTGTGGCCGAGCATGCCGAGCAGCGCGGGCAGGAGCGTCACGGCGGCGGCCACGGTGAACAGCACGGTCACGGCTGCGGCCTGCCCCATCCCGGTGAGCACACCGAGGCCGACGACGAACATGCCGAGCAGCGCGACGATCACCGTCAGGCCGGCGAAGACGACCGCGCGGCCGGACGTGGTCACCGCCTGTGCGACGGCGTCCCCGACGGATCGCCCTGCCATGAGCGCGTTGCGGTACCGGTTGACGATGAACAGCGCGTAGTCGATGCCGACGCCGAGCCCGATGAGCGCAGCCATCGTGAGCGAGGTGGAGTCGAGGTCGACGACATGGGAGGCGACCATGACGAGCAGGAGCGACGTGGCCACACCGGTGACGCCGGTGAGGATCGGCAGCGCGGCCGCCCACCCGGAGCGGAAGACGAGCAGCAGGATGACGAGTGCCGCGATGATGCCGATCCCCTCGGTGCCGCCCGACGGGCTCGGCAGCTCGACGAACGCCTGCCCGCCCAGCGCGACGTCGAGGTCGCCGCTGGTCGCCTGCTCGGCCACGCTGCGGATCTCGTCGGTGTCGGCGTCGGGACCCAGCGCCACCGTCGCGAAGGCCGTGCTCTCGGCGGCGTTCACCTGCGCGGCGCCCGCCTCGGAGTAGGGGCTGATCACGGCGGCGACGCCCGGCTCGGCCGCGACGGCGTCGAGCATCGCGCCGACGTCGGCCACGACGGCCGGGTCGTCGATCGCGACCCCGTCCGTGCGCCAGACGATGGTGCTGCTCGTGGTGTCGCTGCTGACGTCTGCCTCCGCGAGCAGGGCGTACGACTGGGACGACTCGCTGTCGGGCAGCTCGGCGGCTGTCTTGAAGTCGGTGCCGCCGGTGAGCGCAGCGACGGCGAGCCCGACGAGGGCAGTGATCCAGGCGCCGAGGACGACGAACCGTCGTCGATAGCACCACTGGGCGAGGGTGGACATCGGAGTGCCTTCCGGGGCAGGGAGTCTGACCCGGTAAGACTCCCTGTCGGCCCCGTGCCAGGGCGTCGTTCCAGCGCGGTGACCGTTCCTGCTGCGTCCGCAGTACACCGCGGGCGCCGGGCCGGCTCTCCTGAGAGGGTCTAGCCTGGGCCCGTGCGGAGCAATGTGCGAAGTATCGCCCTGATTGTTCGGTTCCTCCTCGAGCTTGCGCTCGTCGTCGCGTCCGCGTGGTCGGCGTGGAGCCTGGCCGACGGCGTGTGGCGCTGGGTGCTCGCGCTGCTCGTACCGGCCGCCGTGGTTGTGGTGTGGGGCAGGTTCCTTTCGCCCCGGGCGCCGGTGGCTCTCCCGTTCGCCGTGCGGATCGCGATGGAGACCGGGCTGTTCGTCGGCGCCGCCGTGGCGCTGTGGGCGGCCGGGGCGCCCATGGCGGGCGTGGCGCTCGCGGTCGTGTGGGCGCTGGACCGGGTGGTCCTCGCCGCGACGGCGGGCGAGAAGAGTCCGCTGGAAGGCTGAGCCCGCATGATGGACCGGTACACACCCCACAGGAGGTCCGAGATGGCGAGCACCATGGCACGTGTCGCGCGAGCAGCTGGTCAGGTGACGCTCGGCGCCTTCCTGCTCTACGCGGGCACCGGCCACCTCACCCGGCTGCGTGACGAGTTCCAGGCGCAGGTGCCCTCCTGGGTCCCGGTCGATGCCGACACCGTGGTCGTCGGATCGGGGCTGGTGGAGATCGGGCTCGGCGCAGCGCTCGTCGGGACGTGGCGCCAACCTGCACGTCGTCGCGTCGGCCTGCTCACCGCGGCGTTCTTCGTGGCGATCTTCCCGGGCAACATCGCCCAGCTCGTCGAGCATCGCGACGCGTTCGGGCTCGACACGGACCGCAAGCGGGCGCTGCGGCTCCTGGGCCAGCCGCTGCTGATCGCGTGGGCGCTGGCCTCGACGCGGGGACAGGCCAACCGCGACTGAGCGGTAGCCTGCCGCCCACGCCGGAGGCGGCGGGGGGTCAGCCGCAGTGCTCGAACGGGCTGGTGTAGCTGGTGCCGCCTACCGAACCGCCCCACCTGACGCACGCGCCGGGTGCCTGTCGCTCGACCGGTCCCGCGTAGTAGCCGAAGCTGCCGGAGTTGGTCGTCCGGGTGGAGCCTTCCGGCTCCAGGAAGGCTGACACCGCGCTCGGCGTGCCGACGTTCGTGTACTTCAGGGTGACGACGCAGTTGTAGCCGTTGTCGGAGCTGTACAGCAGGAAGACCTTGCCGACCGAGCCGAGGGCGGCCGAGTCGATCACCGAGTAGCCGCTGCCGCAGACCTCCGTGGGGGTGTACGGGTTCGTCCCGCACCCGTTGGTGCTCGTGACGGCCTTCCTCTGGCCGAGCGAGACGGTCACGCCCTCGACCGTCGGGCTGGTGTCGACGGTGTTGGACGAGGTGCGCTGCTCGTAGTGCAGGTGCGGCGCCTCCGACCCGCCCGTGGAGCCGACGGTGCCGATGACGGTGCCCTGGCTGACCGACATGCTCGTCCCGGCTGCCCGCACCATCGTGGCGAGGTGTGCATAGCGGGTGCGGGTGCCGTCGCTGTGGACGATCTCCACCCACTTGCCGTAGCTCGTGCTGCCGGCGTCGCGGAAGTAGGCGGTGCCGCCGGCCGTCGCCCGGACGGTCTCTCCGTTGATGGCGTCGGTGCCGTAGCTCTGCCAGTCGATGGAGCCGGAGGGGTTGTGTCCCGGGCTCCAGTTGTTGGCGTAGAAGGTCTTGTCGCAGCTGAACGGTGACTTGTGCGTGAGCGCCTGAACGGTGACGTCGGCCGTGGCCGCCGGGACCGCCGAGGTGAGGGTGAGGGCGAGTGCGGCCAGCGCCGCAAGGATCCAGCGCTTCGAGATCGGTCTGGGGAACGTGGAGGTACCTGACACTGTGCTCTCCGTTCGGTGATCCGGTGCTGGGGACACTACGGGCGGCACGGAGGCACCACGTATGGGCTCAACTCCCCATGTGGTGGCGCGTGTCCTCCGGCACTGCGGCCGTGTCAGTGCTTCTCCCTACAGTGGTGCCATGAGCCGGAGCACCGACAAGCTCGCGTACATGGTGTTCCCGACCGCGATCGGGCACTGCGCGCTCGTCTGGGACGAGAGCGGTGCCGTCGTCGGCTCGACGCTCCCTCTGGGCGGGGCCCAGCAGGTACGGCAGGCGGTGCTGCGGTGGTACCCCGGAGTGGTCGAGGCCGACCCGCCGACGTCGGTCGCCGACGCTGCCGCGCAGGTCCGGTCGCTGCTCGACGACGGCACGGGCGACCTCGCAGACGTGCCGCTGGACATGGACGGCGTCCCCGGCTTCGACCGTCGCGTCTACGAGGTGGTGCGCGGCATCCCGCCCGGGCAGACGCTCACCTACGGGGAGGTCGCGACGCGTCTGGGCGCACCGGGGGCGGCGCAGGCCGTCGGGCAGGCGCTCGGCCGCAACCCGTTCCCGCCGATCGTGCCGTGCCACCGGGTGCTCGCCGCGGGCCGGAAGGTCGGCGGCTTCTCGGCGCGCGGCGGTCCGCGGACGAAGCTCCGTATGCTCGAGACCGAGGGTGTGTACCTCGAGCAGCCGACGCTCTTCGACCTGTGATCAGCGCACCTGACCGGTGCGTTCGTCCAGGAACTCCACCGGCCCGAACGACACCCGTGCGCCGTCGGCCGGCGGCAGGCCGCCGAGCGAGGCGGCGAACAGCGCGAGCTCCGCGCCGATCCAGTGCCCCTGGACGGCCTCGAACCGGACCGGGGCCTCGGTCCAGACATTCTGCGGCCCGCGCCGCCACGCGAACGTGATCACGCCCGCCTCGTCGCTCGCGACGCACAGCTCCACCGCGAGAGTCGTCGGGTCCAGCTCCACCGGCTCCATGAGGTCGGCCTCCGGGACGCGGAGGTTGTCCTCCTCACGACGGCGGACGACGACGCGCAGCCGGCCGGCGTCCTTCTCCAGCCCCACCCACGCGTACTTCCGGCCCAGCACCAGCAGGCCCGCGCGGACACCGTCCTGTTCGCCGAGGTCCACCTGGGTGGTCACGCGGCACGGGTAACCCGGCAGCTGCTGGCCGAGGACGCCGGCGACGTCGCGCAGGTTGCCCAGGTCGTCGGGGGCGACGGCGAGGTGCAGCCGCCCTGAGCCGACGACGGCTGTGCCGGCCGGGACGTTCGCCTGGAAGTACCACTGCGGGCCGGGCGCTGCGCCGTCGAACCGGTCGCTGCGGGCAGGCTCGGCCTGCTCGGCGTCGCCGGCCTGCCCGCCGGCGTCCGGCGCCTGGTACCGCAGCACGGGCTGCCCGCAGCCCGGCTCGCCGTCGATCGGCCGGCCGATCACCGGCCATCCGTCGTCGCCCCAGGTCAGCGGCTGCAGGTGCACCACCCGTCCGAAGACGCCGCGGTCCTGGAAGTGCAGGAACCAGTCCTCGCCGCCCGGCGTGGTGACCCAGGCGCCCTGGTGCGGCCCGTTGACCGGGGTGTCACCCTGGCGCATCACCACGCGGTGCTCGTAGGGGCCGAACGGCTTCGCGGCACGGAACACCGACTGCCAGCCGGTCGCCACGCCGCCCGCGGGCGCGAAGATCCAGTACACGCCGTCGCGCTGGTACATCTTGGGACCCTCGAGGGTGGTGCAGCCCTCGACCAGATCGCCGTCGACGACCGTCTCCGGGCGTCCGACCACCCGGGTCAGCGCCTCGTCGACCTCGACCAGGGTGAGCAGGTTCTTCTGCCCGGACCTGCTCGCCGCCCACCCGTGCACGAGGTAGGTGCGGCCGTCGTCGTCCCACAGGGGGCACGGGTCGATGAGCCCGCGGCCCTCGAGCAGCGCGTGCGGCGTCGACCACGCGCCGAACGGGTCCCGCGTGTGCGTGACGAAGATGCCGTGGTCGGGGTCGGGGAAGACGACGTAGAACACGCCGTCGTGGTGGCGGATGCTCGGCGCCCAGATGCCGGAGCCGTGGCGGGGGCGGCGGTAGTGCTCGGCGGGGACCACCTGTGCGGCGGCGTGGCTCGCGATGGTCCACCGCAGCAGGTCCGTCGAGTGCAGCACGGGTAGCCCGGGGCTGCGGTTGAACGAGCTCGCCACCAGGAAGTAGTCGCCGCCCACGCGGATGGCGTCCGGGTCCGGCCAGTCGGCGTCCAGGATCGGGTTGCGGTAGCGCATCGTCCAACGTCCTCGTCGTGTGGGAAAGCGGTTACTCTCGGCCAGGGTATCCGTCGTGACGGACATGAAAGGCCTGCTGATGGACGCGCTCGAACTCCTGGAAAGCGAGGCGAGGTCCCTCGGCGTCGCGCTGCACAGCGTGGAGCTCACGGTCGACGGCGAGACCGTCCTGAGCGCCGGCTCCGCGCCGCTGGGCGTGCAGTCCCCGCACCGGATGTACTCGATCGCCAAGACGGTCACGGGCTTCGCCGTCGGGCTGCTCGCGGCCGAGGGCGGCCTCTCGCTGGACGACCCGGTCACCGGCCACTTCCCCGAGATGGGTCCCTGCCACCCGTGGCTCGAGCAGACCACGCTGCGGCACATGCTGGCGATGCTCGGGCCGCACGCCTCCACCACGTACAAGGGGTCCGACGACGCCTGGCTGGAGTCGTACTTCCGGGTGCCGCCCGCCTATCCTCCCGGGACGGCCTTCGCCTACGACACCAGCGGCGCCTACGTCCTGGCCGCTCTGGTCGAGCGGACGGCCGGGACCTCGCTGGTGGACTACCTGCGCCCGCGCCTGCTCGACCCCCTCGGCATCAGCGACGACTTCCGGGTGCGGCCCGGGCCGGAGCCCATCAGCCACGGCGGCTCCGGGCTCGTGTGCCGGCCGCACGACCTGCTGTGCCTGGCCCACCTGCTGCTCGACGGCGGCGTGCACGACGGCGAGGCCCTCCTCCCGGCCGGCTTCCTGCGTGAGGCCACCACCGTGCACGCCGACACGGCGCTCCAGACCTGGGGGACCCCGTTCCGAGGCGGGTACGGCTACCAGGTGTGGCTGCCGGAGCGCGGCGGATACCTGATGTACGGCCTCGGCGGCCAGATCGTGTACTGCGAGCCTGAGCACCGCCTGGCCCTGGTGGTCACCGCGGACGCACAGGCGTGCCAGAGCGGCGACCAGCGGCTTGCCGGGCTGGTGTTCCGGCACCTGGTGGACCCGCTGGTCGGTGCGCCACCGCGGCCGGTCATCGGTGCGCCTGCCGAGCGCCGGCTCGAGTGGCCCTCACCGCGGCACCGCGCCGGGAACGCCATCGACCTGCACGACCGCTACACGCCGTGCTCGGCGGGCGCCTGGCCCACGGACCTGCGGCTCGACGTCGGCGCCGACGGCGGCACACTTGGCTCGCCGTCGGACGGCTGGCGCCTGGATCTCGACCCGGGCGCTGCCCGCCCGCAGCGGTTCGGCCAGGATGGCCGCCCCGTCGTCGTGACGGCGGGCTGGGCGGCGCCGCGCACGCTCGACGTCGTCTGCTGGTTCGTCGACGACGAGCTCGCCGTGATCCGCCAGCGCCTGCACGCCGGCCCTGAGGGGACGCTGACGGTGCGCAGCCAGGGGTTCGGCGAGAGGTTCGACCAGCGGTGGAACTTCGCCGGCGCCTTCAGCCCTTCACCGAGCCCAGCAGCGCGCCCTTGACGAAGTACCTCTGGATGAACGGGTAGAGGATCAGCATCGGCGCCGTCGCCACCACGATCACGGCCATCTTGATCGACTGCGCCGGCGGCACGACGTCGACCACGTTCGCGTCGGCGTTCAGGCCGCTCGCCACGATGACGATCTGGCGCAGCAGCACCTGGATCGGCCACTTGTCCGAGGAGTTGATGTACAGGATCGCGCTCTGGTACGTGTTCCAGTACGACACGGCGTAGAACAGGCCGATCGTGGCGATCGAGGCCAGGGACAGCGGCAGCACGATGCGCACGAACACGCCCAGGTCGGAGCAGCCGTCGATGCGGGCCGCCTCCTCCAGGCTCTCCGGGATCGACTGGAAGAACGAGCGCATGATCACGAGGTTGAACGCGTTGATCGCCACCGGGAGGATCAGCGCCCACAGCGAGTCGATGAGCCCCAGCTCCTTGACCACGATGAAGGTGGGGATCATGCCGCCGCTGAACAGCATCGTGAACACGACCAGGAAGTTGACCAGCCGCCTGCCGCGCAGGTACTTCTTCGACAGCGCGTAGGCCATCAGCGAGGTCAGGACGAGGCTCACGAACGTGCCGACGATCGTGACGAATGCGGAGACGCCCATGGCCCGGAACACCGTCGGCGTCGACAGGACGTACCGGTAGGCATCCAGTGTGAACGTCTCGGGGATGATGACGAACGCCCTGCGGGTCAGCTCGCCGGGGGTGGCGAGCGAGCTGCCGATGATGTTGAGGAACGGGACCAGGCAGACCAGCGCGAAACCGCCGAGCACCACGAAGTTGATCACCTGGAAGGCCCGCCGGCCGGCGGTCGGCCGTCGCTGCCGACCCGATCGGCTCGTCGTCGCAGCGGCGGTGCTCGTGCTCATCTGGTGCTCCCGTGATCGATCGCAGCGTCGTCGCTGCCTGGTCCGTGCTTGGCCGCACCGTTCACCCGCACGTCGCGCAGCCGGAGGGAGGGGGACTGCTCCACCTGGAACCCCGGCCCCTCGCAGCCGACGATCCGCACCCGGCTGAGCTCGACGTCGGACGCGAAGGCGATGAGGAAGCCGGCTCGCGCCATGTCCGGGACGCCGGTCGCCATCGCCGGCATCCCGGGTACCGCGTCCTTCGCGAACGAGATCGAGACGTCGTCGAGGGTGATCTCCTCGAGCGGCTGCTCCGGCAGGCCGTAGAAGTAGCCGGCCGCGGCGTGCACGTTGCGGGCGGTGATGTGCGCCAGGTGGATCCGGCGGAACAGGGGCGTGCCCTCGTCGACCGGCTGCGGGTTGCGGTCGTGGACGATCGGGTCCTTCCCGCCCGGACCGCAGAAGTAGTACTGGTGGAACACGAACGGGCACAGGACGCCGTCCATGACCACGTTGCTGACCCGCACGTCCTCGACGACGCCGCCGCGGCCGCGCCGGGACTTGATCCGGATGCCCCGGTCGGTGCCCTGGAAGACGCAGCCGGTGATGACGACGTTGCGGACGCCGCCGCTCATCTCGGAGCCGATCACCACGCCCCCGTGGCCGTGCACCATCGTGCAGTTCGTGATCGTGATGTTCTCGCACGGGACGCGCTCGGGCGTGGCCTGCGTGCCCGCCTTGATGGCGATGCAGTCGTCGCCGACGTCGATGTGGCAGTCGCTGATGCGCACGTTGCGGCAGGACTCGGGGTCGATGCCGTCGGTGTTCGGCGAGTCGGCCGGGTTGAAGATCCGGACGTTGTGGATCGTGACGTCCTCGCACAGGAGCGGATGGACGGTCCAGCTCGGCGAGTCGCGCAGCGTGACGTCGCGGACGGTCACCTGCGTGCACTCGTGCAGCCCGATCAGCGTGGGGCGGGGGTAGGGGAGCGAGGCACGGTCGTCGCGGAAGGCGTTCCACCAGGGCCTGCCCTGCCCGTCGATCACGCCGAACCCGGTGATGGCGACGTTCGTCTCGCCGTGGGCGTAGATGCAGGGCGCGTAGATCTGGGCCGGAGCGCCCTCCCACCGGGCGTCGACCACCGGGTACTGGTCCCGGTCGGCGACGAACTGCAGGCGGGCGCCCATCTCCAGGTGGAGCTCGACGTGCGAGCGCAGGCGCAGCGAGCCCACCCGGTGCGTGCCGGGGGGCACGACGACGGTGCCGCCGCCGGCGGCGGACGCTGCGTCGATCGCGGCCTGGATGGTCTCGGTCGCCGGCGCGCCGTCGGTCTGCGTCGCGTCGATCGCGATGGTCGGCATGCAGGTCTCTCCCGTCCGTGGTTGCGGGAGGGCGCTCGCGGTCTTCCACGGGCGCCCTCCCGCGCTGGGATGTCAGCCGTTGGCCTTCTCGTAGGACTCGGTGAACTCGGCGACGATCTGGTCCAGGCCCTGGCTTCCGAGGCCGTCGACGACCTTCTCGAAGTCCGCCATCTCGATCTGGCCCATCATGTACTGGTTGTAGGCGTCGTTGACCTGCTGCTGGATGGTCGACCACTGCGCGTCGTACGTCTTGGACGTCAGCGACTGCGCGGGGTTGACCACCACGTACTCGGCGTTCTCGGCCATGAGCTGGTTGGCGAGGTTCGTGTACTCGCTCGAGGTGTTGAACGTCTTCACGAGCTCCGAGGGGCGCGAGGAGGAGAACGGCTGCACCTCCTGCTCCCACGTGGTGTTGTCCAGCATCTTCACCACGCCGTCCGCATCGAGCTCGTAGTGCACGCCCTCGATGCCGTTGGTCATCAGGTCGAAGGGCTCCTCGTCCATCAGCTTGTCGACGAAGCCCAGGACGACGCGCAGGTCCGCCTCGGTGGTGACCTGCGAGCGCGGGACAGCGAGCCAGCCGCCCATGCCACCGTTCGTGTCGGTGAGGACGCGGCGATCGACGTCGTCGTACGTCATGTCGTTGACGAGAGCCCACGCCATCGGGGTCTGCGGGTCCGCGGCGAGCGCGGCCTCGTAGAAGTTCTTCGCCTCGAACAGGCCGCTGATGACGATGCCGCCCTTGCCCTGGGCGATGCCGTCCTTCTGGTTCTGCTTCTGGACGGTGACGAACTCCTCGTTCATCCAGCCGTTCTCGTGGACGCCGCGGTACCACTCCATGGCCTCCATGAACGGCTCGGTCGTGAAGGTGGGAACCACCTCGCCGTCGTCGGTGACCTCGAAGCTCTGGCCGGCGCCGAAGTATCCGGCGAGCGAGCGGAAGCCGACGAGGTAGCTCTCCGCGCGGTCGTAGAACCCGACGGTGTCGTCCTGGCCGTTGCCGTCCGGGTCGTCCTCGCTGAACGCGCGGGCGACCTCGGTCAGGTCCTCGATGGTGTGCGGCACCTCGAGGCCGAGGTTGTCCAGCCAGTCCTGGCGCACGAGCACGCCGTAGCGGGCGATCGGCTTCTGGTACGGCACGCCGTAGAGCGTGCCGTCGATCTTCGCCGAGTCGAGGGTGTCCTGCGGGATCTTCGACAGGTTCGGGTAGTCCGCGAGGTACGGCTCCACGTCCCAGAACTGCCCGGACGCCATCGCCTGGCGCACGGTGGTGTTGGTGATGTTGGTCAGGGAGACCAGGTCCGCCAGCGAGTCGGACGCCAGGGCTGCGTTGATCTTCTCGTCCTTCGAGGCGTCCGGGACCCACTGCATCTCGATCCCGAGTCCGGTGTACTCCTCCAGCTCCGTCTCGATGACGCCATCGGCCTCGGGGGTGGTGGCGGTGTGCAGCATCGCCATCCACGTGATGCTGTCCTTGGTGCTCACCTCCTCGGCCTCGGACGCGGGGTCGCCGGCAGAGCACGCGGTGAGCGACAGGGTGATCGCCGTCGACATGGCGACGAACGCGCCGGCCCTGGTATTCCTCATGGTGTGGCTCCTCTCGTGACGCCGCGGTCGAGTCCGCGCGCGACGTGTGGGCCCGTGGCGGGACGGGTCTTGCCCGCCGCCACGGCGCCTGGCTCCTTCGCCAGGTCTTCGTCCGGCGCCCGCGCCAGGTCCTTGTAGACGAACCGGGTCACGACGCCGACCGCGACGGCCGGGATCCCGACCCCGAACAGCGCCAGCAGGGGGAGTGCGTAGCGGTAGAGAACGCTGACCGCGACGGCGACGGCGCCGGCGCCGAGGACGGTCAGGTGCAGCGAGCCGAAGCCCACCATCAGGGAGGCGGTGACGCGCCGGCGGATCGTGGGCAGGTCGAGGGCAGCCATGACGGAGTACACGTACGACAGCGACACGGCGAGCACCCCGAGCGCGACCAGGTTGAGCACCCGGACGTACCAGCTCGCCGATCCCGTGAGGTTGGTGAGGATGACCGCGCCTGCGCCAAGGTAGATCCAGCTGGTGAGCACCGACGGCCAGAAGCGCTCCTTGGCCGCGGCGAAGAACGTGCGGGCCACGGGCGGCTCCTCGCCCAGCCGGAACCACCGGTCCATGTAGGCCGCCAGGGCGTACGACGCGGGGCCGACGCCGAGCACGCCGAGTCCCAGCACCGTCGTGACGACCCACAGGACGTTGAGGTAGGCGACTCGGTACACGCCGGTCAGGAAGTCGTTGAGCCGTACGAAGCCGTTGAACGAGAACACCGTGCACCCCCTGTGCCGAGCGGATCAGTAGACGCCTTCTTCGCCGAACTTCTTGGCGGAGCGGTTGGCGAGCACGACGAGGATCAGCCCGACGAGCCCCTTGAACAGGCCGACCGCAGCGGCGTAGCCGAGCTGACCGTTCTGGATGCCCGCGGTGTACACGTAGGTGTCGAAGATCTCGGCGACCTCGCGGTTGAGCGAGTTCATCACCAGGAACATGTGTTCGAAGCCGAGCTCCATGATGTCGCCGATGCTGAGGATGAGCATGACGATGATGGTCGGCCGGATCGCCGGCAGCGTGATGTGCCAGGTCTGCCGCAGGCGCCCGGCGCCGTCGAGCTCGGCGGCCTCGTAGAGCTGTTCGTCGACGGCCGTGATGGCGGCCAGGTAGACGATGGTGCCCCACCCGGTGCCGCGCCAGATCTCCTGGAACACGTACATCGGCCGTAGCCAGTCGGGGTCCGTGAGGAACGGGATCGCCTCGCCTCCCGAGGCCACGATCAGGTTGTTGATGCTGCCGCCGTCGATCGAGAGCATCACGTAGAAGATCGAGACGATGATGACCCACGACATGAAGTGGGGCAGGTAGACGATCGTCTGGACGGTCTTCTTGAAGAACCGGGTGCGCACCTCGTTGAGCAGCAGCGCCAGGACGATCGGCATCGGGAAGGCGAAGAGCAGCAGCAGTGCGGAGATGACGAGGGTGTTGCGCAGGAGGACGAAGAACGTGTCCTCGGTGAACAGCCGCACGAAGTGGTCGAGGCCGACCCACTCGCTTCCGGTGAAGCCCAGGAACGGCAGGTAGTTCTGGAAAGCGATGACCAGCCCGCCCATGGGCAGGTACTTGAAGACGAGGAAGTACGCGACCCCCGGCAGGATCATCAGGTACAGCGACCGGTGCTTCCAGAAGGCGTTCTTGGGCGCGTTCGGGGGCCTGCCGTCCCGCGGCGTGACGACGTCGCCTGCCTCTGCGACCTCGGTCACCGGCACCGTCGAGGCGCTGCTCATCGCACCGCCGAAGCGTTCGCGGTCAGCATCGGCATCGTCGCCTCCTCGTGAGCCCGCCCCTGATCACGGCGTCGTCGCCGCCGGGAAACCGGTTACCGAGCGCGAACGTAGCACGTTGCCCGGAGCATCCACAACCACCTTTGCGGGCCGGTCGGCGTGATCGAGGCGCCGAGAGCTGGGCGGACGTCGGGGCAGTGGCGCACCCGTCTCGTCGACCCGCCGTCGTGCCGCGTTCGTCGGGCGTTCACGAACGGGCCCCGGCGTTCCGGGACAATCTGCGCATGAAGCAGCCCTCTCTCAACAGACGAGACTTCCTGCGCGGCGCCGCCTTCGGCGTCGGCGCTCTCGTCGTCGCACCGACCGGCGTCGGCCTGCCCGCCTCGGCGAGCGCCGCGGTCCCGGCCACCGCCACCCTGGCTCTGGTGCCGTTCGTCGACTGGTACAGGACGAACGTCACGGCCAACCTGACCGCGGAGACCAACGCCGCGGTGCGGGTGCTGTCCGGAGTGTCGGAGCTGTGGCAGACCGGCGCGGAGTGGAACACCGGCGTCGTCCTTGCCCCGAAGGTGATGCGGGAGAACGTCCAGTACGTCGTCGACGCGACGCGGCGGCGCACCGCCGACCAGGCGAAGCAGGCCTTCATCTCCGACCGGAGGCACCAGAGCTACTCGTTGATCGCCGGTCTCGGCCCGCTCGCCGACGCGTACCGGACGGGCGCCCGCGCCGTCACCTCGATCGTCACCGCCCCGGACGGGACCCCGCCCACCAAGATCGACGACGCGGTGCCCGCCGGCGCACCCGCGGGGTCGGCGATCGGTGCGGGCTCGGCCACCTCCGAGCTCGGCGAGATCGTCCAGCTCGTGAACACCGTTCGGGGCTCTTTCTCCTCGAGCAACCCCTCGAAGTTCGCGTTCCAGTACCCGCGCCCCTGGCGGCTCACCGACGACAGCACGGTCGTCGACACGGGCCTGGTGGACGAGCTCGGCTTCCCGGTCTACCAGTCCGGCGTGGTCGTCGCTCCGCAGCTGCTCCGGCAGCGCAGCGCCGACCCGGCGTCGGACGGCGGCTTCCCGAGCGGTCACGCCAATGCCGCCTGGCTCGCCGCGCTCGCCTACGCCTACGCAGTTCCCGAGCGCTTCTCCGAGCTGCTGGCCGCGGCGGCCGAGCTCGGCGACAGCCGGATCATCGCCGGCATGCACTCGCCGGTGGATGTCATCGGTGGCCGGATCCTCGCGACCGCGCTCGCCGCGGCGATCCTGGCCGACCCCGCCAACGCCGGGCTGAAGAGCGGGGCCCGCGCCCGCGCCGTCGAGTACTTCACCTCGGTCACCGGGACAAGCGACCTGTACACCGCCGCACACACCGGCGCGGACCAGTACGGCGACCGGGCTGCCAACCGGGAGCTGGTCACGACGTCGCTGACCTACACACTGCGTCGCCAGGGCGGGCACTCCGCGGATCTCGAGGTGCCGAAGGGCGCGGAGGTCCTGCTCGAGACGCGCTTCCCGTACCTGTCCCCGGCCCAGGTGCGCGACGTCCTGCGCACGACGGCGCTGCCGTCCGGCTACCCGCTCCTCGACGGGCCTGAGCAGTGGGGACGCCTCAACCTCTTCGCAGCCGCCGACGGGTACGCCCGGTTCGACCGGAGCGTCACCGTCGAGCTCGACACGGCGCGGGGCGGCCTCGCTGCCGACGACACCTGGCGCAACGACATCGCCGGCGCAGGCGGCCTGGTCAAGACCGGAACGGGCACGCTCACGCTCGCCGGCTGCAACTCCTACCGCGGTGGCACCGTGGTCCGGGGTGGCACGCTGGTGGCCGGCTCGGCCGACAGCCTGGGTCGCGGCGCGCTGACCCTGGAGCCTGGGACGACCCTGCGCTCGAGCCTCACGACGACGGTCGAGGTCAAGGGCGCCGTCGCGATTGCTCCCGGTACGACTCTCGAGCTGACCGGTGACGGCCGGCGGGGTGGCCGCTACACGGTCCTGCGCGCGGGCGGTGTGACAGGCGAGCTCGCCCAGGTGCTGGTCGATGGCCGCCCGGCCCAGGCCTCCTACCGAGGGAACAGCGTCACCGTCGAGCTCTGACGGGCCTCAGGGCGAGCCGCCGGGAGGTGACAACGCAGCCGACCACGGAAGGCCCCGGTGACGGTCGTCACCGGGGCCTTCGCGCCGACGAGGCGCTACCCGCGTCGCCTCACGCGAGCGCGAAGAGCAGCCAGGTGGCCAGGAAGCCTGCGAGCCCGCAGATCGTGGTGAGCACGGTCCACGTCTTCAGGCCGTCCGAGACGGACAGGCCGAGGTACTTGGTCACGATCCAGAAGCCCGAGTCGTTGGTGTGGGACAGGCCGAGCCCGCCGAAGCCGATGGCCGGCGTGATGAGAGCAACCTGACGCGAGGGCCTTACGCCCGCCTGGTCACCCGACCGACCGGCGGTGGCGCTGCGCCAGCTCCTGGTAGGCGATCGCGTTCTGCCGGACGCGCTCCCGGCCGGCGTCGTCCAGCTCGCCGCGGACCTGCGCCGGCACGCCGACGGCGAGCGACCCGGCCGGGATCTCCTGGCCCTCGCGCACGAGCGCCCCGGCGGCGACGAACGCGCCGGAGCGGACGACCGAGCCGTTCAGGAGGGTGGCGCCCATGCCGATGAGGCAGCCGTCCTCGACCGTCGCGCCGTGGACGATCGCGCCGTGTCCCACCCCGACGCCCGCGCCGATGGACGTCGGGATGCCCACGTCGGTGTGCACCACGCAGTTGTCCTGGATGTTGCTGCCCTCGCCGAGCACGATCTCGTCCATGTCGCCGCGCAGCACCGCGCCGTAGAAGACGCTGGCGTTCGGGCCGATGCGCACGCGGCCGACGATCGTCGCCGTCGGGGCGAGCCATGCCGTGGGGTCGATCTGGGGCTCATGACCATCAAAGGGAAGCACCGTTGCCATGGACCGCACCCTATGCGGCCGGCCTCGGGCATCCGCGCTCAGCGCGATCGGAGCGCCGCCGTCACGATCCGTAGCGCCTCGTCCCGCTCGAGGCCGAGGGCCCGGACCGACGCCGCGTACTGCTCGGCGGCCTCGTGCGCCCGTTCCAGCCGGTGGTCGCCCGCGGCGCTGACGAACGTGCCGTTCCTGCCCCGGGTCTCCACGAGCCCGGCCGCCTCCAGCTCGCGATACACGCGGGCCACCGTGTTCACGGCCAGCCCGAGGCCGGCGGCCAGCGCCCGCACAGTGGGCAGCCTTGTCCCGACCGGCAGCGTGCGGTCGGCCATCTGCTGCGCGAGCTGGACGCGTACCTGCTCGTACGGCGGGACGGACGACGCCGGGTCGACGGCCAGATCGGGCGCGACGGCGGGAACGCTCATGTGCACACGTTACGCGGCTCGTCTCTGGCGCACCGCGAACCGCGACCGGCCCGTCGCGGTTCGCGGTGCTCCGTGGACGAGTTCCCTGTACCGCTCAGTCCATGAGCCAGAGCTGGTTGTTCCCGCCGTTGCAGGGCCACTGGCTGAGGACGGTGCCGCTGGCGGTGTTGTTGCCGAAGACCTCGAGGCACTGGCCGGTGGCGACGTTGCGGAGCATCGAATAGGCGCCGATGACCGGGATCCGCTCCCACTTCTGGTTGTTGCCGCCGTTGCAGGTCCACTGGTTGGCGGTCGCGCCCTGCGTGGTCGAGTAGCCGGCGATCTCCAGGCACTGGCCGGAGTGCGCCGCCCGGAACTCGTAGGTGTTGCCGCCACGGCTGGTCTGCCAGAGCTGGTTGCCGCCGCCGTTGCAGCTGCCCTGACGCACCTCGGCTCCGGCCGTGGTGCTCGCGAACCAGACGTCCGCGCACAGCTGGGAGTGCCTTGTCTGCAGGACGACGGCCGACTTGCCCAGGGGTGCCTCGAGGATCGGCCAGCCGCCCGTGAAGCTCAGCTGACGGATGTCGAGCGTCTCCCGGCCGCCGTTGTCCGCGTCGTAGTAGTGGTAGGCGAGGTAGCGGTCGGTGCCGTCGGTGTAGACGTCGCCGCCTCCGGCAGCCACGCGTGGCCAGGCGCCGCGCAGGATCACGGTCGTGCTCCCGTCGACCAGGTTCCGTCCGCTCTGGTCGACGTACGGCCCGGTCACCGAGATGGCGCGGCCGACGACCGTGTTGTAGCCGCTGCTGGTGCCGTTGCAGCAGGTCCCGGTCGGCGCCAGCAGATAGAAGTACCCACCGTCCTGGACGATCGAGGCGCCCTCCATGTGCGTGGCGAGGTGCCAGAGGTTGTGGTCGGTGGTCGAGAGCTTGCCGGTGGACTCGTCGAGCACGTGCAGGTAGATGCCGCCGAAGGAACCCCAGGCCAGGTACATGCGTCCGTCCTCGCCGCGGACGACGTCGGGGTCGATCGGGTAGTTCACGTCCGTGACCATGCCCCGGTCGGTCCAGGGACCCGTCGGGCTGGGGGCAGTCAGGAGGCCCATCGCCGCGTGGTCGACGCCCCAGATCGCGGTGCCGTAGTAGAGGTGGTACTCGCCGTCGAAGTAGTTGATGTCGGGGGCCCAGATGTTCGGCGGCGTCGTTCCCCCGTGCGCCTGGGTGACCCAGGCGGGCGTGGACTCCCAGACGTTGCCGACCTTCTGCCAGCCGCCGGCCGGAGTGGACTGGCAGGTGCGGTAGACCATGATCGACCCGCTGGGGTTGGCCGGGTCGTTCTCGAACCCGGTCGTGTAGGCGTAGTAGCAGCCGTTGACCTTGATGATGCTCGGGTCGTGCAACCGGGTCTGGCCTTCGAGGGCCGTGGCGGGAGAAGCCAGCAGCGAGCCGACCATGAATGCGAGCGCGGCTCCGAGGGCGGCCAGCCGGCCGCGTCGGGGTCGCCGGAGGTGTGGCATCTCGACTCCTTTGTCGTGGGGTGCGCATGGTGGGACATGCGCGGGCGACGGGAGCCTAGCAATCTTTTAAGCGCTTAAACAAGGGTGTCTCGGCGAGGACCGGAGGGTGACGCGCGGGAGGGGCCGACGCGTCGAATGATCGAGGCGGGCGGCGGCTATCCTCGGATGCATCGAAGTTCGAGGGGGTGGACAGGTGCCGGCGAAGGTGAAGAAGACCAATCCGAGCATGCTGGACGTCGCGCGATTTGCGGGCGTGTCCATCGCGACGGTCTCCAACGTCATCAATCGTCCCGAGAAGGTCTCCGAGGCGACGGCCGAGCAGGTCCGGGCGGCCATCGCCGAGCTGGGGTTCGTGCGCAACGACGCGGCCAGGTCCCTCGCCACCGGCACGACCAGCTCGATCGGCATGGTGCTGGCCGACCTGGACAACTCGCTGTTCGTCGACATGGCCCATGGCGCCCAGCGCGGCGTCGACGCCGTCGGGCTGCGCCTCCTGCTCGGGAACGCCGCGTGCGACCTGACCCGACAGGACGACTATCTGCGCCTCTTCGACGAGGCGAGGGTCGGGGGGGTCCTGCTGTCGCCGATGGAAGACTCCCTGGCGGGGATCGAACGGATGCGCTCGCACGGCCGGCCGATGGTGCTGCTCAACTACGACCAGGATGGGATCGACTGCTGCACCGTCCTGGTCGACAACGAGGAGGTCGGGTACCTCGCGGCGCGGCACCTCATCGAGACGGGGCGCAAGCGGATCGGCTTCGTGGCGGGCCGCGACTACTACCAGCCGGTGCACGCCCGCCGTGTCGGCGTGCAACGGGCGGTGCGCGAGGCCGGGGGAGCGAGGCTCGAGGAGATCGACACCGGCGGCCTGGACTTCGAGGACGGCCTGGCGGTCGCGCGCGCCCTGGGTGAGCGGCCCCCCGGTCAGCGGCCGGACGGGATCGTCGCGGTCACCGACGACATCGCCAACGGCATCGCCGAGGGGCTCCACACGGCCTTCGTCGCCGAGGTCCCCGGCGACATCAGCATCGTCGGATGCGAGGACAACCGCTCGGCCCGCAGCGGTCCGGTGGCCCTGACCGCCGTCCAGCTGGAGGGCGTCAGGATGGGGCAGGCTGCGGCCGAGCTCCTGCTGGAGGAGATGAACGCCCCCGCCGGCGAGCATCGCCATCGAACCGTGACGGTCCGGCCCGGCCTGGTGGTTCGGGCGAGTACGGCGGTCGCGCCGCTCGGGGTCTGACGGGGCAACGGTTGACACTGCGAGATCGGCGTCAGTATGGTCCGCGATTGAAGCGCTTAAATCGGCGCGATCCTGCAGTTTCAAGGAGGAAACATTGTGGACGCCCCATCCCTGCCCCGTGCCCGTCGCCTGATCCCCGTCGCGGCGTCCGTCTCGGTGATCGCCCTGCTCGCGGCCTGTGCCGGCGGCAGCTCCACCGGAGGGGACAACACCTTCGGTCTGCTCGTCAACGATGACAACCAGATCGTCCAGGACGCCCTCACCTCGCTCAGCGCGGGAGCGTGCACCGAGGCGAACGAGGCGCTGCCCCTGGAGATCGAGACGGTGCCCCAGTCAGGCCTGGACCAGCAGCTCCAGCTCCTTGGTGGCCAGGACGCCCTGCCGGCGCAGTTCGCCGCCAGCGGTTCGCCCGCCGTCACGAAGGACCTCGACGAGGCCGGTCACACGCTCGACCTGGAAGCGACCCTGACCGAGCTCGGCGTCATCGACGACATCGAGCCGGCCGCGCTCTCGACGATCGAGAACCTGTACGGCGGCTTCATCGTCCTGCCCTACCAGTTCAACATCGAGGGCGTCTGGTACAACAAGCAGCTCTTCGCCGACAACGGCATCGAGGTGCCCCAGACCTGGGACGAGCTCACGGAGGCTGCCGCGCTGCTCCAGGAGGCCGGCGTCACCCCGCTCTCGGCGTCGGGCGAACAGGGCTGGCCGATCACCCGGCTCATCAGCGGCTACGTCTACCGCTCGCTCGGCCCCGACGCGCTCGAGAAGGTCGCCGACGGCGGGGCGAAGCTGACCGATCCGGAGTACGTGGAAGCAGCGCAGGCGGTCGCCGACCTCGGTGCGTCCGGCTACTTCGGTCAGGGCGTCGGTTCGATCGACTACGACACCGCGGTCTCCCAGTTCCTGACCGGCAGCGCCGGCATGTTCTACATGGGTTCGTGGGCGCTCGGCGCGTTCAACGACCCGGCGCAGAACCAGATCGGCGCCGAGAACATCGGCTTCTTCCCGCTCCCCGAGGTCGCCGGTGGCGCCGGCTCCGCCGACCAGGTCCCGGCCAACGTGGGACTGCCGATCGCCGTGTCGGCCGAGGCCTACACCGACGAGACGGGCGCCTGGCTCTCCTGCATCGCGGAGAACTACGGTGCCACCTCGCTCGGCGACCAGGGCACGATCTCCGGGTTCACGGTGGGCGACGAGGCCGTCGAGGTGCCGGCGCTGACGCAGTCCGTCCAGGACACGATCGCCGCGACCACCGAGACCACGCTCTGGTTCGAGGCGCTGTTCGGCGCCAAGGCCACCACGACGAGCCAGCAGAACGCCGCGCCGCTGGTGTCCGGGTCGATCAGCGCCGAAGACTTCATGGCGATGGTCCAGGCAGACCTCGACGCGGACAAGTAATGCACAACGTCCTGGGTGATCGCAGGGCGGTCATCATCCTCCTGGGACCGGCACTGGCGGTGTACACGCTCGTGATGCTCGTGCCGGTCCTGTGGTCGCTGGGGCTGACGTTCTTCGAGGGGAACGCCCTGTTCGGCTTCGACGCCGTCGGCTTCGAGAACTTCACGACCCTGTGGAACGACCCCCGGATCCTCGACTCCCTGTGGTTCACCGTCCGCTACGCCGTCGTCATCACGATCGGACAGGTGCTCCTGGGGTACCTGCTGGCGCTGCTGTACGTGTTCGCACTGCGCAAGGCCTCGAGTCTCATCCGCACGCTCGTGTTCTTCCCGATCGTGCTGCCCACGGTCGCCGTCGGCCTCCTGTTCCAGCAGCTGTTCGCCATCGCCCCCCAGAACGGGCTGGTCAACGAGCTGCTGAACCTGGTCGGGATCGCCAGCGTCGACTGGCTCGGGAGCGCCGACACCGCCTTCTGGGTCCTGGCGGCCATGGACATCTGGCGGTCGATGGGGTTCTACGCGGTGCTGCTGTACGCGGGGCTGGTCGAGATCCCCGACGACATCATCGCCGCGGCTCGGCTGGACGGTGCGACCGGCTGGCAGATGGTCTGGCGCATCGTGGTCCCGCTGTCGATGCCGGTCCTGCTTGCGGCGCTGATCTTCAGCATCAACGGCACGCTCAAGGTCTTCGACTCCATCGTGGCGCTGACCAACGGCGGGCCGGGAGATGCGACCACGCCGCTGACGCTCTACATGTTCCGGACGTCGTTCTCGTACGGCGAGTACGGGTACGGCAGCACGATCGCGTTGCTGCTGACCGTGCTGAGCCTGGGTGTCACCCTGCTGATCTTCCGCTCCTCGCGGCGGGACGTCTCGGGGACTGATCGATGACCACACGGTTCCTCCGGCGACTGCCGTTGCGCGTCGCGATCGCGGTCCTGCTCGTGGTCGAGATCTACCCGCTGGTCTGGCTCCTGCTCGGGTCGTTCAAGACCCAGAACGAGTTCTTGTCCGAACCGAGCTGGGCGCTGCCGTCGCAGCTGAACTTCGGCAACTACATCGAGGCCTGGACGCAGGGCAACCTCGCGATCTACGTGCGCAACAGCCTCTTGGCCGTCGTCCCGTCGTTGGCGTTGATCATCGCGCTCGGCGTCGCGGCCGCCTTCGCGCTGGAGGTGCTGGTGTGGAAGGGCCGCCAGACGGTGCTGCTGCTGTTCCTGGCCGGGATCATGGTCCCGTGGCAGATGATCCTGTTGCCGCTGTTCACGACCTATTTCGAGCTCGGGCTCGCAGGGACGCTGTGGCCGCTCATCATCACCTACACCGCGACCGGGTTGCCGTTGACGGTGTTCATGATGGCCACCTACTTCCGTTCGGTCCCCCACGAGGTCTTCGAGGCCGCGACGCTCGACGGCGCCGGCATGCTCCGGGCCTTCTGGTCGGTCGGGTTCCCGATGGTGCGCAACGCGGTCTTCACCGTCGCGCTCGTGCAGTTCTTCTTCATCTGGAACGACCTGCTCATCGCGCTGACCTTCACGATCAGCGACGACCTGCGCACGGTTCAAGCCGGACTGCTGAGCTTCACCGGTGAGTTCGGCCAGACCGCCTACGGGCCGCTGTTTGCGGCGATCTGCACCAACGTGATCGGCACCCTCCTGTTGTACCTGTTCCTCAACCAGAGGGTCATGAAGGGCTTGACCGCCGGATCGGTCAAGGGATGAGCCCCGATCCGGACCAAGCCCTTACCACTCAGGTTCCGCAACCCCGACAGGAGACCGCACCCTTGACGCACGCCGTCGTCGACGCCCCGACGCTCGAACACCACCGCGAGGCGATCGGCATCGGCGAGAACGCGCCGCGCATGAGCTGGATCGTCAGCCGTGCCCCGCACGGGTGGCGCCAGCTCCGCGCCGAGCTGGAGCTGGAGCTCGACGGCCGACGGCGGACCAGGACGGTGGACGGCGCCGGGTCGGTGCTCGTCGACTGGCCCTTCGAACCACTTCGCTCGCGCGAGAGCGCCACCGTGCGCGTTCGAGTCTGGGGCGCCGACGGCGAGGCGAGCCCCTGGAGCCCGCCCGCCAGGGTGGAGGCCGGGTTGTTCGAGCCGACCGACTGGCAGGCGGTCGCCATCGGCCCGGCCTGGGACGAGGATCCGGAGTCGCAGCGCAGGCCCGCCCTGCTGCGCAGCGAGTTCCACCTCGACTCCCCGGCGGTGTCGGCCCGGCTGTACGTCACCGCGCACGGTCTCTATCAGGCCGAGATCAACGGCGTGCGCGTCGGGGACGACGAGCTCGGTCCCGGATGGACGAGCTACGGCCACCGGATCCGCTACTACACCTACGACGTCACCGACCTGGTGCGAGAAGGACCCAACGCGCTCGGTGCGCACCTGGCCGACGGCTGGTTTCGCGGCCGGCTGGGGTTCGGTGGCGGGCACGTCAACGTGTACGGCGAGACGACCGCCCTGGTGGCACAGCTCGAGGTGACGCATGCCGACGCGAGCCGCACCGTCATCGCGACCGGCCCCGAATGGCAGGCCGCTCCGAGCCCTGCCCAGTGGTCGGGGCTGCTGGAAGGGGAGACCTACGACGCCCGGGACGAGATTCCGGGCTGGTCGGAGGCCGGCTTCACGGGCGTCGACTGGACACCGGTCGCCAAGCGCGACTTCGACTTCGACAGGATCGTCGCCCCGTCCGGACCGCCGGTCCGGTGCACCCAGGAGATCGCTCCGCTGGGCGCCCGGCGGACCGACGACGGCCGCGTCATCCTGGACTTCGGTCAGAACCTCGTCGGGCGCATCCGCCTGACCGTCGTCGGCCACGCCGGTGAAACGATCCAGGTCCGCCATGCCGAAGTCGTGGACCGGACGGGGGAGCTGTGCACCCGTCCGCTGCGCGGAGCCACCTCCACCGATCGGTACGTCCTGCGAGGTGGGGTGTCCGAGACCTGGGAGCCGCGCTTCACTATCCACGGCTTCCGGTACGCCGAGATCACCGGGTGGGGCGACCGGCCGGTCGACGGCGGGATCATCGCCCGGGTGATGCACACCGACATGCGACGGACCGGCTGGTTCGCGTGCTCCGACCCGATGCTCAGCCGCCTGCACGAGAACGTCGTCTGGAGCATGCGGGGCAACTTCGTGGACCTGCCCACCGACTGCCCGCAGCGCGACGAGCGGCTCGGCTGGACCGGCGACATCCAGGTGTTCGCGCCGACGGCGAGCTTCCTCTACGACTGCTCGGGCGTGCTCACCTCCTGGCTGCGGGACGTCGCCGCCGAACAGCTGCCGGACGGTACGGTCCCCTGGTACGTCCCCACCATCCCCGGAGGCGACCAGTGGACGCCCCCACGGCCGGGGGCCGGGTGGGGCGACGCGGCGACACTGGTCCCCTGGACGATGTTCCAGCACTTCGGAGACGTCGAGGTCCTCCGCCGCCAGTGGCCGAGCGCGCGCGCCTGGACCGACCTCGAGCACCGGCTCGCCGGCGACGACCACGTCTGGGACGCCGGCTACCAGCTCGGGGACTGGCTCGACCCCACCGCGCCGCCGGACGACCCGGCGAACGGGCTGACCGACCCCCACCTGGTCGCGACGGCCTACTACGCGCACTCCTCGGCCGTGCTCGCCGCGACCGCGGCCGAGCTGGGCCGAGCGGAGTCGGACGAGCTGGCCGAGCGGGCGGTGCAGGCACGCAACGGATTCCGGGGCCGCTACCGCACCGGGCCCGGCCGCCTCACCTCCGACTCCCAGGCGGCCTACGCGATCGCCATCATGTTCGGCCTGTTCGACCCCGAGGAGGAGCCCGCCGCCGGGCAGCGCCTGGCCGAGCTCGTGCGTGAGGCCGACGTCCACCTCACGACCGGTTTCCTCGGCACACCCGTCCTGCTCGACGCGCTCACCCGCACCGGGCACCGCGATCTGGCGGTCGAGCTTCTCTGGCAGCGCTCGGTCCCGTCCTGGCTGTATCCGGTGACCATGGGCGCGACCACGATCTGGGAGCGCTGGGACAGCATGCTGCCCGACGGCGAGGTCAATCCCGGCGAGATGACCTCGTTCAACCACTACGCCCTCGGAGCCGTGGCGGACTGGATGCACCGCGCCATCGCCGGCATCGCCCCGGCCGGTCCGGGATGGCGTGGCATCCGGTTCCGCCCCGGCGTCGAGAGCGGACTCGACTCGGCCGAGGCTGCCCACGAGACCCCGTACGGCCGCGCCTCCATCGCCTGGAGCGTCACAGGATCCGCGCTGGAGGTCGAGGTCCGGGTTCCGGTCGGCGCAGCCGCCGTGCTCGAGCACCCCGCCGGTGGCACGGAGGACCTACCGTCCGGACTCCATCGGCGTTCCTGGCGGACGGACGCGCGCTGCTGAGCACGCTCGGCGGGGGCCACCGCCGTTTCCGAGGTCCGTGCTGTCGGCTTGATCGGCGCTGGCAGTCTGCTAAACCGCCGCTTGCGAGAGTGAAGGCTCCGGGATCCACCAGACCAGGGAGAAATCCATGAAGAAGCTTTCGGTCATCGTCGCATCAGCCGCTCTGTCCGCCGTCGCGTTCGGCGCGGTGGGCACGGCTGCGGCGTCCGCATCGCAGCCGGTCGACACCGCGCGCTACGCGCAGGTGACCACCCGCAGTGCCAAGCCGACCGAGGCTCAGATCGACGCGCTCTTCGACCGGTGGAACGCCGCGGTCGAGACCGGTGACCCCGAGAAGGTCGCCGCGCTCTACGCCCCAGACGCGGTGCTGCTGCCCACGCTCTCGCCCGAGATCCGTACGGACCACGACGGGCTCGTGGACTACTTCGAGCACTTCCTCGCAAAGAACCCGAGCGGGGAGCGGACCCGTTCCGTCATCGAGGTGCTCGACCAGACGACCGCGATCGACACCGGCCTGTACCGCTTCACCTTCACGGCCGCTGACGGCACGCAGACCTTTGCGGACGCGCGCTACACCTTCGTGTACGAGAAGCGGGGCGGCAAGTGGCTGATCATCAACCACCACTCCTCACTGCTGCCGGCTGCCAGCTGATCCTCACGGTCAGACCCCCGGTGGGGGCGTCGTCGAGAGCGACGCTCCCGCCGGCGTCGGTGACCAGCTGCCTCACGATCGCCAGGCCGAGTCCTGAGCCGGCCTGGCCGGTGTGGCCCGGCCCGCGCCAGAACCGGTCGAAAGCTCGTGCCTTCTCTGCGGCCGTCATGCCAGGACCCTCGTCGCGCACCTCGAGCACGACGGCGTCGTCGCCGACCTGCACGTCGACCGTGATCGTCGCCCCCTCGCGCGAGACTGCCAGGGCGTTCGAGAGCAGGTTGTCGAGGATCTGCTCGACCTGCCCGGGGCCTGCCAGGACCATCGGCTCCGCCTCCCACGCTCCGGTCAACCGGAAACGGACACCGCGTTCGTCACCCTCCAGGTGCCAGAGAGCGAGCCGCTGCTCGATCTCGTGCGCCAGGCGCACGGGCTCCGCGCCGCCGGTCCGGGCCTCGGCGCCGGCGAGCACGAGAAGCCCGTTGACCAGACGGCTCATCCGGACCACCTCACGGGTCGCCAGTTCGACGTCCTCCCGGACCACCTCGTCGTCGACCCCGTCGGCGATGTTGTCCAGCGACAGCCGGAGCGCGGTCAGCGGCGTCCGCAGCTGGTGGGAGGCGTCGGCCACGAACACGCGCTGGGCCCCGATCAGGCTCTCCAGGCGCTCGGCACCGGAGTTCAGCGCACGAGCCAGCGTCTGCGTCTCCGTCGGGCCCGTGACGGTGCAGCGGGCCGTCAGGTCACCGTCGCTCAGCCTGCTGGCCATGGCCTGCAGCTCGGACAGCGGGCTGGTCAGCCGGCGCACCGCCACCGCTCCGAGTCCCGCCGCCACCGCGAGGATCCCGACGGCCAGCAGGGCCCGCAGCCCCCAGACCTCCCAGACCCGTTCGTCCAGCGCGCTGGTCGGGTAGCTGATCCGCACGGCACCGTTCGAGTGCGCCGGGACGGTCACGACCAGTGCGGCGTCGGTCCAGTCAGACGCGGCGCCTCCGCTCCATGACGGGAGCACGTCCACGCTGCCAGGTGTCTGGAGCTCGTAGGCCCGGATCGTCTCGGCCAGGGAGTCGAGCGCCGCCTCGTCTCCGTGTGCCAGCAACAGCGCCATCGTCGTGGCGTCTCGTTGGACGGTCGCCTCGGTGTCCTCCCGCAGGTGCGCGCCGACCGTGACCGAGATCGGCAGCTTGAAGGCCAGGAGCGCCCCCGCGACGAGGACCACGTAGCTGACGGTGAGCCGCCGGATCATGACGCGGCCGCATCGACGACCAGACGGAAGCCGACGCCCCGCACCGCCTCGATGGTCAGGGCGCCCGCGAACTTCCGCCGCAGCGCGGAGACGTGAACGTCGAGGGTCTTCGTGGGACCGAACCAGTTCGCGTCCCAGACCGTCTCCATGATCTGTTCCCGGGTCATGAGAGCACCCGGCTCCTCGGTCAGGAAGGCGAGGAGCTCGTACTCCTTCCGGGCCAGGTGCACCTCGATCTCGTCGAGGAACACCCGCGCCGCTCTCCGGTCGATCGTGACCCTGCCGTGGCGCCCCGCGTCAGCCGGCCCCTGCCCGGGACTCACACGCCGCATCACCGCTCTGATCCGGGCGATCACCTCGCGCACCCCGAACGGCTTGGAGACGTAGTCGTCGGCGCCGAGCTCCAGGCCCGCCACGCGGTCGACCTCGTCGCTGCGCGCGCTGATGACGATGATGGGCACGTCGCCCCGCGCCCGCAACGACCGGCATACATCCAGCCCGTCGGTGTCCGGCAACCCCAGATCCAGCAGCACGAGGTCGACCGGATCTGCCTGCAGCGCCTCGGCACCGGTTGTCACCCACTCGACCTGGTACCCGTACCGGATCAGCCCGCGCCTCAACGACGTCGCGACCGGCTCGTCGTCATCCACCAGCAGCACTCGCACGCGAGAACCATAGGCGTCTGCGACGGGGCCCGGTGGCAGTGGTCACGTGGCCACACGTCGCTCCAGTTGCACTCGGTCACCGGGCGGCGGAACGTGAGTAGGGACGGCAGCGCCGTCCGGCCGCTGCCCCGAGCACAGGGAGCACGTCATGTTCGTACGCACATCCGAGGTCCGAGGAGATCCCGCCAGGATCGACGACGGCCTGCGGCTCGTTCGTGAGGAGATCTACCCGGCGGTCAGCGCGATGGACGGCTGTGCCGGGATGTCGTTGCTGGTCGACCGGCAGACCGGCCGCTGCATCGCCACGACGTCGTGGCGGTCCGAGGACGCGATGCTGGCGAGCGCCGACGCCGTGCGACCGCTGCGCGACCGCGCAGAGCAGGCTCTGGGTAGCACCAGCGGCAGCGACGTCCACCAGTGGGAGGTCGCCGTGGTCCACCGCGATCACGCCGCGCCGGAGGGCGCCTGGGCGCGCCTCACCTGGCTGAGCGGCGACCCGAGCATGGTCGATCACGCCATCGACACCTACCGGATGGTCGTCCTGCCGAAGATCCAGGAGCTCGACGGATTCTGCAGCTCCAGCCTGATGGTCGACCGCGAGGCCGGCCGGGTCGTCGGCACGGCCGCTTTCGAGACCCGCGAAGCCGTCGAGGGCAGCCGTGACGCCGCTACCCGCATCCGCACCGGCGTCGTCCGCGAGCTCGGCGCCAAGGCCGACGTCGAGGAGATGGAGATCGCGTTCGCGCACCTTCACGTGCCCGAGATGGTCTGACACCAGCGCACAACCGCGATCCGCCGCTCACGACCGCCGCGCCAGTGTGGGCGCAGCGGTCGAGCCGGCGGGAGCGGGGGCGTCAGGCGAGCTCGCGCGGGTACGTGATGACGTCGACGAGCGCGCCATGGCGCCAGACGGTGACCTCGATGCGGCGGTCGATCGCGCCCTCGACCATGGCTTTCTGCACCGCGGTCACGGTGACCACCGGCTCGCCGTCGAGCTCGACGACGATGTCGCCCCGGAGCAGCCCGGCGTCCGCCGCCGGGCTGCCTGGCGTCACCTCCGCGATCTGCAGGCCCGTGGGGGAGCCGAGACGCGAGGCGAGCCGGGGCGGCAGCGGTGCCTGGGTCCCGGCGATGCCGAGCCACGCGCGCCGCACGCGGCCCGTGGACATGAGGGTCGTCACGATCTCGATCGTGGTCGTGTTGATCGGCACGGCCAGGCCGACGCCGATGCCGGCCACGGCGGTGTTCACGCCGACCATGTGCCCGGTGCTGTCGGCCAGGACGCCACCGCTGTTGCCTGGGTTGAGGGCCGCGTCGGTCTGGATGACCTCGTCGATCACGCGACCGTTGCGGGTGGGCAGCGAACGGCCCAACGCCGAGACGATGCCCGCCGTGACGCTGCCGGCGAGGCCGAGCGGGTTGCCGAGCGCGACGACGAGCTGGCCCACGCGCAGCCGCGCGGCGTCCCCGAGCGGCACGGGCGCGGGCACATCGCCCCGGGCGTGCAGCACGGCGAGGTCGGAGAGCAGGTCGCGGCCGACGACGTCGGCTCGCATGCGCGTCCCGTCGGTGAACGCGGCCTCGGCCGTCTCGGCGCCGGCGACGACGTGCGCTGAGGTGAGCAGGAATCCGTCGCGCGTGATGACGCTGGCGCTGCCCGCGCCCTGACCCCGCCGGGTCGTGATGGCCAGGCTCGCGACGCTGGGCAGCACGGCCTCGGCGACGGTGACGACGGCGCGCGAGTACGCGTCGAGCGCCTCGGCGTCTGTGGCGTCGGGGCCCGACGGTTCGCTGCCGTCTTCGGGTGGAGTGTCGAAGGCCACATCTGTGCAGCGTCCGGCGTGGCGGCGTTGTGCCCGTGTTCGCCGACGGCGGAGCCGTCTCCTGCTCGAGGTGGCGCTCGCAGGCGCCGCCGGGCGGCCCCCGCGTGGCGAACCGGTACGCTGACGTGCAGCAACAGCCGTACCGGAGAGGAGTGACCGTGGCGACGATCGGCGACGTGGCCCGCGAGGCGGGCGTGTCCCGGAGCACCGTCTCCGCCGTGCTGAACGGCCGCAAGCTCGTCCTGCCCGAGACTCGCGGCCGCGTCGAGGCGGCCATCGCCAAGCTCAGCTTCTCGGTCAATGCCGGGGCCAGGGCGCTGGCGACCGCGCGGACGATGACGCTGGGCGTGGTCGTCCGCTTCCACGAGGCGGAGTTCAGCCCCGCGCTGGCCACCTATCTCGTCGCGCTGTCCGACGCGGCACGCGAGAGCGGCTACTCCGTGATGCTGCTGACCGAGGCCGACGGCGAGGCCGCGGTCCGTAGTGCGATCGCCGGCAGGCGGGTGGACGGGCTCGTGCTCCTGAACGTCGTCGAGGACGACCCCCGCATGGAGCCGATCGCGGCGTCGGGCTTTCCCGCCGTCCTCATCGGCATGCCGCAGGACACGCGCGGGATCGATGCGGTCGACCTGGACTTCGCCGCAGGGGCGAGGCTGCTCGTCGACCACCTGGCCGAGGTGGGTCACCGACGGGCCACGTTCGTGCGCTGGCCGGACGACCTGTACGCGGCCGGGAGCACCTACGCGATCCGCTTCGCCGCTGCCGCCAGAGAGCAGGCGTCCGGGCGCGGGATGACCCTGGAGGAGGTCCCGTGCGCCGTCGGGCCCGAGCAGGTCCGCTCGGCGCTGGGCGAGGAGCTGCTCCGCCGCGAGGCTCCCGGGGCCTTGCTGGTGCACAACGACGCAGCGGTCGCGATGCTCCCGTTCGCGCTGCACGACGTCGGGCTGCGCGTTCCTGCCGACCGGAGCGTCGTGTCGCTACACTCGGCCGAGCTCGCTCGCCTGTATGCCCTGCCCTTCACCTCGGTGGAGTCCGAGCCCGAGGCTGTCGTGCACACGGCGGTCGAGCTGCTCGTGCGACGGATCGACGCACCCGACGAGGTGCCGGTGGCGCGTCTGGTCGCCCCGCACCTCGAGCGGCGCGACAGCGTCGCCCCTCCCGCCTGATATCCGCCTGATCTGGCGGCTTCCGGGCCGTTCGATACTCGCCCCGGGCGATCAGCGAACCGGTTCGCTGTTGACGCGGGACGGTGCGTGCTGCCACTATCAGCGAACCGGTTCGCTGACGGAGGTGGCCCGGGTTCGACTTCGATGGAGAGGTGCCTGTGATGACGATGAAGATGCGTCGGTACGTGGCGATCGGTGCCACCGTGCTGATCGGTTCGAGCCTGGCTGCGTGCTCGGGCGGGTCGACGCCCGAACCGGGTGCGTCGGGGAACGCGGCGGAGGGGACGATCACCGCCGAGATCGCGTTCTGGGATCCCTACCCCCAGCACGCCGACGGCTCCGCGTGGGACGAGCACGTGAAGGCGTGCGCCCCGGACGGAGCGACGATCGTGCGCACCAGCGCCCCGCAGACCGACCTGTTCAACCAGCTGACCACGGCGGTCAAGGAGGGCGCCGCCCCCGACGTCGTCCTGCTCGACAACCCGATGGTTCCCGCGGCGGTGGAGGCGCAGCTCCTGGCGACGGCCGAGCAGGCCGGGATCGACACGAGCGGCGTCGACGAGAACCTCCTCGGGCCCGGCATCGTCGACGGCACCGCGTACGGGGCGCCGTTCGGCTCCAACGCCCTGGGTCTCTACTACAACGCCGACGTGCTCCAGAAGGCCGGGGTCGACCCGGCGTCGATCACGGACTGGGCTTCCCTGAACGCGGCGATCGAGAAGGTCGTCGCCTCGGGCGCACAGGGCATCACGTTCTCCGGCGTCCCCGGGGAGGAAGGCGTCTTCCAGTTCCTGCCCTGGTACTGGGGAGCGGGCGCGGACCTGAGCGACCTCACGTCGGCGGAGGCGGTCTCGGCAGGCCAGCTCGTCTCGGACTGGATCGGCAAGGGCTGGGCACCCAGGTCAGCCGCGACCGACAACCAGTCGGCCGCCTGGGACCTGTTCCTGACCGGCGAGTACGGCTTCGCGGAGAACGGCTCCTGGTTCGCCGCGGCCGCGACCGACGCCGACTTCTCCGCCGGGGTCATCCCGATCCCGGCCAAGGACGGCGGCGTGGCGCCGGTACCCACGGGCGGCGAGTTCGCCGTCGCGCCGATCCAGAAGGACGACGCCTCGGACCACTACGCGAACGCTGCGGCCGTCATCGACTGCCTGACCGACGGCGACGCCGGGCTGGTGACGAACGAGACCCTGGGCTACCTGTCGGCCAAGCCTGACGTGCGTGCAGCGCAGGTGACGGCGAACCCCGTGTGGGAGCCGTGGGTCGCTTCCGTGGAGGGTGCCGGCGGTCGCACGACCGAGCTGGGCGGCCAGTACGTGGACGTCTCCGCGTCGCTGTCCGAGGCCATCCAGGGCGCTCTCAACTCGGCCGGCGACCCGGCCGGCGTGACGTCGGCGTTCGAGGGCGCAGGCGGCTTCTGACCGGCCGGGGGCGCGCCCGTTCCCCGGGGCGGGCGCGCCCCCGCGTCATCGATGACGATTGGGTGGACAGCACATGAGTACGTTGGCGGCGGCACCTGCCGCAGCATGGCCGACCGAGGCCCCCGGGATCCCCGTCGCCAGGCGGCGACGGCGGACGAGCACCTGGGCCGGCATCGCCTTCGCCGCACCGCTGGTGATCTACCTCGTCCTGTTCTACGCCTACCCCTTGGCGCAGAACGTCTGGATGAGCCTGCACCACTTCGACCGCAACACGTTCGTCAACGGCGGCGCACCCTTCGTCGGGTTCGACATCTACCGGGAGGTCTTCGCGCAGCCGCGGTTCTGGCCCGTCGTGCGCCAGACCGCGACGTTCACGATCGTGTCGATCACGGTCCAGTACGTTGTCGGGCTCGCCCTGGCGACCTTCTTCCACCGTGGCGGGTTCCGGCTCTCGTCGACGCTGCGGGCGCTGTTCCTCGTGCCCTGGCTGTTGCCGGTGATCGTCTCCGGCACCACCTGGCAGTGGATGATGAACCCCGACAACGGCGTGCTCAACGCCTTCCTCGGCGTCGTCGGCGTGGAGCCGGTCTGGTGGCTGAGCGCCGACAGCTCGCTGATGTCCGTGATCATCGCGAACATCTGGCTCGGGATCCCGTTCAACCTCGTGATCCTCTATTCCGGGCTGCAGAACATCCCCGGCGACCTGTACGAGGCGGCGGCCCTCGACGGTGCGAGCGCCTGGCAGCAGTTCTGGCGCATCACGGTCCCCCTCCTGCGGCCCGTCACCCTCGTCACGCTCCTGCTCGGCCTGGTCTACACCCTCAAGGTCGTCGACATCATCTGGATCATGACGTCCGGAACCGGGACGTCCCAGACCCTCGCGACCTGGTCGTACGGCATGGCGTTCGGCAAGGGCAGCTCGTCGGTCATCCGGTACTCGGAAGCCTCGGCGGTCGGCACGATCCTGCTCGTCGTCGCACTCGCGTTCGGCCTGATCTACATCGCGATACAGCGCAGGCAGGAGGAGGACTGAGATGGTTCGTCGCTCATGGTGGAAGGCGCCTGTCGCGGTCGCGCTGACGGCCCTCATGCTCTTCCCGGTCTACTGGATGATCAACGTCTCGTTCACCCGCCGGGAGAGCATCCGCAGCGGAGACGTGGTGCCCGCGGACTTCACCCTCGACCACTACGCCGTCGTCCTTCGCGACCAGCTGCCCTATCTCGGCACCAGCATCGTCGTCGGCCTCGGGACGGTCGCCGTGACGCTCGCCGTGGCCGCGCCGGCGGCCTTCGCCCTGGCGAGGCTCGCGGTTCCCGGCCGGCGGGTGCTGAACTTCGCGCTGATCGTCGCCCAGATGGTTCCCGCCGTCGTGATGTCCCTCGGCTTCTACTCGATCTACAACCGGATCGGGCTTCTCAACACGATCCCCGGCCTCGTCCTGGCGGACTCGACCATCGCCGTGCCGTTCGCGGTCATGCTCCTGTCGGCGTTCATGGCCGGGATACCGCGCGAGATGCTCCAGGCGGCCCAGCTCGACGGCGCGTCCACGTGGCGCACCTTCCGGTCGGTCGTGATGCCGATCTCGCGCAACTCGGTCATCACCGCGTCCCTGTTCGCGTTCCTCTGGGCCTGGTCCGACTTCCTCTTCGCGTCGACCCTGAACCGTGAGGGGGGCGATCTGCGCCCCATCACGATGGGCATCTACCACTACATCGGCGCGCAGAACCAGGAGTGGGGGCCGATGATGGCGACCGCCGTCGTCGCGTCCGTCCCTGCGGCCGTCCTGCTCGTCGTGGCGCAGAAGTACGTCGCCGCGGGCGTCACCGCCGGCGCCGTGAAGGACTGAGGACCCGAGTGACCCACAACGTTCCGCCGCCGTCCGGCGAGCGGCCCCGCGCAGAAAGAGTGACAGACGAGATGGACACCTTCGAGATCGGCCCGGGCAGGATCACCTGGCGCGGCGGCGGTCAGACCGTGGTCGTTCAGGCCTGGGGCAAGAGCTCGGTCCGCGTGCGGTGCGCGCCCGGTGCCGAGGTCTTCGACACCGACCACGCGCTGCTGCCGCCCGCACCCGTCGACGTCGCGGTCAGCGTCGACGGCGGCTCCGCCCAGCTCGTCAACGACGAGCTCACGGTCGCGCTGCACGCCTGGGACTACTTCGACGAGCAGGTCGGCTACCAGGTCTACCGGTGCGCGCTGGACTTCCGGGACGCATCGGGTCGCACCGTCCTGCGCGAGCTCGACGCCGGTGGCTCCCTCAAGCTCGACGCCCGCGGCTTCCGCCCGGTCGTCGGCGGCGACCACCACCTGACCGCCGCGTTCGAGCCGGTCCCGGGCGAGAAGCTGTACGGGATGGGGCAGTACCAGCAGGAGATCCTGGACATCAAGGGCTCCACCTTCGAGCTCGCCCACCGCAACTCGCAGGCGAGCGTCCCGTTCGTGCTGTCCAGCGCGGGGTACGGGTTCCTGTGGCACAACCCCGCGATCGGACGCGCCACCTTCGCGGCGAACCGCACGGAGTGGGTCGCGGAGTCGACGAAGCAGCTCGACTACTGGATCACCGTCGGCCAGACCCCGGCGGCGATCGCCGCCGCGTACGCCGACGCCACCGGCCACGTCCCGACGATGCCCGAGTACGGGCTGGGCTACTGGCAGTGCAAGCTGCGCTACTGGAACCAGGAGCAGCTCCTCGAGGTGGCGCGCGAGCACAAGCGACGCGGCCTCCCGATGGACGTCATCGTCGCGGACTTCTTCCACTGGCCCAAGATGGGGGACTTCCGCTTCGAGGAAGAGTTCTGGCCGGATCCCCAGGCCATGGTGGCCGAGCTCAACGAGCTGGGCATCGAGCTGATGGTGTCCGTCTGGCCGCAGATCTCGATCGAGTCGGAGAACTTCGCGCGGCTCAAGAAGGAGAACCTCCTGGTCCGCACGGACCGCGGGCTCGACCTCCAGATGGGGTTCCAAGGTCCCAGCGTCTTCCTCGACGCCACCAACCCCCGGGCTCGGCAGGCCGTCTGGGAGATCTGCAAGCGCAACTATCACGACCTGGGGATCAAGCTGTTCTGGCTCGACGAGGCCGAGCCCGAGTACGGCGTCTACGACTTCGACAACTACCGCTACCACCTCGGGCCGAACCTGCAGGTCGGCAACATCTACCCCCAGGCGTTCGCCCGAGCCTTCTACGAGGGGCAGAAGGCCGCCGGCCAGGAGGAGGTCGTCAACCTGCTGCGCTGCGCCTGGGCGGGCAGCCAGCGCTACGGGGCGCTGGTCTGGTCCGGTGACATCCACTCCACCTATGACGACCTTCGTCGGCAGATCACGGCGGGCATCCACATGGGCGTCGCCGGCATCCCCTGGTTCACCACCGACATCGGCGGCTTCCACGGCGGCGACATCACCGACCCCGACTTCCACGACCTGCTCGTGCGGTGGTTCCAGTTCGGTGCGTTCTGTCCGGTGATGCGGATGCACGGCGACCGCGCTCCCTACGACGACGTCACCGCAGCGGACGGCTCCGCACGCTGCCGCAGCGGTGCGCCCAACGAGCTGTGGAGCTTCGGCGAGGAGGTGTACGAGATCCTCGCCAAGTACGTCCACCTGCGCGAGACCATGCGGCCCTACACGCGCGAGCTCATGGCGGCCGCTCACACCTATGGTCAGCCGGTGATGCGCGGGATGTTCCACGAGTTCCCGGACGACCCGACGTGCTGGGACCTGGGCGACCAGTACATGTACGGGCCGGATCTGCTCGTCGCTCCCGTTGTCCAGGCGCATGCGACGAGTCGCGAGGTCTACCTCCCGCAGGGCTCGTCGTGGACCGACCTCCACACCGGCGAGAAGGTCGAAGGCGGGCGATGGATGACGGTCGAGGCCCAGATCGACGTGATTCCCGTCTTTGCCCGGGACGGAGCGCTCCCCGAGCTGATCGGCGCGCTGTGACGGCCCGACGGCGCGGGTCCCGGCAACGCTGCTAGCCGCCGAAGGCGTGAGGCAGCGTCGCCGCCGGTGTCGTCAGGCGGAGCGAGTCGAGGGCGCGGGTGATCGCGACTGCGGCTGCTCCGCGGGCCCAGGCGGTAAAGCCGGAGGGGTCGATGACGATGTGGACCGGTGTTGCTTGCGGGTCGCGGTCGGCGGTGAGCTGCGCGAGCGCGGACGGCGCGGCGAGGTCCCACAGGGCGATGCCGTCACCGGCCAGCACGATCGAGTCGACCATGGCGAGGTTGGTGATGCAGCTCAGCAGCCGCCCGAGGGCGCGGCCGGCCGTGTCGGTGATGGATCGGGCGGTGGGGTCTCCTGCCCCGGCGAGGTCCAGGACCTCGCCGTAGCCCACGGTGCGTCCCAGCTGCTGCGAAGCGTGAGCTGCGATGCTCGGTGAGGCGAGCATCGCCGTCGAGCAGCCAGGGTGCCCGAGGAAGCACGGCGGCCCGTCGTCGACGAGCGGGATGTGCCCGCCCAGGCCGAGGCCGGTGTTCGGGGTCTTGATGACCCGGTCGTGGATGACGAGCCCGTACCCGACGCCGGCTCCGACGGTGACCACCGCGAACGAACCGGCGTCGCGGAGCTCGCCGAACCACTGCTGGGCGATCGTCAGGGCGGTGACGTCGTTCTCTGCGCAGGTCGGCAGTCCGGTGGCGGCCTCGAGCGCTGCGGCGAGCGGCACGTCGTGCCAGCCGAGGAAGGTGGCACGGGTGACGACGCCGTCGTCGGTGACGTGCCCGCCGATGGTGACCCCCAGGCCGGCCACCGGTGCGCCTGCGGTCGCGCGGTCCAGCTCGTCGGCGAGCGAGGCGACGACGGCGACGATGTCGTCGAAGGCTGCGCTGGTCAGGGCGCGCGAGGCGTCCGCGAGCGGGGTCGCGCGGAGGTTCGTGATCACGCCGTACGCCGTGTCTCCGGTGATCTTGACGCCGATGAAGCGTGCTGCGTCCACGTGCACGTCGAGCGGCTTGGCGGGTCGGTGTGCTCCGTGCGCGGTAGCGGGAGCCTCGACGAAGATCCCTCGGTCGAGGAACGGGCGGGACAGGCGGGTCAGGCTGGCGGGGGACAGGTCGAGCCGATTGCCCAGGTCCGCTCGCGAGATAGGCCCGTGGACGAGGACCTGGCGCGCGAGCTCACGGGAGGTCTTGCCCAGGCCGGGCGTCTGGTCGTCGCTCACACCGGTTATTGTCCCCGAACGCTGGTAGGGACGCGCACCCTTGGCGAGCAGTTCTTTCCGTGGTAGAAAGAACCCATGCAGCAGCTCGAGCACTCTGGTGTGCTTCACCTTCGTGGCGGCGGGACGAGCGTCGTCCTGGCGACTGACCTTGCCGACCTTCCCGTGATCGTGTGGTGGGGTGCGGACCTCGGCGACCTCCAGGATCCCGAGCTGGCCGACCTGGTGGCGGCCGGGGTTCCGCAGCGAGTCTCCGGCGGCCTCGACGCCCCGGTCGCGATGTCGCTCGTGCCGGGCCAGTCGGCCGGATGGTTCGGAATCCCGGGACTGTCCGGGCACCGCGCCGGCCGGGACTTCTCACCGCGCCTGGTGACCCGCGCGATCGACGTCGAACGTGTCCGCGCCGGCGGCGACGGTCCCGCGCGGGTGGTCGTCCACGCCGCTGACGAGGCTCCCGGGCTCACGCTCGACGTCGAGCTCGAGGTCACGCCCGCGGGGTTGTTCCGTCAGCGGCTGACGCTGACGAACCGCACCGAGGAGCCGTACACCGTGGCGGCGCTCGCGCCGGTGTTCCCGTTGCCGGCGGGCGCCGACGAGATCCTCGACACCACCGGGCGACACCTGCGCGAGCGGTCCCCGCAGCGGCACGAGCTGACCGTCGGTGCACACGTGCGCGAGTCCCGCCGTGGGCGACCCGGCCACGACGCGAGCCTGCTGCTCGCGGCCGGCCGGCGAGGGTTCGGCTTCGGGCACGGCGTGGTGCACGCCGTGCACGTCGCCTGGAGCGGCAACCACCGGCTCGTCGCCGAGCGCACGCCCACGGCGGACGCGTACCTGTCCGCCGGGGAGCTGCTCATCCCGGGCGAGATCGCGCTGGACCGCGACGCCTCGTACGCCACGCCCTGGGCCGTCGGCTCGTGGGGCGAGGGGCTCGACCAGCTGGCACACCGGTTCCACCAGGAGCTGCGGGCACGCCCCCAGCACCCGCGACGGGAGCGACCGGTCACCCTCAACACGTGGGAGGCCGTCTACTTCGACCACTCGCTGCCCACCCTGCTCACGCTGGCGGAGCGTGCCGCGGCGGTCGGCGTGGAGCGGTTCGTCCTCGACGACGGGTGGTTCCTCGGCCGCCGCGACGACACCGCGGGGCTGGGGGACTGGTTCGTCGACTCCGCGGTGTGGCCCGACGGGCTGGACCCGCTGATCGCCGCGGTGCGCGGACTGGGGATGGAGTTCGGGCTGTGGGTCGAGCCCGAGATGATCAACCTCGACAGCGACCTCGCCCGCAAGCACCCCGAGTGGATCCTGCGTGCCCGCGACGAGCTGCCGCTGCCCGGACGTCAGCAGTACGCCCTGGACCTGGCGCACCCGGACGCGTACAAGTACGTGCTCGAGCGGCTGGACGCCCTGCTGAGCGAGCACGACATCGCCTACCTCAAGTGGGACCACAACCGGGACCTGCTCGAAGCCGGCAGCGCCGAGACCGGCCGTCCCCACGTGCACGAGACGGTGCTCGCCCTGTACCGGCTGCTGGCTGAGCTCAAGGACCGGCATCCCGGGCTCGAGATCGAGTCCTGCGCCTCGGGCGGTGGCCGTGTCGACCTGGGCATCCTCGAGCTGACCGACCGTGTGTGGACGTCCGACACCCTGGACCCGATCGAGCGCCTGACCAACCAGCGCTACACCGGCCTGCTCCTGCCGCCGGAGCTGATGGGCATGCACCTGACCACGCCGAAGGTGCACTCCACAGGTCGCACCGTGGCGCTCGACCTGTCGGGCGGTGTGGCGCTGTTCGGCCACTTCGGTATCGAGTGGGACCTGACCACGCTGGACGACGAGGGCCTGAGCGAGGTCGCCGGCTGGGTCGCGCTGCACAAGCGGTACCGCGACCTCGCACACGGCGGCCGCGTGGTGAACGGCGACGGCGACCCGCACGCCGACGTCCGTGGTGTCGTCTCCGCCGACGCTGCCGCCGCGGTGTTCACCTACGCCCAGGTCACCACCAGCGTCACCTACCCGCCCGGCCGGTTCACCCTGCCGGGTCTCGACCCTGACCGCCGCTACACCGTGCGCGTCGTCGCCGGCTCGGTCGACGACGGTCCCGGGCAGTCGCCGCTCGCCTGGACCCGCCGCCCGATCACGCTCACGGGCCGACAGCTGGCGCTGGCAGGCCTGCAGGCGCCTGTGCTCTACCCCGGTCGGCTCGTGGTGCTGGAGGTCTCCGCCGTCTGACCCCGAGCGGCCCGCCGTGAGCGGCCCGCCTCACCCATCACCCCCTCGCGCAAGGAGGCGCAACCCATGAGTCGACACCTGTCCCCGAGACGTCGGCGGGCCGCGGTGCTCCTACCTCATGGCGATGGCACCCCTCCTGCTCGTCTACGTCATCGCGCAGCGGTGGGTCATCTCCGGCGTCGTGCGCGGCTCCATCAAGTGAGCCACGGCCCCGTCGGGCATCTCGTGCCGGGTCAGCCCACTGCGCGGAAGGTCGCGTCGGCGCGACCGGTCGCATCGGTGATGGTGTCGAGCCGGAGCTGGTACGCGTAGTGCCTGATGTACCGGTCGGGGAAGTTGTACGACTGGTACGACGTCCACGAGGACGAGGCCAGGCCGGCGACGGCCCTGAAGCTTGCGTCGGCCCGGAAGGTCGACGTGCCGTCGTAGCGTGCGAGGACGAAGTCGAAGCTCTCGTGCCGCAGGTAGTGGTCGGGGAGGTTCACGGACTGGAACGAGACCGTGCCGGTGCCGGCCAGGCCCGGGACGATCCGCCACTGCCCGTCCTGGGCGGGCGACACGTTCGGGTCGATGCGCACGTCGTAGTTCGCGTGGCGCACGTACCGGTCCTGGAAGTTGTAGGACTGGATCCGGCTGACCGCCGTGCTGCCCCAGCGCGCGACGATCCGGCTCTGCTCGGCAGCGGTGATCTGCAGGATCGACCCGTGCCGCTTCTTCGTGCCGCCCAGGTTGTAGGAGCTCACGGTCTGGAAGTTCTGGGTGCTGCCGAGGTTGGACGAGCGGATGGGCATGTAGCCGCGGCCGGTGGCGAACTGGTCGAGCCAGAGCGCCCACGAGGTGCCGTTGTTGAACGGCATCCACATGGGGCCCTCGACCACGTTGCCGCCACCCGTACCGTTGGAGATGCCCATGTGGGACAGGTTCCCGATCGTGGTCCACGTGCCGAGGATCGAGTTGCTCGCCTCGATCGTGATGTGGCCGTCGGCGGAGGCGCGGTAGTACCGGAAGCCGCCCACGCTCGTCGGCGACTCGACGATCTGGGTGTCGATGATGCCCTGCGTGCCCGGCCGCTCGATGTAGAGCTGCGCGGCGCTGAACGTCTGGAAGTCCTTCGTGCGCGAGTAGTAGATCCGGTGCTTGGTGACGCCGTTGCGGGCGGCGTTCGTCGCCCAGTAGACGACGTAGTCGCCGGTGGCGGGGTCGTAGATCGCCTCCGGCGCCCACGCGTTGCCCGCGCCCGAGATGCTGCCGGCGACGTTGACGAGTCGGGGCTCGGACCAGTCGACGAGGTTCGTGGACTCCCACACGACGAGCGATGTACTGCCGCGGTTGGCGGCGTCGGACCACGACGTGCCGCTCGCGATGCGCAGATCGGTCGCGATGATCCAGTACTTGTCGCCCTGCGGGGAGCGGACGATCGCGGGGTCACGGACTCCGCGGGTGCCGACGGTGGACACCACCACGGGGCCGCCGTTGTTGAGGTCCGTCCAGTTCAGCCCGTCCGTGCTGTGGGCGAGGTAGATCTGCTCGCCGCTCGCGGACTCACCGGTGAAGTGGACCATCAGGTAGCCGGTGAACGGGTCGAGGGCGGACGCGCGCTGCGCGGTCGCGACGACCCACGTACCGGCCAAGAGGGCGAGGGTCAGGAGCATCGCGGCGACGGTGGTGGCCGTTCGTCGTGACGAGGCAATGAGGTTCATATCACTCCTTTGTGACATCACAGGGTCGGCTCGATCGGGACGATCGTGCCGTCGGGGTTGAAGGTCATCCGGTCGATCGCGACCTCGCGGTTCGTGCCGTT
This sequence comes from Antribacter soli, assembly GCF_021568775.1. GTDB lineage: Bacteria > Actinomycetota > Actinomycetes > Actinomycetales > Cellulomonadaceae > Antribacter > Antribacter soli. The sequence goes on along the minus strand of NZ_JAKGSG010000029.1, from coordinate 113,526 downwards.
GCCCGCGGGTACGGCGAACCGGTGGTAGCCGACGTACCAGGTGTCGGTGCCCGGCACCTGCACCACGGAGTGGTGGCCGGTGCCCTTGATCCCCAGGTCGAGGCGCTTGCTCAGCACGACGCCGCGCCTGGTCCACGGGCCGAGCGGGGACGTGCTGGTGGCATAGGCGACCTGGTAGTTCTCGTCCCGCGTGTCGTTCTCGGACCACATGAAGTAGTAGGTGCCCTGGCGCTCGAACACGAAAGACGCCTCCCGGTAGCCGCTCGGGGTGATGTTCTTGACCTTGGCCGCGTCGAACGACGTCATGTCGGCGTTGAGCGGCACGACCCACGCCGTTCCGTTGCCCCAGTACAGGTAGGACTGGCCGTCCTTGTCGGTGAACACCATCGGGTCGATGGCCTGCCCGGAGTAGGTGCCGGCGCGCACCAGCGGCTTGCCGAGGGCGTCGCGGAACGGGCCTGCGGGAGAGTCGGCCACCGCGACGCCGAGGTGCTTGGCGGTGTCACCAGACGCAGCCCCGCCGCTGAAGTACATGTAGTACTTCCCGTTCTTCGCGACGACGGCGGGTGCCCACGCCGAGTTGTCGGCCCAGGACACATCCGGCCCGAGGTCGAGAACGACGCCATGGCTGGTCCAGGTCACGCGGTCGGTCGAGGACCAGGCGGTGTACGACGGCGACGACCAGCTCGCGTAGCCGTCCGTCGTCGGGTACAGGTAGTACCGGCCGTCGAGGTAGGTGATGTGCGGATCGGCGAAGAGACCGGGAATGACCGGGTTCGTGGTCGTCTTCGGCGCCCACGGGGACCGGAGCTGGAACGAGCTGTCGGCCCGGAAGAGTGCCGTGTCCTGGTAGGTGTCGATCCAGAGCTCGGAATCGCGGTGCCGCAGGCGCCGTTGCGGGAAGTTGTACGACGTGAACGACACCGAGCCCGAGACCGAGCCCGTCTCGGCGCAGAACGTCGCGTCGCCGCGGAACGTGGCCGAGCCGTCGTTCGTCTCCAGCCGCACCCGATAGTCGCGGTGGCGCAGGAACTGCCCGTTCACCGCCTGGAACGAGTAGCACGACGGCGACGCGAGACCGGGCACGACCGTGAACGACGCGTCCTGCTTGAGCTGGGCGGAGCCGGCGGACGTCACGGGGTCGATCCGGCCCAGCCAGTCCTGGTGCCGGACGAACCGCCCTGGGTAGTTGACCGACTCGAACGAGGCACGGCCCAGAGCGATCGTGGTGGGGGCCGCCTCGGCCGGCGGCACGAGCGCAGCCGGTACGAGGGTCAGCGCGAGCAGCGCGGCCAGACGGGTTCTTCGAAGTGCTGTGCTTCTCATGGTTCTCTCCCTCGAGGACCTTGCGGAACACGGGCGTCAGCGCCCGACGTGCACAAACGCCCTGATGTTAGCGCTCACACCACGCGAGGGGAAGGTCGTCCGCTCGCAGTCACGGAACGACGACGCGCGAACCCGCTCGCTTGACCGGCCACCGGGAGGTGCGCCACGGTGCAGCGAACCGGTTCGCTGCCAGGCACATCGGCGCCCGACTGACGCCCGCCTACGACCCCGTGTACCGCCCTGGCCGATGGTTGATGGCCAGGATCAGATTGAGCAGCACCGCGCCCGCCGCCGACACGACGACGGTGAGGGGCGCTGCGAGAAGGAGGGAGGAGGCGATCACGGCCGAGTCGAGCACCATGAGGACGTACCCGGCCCGCGTGCCGAACCGGTCCTGCATGACAAGTGCGACGATGTTGAACCCGCCGAGGCTCGCTGTGTGCCGGAACAACGCGATCAGGCCGACGCCACACAGGATGTTCCCTGCTGCGGCTGCATACAGGGGCGAGATGACGGTGAGCGGGACGAACAGCGTGTGCAGGCTCGACATCGCCGACACCAGCGCGATCGCCACCGCGCTGTAGATGCTGAACTTCCATCCCTTCCCCCGGACGGCGAGCAGGAAGAACGGCAGGTTGACGGTTGCGAACACCAGCCCGAACGGAACCGGGAAAGCCTGGCTGAGCAGCAGCGACAGGCCCGCCGTGCCGCCGGTCACGAGCGATCCGGCGCGAAGGATGACCAGCCCGAGGCTCACCACGAAGGTGCCGACCAGCAAGCCCAGCACATCCTCGAGCAGGCTGTGGGGGACCGGGCCGGCGTCGCGCGCGGTGGTGCGAGAGCCACGCCACGTCCTGGTGCTCATCGGGCGGCCTCAAAGCTGCTGCGGTCGCCGAGCGCGGCGATCACGTGGTCGTTCGTGGGGCCGTCTGCCAGCGAGATGCGGACCCCGTCGCCCCGATAGCCCCTGACCAGGATGTCGTTCCTCTCGAGGTGATCGACGATCAGTTCCCGGAGCGTGTCGTCGGCGCGCAGCCAGACGAAGTTCGCCTGTCCTGCGATCACAGCCCAGCCCGCACGCCGGAGAGCGTCCGCCACGCGGTCGCGCTCGGCGACCACGAGCGCGACGCGCTCGTGCAGCTCCCTCGTCGCCTGCAGCGAGGCGAGGGCCGCCTCCTGCGCAAGCGCGGTGACCGCGAACGGCAGGCCGACGCGGCGCAGCCCATCGGCGAGCTCCGTGTGCGCGACGGCGAAGCCGACTCGCAGGCCGGCCAGACCGTGCGCCTTGGAGAAGGTGCGCAACACGCAGACGTTCGGGTGCGCACGGAAGAGCGCCAGCGCGTCGAGCGCTTCCTTCTCGGCCACGAACTCCACGTAGGCCTCGTCGATGACCACCAGGACGTGCGCGGGCACGGAGTCGAGGAACTCCGACATGCGACCGTGCTTGACAGTAGCCCCGGTCGGGTTGTTCGGCGTGCACACCAGGATCACCTTGGTGCGCTCGGTGACCGCGGCCGCCATCGCCTCCAGGTCGTGAGACTCGTCGGCGGCCAGCGGCACCATCACCGATCGCGCCGCTGCCAGCGACGCGAGGACCGGATAGGCCTCGAAGGACCGCCAGGCGAAGACGATCTCGTCACCCGGGTCGCAGACGGCGGCGATGATCTGCTGCAGAACGCCAAGACTCCCCGGGCCGACGACGACCTCCTCGGGGACGACGCCGAGCGCAGCCGCGATCCCGGTGCGCAGCGCCAGTGCCGCGCTGTCGGGGTACCGGTTCATGCGCCTCGCGGCGGTGTCGACCACGTCCAGCACGGAGGGCAGTGGGTCGTAGTGACTCTCGTTGGAGGCGAGGGCGGCGATGGTCGCGTCGGTCGCGCGTCGGCCCGCCGCATACGCGGGCAGCTCGTGGACGAGGGAACGCAGGGCCGGCTGCGTGTTGGTCGTGTACGCCATGCTCTTCACAATGTGGGTCGAATAGACTTCTGCGCAACTGTGCCTTGACGGACATGGCAGATTGCTCATTACTTCCCAGGAGAGGTGGCAGAATGACCAGCACCTACCAGCTGGATCCACTGGATGCGCGCCTGCTGCTCGCCCTCGACGAAGACCCGGAAGCGTCCGTGGTCTCGCTCGCCCGCACGCTCGGTGTCGCACGGAACACCGTTCACGCCAGGCTGCGCCGCCTCGAGAAGTCGCACGCGCTCGGCGACGTCAGCCGCCGGCTGGCGCCCGAAGCGCTCGGCCGCGGGCTCACGGCGTTCGTGGCGATCTCGCTGAGCCAGGCCGAAGCACGGGCCGCCTACGATGCGCTCGCGGACATCCCCGAGGTGATCGAAGTGCATGCGACCACCGGCGATGCCGACCTCCTGGCCCGTGTGGTCGCGCGGGACGCCGCCGGCCTCCGGAGCGTCACCGCTGCGATCACCGCCGCGCCAGGGGTGCAGAGAACCAGCACGTCCGTGGCGCTGGAGCAGGTCATGCCGTATCGGCTGTCGGCGCTGCTCGAGCGGCTCGCCCGCGAGGGCGAAGCCCGCCCTGCCGGCTGAGCCACGGTGGGACAATGGCTGCCCCTCCTGCTCGCGAACTACGGCGGCCGCAGGCCCACCCGACGTAGCCAGGCCTCGACGTCGGGCCGGGCCTGCCCGGCCTCTTCGCCCTGGACGGGCGTCGGCCTCCTGCTCGCGGACATTGCGTTGCACGGTGGCCTCGTACGCCTCCGGATACGGGTCGCGGCCTCGATCGCATAGACGTCCAGGTCGACCAGGTCGGCCATCATCCCGGCGCTGTCGTTGCCTGGTTCGACAGGGACACTCAGAAGGCCCCCGATCCGAAGATCAGGGGCCTTCTGTGATCAGCGCCCGGCGCGCTCCCGGGTCGGCGACCGACGGGGCGCCACCGGCGTCGGCGTCAGGCGTACCAGGCCTCGGTGAACTCAGCGAGGCCGATGGCGCCGTCGCCGTCGTGGTCGGCGGTCGCGAAGATCTGGTCCAGCTCCGCGTCGGTGACCGTCTCGCCACGGCCCTGCATCGCGAGGCGGAACTCGGCGACCGTGATGAGGCCGTCGCCGTCGGAGTCGAACTCGTCGAAGGTCGCCGCGAGCTCTGCGGCGTCGCTCTCGGGGGCGGTCGGACGATCGGACACTGCAGGCCTCCTGGGGGTCGGTTGTCGGGCGGGCCCATGCTGCCACGACGGCGTGACGACTGGGGGAGCGGTGTGGGTGATCCCGTTCATGCGGTGACCGTCCGCCGTCGGGCCGTGAGGTGCTTGCCGAGCAGTCCGTGGCGGGGTGCGAACACGTAGACGAGCGAGAACGCCGCGCCCTGCACGACGACGACAAGCCCGCCGGAGGCGGCGTCGAGCCAGTAGCTGAGGTAGATCCCTACCACCGAGCAGACCGCCGACATCACCGGGGCGATCACGAGCATGTGCCCGAACCGGTCGGTGAGGAGGTACGCGGTGGCGCCGGGGATGATCAGCATCGCGACGACCAGGATCACCCCGACCACCTGGAGGGCGACGACCGCGGTCAGGGCGAGGAGCCCGAGCAGCAGTGCCCCGAGGAACCGGGGCGAGAGCCCGATGGCGTGGGCGTGCATGGGGTCGAACGCGTACAGCGTCAGGTCGCGGCGTTTGAGGACCAGGACCGCGAACGCGATGGTGGCGAGGACTGCGATCTGGACGAGGTCCGCGGTGGAGACGCCGAGGATGTTGCCGAAGATGATGTGGTTCAGGTCTGTCTGGCTCGGCGTGACGGAGATGAGGACGAGGCCGAGCGCGAACAGGGTGGTGAACACGATCCCGATCGCGGCGTCTTCCTTGACGCGGCTCGTGCCGCGGATCGCGCCGATCAGGGCGACGGCGAGGAACCCGAACACGAGGGCACCGAGCGCGAACGGGGCGCCGAGGACGTAGGCGATGACGACACCGGGCAGGACGGCGTGGGAGACGGCGTCGCCCATCAGCGACCAGCCCACCAGGACGAGCCAGCACGACAGCAGCGCGCACACGACGGCGGCGATCACCGTCGTCGTGAGCGCACGGACCATGAAGTCGTACTGCAGCGGCTCCAGCAGCAGGTCGAGGGGGCTCATGCGGAGTCTCCGTGGTCGAGCACGTCGACGCCGTCGAGGCCGAACGCGCGGGCGAGGTTCTCGGGCCGCAGCGCCTCGGACACCCCGCCGTGGAACAGGATCCGGTGGAGAAGCAGCACGGCCTCGTCGGCCAGCCTCGGGAGAGCGTGCAGGTCATGGGTGGACACCAGGATCGTCCGGCCGTCGGCCGCCAGCTCCTTGAGCAGCCGGACGATGGTGGCCTCGGAGCGTTTGTCGACCCCGGCGAAGGGCTCGTCCAGCAGCAGGACCCGGGCGTCCTGGGCGATGCCGCGGGCGACGAACGCGCGCTTGCGCTGCCCGCCGGAGAGCTGTCCGATCTGTCGGTCGGCGTAGGCGGTGAGCTCGACCCGGTCCAGGGCCTCGGCGACGGCGGCGTGGTCGGCCGGGTGGGCCCGCCGGGTGGGGCCCTGGCGCCCGTAGCGGCCCATCATGACGACGTCACGGACGGAGACGGGGAAGGCCCAGTCGACGTCCTCGCTCTGCGGCACGTATCCGACCAGGCCCTGTCGGCGTGCCACGGCCGGGTCGGCACCGTCGATCAGGACGCGCCCGCGGTCGGGGCGGACCATGCCCATGATCGTCTTGAACAGCGTCGACTTGCCGGAGCCGTTCATCCCGATCAGCCCGGTCACCCGCCCCGGTTGGACGCTCAGGGACACGCCGTCGAGGGCCAGCACCTCGCCGTAGCGGACGACGACGTCCTCCATCTGGATCGCGGCGGTCTGGATCGCGGTGGTCATGCGTCGCCTCCGGTGAGGGCGTCGATGATCGTCGTGGAGTCGTAGCGGATCAGGTCGAGGTAGGTCGGCACCGGCCCGTCGGCCTCGGAGAGGGAGTCGACGTAGAGGGTGCCGCCGAAGGCCGCACCGGTCGCCTCGACGACCTGCTGCATCGGCTTGTCCGAGACCGTCGACTCGCAGAACACAGCCGGGACGTCGTCGGCCCGGACGAACTCGATGGCCGAGGTGATCTGCTGCGGGGTGGCCTGCTGCTCGGCGTTCACCGGCCAGATGTACCGCTCGGTCAGTCCCGCGTCGCGGGCGAGGTAGGAGAACGCGCCTTCGCAGGTCACCAGCGCCCGCTCGTTCTCCGGCAGCGCGGACAGCCCGGCGACGAGCTCGTCCTGCACCTCTTGCAGCTCCGCCTTGTACGCCGCGCCGTTGGCCTCGAAGGCGTCGGCGTGCTCCGGGTCGAGGTCGCTGAACGCGTCGACCATGTTGTCGACGTACATCTGAACGTTCACCGGGCTCATCCACGCGTGCGGGTTCGGCTTGCCGGCGTAGGCGTCCCCGGTGATGTCCAGTACCTCGACGCCTTCCGACACGACCACGTGCGGCACGTCCACCGACTGGACGAACTGCTCGAACCACGACTCGAGGTTCAGCCCGTTGTCCAGGATCAGGTCCGCCTCGGACGCCCTCGCGATGTCGCGCGGCGTCGGCTCGTACCCGTGGATCTCCGCGCCGGCCTTCGTGATCGACTCCACCCGGAGGTGCTCACCGGCCACGTTCTGCGCGACGTCGGCGAGCACCGTGAACGTCGTCAGCACCACCGGCCGGTCGTCCGCCCCGCTTCCCTGGGCCGAGGCGGTGCAGCCGGACACCGCTCCCGCGATCAGCGTGAGCGGGAGCGCGAACCTGAGGACGGCGCGAGCGCGGCGAGTGCTGGGCATACCGCGACCCTAGAAGTTCGGGCATGCGAAAACAAGTTCTCGGTCCTGCAAACTCGCCGGTGGGCGGTGGCTGTTCGGCTCCACCCGGCGCCGTTTGCCCCCGGGCGGCCGCCGCAGATAACGTGAAGGTTCACGATTCCGCGACGACGAGGAGACATCGTGCCCCCTGAACTTCAGTCCGACGCTCGGGTGATCACCCTGGAACGGCCGGCGGACGTGTTCACAGAGGCGTTCCTGCTCGGCAACGGGTCGCTCGGCGTGACGGTCCACGGCCGGCCAGGAGTCGAGGAGTTCGACCTGAACCTCGACACGGTCTGGTCGGGTGGGCCGCAGGGGACGCCTCGGCGCGACGTGCGCCCGGAGACCGTCGCCGACCTGCGCGCTGCCGTCGCCGCGGGTGATCACGCGCGGGCCGACCGGCTGGCGCGAGAACTCCAGGCCGAGAGCTGGACGGAGGCGTACCAGCCCCTCGGGCGGCTGCGCTGGCGATGGGGTCAGGACGGTGAGCCCGCGTCGTACCGGCGGCAGCTCGACCTGGCCTCCGCGACCACCCGGATCGACGCCGGGGCGGAGTCGATGGAGGCGTACGTGAGTGCCCCTGACGGTGTGCTCGTCGCCGTGGCCCACGGAGCGGGTGAACCGCTCGTCATCGACGTCGAGTTCGACTCGCCGCACCCCGTCGACGTGACGTCGTTCTCCTCCGGCGGCGTCGACTGGCTCGTCGCCGTCGGCCGCGCGCCGAGCCGTGCGCTGCCGAACTACGTCGCGGCCGCCGACGCGGTCGAGTACGACCGGGCTGCGCCCGGCGCCGATGGCACGGTCGACGCCGGCATGGGCTGGGCGGTCGCCGCGGCCGTCACGAGCGACCGGCGGCTCGTCGCCACGGCGGTGAGCGGCTTCCGCGGCGCGCGCGAGCGGCCGAGCGCCGACCTCGAGGCCCTCGCGGAGGAGGCGACCGCTCGCGTCCGCGCCGCTCTCGGGCGGGAGCCCGCCGAGCTGCGACGGCGTCACGTCGAGGACTACGCCGCGCTCTTCGACCGCGTGCAGCTCGACCTCTCGGCGTCGGGCACGCCGCAGGCGACGGCGGCCGAGCGGTACTTCGACCTCGGACGGTACCTGCTCATCTCGTCCAGCCGCCCGGGCACCCAGGCGGCGAACCTGCAGGGCATCTGGAACGTCGACGTCCGTCCCGGCTGGAGCTCCAACTACACGACGAACATCAACGTCGAGATGAACTACTGGGCCGCCGAGACGACCGCGCTGCCGGAGATGCACGAGCCGCTCTTCGACCTCGCCCGAGACCTCGCGGACGCCGGCCGCTCGGTCGCGGCGGCGGTCTACGGGGCCGAGGGCGCGACGACGCACCACAACACGGACATCTGGCGGTTCACCTCGCCCGTGCAGGGCGAACCGCAATGGTCGAACTGGCAGTTCGGCCTGGCCTGGATCGCCGCGCACCTCGGCGACCGTCTCGACTTCCGCTGGTCGGACGAGTTCGCTCGGTCGGTGGCGCTGCCGGTCACCCGAGCAGTCGTGGAGTTCGCGCTCGACCAGCTCGTCGAGGACGCCGAAGGCAAGCTCGTCGTGAGCCCGTCGACGTCACCCGAGCATCCGTTCGTCGCAGGCGGAGAGCTCGGCACCGTGACCGCCGGGTCAACGCTCGATCAAGAGCTCGCTTCGCAGGCGCTCGACCGGTATGTCCGGCTCGTCGAGCGCCTCGACGACAGTGACGACCTCGCCGACCGCTGCCGCAGGGCGCTCGCGCGTCTCCGGCTGCCCGCGATCGACGACGGGGGCCGGCTTCGCGAGTGGGCACCGCCGCTGCTGCCCAGCGAGCTCGATCATCGGCACCTCTCGCACCTGTACGGCGCCTACCCCGGCTCCCGCATCACGGAGACCGCGACTCCCGCGGAGTTCGAGGCGGTGCGACGGGCGCTCGCCTACCGCCTCGAGCACGGCGGCGGGTATACGGGCTGGAGCCAGGCCTGGGTGCTCTGCCTGGCCGCGCGACTGCGCGACGCGGAGCTCGCCGAGCGGTCGATCGGGATCCTCGTCGACGAGCTCAGCTCGGCGTCGCTGCTCGATCTGCACCCGCACGGCGCGTGGCCCGGCGGCATGATCTTCCAGATCGACGGGAACCTGGGCGCCGTCGCCGGGATGGCCGAGCTGCTGGTGCAGAGCCATGACGGAGCGCTCTCCTTGCTGCCGACCCTTCCGGCGTCCTGGCACGCCGGAGCTGCGTCCGGTCTCCGCGCGCGGGGAGGCCGTACGGTCGACCTCGAATGGGCCTCTGGCGTCCTGGCGAGCGCGCGCATCCACACCGCGACCGATGGCGACCTGGTGATCGAGGCGGACGCGGGACTTCGGCCGTCGGTGGTCGACTCCGCGGGTGCGGCGATCGAGGCCGAGGTGGCGGCGCCTGCGCCGCGCGGCCGCGCACGCTGGAGCTGGCCGGCCGTGGCCGGCCGGACCTATGCGATCAAGGTCGGATGACCCGGCGCGGCCGAGCTGCGGGGGGCCGTTCAACGGAAGGATGACCGCGTGGGCAAGAGTGTGACGATCCTCGACGTCGCGGCCGAGGCCGGGGTGTCTCGGCAGACGGTGACACGCGCCATGAACGGCATGGGTGACATCAGCGAGTCGACTCGGCGGCGCGTGCTCGAGACCGCGGACCGCCTCGGGTACCGTCCGAGTCGGTTCGCGCGCAATCTCGTGACCAGGCAGAAGACGCACGCGCTCGGTCTCGTGGTGGCCTCGTTCCGCAATCCCTACTACACCGACTTCGCCGGAGAACTGCTCTCGGTCGCCGCCGAACGCGGGTGGCAGGTCATGATGGCGGGGTTGGAGAGCGGCCTCGACGAGGCCCTGGGCCTGCTGTCCACGCAGGTCGACGTCGTGGTCGGCCACTTCGGCCACTCTGATACCGAGCTGCGCGAGGCCGCGCGCGGTCTGCCGGTCGTGCGCCTCGAATGGGTGAGCGCCCTGCCCGGCGTCCACTCGGTCGAGCTCGACATCGAGTCCGGGGTCGTGGACGCGATCCGTGCGCTGCGCGAGCGCGGCGCCCGACGGTTCGGGATGGTCGACTCGGCGTACACGCTGCGGTCTGCCGGCCGCTACGCGCCCTCTCCCCGGCGCGAGTGGTTCGAACAGGCGGTCGGCGACCAGCTCACCGGCGTCACGGTGGGCGAGGAGTCGATCTCCGGTGGCGGGGAGGCGTTCGGGGAGCTCCTGCGCGGACACCCGGACACCGACACCGTCCTGATGTTCAACGACCTGATGGCGCTGGGCGCGGTGCAGAGCGCGCACGGTCTCGGCGTCGATGTCCCCGGCAGGGTCCGCATCGTCGGTGTCGACGGTCTGGCCCTCGGCGAAGCCGTCGATCCGCCGCTCACGACGATCTCCCTCGATCGGCACGGGCTCGCGTCGAACGCGCTGGACATCGTCGAGATCCTCGCGGAGTCGGACTTCGCCCGGCTCGATCCGATCCACCGCAGCGTCCGTTCCCAGATCCTCTGGCGCGCCTCCGCGTAACCCGGGATCCGGCTGCCCTCCGCGCTTGACGAGATCCTCGGCTGTTCCCTACGAGCGGGGACGAGGCCGTCCATGACGGATCGCGGTGGCGCGCCAAGCAGTGACACACAACCAGGCGCCCGGCGAGCCGAACGGGGCCCGGCAAGAGCTCGGCGCCTGCTGAGCGGCTCATCTGACGCTGCGCCTCGCCGACCGCGGCCCAGGAGGAGGGTCCTCCTGGGCCACGGCCTGCCCGGATCACCAGATCATGTCGGCCCACTCCGGGTGGTCGATGAACGGGTTCCGGTTGCCCTGCCAGTCGGTGTAGATGACCTCGTTGCGCCGGCGCTCGGCAGCCGAGACCGGGTCGGCCGCGTGCCAGGCGAGCAGTACCGAGATCCTCCCGTGCAGCGGCACCGCGCCGTTCGTCGTCGAGTCGTTCAGCTCGAGGTTGGGCCAGCCGTCGTCGCCCTCGTAGCGCACGGCCATGTACATGAGCATGCGTGCGACGTCGCCCTTGTAGGCGTCGGCAGGCTCGAACGAGTTGGAGTCGGTGAAGCAGTCCGCGCACTGGTAGACCGCCGACCCGCCGTTGTCGAAGTCCTTGTTGCCGCGGGTCGAGTTGACGGTGACGTCCGTGGGCCGCAGGTGGTGCAGGTCGGTGCCGGGGCCGGTGGCGGTGCCGAAGTCGCCGTGGCTCTGGGCCCAGGTGTGCTCCCGGTTCCAGTCGTCCGGGTCGCCGCCGTTACTGGTCTTCGAGATCGACGTGCCCGAGTAGAACTCGATGACGTTGTTCGGGTTGTTCGGGTCCTCGTCCGTCTCGCGCAGGGCGGTCCAGACGGTCGCGTAGCTCACCCCGGTGTGGTTGTCGATGATCCCGTGCAGGGCGGAACGCAGCGCGGGCCCGGTCTTGCCGGCTGCGGCGTCGTAGTAGCCGGCGGGTTCTGTACCGCCGTCGTCCCCGCCCCCGGACCCCACGACCGCGAACGCGGTGCTGTCCCGGAGCCCCGGGTGCGTGAAGTAGGCCGAGAGCGTGCCGGTGACGTCGAGCTGCTGACCCATGAGGCCGGGGTTGGACGCCAGGCCGTAGCCGGAGCGGAAGGCCGCGGGGATCTGGACGTAGATCATCCGTGCGGTGCTGGTCTCGCCGGGGGCGTCGGCGAGGGCCAGGGCGTAGTCGTTGGGAAAGCCGCTGGTGACCACGGTGCTGGTTGCGGTCGGCTGCCCGACGACGTACCCCCGCACGGTGGCCGTCGAGCCGTTCTGGGTGGAGATCGCCGACGCGACGCTGATCGGGGTGGCCGCTTGGCCGGGCGCGGCTACGCCGACCTGGGCCGCTGCGATCAACGCCAACGCGAGGGCAAGGGCCAGAAAGGCGGGTGGCAAGGGACGCTCAAGCAGTTTCCGCATTATGACACCGTATCGAGACAAACTATGGCCCGCACGACATTCCGGTGAATACTGTGTAAATACGACACTTTCGCCCGCGTGGCGCGCAGCAGCGGTGCGCCGCCTCGGTCGTCATGACGCCTCGGTGGGGTCGTCGTCGACCAGGCCCAGGGCGAACGGCTGGGACCGGACGAACCGTGCCCAGTCCACGTGCCCGGCCGCGTCGGCCTCGGCAGCGATCTCCTCGAACGCGGCGAGCACCTCGGGAACGTCCTCTGCGGGCACCCGGCCCAAGGAGTGCGCCATGTTCTCCAGGGTCTTGACCGCCCAGTCCGGGTCGACGTCGTCGTCCGACCCCTGCTCCAGGAACACCGAAGCGGCCAGGATCGTCTCGACCAACGGCTTCACGTTCACAAGCCGCAACCTACTATTCGTGCGCAGGCGGCCGTAGCGCCCGACTTCCTCCGGGCGCGCCGCGAGCGGGTGCGGCCGCCGTTTCGCGGCCGTCGCGTGCAAGGAAGTCGTCTACGCCGTGGTTTCGGCCTCGCCTGCTGCCCAGGCGAGGTACTCGGGGCTTCCGCCGATGATCGGGGTGACGACGATCTCGGGCAGGTCGTACGTGTGGAGCGCGCGGATGTGGAGGACGAGCGCCTCGGTGAGCTGGGGGCGCGTCTTGAGGACCAGCCGCCACTCACGCTCGCGGTGGACCTGGCCCTGCCACCGGTAGATCGCCGTGATCGGGCCTTCGATCTGGGCGCACGCAGCGAGTCGTGCCTGGACAGCCCCGTCCGCCATCTCCAGCGCCGCAGCCTCGTCGTCGAACGTCGTCGTCACCTGCACCAGTACCGGATCCACCCGGGCAGCGTAGTGAGGGTGGTGCCACACGCACTTGCCGCTGGACGCGGCAGGGACGGCCACTGGCCGGACACACCACTCCTCCTGATAAGGTCACTGTGACCCTATTGGACGAGCGAGGAGCAACCCGCCATGGAGGAACCCACCGAGTACGACCCGCGCGACTACCCGCCGGTGGCGGTCACGGTCGACGTCGTGATCGCCACGCTGCGCGGTGGGCGCGTCCATGTCCTGCTGGTCGAGCGCGGCGAGCAGCCGTTCCGTGGTGCGTGGGCGCTGCCCGGCGGCTTCGTCCAGCCGGACGAGGACGCCGACGCTGCCGCGCGGCGGGAGCTGGTCGAGGAGACGGGCATCGGCCTCGCGACGCCGGTGCACCTGGAGCAGCTGCGCACCTACTCCGCCCCGCAGCGCGACCCCCGCATGCGCGTCGTCTCGGTCGTCTACGTCGCGCTCGCCCCGGACCTCCCGGACCCGGTCGCGGGCAGCGACGCGGTCGCGGCCCGCTGGTGGGCTGTCGATGACGTGACCGACGGCGAGATCGATCTCGCCTTCGACCACGCCCAGATCCTGTCCGACGCGGTCGAGCGCATCCGGTCGCGGCTCGAGTACACCACCCTGGCGACGTCGTTCCTCCCGCGCGTCTTCACCCTCGGCGAGCTGCGTGCCGTCTACGCGGCCGTGTGGGGCGAGGCCCTCGACCTGCAGAACTTCCGGCGCAAGGTGCTCGCCGTGCCGGGCTTCGTCGAGCCGGTCGACGAGGTTCGGGTGGGCGTGCCCGGGCCGCGTGCGCAGCTCTACCGGGCGGGCGGGGCGGCGGAGATCGTCCCGCCGTTCCGGCGCCCGTCCCGCATCGTGCGGGGCGAGGGGAGCGAGCGGTGACGCCGGTCCTCACGCCCGCCACGGTGCTGGCCGCGACCACGTGGGCCGAGCTGGGCGTCCCGCGCACCACCGCGGGACTGCGCGCGCTGCGCCGGGCGCTGCACCCGGACCTGTGCGCGAGCCCGCTCGCGGGTGCGGCCTTTGCGCACGTGACCGCCCTCTACGACGGGCCCGACGTCGCCCTGCGGCTCGCCACGGCCCGCCGCGACGGCCCCGGCCGCCTGGTGTGGACCCCGGAGCCGGGCTTCGAGGACCTGGTCGACGTCGCGGACCGCGCCCACGGCGACCTCGCGCGCACCCGCCACCCGAGGTTCTTCACGCGGATGGCCGCGGCGCCCGGGGCGTCGCGCACCGGGGCGAGGCTCGTCACCTACGACGACGGTGGCGCGGCCCGCTGGTGGTTCCTGGCCGACGTCGGGCGGCTCGACTCCCGCACCGCCGTGTGGGTCGCCAAGCGTACGGCCGCGGCGATCGAGCTGGCCGCCGAGGTCGGCTGGGTGCACGGCGACATCCACCCGGGGACCGTGGTGCTGTGCCCCGAGGAGCACGGGTTGCGCCTGGACGGCTGGTGGTCGGCAGTCCGGATCGGGGACCGGATGGCCGTGGCGCCGCGGGCGGCCACGCCGCCGCGCTGGCTGGGCGGTGCCCGCGTCGACCCCCGTCTCGCGGTCGCCCAGACTGCTGCGACGGTGCTCGAGGTCGCCGACGTCGACGCCCCGCTCGCGGACGTGCTGCGTCGCCATGCGACCGGCCCCGGCCTCCCGTCCGACCTGCTGCGCGACGTCGCCGGCGCGGCCCGGAGCCTCTACGGCGCGCCGGCGTGGCACCCCCTGCCCGAGCCGCCGTCCCCGTCCCTGTAGGCCGCCGACGGCGGGTCTTGTGCTCAACCCGACTCGATTGATATGGTCACACTGACCATATAAAAGGTGAGAGTGAATCGGGCACGGAAGGAGAAGGCGATGGGTGGCGGAAGCTGGAGCAGGGACACCTATGACGCTGTGACGGGGGCCCGCGCCGCGTCCGGGGCGACGTTCGGCTACGACCGGGCGGCGCGCCGGTCGGGGAAGTACGAGGCGCACCCCGACCTCGACCCCACGCGGCTCGGCAGGGATGGCAGGAACCTCCGCGAGTCGCGTGACAGCGCCGAGCACGCGGCGTCGCTGCCGATCGTGGTCGGGTTCGACTCGACCGGGTCCATGGGCTCGGTGCCGCGCGTCGTGCAGCAGAAGCTGGCGACCCTGTTCGGCCTGCTGGTCGACAAGGGCTACGCCACCGACCCGCAGGTCGCCGTGGCCACCTACGGCGACGCCACGTGCGACCGGGTGCCGCTGCAGGTGAGCCAGTTCGAGTCGGACAACCGGATCGACGAGAACCTCGACCGGCTTCTCCTGGAGGGCGGGGGTGGCGGCAACGACGGCGAGACCAGCAACCTGCTGCTCTACTACCTCGCTCACCACACGGTGACCGACGCCTGGGAGAAGCGCGGCCGGAAGGGCTACGTCTTCCTCATAGCGGACGAGAAGCAGATTCCGATCACGGCCGAGCACGTGCGCCGGTTCGTCGGCGACCCGCAGCCGCTGGGCGGGCTGGACGTCGCCACGATCGCTGCGGACGTCTCCCGCACCTGGAACGTGCGAGTGCTGCTGATCAACAACGCGGCGGCCCTGCAGCAGCGCTCCCAGGAGTTCTACGAAGGGCTGTTCGGCCCCGACTCGCTGACGATCGTGCAGGACCCGACCGCCATCGCGGAGACGATCGCCGCGATCGTCGGCTTCGAGGAGGGCAAGGATCTCGCGACGATCACGGACGACCTCACCGTCGCCGCCGGCCGGGAGGTCGCGCTCCGCGTCGGGAAGAGCCTCGCGGCCCGGCGCCCGGCGGTGGGCCTGCGATGACTGCACCCGCCACGTCCCGGCCCGCCACCGCGGACGTGGTGGTGGGCCTCGGGTTCGGCGACGAGGGCAAGGGCGCCACGGTCGACGCCCTCGCCGCCGCATCCGGCGCGGACCGCGTGGTTCGCTTCAACGGCGGGCAGCAGGCCGCGCACAACGTCGTCGTCGGCGGTCGGCACCACACGTTCGCATCCTTCGGGTCCGGTTCGTTCTCGGGCGTGGCCACCTGGGTGTCCGGCTACTGCACGGTGGAACCGACGGCGGCCGCGGCCGAGCGGGCGGCCCTCGTGCGCCTCGGGCTCGCCCCCGTCCTGCATGTGGACGGCGCCTGCCTCGTCACGACGGCGGCGCACATGGCCGCGAACCACGCACGCGAGGCGGCGCGCGGAGCGGCCCGGCACGGTTCGACCGGGACGGGCTTCGGTGAGACGGTCGCCTTCGGCCTCGCCGCGCCCGACGACGCCCCGCGCGCCGCCGACCTCTCCCGTCCCGTCGTGTTCGTGGCCAAGACCGTCGCCGTCGCCGAGGCCCTCGTGGCCGAAGGCGTGCTCGACACCACCTGGGCGAGCACCGGAAGGGTCGCCGCCGCCGCGCGGGCTCAGTGCGAGGCTGCGGCGGCGTTCACGGTCGTGGACCGGGGCCGCCTGCTCGACGAGCTGCGCACCGGGCACACCGTGTTCGAGGGCGCGCAGGGTTTCTGGCTCGACGAGAGCTTCGGCTTCCAGCCGCACACCACGTGGTCCACGACGACCCCGGCCAACGCGCGAGAGCTGGCGCGCGCGGCAGGGATCGAGCGGGTGCGGACCGTCGGCTGCACCCGGACCTACGCCACCCGGCACGGGGCCGGGCCGCTGCCGGGCGAGGATGCACTCCCGTTTCGGCCGCTCGAGCCCCACAACGGCGACGACACGTTCGCGGGGGCGTTCCGCACGGGCGCCATCGACGCGGCGCTGCTCCGCGCCGCCGTCGACCAGACGATGGCCGACGTGCTGGCCGTGTCCCATGCCGACGTGTTCGACAGGTTCGTCACGACGGAGGGCCGACTGCCGCTGGACGCGTTCGGGCCGGTGCTCATGCTGGGGCGAGGGCCCGCGCGGGAGGACCGGCGCGTGGTGAACGCCGCGCACCCGGTCCGGGTGCGCGGCGTTCGTCCCGGTGACGCGTCCGGGGCTACCGCTGCAGCGTGAGCAGGCCCGGCCGGTACGGCCACTGGCCGTAGTCCCCACCGGAGCTGGGGGAACGGCCCTGGTACAGCAGCTGCAGGTTGCAGGGGTCGATCGTCATGGTCTGGTCGGCGCTGCTGCGGATGAGCTCACCGTGGCTGATGTCGTTGGTCCAGGTGGCACCGCTGTTGGCCTTGCCCGCGAACGGGTTGCTCTCCGTCGCGGCCTGCGGCGTCCACGAGCCGGAGAGGCTGGTCGCGGTGAACGAGCGGAAGTACCGGCCGTTGGCGCCGATGGCCTCGACGATCATGAGGTACTTGTTCTGGCCCTGGAGCTTGTAGACCTGCGGCGCCTCGAACAGGTTCCACCCGTTGTTCGTGGTGTCGCTCATGACGACGGTCGACGAGCTGCCAAAGCTGCCCGGGAAGTTGCCGATCGGCATGCTGGCCCGGTAGATGAACCCGTTGTCCCCGGCGAAGAACAGGTACATGTTCGACCCGTCACCGATGATCGTCTGGTCGATGGGACCGGTGCCGGAGCCGGAGATGGTCCCGGAGAAGAGGACGCTGGGGGACGACCAGCCGTTCGCGTTCGTGGGGTCGTTCGACGTCCGGTAGAAGAAGGCGGCCCCTGGGCCCCACTGGTAGGTGAGCACCCAGATGTTCCTCGGGGCGAAGTAGAAGAGCGACGGGGCCACGGTCGCGGACGACATCGTGTTCTGCGTGGCGGAGCCCATGTCGGACCAGTTGCTGAAGAGGCTGAAGTTCATCGAGCCCCACGTGCTGCCGAAGTCGTGGGTCGTCGCGTAGACGAGATGCTGGCCGTTGTACGGCGCCGTGGTGAAGTCCTTCAGCGACACCCAGCCGGCCTTCGGGGTCGCGAGGACGCCGGTGGACGTCCAGCGGTAGGTCGACGGCAGGTCGCACGTCCCGGAAGGCGGCGTCGAGTTGTTGACGAGCGAGGCGTCGTCGATGAAGAGACTGTCGGTACCCGCGGCCGACTCCACGTAGAACGTGGCGGACGACAGCGTCCCGGTCCAGGACACGTTCGTGGTGCCGGTCAGCTGCGTCCAGCCGGAGGAGTTCACGGTCCCCTGCGCCAGGTTGACGTAGTTCGTCGTGCCGCCTGCGGTCACCTGCAACGTGACCCGGCCGGTCGGGGTCCCGCTCTCCGACCGCACCCACACGCTCGCCGTGTAGCTGTTGTTGTTCGTCAGCACGGAGGTCACGGTCTGGGCCGGGCCGTTCCACGCCGACGTGCGACCGGTCCGCGACAGCGCGCGGGACCCGCCGTGGACCGGGCTCGTGACGGACGCCAGCGACCCGGCGCCGAAGACCGACCAGCCGGTCGTTCCGTTCTCCATGTCGGGGTTCGTCAGCAGGTTGCCGCTCGCAGCGGCGGCCGGAGGGGCCTGGATCGGTGCTGTCGCCGCCACCAAGCCCAGCACCAGGGCGGTGGTGACCCCCAGTGCATGAATTGCGATGGACCTTCTTCTGCTCATCCTTCGCTCCTGCTCTCTGTCGTGTTCCGCCCCGTCCCGTGGCGCAGCGGCGGAACTGTCGGTTCATCTGGGCGCGGCCTCGTCGTGCACCTCATCGGCACGACGGTGAGAGGCCCGGGTGTTAGCGCTAACAACTTTGTTGCGAGAGAACCCGGCAGTGGTTCGCTTTAACGTTACACATACGATTAGTCGTGCACAAGGCGCAGATCGCCGATGGCGGATCGCAGCCACCATGCAGACCGAAGGAGTTCTTCATGCCTCACGACACGTCGCCGTCCACACTCCAGATCGACGGGCGCCCGGCGACAGACACCGTGCTGCGCCACGTCTGGAACGAGTGCGTCGGCGCCGGCCGCGCGAACGAGGCGCTGCGTGCCGACTGGCAGGCCCACTTCCGCGAGGCGGTCGACGTCCTGGGCGCGCGCCACGTCCGCTTCCACGGACTGTTCCACGACGACATGTTCGTGTACCGGACGAGCAACGGCGGGGGATTCGGGCCGCCCGAGGAGCTGCCCGAGCCCGTGTACACCTACGCCTACGTCGACAAGGTCTTCGACGCGATCCTCGACGCGGGAGCACGCCCGTTCGTCGAGCTCGGATTCATGCCGCGCGAGCTGGCCAGCCAGACCGAGACGCTCTTCTGGTGGAAGGCGCACTGCAGCCCGCCCGAGGACCTGGACCGATGGGTCGAGCTCGTCACCACGACCGTCCGGCACTGGATCGACCGCTACGGCCTGGACGAGGTGCGGGCCTGGCCGTTCGAGGTGTGGAACGAGCCCAACCTCGTCCCGCACTTCTGGACCGGGACGCGTACCCAGTACTTCGAGCTCTACGAGGCGACGGCCAGGGCGATCAAGGCCATCGACCCGCAGCTCCGGGTCGGCGGCCCGTCGACGAGCGTGTTCGTGCCCGACGCGCGCTACGCCGGCGAGTACCACGATCCGTCGCTCGAGGTCGCGACCGCCGAGGCGGCGAACCCGGACGAGCTCGACTGGCAGCCGGTGTGGATCCGCGAGTTCCTCGACTGGTGCGCCGAGCGTCACGTCCCGGTCGACTTCCTCTCGACCCACCTGTACCCGACAGACCATGCGGCCGACTCGACGGGCCGGGGAAAGGCGATCTCGCGTCAGGTCGATGCCACGTACCTCGACCTGCGCAGGATGCGCGACCTCGTCGCCGAGAGCCCTTACCCCGAGGCTGAGCTGCACATCACCGAGTGGTCGACATCGCCGTCGAGCCGCGACGCGATCCACGACACGCTCTTCGCGGCGCCGTACATCGTGCGCGCGTTCCTCAAGGGAGCGGCGCTGGCGGACTCCATCTCGTACTGGACGTTCACCGACGTCTTCGAGGAGGGCGGCGGCGGCATCGGCCCGTTCCACGGCGGCTTCGGCCTCGTCAACGAGCAGGGCCTGCACAAGCCGACATTCCACGCAATGGCGATGCTCGCCCGCCTCGGCGACCGCCTCCTCCTGGAGCTGCCCGACGGTGCCATCACCCGCTCGTCGAGCACGGGAGACGTGGCGGCGATCTTCTACAACTATCCCGAGGGCATGGGGAAGGCCGGCCTCGCGTCGTGGAACACCTACGCGGGCACGCGAGCGCTGGCCGAGGTCGGGCCCACCCGCCGCATCCGCCACACGATCGCCGGGCTCGCCCCCGGCGTGGAGCTCGCCGTGGAGGTCCTCGACTGGGACCACGGGAACGTCGCCGAGGCCTGGTACCGGATGGGCGCGCCCCTCAACCTCTCCCGTGCGCAGACCGCCGAGCTGCGCGAGGTCGCCGACAACCTCGGTCGCAGCGTCCTGACCGTCTCCGAGCACGGCATCCTCGAGATCGACCTGGAGCTTCCCGCCTGGGCGGTCGTCTCGATCGCTCCGGCGACAATCCTGTGAGACCGCACGCACGGTCGATCGCGCGCTGAATCGCGCGGCGGGTCGTCTACCGCCCGCCCCGCGTGGATCCGCGCACCACGAGACGGACCGGCGCGACGATGTGCTCCGCGGGCGCCGCGGCATCGGCCATCCGCCGGTGTAGCAGCCTGACGGCGTCCTGCGCGACGCCCCGGTGGTTGGGATCGATCGAGGTGATCCCCGGAGGGACGAAGCTCGACACGTCGAGATTGTCGAACCCCGCGAGCTGGACGTCGTCAGGCACGCGCAGCCCGCTCTCGGCCAGCGCGGCCACCGCTCCGAGGGCGATGACGTCAGTGACGGCGAAGACACCGTCGAACGGCAGGCCGGACGCGACGACGTCGAGGAGGGCTTCGCGGGCGCCCTGCGACGAGTAGGTGGTGACGGGCACGACGTACCGCTCGTCGACGGGCAGGCCGGCCTCGCGGTGCGCCGTCTCCCACCCGACCCGCCGGTCCGTCGTCATCTTGTGGGCACTCTCGTAAGCGGCGCCGAGCGCGAGGATCCGGCGAGAACCGCCCTCGATCATGTGGGAGGTCGCGAGCCGCGCGCCTTCCTCGTTCGCCAGCTTGATGTGGTCGAAGCGATCAGGCACCTCGTGCTCGCCCAGGAGCACGATCGGCTTCGGCGTCCGGACCCGGTCGAGCTGGTCACGGTCCAGTGCGGCTACCGACAGCAGGACGCCGTCGTAGAGCTGTAGCCGCGCGACGCTGAGCGACTCCATCTCGTGCTCCGGGTTGGCGCTCGTCCGTTCGAGGACCAGATGCCGTCCCTCGGCCTCGACCAGGGGAGCGATCTCGTCGGCAACCTCGCCGAAGTAGTCGTGGAAGCTCGGGACGATCAGTGCGACCGTGTCGGTCCGCCCCGCCCGCAGGTGGCGGGCGGTGAGGTTCACCTCGAAGCCGAGCGCTTCCACGGCCGCGAGGACTCGCGCGCGCGTGGGCGCGCCGACCGGGCGCCGGTCGCTGAGGACGTTCGACACGGTCATGACCGAGACGCCCGCCTCGCGCGCGACATCTGACATCGTCACCATCAGCATCCTCCTGCGGGCATCGTGCTGGTCGCACGCCTCGTTCCAAGACCTTGACGGCGTCCCCGGTTTGCTCCTAGTTTAACGCTAAAATCCCGGATGGGATGAGAGGCGCTCTTGCATCCCGTCACGGCTTGGTCTCGGTCAACAGCGCCCGGGCAGTTCTCAAAGGAGAGACATGAAGCGTGATCTGACATCAGGTCCGATGCGCCGCGTCGGGCGGCGCCTGACGGCGCTCGCCACGGCCACGGCGCTGATCGGTCTGACCGCGTGCACCGCGGGCACCGACGACGAGGCGGGCACCGACAACGACGCCGGCGTGATGACCGACTACGCCGCCGACACCACGTTCAGGGCGACCGAACCCGTGAATCTCTCGATGCTCTGGACCGACTGGCCCGACGTCCCGATCACGGACTCGTGGCAGATCTTCGACGAGATCGAGAAGCGCACGAACGTCTCCTTGGACTTGACGAACGTCCCGTTCAGCGACGCGGTGGAGAAGCGAAGCCTCCTGATCAGCTCTGGCGACGCGCCCGAGGTCATCCCGCTCGTCTACACCGGCGAGGAGCAGCAGTTCGCCGCCTCCGGCGCGGTGCTGCCGCTCAGCGACTACGTGGAGTACATGCCCAACTTCCAGAAGCGCGTCGAGGAGTGGGACCTGGGCGCGATGGTCGAGAACCTCCGCCAGGCGGACGGGAAGTACTACATGATGCCGGGCCTGCAGGAGGTCTCCGTCCCGACCTTCACGCTGATCATCCGCAAGGACGTCTTCGACGAGGTCGGCGCCCCGGTCCCGGAGACGTGGGACGAGCTGCGCGAGGGCCTGGCGATGATCAAGGAGAAGTACCCCGACAGCAAGCCGCTGGCGGACGGCTTCGAGGGCCAGTCGATGCTCAACTACGCCGCGCACGCCTTCGGGACCGTCGCGGGCTGGGGCTTCGGCAACGGGACCTTCTTCGACGAGGAGAGCGGGACGTTCGAGTACGCCGCCACCAGTGACGGCTACCGCGACATGCTCGAGTACTTCAACGGCCTGGCCGAGGACGGTCTTCTCGACACCGAGTCCTTCACCGCCGCGAACGACGGCATGGGCACGGTGACCGAGAAGTTCGCCGCGGGACAGGTGTTCGCCGCGTCAGGCTCGAACGGCACGGTCCAGGATTTCGCCACGGCGCTCGACGCCACGGACGCGAAGGGCACATACGAGCTCGTCGAGATCGCCCCGCCCGGCGGTCAGGCAGGACAGATCGTCGAGCCGCGCAACTTCTGGAACGGGTTCATGATCACGGCGGACGCGAAGGACGACCCCCAGTTCGTCGCGAAGCTGCAGTTCCTCGACTGGCTCTACTACAGCGCCGAGGCGCGGGACCTGCTGCGCTGGGGCGTCGAGGGCGAGACCTACACGAAGTCGGCCGACGGCACGTACACGCTGGCGCCGGACTACTCGCTGGGGGCCTTCAACATCAACCCCGACGGGAAGACCGACATCCAGACGGACCTCGGCTACTCCAACAACGTCCTCGCCGACTCGACCGAGTCCCGCGCGCTCAAGC
Organism: Antribacter soli; assembly: GCF_021568775.1. Taxonomy (GTDB): domain Bacteria; phylum Actinomycetota; class Actinomycetes; order Actinomycetales; family Cellulomonadaceae; genus Antribacter; species Antribacter soli. The sequence continues at coordinate 90,725 of NZ_JAKGSG010000029.1, read as the reverse complement.
AGTCCTACAACACCCCCGAGTTCGTCGACTACATCGACTCCGTCCTCTCCACGCGCACGCCACGTGACCCGTTCCCGCCGGCGCCGCTGGACGAGCTCGAGCTCGAACAGGCGTCGCTGCTGGCGACGCCCCTCAAGGACACGGTCGACACCAACACTCTCAAGTTCGTCCTCGGTGAGCGTCCCCTGAGCGAGTGGGACGCGTACGTGGCCGAGCTGGAGGCGCAGAACCTCCAGGAGTACGTGGACCTGATCAACGGCGCGTACGAGCGCTTCGCCGAGAAGAACGGCTGACCGTTCGAGTCGTAGACCCGGTGGGGGCGTCGTCGACGCCCCCACCGGGCTCCTTGGAGGTGGGGACATGGACGTGACGGACGAGAGCACGGGTGGCGCGGTCGGCACCGAGGGCGCCTTGCGGACCGCGCCCGCTCCGACGCCGCGGTCTGCGCCGGGGCCGGCCCCGGGGTCGGGCGACGGGACTGCCGGCGTTCGACACGGCCGACTCCGCAGGCGCCCACGCGCGGGGAGGGTCTCGTGGCGTCAGACGCTTCGTCGGGACGGTGTCCTGTACCTGATGGCGCTGCTGCCCCTCGCCTTCTTGGTGGTCTTCCGGTACCTGCCGGTGGCCGGCAACGTCATCGCCTTCCGCCGGTTCCGCCCTGGCGGCAGCATCTTCGGCGAGACGTGGGTCGGGCTCCGGTACGTGGAGATGTTCATCAACGACCCGACGTTCTGGCACGTCTTCGCGAACACCGCGATCCTCGGCTGTCTGACCCTGGCCATCTGCTTCCCGCTGCCGATCGTCCTGGCCCTCTTGCTCAACGAGGTCCGGAAGACGGCGTTCAAGCGGGTCGTGCAGTCGGTCTCCTACCTGCCGCACTTCCTGTCGATCGTGATCGTCGCCGGCATGACGATGCAGCTGCTCTCGCTCCAGGGCACGGTGAACCAGGTGGTCGAGGCGATGGGAGGGGAGGGGATCCCGTTCCTGCAGCGGCCCGAGTGGTTCCGGGCGATCTACGTCGGGACCGAGGTGTGGCAGACGGTCGGGTGGGGAACGATCCTCTACCTGGCAGCCCTGACCACCGTGGACAGCTCGCTCTACGAAGCGGCGCGCATCGACGGCGCCAACCGGTGGCGTCAGACGTGGCACGTCACGCTACCGGGCATCCGTCCGACGATGGTCACCCTGCTGATCCTCAACATCGGCACGTTTCTCAACGTCGGGTTCGAGAAGGTGCTCCTCCTGTACACCCCGCTGACGTACTCGACCGCGGACGTCATCTCCACCTATCTCTACCGGGTCGGTCTGGTGTCCAACAACCTCAGCTACGCGGCGGCGATCGGCCTGTTCCAGGCCTGCATCGGCCTTGTCATGGTCCTGTCCGCGAACTTCGTCTCGCGGCGAGTGGTGGGAGCAAGCCTGTGGTGACCTCTGATGCGATGACTCCGGCCGGCCCCCGAGCGGGCGTGCCGATCGGACCGCGCGACTCCAAGGGGTACCGGCTGTTCACCGGGCTCAACGCGGGCGTTCTGGTCCTCGTCTGCCTCGTGGTGCTCTACCCCTTCATCACCCTGCTCGCACAGTCATTCTCGAGCGCCGGAGCGATCAAGGCAGGCCTGGTGAACGCCGTACCGGTGGACTTCAATATCGAGACCTATCGCGCGGTGACGCAGGACGAGCGGTTCTGGACGAGCTACGGCAACACCGTGCTGTACACCGTCGTCGGCACGGTGGTCGCGATGATCCTCACGACGACCTTCGCCTACGTGATCTCCAAGCAGCACCTCCGGGGACGCAACGTCCTCATCGGCATCGCCGTCTTCACCATGTTCTTCAACGGCGGGATAATCCCCAACTACGTGCTGATCTCGTCGCTGGGTCTGAAGAACACGATGTGGGCGGTCGTCCTGCCCGGTGCACTGTCGGTGTTCAACCTCCTCGTCATGAAGTCCTTCTTCGAGAACCTTCCCCGTGAGCTCGAGGAGGCAGCGCAGCTCGATGGACTCGGCTGGTTCGGGATCTACGTGCGCATCGTGCTTCCGCTGTCGAAGGCCGTGATCGCGACCATGGTGCTGTTCTACTCGGTGGCGTACTGGAACGACTGGTTCTCGGCGTTCCTGTACCTCGACAAGAACGAGCTCTTCCCGATGTCGCTCTACCTGCGCAACCTCATCGCGGGGGCGTCGACGACCACCGCGGAGAGCGCAGCGGCCATCGGGACGACGGGCGCGGCCATCTCGGCGAACATCAAGGCCGTGACGATGGTTCTCGCGATCCTGCCGATCCTGGTCGTGTACCCGTTCGTCCAGCGCCACTTCGTCTCCGGCGTGATGCTCGGTTCCGTCAAGGGCTGACCTGGCCCTGGCGAGGCCGACATGCTCCAGGCGTGACGAATGGGAGTTGGACAGTGACATCGACCGACCCGCAGCACCGTGACCGCGAACCCGCCATCGAGTGGGCCCACCCCGGACTGCACCTGCGGTTCGACTACGGCGACGACCACCCCGTCCGGCTCGTCCACTGGTCGACCGGCCCGGATTCCGAGTCGTTGGCCGCGCCCTCGGCGATCGTCGACGTGAGCACCGCCGGGGAGCACCGCGACCGCCCCAACCAGAGCCTCCTGCTGTGGGGAGCCGGGCAGCGGCTCCGCTACACGGGTCACGAGACGCACGGCGACGAGCTGCGGATTCGCCAGCACGATCCGGAGGGCGGCCTTGCGGTGACCAGCGTCTTCCGGGCGGCAGGACCGGGTGTCCAGATCCGGCACACCGTTCGCAACGGCGCCCTGGGCGATCTCATGCTCCTTTCAGTGAGCTCCGGGCTGGTGTCCGTCCCGGAGGGGGCGCACGACCTGCTCTGGGGCGAGAGCGAATGGCTCGCCGAAGGGCGCTGGCAGCAGCGTCCCATCGCGGAGCTGCTGCCGAATGTCAATCCGGAGTTCCACGGCCGGCGCAATCGCGGGAACTTCGCGGTGACCAGCCACGGGTCGTTCTCGAGCGGCGAGTTCCTGCCGACCGGAGTCCTCGCGATCAGTGACGGGCCTTCGATCGCCTGGCAGGTCGAGACCAGCGCGGGCTGGCACTGGGAGGCGACTCAGAACGAGGGCGCGGTCACCGTCGGCGTGTACGGCCCGACCGACCTGTACCACCAGTTCGCCGAGCGCCTGGCGCCCGGCGACGAGTTCACGACGGTGCCCGCCGGGATCTGCGTCGCGGACGGCGGACGGGACGCGGTCTTCGCGGCGCTGACCGACTACCGGCGCGCGATCCGCGAGCTGCGCCCGGTCGATGCGGGGCTACCCGTGGTCTACAACGACTTCATGAACACGCTCATGGCCGGTCCGTCGACGGAGAAGGAGCTGCCGCTCATCGAGGCGGCGGCGAGAGCGGGCGCGGAGTACTTCTGCATCGACGCCGGATGGTTCGGCCACGGCAACTGGTGGACCGACGCCGGCAACTGGCGCGAGGCCCCCGGGCTGTTCACCGGCGGCCTGATCTCGGTCATCGACGCGATCCGCGCCAACGGGATGCGCCCGGGGCTCTGGCTCGAACCGGAGGCGGTCGGCGTCGATTCGCCGGTGGCGCAGCAGCTGCCAGAGGAGGCGTTCTTCCAGCGGTTCGGCCGACGGGTCAGCGGGAACGGGCATCTTCAGCTCGACTTCCGCCACCCGGCGGCGCGCGCCCACCTGGACGAGGCCGTTGACCGGCTCGTGGACGAGTTCGGGATCGAGTTCTTCAAGCTCGACTACAACGTGAACTCGGGCGTCGGCACCGACGTGACCGCCGCCGGCCCCGGAGCCGGGCTCCTGGGACACACCCGGGCCTACCGCGACTGGCTGAGCGACGCCCAGGCGCGGCACCCGGAAATTCTGTTCGAGAGCTGTTCCTCGGGCGGGATGCGCATGGACTACAACCTGCTGTCCGTGGCGCACCTGCAGTCCACCAGCGACCAGCAGGACTTCCGGCGGTACGCGCCGATCGCCGCCGCCGCGCCCGCGAGCGTCCTCCCCGAGCAGGCCGGGAACTGGGCCTATCCGGCAACGTCGATGAGCGTGGAGGAGACAGCGTTCGCGATGACGGCGGGCGTCATGGGCCGGCTCTACCTCTCCGGGTTCCTGGGCGGGCTCGACTCCGAGCGGTTCGCGCTGGTGCGCGAAGCCGTCGCGCTTCACAAGGACTGGCGGCACCGCATCGCCGAGGCGCACCCGGTGTGGCCGCTCGGCCTCCCGGGGTGGGACGACGACGTGATCGCACTGCAGCTCGACGCCGGTTCCGAGTCGCTGCTGGCGCTGTGGTCGCGCGGCGCGGCCGCGGAGATCACTCTGCCAGGGCTGCGTGGGCGGGCCGTCAAGCAGGTCTATCCGGTCGCCTTGCCGGAGTGGACGATCCGCACGGCCGAAGGCCTGCCGGTCGTCGAGGTGCCCGCCGGTCCCGCCGCCCGGATCTTCGAGGTGGAGTGACCATGCGGAAGCCGCCGCTGAGGTGGCGACAACTCGTCGCCGCGATCCAAGCCAGAGCATCCGGTGGGCGATGACTTGTCCACCTCTGAATCGAAAGGAACGCTCTTGACCGAGTCTCTGCCCCCATTGGACCTTGGCGCGCTGCCGGCTCCGGTCGATGTCGCGGACAACACCCGAGCTCTTGCCGACGTTCAAGCCGTCGTCGATGCCGGCCCCTACACGGACACCTGGGAGTCTCTGCGCGGTTATACGCCCCCGCAGTGGTACGAGGACGCGAAGTTCGGCATCTTCATCCACTGGGGCGTGTACTCCGTCCCCGCCTTCAACAACGAGTGGTACTCGCGCAACATGTACCGCGAGGGCACCGCGGAGTTCGAGCATCACGTCGCAACTTATGGTGACCATCGCCGGTTCGGGTACAAGGACTTCATTCCCTCGTTCACGATGGACCAGTTCGATCCCGACGAATGGGCGGAGCTGTTCCGGCGGGCGGGTGCGCAGTTCGTCGTGCCCGTCGCTGAGCACCACGACGGTTTCGCGATGTACGACACGAAACGCTCCCGGTGGAGCGCTGCGCAGATGGGACCCGAGCGTGACGTGTTCGGAGACCTGAGCGCCGCCACCGACCGGGCGTGGATGGTGCGTGGCGCCTCCTCGCACCGTGCCGAGCACTGGTTCTTCATGAACGGGGGAACGAAGTTCGACTCCGACGTGCTCGCCGCGCAGACACAGGACTTCTATGGCCCGGCGCAGCGCGAGGAGACGGCGCCGAGCGAGCGCTTCCTCGAGGACTGGCTGCTGCGCACCGTCGAGATCATCGACCGCTACCGCCCGCAGGTCCTGTGGTTCGACTGGTGGATCGAGCAGCCCGCCTTCAAGCCGTATCTGACGAAGCTCGCCGCTTACTACTACAACCGCGCGGCCGCCTGGGGTCGCGAGGTCGTCATCAACTACAAGTGGGACGCCTTCGCCGAGGGCTCCGCGGTCTACGACATCGAACGCGGCACGATGGGCGAGATCCGCCCCACGGTGTGGCAGAACGACACCTCGGTGTCGAAGACCGCGTGGTCCTGGGTGCGGAACCACGAGTACAAGAGCGCCCACGACGTGATCGTCGAGCTCGCCGATGTCGTTTCCAAGAACGGCGTCCTGCTCCTGAACGTCGGCCCCAAGGCTGACGGCACCATCCCCGCGGCCGAGCAGGAGCTCCTGCTGACGATCGGTGACTGGCTCTCCACCAACGGCGAAGCGATCTACGGCACCAGGCCCTGGGTCATCTCCGGTGAGGGACCGACACAGGTGGCTGCCGGGTCGTTCGTCGACGGAGAGTCGCGGACGTTCACCGGGGCCGACTTCCGTTTCACCGCCCGCGCCCACGTGACCGGCGACTACGTCTATGCCATCCCCCTCGCCGAACCCGACAACGACGAGCTGCGCATCCGCGCCTTCGGCAGCGGCGCGGGGCTGCTCACCCGCCGGGTCAAGGACGTCACGATCCTGGGCGAATCAGGTCCCGTCGCGTGGGAACAGACAGCCGGCGAGCTCGTCGTCCAGACCTCTCGCGCCGCTGTGGTGAAACTGTTCCTCGAGGCAGAGACCACCCCGCCGCGCACGGACTTCCTGCACCAATGACGCAGCCTGCCGCAGCCCGTTCTCAATCGCCACCGAATCAAGGAAGTTGCGGCATGACCACAATGACCGAGCCGCCTGCGACCCGAGGGCCTGAGTCACCTGTCGTCACCCCCTGGCAGATGGACGGGACGCGGTTGACCTGGCGCGGAGGCGGAGAAGTGCTCGTCGTCGAGCCGTGGGGACCGAACAGCGCGCGCGTCCGGTCGGCGATGGGGGAGGTCGTCGACGCCGACTGGGCGCTGCTCCCGGCGCCGGAGGCGGAGCATGCGCGCATCGAGGTCGACGGTGACGTCGCCACCCTGGTCAACGGGGGACTGCGCGTCGTTCTGACCGCGGACGACTTCTACCACTGGCAGAGTGGACAGCGCCGCTTCGGATGTCGCGTCAGCTTCCAGGACGCCGACGGCCGCGAGCTGTTGTCCGAGCGCGGCTCCGGCGGCGCGCTCGCCCTGCACGCGCGCCATTATGACGCGCTCGCCGCAGGCGGAGGGAAGGCCGCGCTCTTTCTGGAGAGCCCGCCCGACGAGAAGCTCGTGGGGATGGGCCTGTACCAGCAGGACCACATCGACCTCAAGGGGTGCTCGCTCGAGCTGGCGCACCGCAACTCGCAGGCCAGTGTCCCGTTCGTCATCTCCAGCACGGGCTACGGGATGCTGTGGCACTCACCGTCCATCGGGCGAGCGACGTTCGGCCGCAACGGCACCGAGTGGTCGGCTGAGTCCGCCCGCCAGATCGACTACTGGGTCACGGCGGGCGAGACTCCGGCGCAGATCACCCGGGCGTACGCCGACGCGACCGGGCACGCTCCGGTCATGCCCGAACGTGGGCTCGGCTTCTGGCAGTGCAAGCTGCGCTACGCCTCTCAGGACGAGCTCCTCGAGGTCGCGCGGGAGCACCACCGACGCGGCCTGCCGCTGGACGTCATCGTCGCGGACTTCTTCCACTGGCCGGCCATGGGCGACTTCCGGTTCGACGAGGAGTTCTGGCCCGACCCGAGCGCGATGGTCGACGAGCTGCGGACGATGGGCGTCGAGCTCATGGTCAGCGTGTGGCCCCAGGTCGCGCTCGCGTCGGAGAACTTCGACGAGATGTCCCGCCAGGGTCTGCTGGTGCAGAGCAACCGGGGCATCGACGTCCAGATGTGGTTCGGGGGGCCGAGCCGATTCGTCGACGCGACCAACCCCAGGGCGCGGACGTACCTGTGGGACAAGCTTCGGTCCGGGTACGGCCGGCACGGCATCCGCACCTTCTGGCTGGACGAGGCCGAGCCCGAGTTCGGGCTGTACGACTTCGGCGCCTACCGCTACCACGCGGGCCAGGCGGTCGAGGTCAGCAACCTCTACCCGCAGATGTTCTCCCGCGCTGTCTTCGAGGGTCAGCAGGGCGACGGCGAGACCGACATCGTCAACCTGGTGCGCTGCGCATGGGCAGGCAGCCAGCGCTACGGGGCGCTCGTCTGGTCGGGTGACATCCACTCGTCGTGGGCGGCGATGCGCCGGCAGATCCCTGCGGGTATCCACATGGGCGCCGCGGGCGTGCCGTGGTTCACCACGGACATCGGCGGCTTTGGCGGCGGGCACACCGACGACCCGGCGTTCCAGGAGCTCCTGGTCCGCTGGTTCCAGATGGGCGCGTTCATGCCGGTGATGCGCCTGCACGGAGACCGTGGCCCGCAGGTGCCGGTCGTCGCGGCTGACGGCACGCGCGGGCTACCGTCGGGCGCCGGGAACGAGCTGTGGAGCTTCGGCGACGAGAACTACGAGATCCTCGCGCGCTACGTCCATCTGCGTGAGCGCCTGCGCGACTACACCCGTGCGGTGATGCGCTCCGCGCACGAGGACGGGCAGCCCGTGATGCGGGGCCTCTTCCACAACTTCCCCCAGGACCCGCAGGCGTGGGACGTGGGTGACCAGTTCATGCACGGACCGGACGTGCTGGTCGCGCCGGTCACCGAGCCCGGTGCGACGTCGCGGTCCGTGTACCTGCCCGCGGGCGCGCGCTGGACCGACCTGCACACGGGTGCCGTGCACGCCGGTGGTCAGTGGATCGAGGCCGAGGCCCCACGACACCTGGTTCCCGTGTTCACACGTGACGGCGCCTTGCCCGAGCTCCGCGGGTTCCTCGTGCCCTGACACGCCGCAGTCCCACGGAGGGGGCGGACAGAAGGCCCCGGTCGTCGCGACCACCGGGGCCCTCTGTCTTACCCGCTCGCGCTCAGCCCACGTTGACCGTGCACGGCGCCCCGTCGAGCGTGACGTAGCCCGGCTCGAAGGCGGCGCCACGGCCGACGAAGCCGAGCGTTGTGGGCTGCCCGGGCTCGAGCACGGCGTTCCACCGCAGACTTCCGGCGGTCACGACGGTGCCCGACTGGGCCCAGGTCCCGCTCCAGCCACGCTCGACGGTCGAGCCGGCCGGCAGGTCGAACCGGAGGTCCCACCCGTCCACGGACGTGGTGCCGGTGTTCTCCACCCAGAGCTGGGTGGTGAAGCCACCGGGCCACGCGCCGTGCACGTCGTAGGTGACGGCGCAGGCCGACGCCGGGACGGGCACCGCCGCCAGCTCGATCAGCTCGCGCGCCTGCTCCACGAACCAGCCGCCGGCCGCGGGGTCCTCGATGCCGCGCTCGGGGTCGAGCGGGCCGCCGGTGCCGCGGAAGCACCTGCCGTCGGACTCACCGGGGACCTTGATCCACAGGTGCGCGTCCACCAGCCGGTTACCGGTGTCGAGCGTGGGCGCCGAGCCGAGGCCGCGGGCCGGCGGGTTGCACCAGTCCTCGGCGTCGCTGTAGACGCCGTCGGGCGCGTCCCACGGGCCGAGACCGTTGCGCGACGTGTCGACGACGAAGTGGGTGGACGGCTCCACCGACCCGAGGATCGACGCGTACCGCGAGTCCACCCCGTCCGTGTTCAGGGCCGGGTCGGAGTTGCCCGCCGACCACTCGTCGTGGTTGTTCATCGCCACGCCGGACCAGCCGGTGGCGGGGCCGCCGTTCCAGTACTGATTGCCGCAGCTGCCGTAGTCGCCGGCGCTCACCTGCGTGACGTAGGCGATGCAGGACGAGATCCAGGTGCCGTAGGCCGTGAGGTTGGCCGTGAACTGGTAGTTCGAGGCGTTGAGGAAGAAGCCGTCCGCCCGCTCGACACCGGCCCGGAGAAGGCGCGACGTGTTGTCGCCGACGTTGAGCCACCCGTTGTGACCTGCGTCGAGGTAGACCTTGGTGCCCGGCAGTCCGCCGAGCGCGTCGACAGCGTGGTTGAGCATGTCGAAGCGCTCCTGGGCCGCCGTGGCCGGGTCGGCCTCGGCCGGTCGGCACCACTCCATGGTCCCGTCGATGCTGGTGTGGTGCGGGATGATCCCGAGTCCGTCGGGCTCGAGGATCACGAAGGCGGTCCCGTCGCCGATGCCCTCCGCTACGCCGTCGATCCACGCCTCGTACTCGGCGGGGGTCGTGGCACCGCCCGCGGAGTACTGGGCGCAGTCACGGAAGGGGATGTTGTACGCGACGAGCGTCGGGATCGCGCCCTCGGCGTTCGCACGACCGACCACGTCGGCGGCCTGGGCGGCGACCTCCTCCGGGGCCCCCCGAGGTCAGCCAGGTCGCCGTGGGGAAGCTGCCCAAGCGCTGGGCGTCGGCCTTCGCCTGGCCCTCGAGTCCGGCCGCGGCAGAGAAGGTGGAGCTGAACGGGTCCACGTAGAGCCGGTCCGGCTCGCTGTCCGACGACGTCTCGGTCGCGTTGGGCTGTTGCGGCGTCGCGAGCGCGGGGCCCGCCAGGGCGAGGCCGGTCGTGAAACCCGCCGCGACGGCCACCCCCGCGACCATGGTCCGGCGTGCCCGGATGCGTGTGAATGGGAACATCAGATCTCCTTTGACCTGCAAAGACGGCGGTGTCTGGTCAACGGCGGCTGCTGTGGGAGCGCTTCCACGTTCTGGCCGCGAGATAGCCTCTCAGTCGCTTCTCCGGGACGTCAAGGTTGTCTCGGCGCGCCCCGCCGTCGGACGGCGGCACTACGTCGGTCGAGATCCCGCGCCGAGGTAGTACCGCCGTCGGACGGACCGACTACCTCGGCGGTGGGTGGGTCGCGACCTGGGCCACGCGGTGGGTGCGCGATCACCCGTCCGCTGCGGGAACCCCGATGGAGTAGACCTTGCGCACGGTCTCCGTGACGTCCCACCGGCCGGACCAGCCCTTGGGCTGCACGATGACGTCCCCGGCGACGACCTCGTAGCGGTCGCCGGTCGCAGCGTCAGTGATCGTCGCGCGACCGCTGAGGATGTAGCAGGTCTCGGTGTCGGGCCGGTTCCGGACAGGCCAGCCCCCTGGCTCGCACTGCCATACGCCTACCCGCACGTCATCGGGCGCGTCGAAAGCGACCGACGAGATCTGAGGGTCTCCCGAGTCCGCACCCGGTCGCTGGCCCTTGGGCTGGAGCGGTCCGGTGACCGTGGCGGCGGGGTGGTGGACGAAACGCATGGGGACTCCTTGGCCGAGCTGGTCGATTGTCGCGAGGCAGGGTGCAGTGGGGGCGGTCACCGGGAGCTCCCGGACCGGACGACGGTGGTCGTGCTTCGGTGCAGAGCCACGTCAGGAGACCAGGTTCACGATCGTGGCCTTCGGTTCCGTCATGGCCTCGACGGCGAACTGCACGCCTTCTCGTCCGATGCCCGAGTTCTTGAAGCCGCCGAACGGCATGGAGTCCACGCGCAGGTCGCTCGTGCCGTTGACGACGACGGCGCCCACGACCAGCCGGGCGGACACAAAGAACGCTGTCTCGACCGACCGGGTGAAGACCCCGGCCTGGAGCGCGTACTCGCTGCTGTTGGACGCCGAGATGGCGGAGTCGAGGTCCTCGAAGGGGATGATCGTCACGACCGGGCCGAAGACCTCGTCGGTGAGCACCTGCGAGCCCTCGGCGACGCCCGTGAGGACCGTCGGCTCGTAGAAGGCGCCGCGTCGGGTCCCGCCGGCGTGGACCGTCGCCCCGTCGGCGACCGCCCTGCCGACCCACACCTCGACGCGTTGTGCTTCCGCGTCGCTGACGAGCGGACCGACGTCCGTCTGCGGGTCACGCTTGCTGCCGACCCTGAGCTTCCTGGTTCGGGCGACGGTGTCGTGGAGGAACTCGTCGTAGACCGAGGCCTGGACATAGACACGCTGGACCGACAGGCAGTTCTGTCCCGCGACGCCGAACGCGCCGTCGACGACCGCCTCGACGGCGTCGGAGAGAACCGCGTCCGCGCACACGATCGTCGGGTTGTTCCCGCCGAGCTCCATCAGCATCTTCCGGGGTCCCGCGGCGGCGGTGATCTTCGCCGCGGTCCTCGGCCCGCCGGTGAAGGACACGAGCGCGACCCGTTCGTCGGTGACCAGGGCCTGCCCGGCCCGGGCGCTTCCGCAGACCACGGCGACTCGTCCGGCCGGAACGCCGGCCGAGAGCAGGAGATCGACGAACGCCAACGACGTGAGCGGGGTGTGGTCCGAGGGTTTGAGGACGACGCCGTTGCCGCCGATCAGCGCCGGCCCGAGCTTGTGCGCCACCAGGTTGAGCGGGTCGTTGAACGACGTGAGCGCGGCGACCACGCCGACAGGCTCGCGGGTGAACCAGCCGATCCTGCCGCGACCGTTCCGGCTCGCCGAGAACGGGATCGTCTCGCCGGTGAGCACCGGCCCGGCTTCGGCGGAGAGCCGCAGGGTCTCCACGCAGCGGACCACCTCGCGCTGCGCTTCCGCGAGCGTCTTGACACCTTCGGAGGCGATGAGGTGGGCGAACCGGGCGGAGTCCTGCGCCAGCAGCCGTGACGCCTGGTGGAGGGCCTCGCTGCGGGCCCACAGCGGCCAGTCCTCTCCTCCGAGCGACTCCTGGACGCCGGACACCGCGGCCGCGACGTCCGCCGGGGTCGAGTCAGCGACGTATCCCAGCAGCCGCCCGTCCTCCGGGTCGGTGACCGGAAGCCCGAGGTCGTCGCGCTGCCAGGAGCCGTTGATGAAGGCCCCGCCGGGCACCGACAGGTCGGGAAAGGGGTCGCCGACGAGCCGAGGCACGTCGGCGAGCTCCTCGGTCACCGCCCACTGGTTGGATGCGCTCATGTCTGGACTCCTCGTCAGCTGAACCGGTCGACGACCTTGGCGTAACCGCCGATGATCGGAAGGAACCACGGCGGTCCGAAGTGGCCGGGAACGGCGGGGTTCGGCAGGTGCTCCCACAGGTTCCGCGACGGCTTCCCGAGCATCGACAGCGCCATCTGCTTGCCCATGTAGGTCGCCATCTGGACCCCGTGGCCGCTGTAACCGAGCGAGTAGTGCACCCCGTTGCGCTCCCCGGCATGCACCATCTGGTCCATGGTGAGGTCGACGAGCCCGCCCCAGGTGTAGTCGACGCGCGCCGAGGAGAGGTAGGGAAACACCGTGCTCATCGCGCTCTTGAGGATCTCGGCGCTCTTGAGGTCGGAGTCCGGGCTGGACAGCGCGAACCTGGCCCGGCCACCGAAGAGCAACCGGTTGTCCGGCGTGATGCGGAAGTAGTAGGTGAGCATCTTGTTGTCGGCGGCCTGCCGGCCGCGAGGCAGGATCCGCTGGACCGTCTCGAGCGGCAGAGGCTCCGTCACGATGATGAAGCTGCCGACCGGGATGGTCCGGCGCTGGAGCCATGGCGTCAGCGATCCCGTGTAGCCGCTGGTCGCGACCAGGACCCGGTCGACGTTGACCACGCCGCGGGTCGTGCGGACCGCATGGCCGCCTCCTGGACGGGCGGCCAGCTCGGTGACCTCGGCGTTCTCGCAGATCGTGACCCCTGCGCGAGTGCCCGCCTCGGCGAGACCGTGCGCGAACTTGCCGACATGGACCCCGGCTCCCAGCGGGTCCACCATGCCGCCGGCGTAGAAGTCGGTGCCGATCTCGCTGTGGAGGTCCTGCTTGTCGACGACGGTCACGGAGTAGTCCGCGAGCTTCGCCAGCGTCTCCTGCGTCTGGCGCATCTGGCCGACCTGCTTGGCGTTCATGGCCAGCGTCAGCTTGCCGGAGCGCTGGAAGTCGCAGTCGATCGAGTGCTCCTTCACCAGTTCCTCGATCGTGTCGATGGCCCGGTTGTACTCCGAGAACATCTCGAGGGCACGTTCCTGGCCGTAGCGCTTGATGGCCTTGCCGAGCCCGATCGCGAGACCGGTGGTGGCCATACCTCCGTTGCGACCCGAGGCGCCCCAGCCGACCGTGTGCGAGTCGAGCACGACCACGGACGCGCCGTGCTGCGCTGCCTCGAGGGCGGCGGTCAGGCCGGTGAAGCCTGCGCCGACGATGGCGATGTCGGCGCGCTCGGGCACGGGGTTCCGGCGGTAGTCACCGGACGGCGTCGCGGTGTCGAGCCAGTAGGGGGTGAGCTTCACCTGTTGCTCCTGAGTGCGCCGGGTCAGATGCCGAGGAGCGAGTTGAGCTCGTCCAGGGACTTCACGGTGGTGTAGTTGTAGGCCGGGCTCTGAGGGTCGTACCCACGGTCGAGGAAGACCTTGTTCGTGAACCCGAGGTCGTCGGCAGGCATCAGGTCGTAGCGCGTGTGCGAGGAGACGTGGAGGAAGTCCTCCGGGTTCGCACCGAGCTGGTCGAGCATGTACTCGAACGCCTGGTAGCGCGGCTTGTAGAAGCCGGCCTGCTCCGCGGTGTAGACCGCGTGGAAGTCCGCGCCCAGCTTGGGGACGGTGACGTCGAGGTACTTGGTGTCGGCGTTGGACAGGATCACGAGGGGGAAGTTGTCGCCGAGCTTCTTCAGCGGCACCGGCACGTCGGGGTGCGGCTCCCAGGTGAGCACGGCTGCGGCCAGCTGCCGGCCGGCGTCCTCGTTGACCTCGAGCCCCCACTTCTTGCAGGTCCGCGCATAGGCGTCGTGCAGGACCTGCTCGTAGGCGTAGTACTCGCCGCAGACCTGGTCGTAGCGGTACTTGCTGAACTGACGGAGGAAGGTCCCGATCTGGTCCTCGGTGAGACGGTCGCCGATCAGGCGGCGGGTGGTGCTGGCGATCTCGAAGTAGATCAGCGTGCCGTAGCAGTCGAAGGACACGTACTGGGGGCGGGGGATTGAGGTCGACATCGTTCGTTCCCATCGGTGTGCGGAGTGGTGGTGTAGGCGCCGACGTGGGCGCGCAGCGAACATAGCGCAGACTCTGACGATTGTCGACAGTCGGCAGCATGCCGTTGACAGTTGTCTTCTGGTGGCGGAGAATCTGGAAGCAATGCGGCGGCAGCCGACCTTCGGTGCCGGCGGTGACCGAGGGGAGTCGATCGTGGCGGTGTCCGGTCTGAGTAAGCTGAAGACGCTCGAACGGAAGTCGACCTCTGATCGCATCAGCGAAGAGCTGCGGCAGATGATCATCGAGGGGCAACTGAGGCCCGGCGAGCAACTGGCCGAAACCCGGATCGCCGAGCTGCTCGACGTGTCCCGCGCCCCGGTGCGGGAGGCGCTCCAACAGCTCGTCCAGCAGAAGCTGCTGGTCTCTGCGCGCAACCGGGGTGTCTCGGTGGCGCCTTTCACGGCCTCGGACATCTGGGAGATCTACGACGCACGATGCGCGATCGAGAGCCATGCGGCGAGCAGGATCATCGACGGCGGGCCGGGCGTTCGGGCCCGTGCGACCGACGCATTGCAGGCTGCACGGGACAGGCTGCGCAGCGCGCTGAAGCAGGGCGATCACCGGAAGATATCGGCCGCTGACCTGGACTTTCACACCACATTGGTCGCCTCCGCGGGCAACTCGCGCCTCGACGACGCATACTCCATCCTCTCGGCCCAGGCCCTGGCTTGCATCAACAGGCTCGAGATCGCCATGCCGTCCGGTGACGAGCTCATCGACGAGCACGGCCTCCTCATCGACGCCCTGGCGGCGGGTGAGCGAGAGGTCTTGCTCACGGCCATCAACGATCACCTGACCGTGGCCGCGAGCCACCTCACTGCGCCGCCGTCCAGCAACGGAGGGCCCAGCCGACCTCGCTGATCCGGTGCTCGCCGCCCACCTAGCCGCGTGGGCATCGCTCGTGCGAGCCACTTCGACGACGCCCGTCCCTGGAGATTCTCAGCCTTCGCTGTTGATCTCCCGGTGGCGGGCGTTCGTCGTTCGAGGTGGCGTAGTGCCGTTCCCGAGCTCCGAGCGTCCGGCGTCAGCGAAACAAGATGTTTACAGGCGAGTGTCGACAATCTGCGATCGTCATGGTTGTATGTGGCGAGCCATTCACCGCCTGAAGGGAAACGACCATGAGAGTGCAACGAAGCAGGCTCGCAGCGTCAGTCTTTGGCGCCGCGCTGCTGATGACGGCCAGCGGGTGCGGCGCCACGACCGCCACCCAGGATGCCCCTGGCGCCGAGGCCGCCTCCGCCGAGGAGCTGCCGCAGGTGCAGCCCAGCCCGGAGGCGATCAAGCTGCTGCCGGCAGACCTGCAGGATGGTGGCACGATCACCATGGCCGCGGACCTGCACTACCCGCCCACCTCGTTCCTCGCCGAGGACAACAAGACGCCGGTCGGCTACAACGTCGACATCGCCCACCTGCTGGGTGAGGCACTCGGGCTCGAGGTCGAGGTCAAGAACGTGACCTGGGACGGAGTGATCCCTGGCATCGCCGCTCACCGCTACGACTTCACCGCCACCAACATGACTCCGACGCCGGAGCGGCTGGAGGTGCTGGACATGATCACCTACTGGTCGGCCGGGTCGTCTCTCATCGCGGCGAAGGACAACCCGCTGGACCTGAGCCTGACCGATCAGTCCATGTGTGGGAAGAAGATCGCGGTGATGACCGGTAGCTCGCAACAGGAGACATACCTGCCCGAGATCTCCGAGGCGTGCGAGGCCAATGGCCAGGACCCCGTCGACGCCGTGGTCCTGGCGGACGTCCAGGGCGCACTCACCCAGCTCGCCTCCAAGCGGATCGACGGCGTCTTCTCCGACACCTCGCAGCTGGCTTGGGCAGCGAAGCAGCAGCCGCAGGCGTTCGAGCTGCTCTCCCCGCAGTACCAGAAGAAGGAGGGCGACGACATCGTCGCCCTTGGTCTCCCCAACGACTCCCCGCTCACACCGGCGCTGCACGCCGCGATGCAGGACCTGATCGACAGCGGGGCGTACCAGGCCGCGCTGGACCGGTGGGGGCTGGGCGCGGGTGCGATTCCTACCTCCGAGCTCCTGAAGTAGATCGATGGCTCCGGACATCGGCGTGCTCGACAAGAGCCGCTCCGAGGAGGCGAAAGCAATGGATGCCACTGACAAGCCGCGGCTGCACCGACGTGGGCCGCTCGAGTACGTGGCCTGGGCGGTGTGCGTGCTGGTGGCCGGCGGGCTGGCCCACACCCTGGTCACGAACGAGAACTACCAGTGGGACGTGGTGGGCCAGTACTTCACGGCTCCGACGATCCTGGAAGGCCTACGGCTGACCATTGTCCTGACGATCCTGGCGATGGTCTTCGGGGGCATCCTGGGCATGGTCGTCGCCGTGATGCGGGCCTCGACGGTGCGCCCGGTTCAGCTCCTGGCGTCGGGCTACATCACCTTCTTCCGGGGAACCCCGGTGCTGGTGCAGCTGATCTTCTGGTTCAACATCGCCGCGCTGTACCCGAACATCGCGGTCGGGATCCCGTTCACCGGCATCTCGCAAGCGGTCGACGTGAACGCGCTGATGAGCGCGACCACCGCCGCGATCATCGGCCTGTCGCTCAACGAGGCGGCCTATCTCGCGGAGATCATCCGCGGTGGCTTCGCGTCGGTGGACAAGGGGCAGATCGAGGCGGCCGACTCGCTCGGGATGAGCGCCCGGACGAAGCTGTTCCGGGTGATCATCCCGCAGGCGATGCCCACCGTCGTCCCTGCGACGGGTAACCAGATGATCGGGATGTTCAAGGAGACGTCGTTGGTCAGTGTGCTGGGTGTGGCCGAGCTGCTGCAGAGCACCCAGCTGATCTACGCCCGCACCTACCAGACCATCCCGCTGCTGATCGTGGCCTGTCTGTGGTATCTCATCATGACGCTGGCCCTCAGCTACCCCCAGTCCTTGATCGAGAAGAGGTACTCGCTGGTGAAATCCCGGGTGAGCAGCGAGGCCGCGGTCGACCCTGTGCCGCTGGGTGGTGAGGCGCGATGAACGGCGACGGAACCGTCTACGCCCGCGGGCTGCGCAAGTGTTACGGCGACCGGGTGGTGCTCGGCAGCATCGACCTGGACGTCGAGTGCGGCGAGATCGTGTGCATCATCGGCCCCAGCGGGTCGGGCAAGTCCACGCTGCTCCGTTGCATCGACGGGCTCGAGGAGGTCGACCGGGGGATTCTCAGGGTGAACGGCGAGGACCTCGGGTTTGTCGAGACCGAGACCGCCTACCGGGCGCGCAACCGCAAGGAGGTGGCGATGCAGCGCACCCGGATCGGCATGGTCTTCCAGCAGTTCAACCTGTTCCCGAACATGACCGCGCGGGAGAACGTGATGGCCGGCCCGGTGCTGGTCAAGGGCGTCGCCAAGAAGGCGGCAGCTTCGCGAGCGGACTCGCTGCTGGCAGACGTCGGCCTGTCCGGACACGGCGACCACTATCCGTGGCAGCTCTCCGGCGGCCAGAAGCAGCGCGTGGCGATCGCCCGTGCGCTCGCCATGGATCCGAACGTGATGCTCTTCGACGAGCCCACCAGCGCCCTGGACCCGGAGCGGGTCGGGGAGGTCCTCGCGGTCATGAAGGGCCTGGCCGGGCGGGGGATGACCATGCTCGTTGCCACTCACGAGATGGGCTTCGCCAAGGAGGTGGCCGACACCGTGATGTTCATGGACGGTGGCGTGGTCGTGGAGCAGGGACCGCCCACGGAGGTGCTGGGCAACCCCAAGGAAGCCCGGACACAGAAATTCCTGGAAAAGGTCCTGTGATGTCGGACGGTCCGCTCGCAGTCATCGGCGTCGGCAGTGTCGGCAGCATGGCGCTGTGGCAGGCCTCGAAGCTGGGCGTTCCTGCGGTCGGCTTCGAGGCGGTGTCGCCGGCGCACCCCCGCAGCGCCGTGGGCGGCGACACCCGGTTGTTCCGGATGACCTTCCGAGGAGAGCACAACCTGTACCCCGTGCTCCAGCTCGCAGAGCGTCTCTGGCAGGGACTCGAGGAGGAGTCCGGGCAGGAGATCCTCACCCGGTGCGGAGGTCTGTCGATCGGTGAGGTCGACGGGCCCTACATCCCGGCGCTGCTCGACTCGATCAAGCGCACCGGGGCGCCCCACGAGATCCTCGACCGCGCCGAGATGGCGAGCCGCTACCCCCAGCACCATCTGTCGCCGGGGGAGTGTGGCATCCTCGACACGCGAGCGGGGGTCCTTCGTACCGATCGCGCAGTGCTCTCTGCCGTCGACCTGGCGCGCCAGAACGGTGCGGAGGTCGTCAAGGACGCCCGCGTCCGCGAGGTCCGGGAGCTCTCCGACGGGGTACGCGTCTCGACGGACGACGGGAGCTGGACGTTCGACCGGGTGATCGTGGCGTCCGGCTCCGGGTCCGGAGCCTTGTTGCCTGCCTACCTCCAGCGGCAGGTGCACAGGAAGCGGATCTTCCTGACGTGGTTCGCTGCCCGCCACCCCGAGCAGTTCGTTCCCGAGGCCTTCCCCATCTTCATCCGGATCACCCGCGACCGTTCCCTGTACGGGGCGCCGACGATCGACGGTTCGACGGTGAAGGCGACCCTGGACGGGCGCGGAACGACGGTGGCGGACGGCGACACGATCGCCCGCGAGCTCACGCCTGCCGAGGTCGCGGAGTCGCTGGACACGGTCCGGGAGTTCTTTCCGGGTCTGATCCCCGAGATCGTCCGGTCGGACGCCTACCCCGATCTCTGCACGTCGGACTCCACCGGACTCCTGGGGCCGGTGGCCGGCAGCGAGCGCATCTAATGCGCCACCGGGTTTTCCGGCGCGGGCTTCAAGATGTCATCCGCGCTGGGCGCCATCGCCGCCTCGGAAGCCCTGGGCTCGGGTCCGCTCGTGGACGGTCTGGACTTTCTTCGTCCCGCACGATTCGCCTCTGCCGGCTGACCGCACCGCACCAGGGCCTCTCGCGACGTCCGTGGGACACCGAGCGCACGTACCTGCTCGTTTCCGACCGACGGTCGCGGGAGGCCCTGGCCGTTCCCGACCCGCGGCTACCAGCCCAGCGCCAGGCTGTCGACAAACGGGCGGAACCGGTCGGCGATCATCCGGTGGTTGTTGGTGGAGTAGTGCCAGTCGCAGCCTTGGAAGTCCAGGCCGGAGCCGTCGAGGAACCAGTACCGGACCCTGCTGTCGCCCGCGCCGGCGCGCTCCTGTACCACCTGCTGCACGTCGTCCGCGAACGCCGGGGCCTCCGCCGATCGTGATGAGTTGCCATTGCTGGTTGGTGCCGCCGACACCCTCACGTTCCGCTTCTGGAGCGGCGCCCGCGTCACCTCACTACGTCACCAAGAACGGAACCTCGGTCACGTCGAGGTGGGAGATTTTGGCCGCCACGTCGACGCTCCCGGCAAGGAGATCGCGCTCGAGCGCGACGGGCGGAGATGCGGGCCAAGCGGAAAGCTGATCGGTCGTCGGGCCAGGTCCGACGAGCGCCTCAACGGTCTGTGCGGCCCGACATCCCTCGGAGAAGCTCATGAAGTGGGCCAGCCCGGGACCGGTTCGACCAGCTGAGCGCGGGCATGGGGGGCCGTCCCTTGTGGGCGGCCGCCCTCCGCGGCTGAGCAGGGGCTCGCCTCGCCGCAGACGGCCAGGCGAGCCCCTGCCGCGTTCCTCCATGATCGGACCTCAGGCGCGGCCGTCCAGGATCTCGATAACCCGCCGGGCATTGGTCTCGATGTGGCTGCGCACGTGCTGCACCGCGGTGGCGGTGTCGCCGGACTCTATGGCCTCGAGGATGGTCCGGTGCTCGGCGAGGATGTCGTCGGGATGCTCGAACTCGCGGTCCTCGAGCGACAGCACCGTGAGGTAGAAGCGCAGCTCGACCATGAGCTCGGCGTAGAACTCGTCGAGCCGGGTGCTGCCCAGCGTCGCGACGATCGCGGAGTGGAACGCCAGGTCCACGTCCACGATGCGGAGCGCGTCGTGCGAGGCTGCCGCGGCGACGAGCTCGTCGTACGCGGTCCTCAATGCCGCCAGCGCAGGCTCGCCGACGGGTTTGGAGACGGCCGTGGTCTCCAGCAGCTCGCGGGCGGTGTAGAGGGCGTCGACCTTCTCCGGCGTCGGCGAGATGACGACGGCGCCGCGGTTGACCTCATACTGCACGAGCCCGGTCTGCTCGAGGATCCGGACCGCCTCCCGCACCGTGTTGCGGGCGACACCCAGCTCCGTCGCGATCGCGCTCTCCCGCAGTCGGTCGCCCGGCGCGAACGCGCCGGCGACGATGCGCGAGGCGAGGCCCGCGGCCAGCTGCTGCGCGGCCGTGGACCGCTGCACGACCAGACCTTCGAGTGCTGACATGCCATGAAGAATAGTCCGTCCGGGCCCCTTGTGCATTACAACTCAACTGTCCTACAGTTGCGCACATGGTCAGGACGAAACTTCCGGGCGACGCGCTCTGGAACCCGCAGGCTCATATGCCGACCGCACAGGCCAAGCGCCTCGTGCTGACAGGTGGAGAGGGAGCGTGGCTCGAGAGCTCGACGGGTCAGTGGCTCCTCGACGCCACGGCAAGCCTGTGGCACGCGAACATCGGCCACGGACGCGCTCGTCTCGCCGATGCGGCGCATCACCAGATGAGGAAGCTGGAGACGTACCACACGTTCGGTCGCTTCGCGAACGAGCCCGCCCTCCACCTCGCCGATCGCCTCGCCGCGATGGGGCCGGTGCCTGGCGCCAAGGTCATGCTCACCAGCGGCGGCTCCGACTCCGTCGACCTGGCGTGCAAGCTGGCGCGCAGGCACTGGCAGCTCGAGGGTCGCCCCGAGAAGACGACGATCCTCAGCCGTGTCGGCGCCTACCACGGGCTCCACGCCTTCGGCACCAGTGTGGCCGGCCTCCAGTACAACCGCGACGGCTACGGCACCTCCTCGCTGGTCCCGGAGACCGCGAGGGTCGCCACCAACGACATCGCGGCGGTCCGGCGGTCGGTGACCGAGATCGGCCCGGAGAACATCGCCGCGATCATCGCCGAGCCGGTCATCGGCACGGGGGGCGTCATCGGTCCCGCCGAGGGCTACCTCCAGGGGCTGCAGGATCTCTGCCGGAGCCACGACATCCTGTTCATCGCCGACGAGGTGATCACCGGCTTCGGCCGGACCGGCCATCTGTTCGCGTCGCACAGGTGGGACATCCAGCCGGACATGGTGACGATGGCCAAGGGCCTCACCTCGGGCTACGCCCCTCTGGGCGGGGTCCTCGTGTCACCACGCATCTCCGAGCGGTTCTTCGAGGGCGCGGACGCGCCGATCTTCCGTCACGGCCTTACGTACTCCGGTCATGCCACGGCCTGCGCGATCGCTCTGGCCAACCTGGACGTGATCGACGAGGAGGGACTGGTCGAGGAGGCGGGCCGGCTCGAGGACGTGCTGGCGAAGGCGGTAGAGCCCCTGCGCGACCACGAGCTGGTCGAGGAGGTGCGTTCCGGAGCCGGCTTCATGGCGGGCGTCCACCTGCACGAGGGCGTCAACGGCGACGCGATCGCCGAGGCGTGCACGGACGCCGGAGTGCTGATCCGGGTCATCCATGACAACACGCTGCAGATCTGCCCCCCCTTCGTCACCACCGACGCCGAGGTCAAGCTGATCGCCGGCACCATCACCCAGGCGCTCGACGCCTACCAGTACTAGGAGAAGAAGCAGATGCGCATCGGAGTGGTCAGGGAGATCAAGCCGGCGGAGCGCCGTGTGGCGCTGACCGACGCCGGGGCACGTGCCCTGGTCGCGGACGGCCACGACGTGCTCGTCGAGCGCGGCGCCGGCGCCGGATCGGGCATCCCGGACGAGGACTACGAACGAGCCGGGGCCAAGATCGTCGGCACCGACGACGCGTGGGCGGCAGAGCTGGTGGTCAAGGTCAAGGAGCCGGTTGCCGGCGAGTACGACCTGCTGAGTGAGGAGAGCGTCCTCTTCACCTACCTGCACCTGGCCGCCGACCGGCCGCTGACCCAGGCGCTCCTCGACAACCGCGTCACCGCGATCGCGTACGAGACCGTCGTCGACGACCGCGGCGAGCTGCCGCTCCTCAAGCCCATGAGCGAGGTCGCCGGGCGCCTTGCCGCCCACGCCGCAGGGCAGTACCTCATGCACCCGTACGGTGGTCCCGGCCTGCTTCTCGGCGGTTCGCCCGGCGTCCCGCCCGCCAAGGTGACCGTGCTCGGCGGCGGAGTCGTCGGCACCCAGGCGGCCTCGCTCGCCGTGGGCATGCGGGCCGACGTGACGATCCTGGACACCTCGTCGCACAGGGTGCGCGAGCTCGAGGAGCACTTCGGTAGCTCCGCGCAGGTTCTGCAGTCGGCAGGTGGACCGGCGATCACCGCGCTCCAGGACGCCGACGTGGTGATCGGGGCGGTGCTCGTGCCCGGAGCCGCGGCACCGAAGCTCCTCACGCGTGGCGACCTCGGCCTGCTCAAGCCCGGCGCCCTCCTCATCGACGTCGCCATCGACCAGGGAGGCTGCTTCGAGACGTCGCGGCCCACCACCCACGATGCGCCGACCTACGTGGTGGACGGCACCACCCACTACTGCGTGGCCAACATGCCAGGTGCCGTCCCGCGCACGTCGACCCGCGCGCTCACGAACGCGACGCTGCCCTACGTGCGCCGCCTCGCCGGGCTCGGCGTGGACGAGGCGCTCGAGCGCGACCCGGGCCTGCGGAGCGGCCTCAACACCCGGGCCGGGACCATCACCCACCAAGCCGTCGCCGCGGCGTTCCGCTGAGTGCGGAGAAGGAGACAGAAATGACCCGGACCGAAGTCGCCGCAGCACGCGCGACGGACGACGTGACGAAGGTGCTGGCGGGCGTCCCCCGAGACCTCTTCCTCGGCGGCAGGTGGGTGCCCGCCGCGAACAGAGATCGGATGGTGGTGGTCAACCCCGCCACCGAAGAGGTGCTGACGGAGGTTGCCGACGCCGGCGCACGGGACGCCCTGGCCGCGCTGGAGGCGGCCGAGCGGGCTCAGGCGTCCTGGGCCCGCACCCCGGCCCGGACCCGGTCGGAGATCCTCTATCGCGCGTTCGAGCTGACCGTCGAGCGCACGGAGCAGCTGGCGCTCCTGATGACGCTGGAGATGGGCAAGCCGCTGGCCGATGCGCGCGGCGAGGTCGCCTACGCCGCGGAGTTCTTCCGCTGGTTCGCCGAGGAGGCGGTCCGGATCGACGGGGGCTATGCACACCGCCCTGACGGAGCCGCACGAAACCTGCAGGTCAGGCAGCCGGTCGGCCCTTCCCTGCTGATCATCCCGTGGAACTTTCCGCTGGCCATGGGCGCCCGAAAGCTCGCTCCCGCGATCGCAGCCGGCTGCGTCAGCATCCTGAAGCCTGCTCCGCAGACCCCGCTCTGCTCGCTGGCGCTCGCGGAGATTCTCGCCGAGGCCGGCCTCCCGGACGGCGTGCTGAGCGTCGTGACCACCAGCCGGGCCGCGGACGTCGTCACGCCGATGCTGGAGAGCGGGATCATCCGCAAGCTGTCCTTCACCGGGTCCACCGAGGTCGGCAAGCTCCTGCTCGCCCAGGCGTCGCGTAACGTCCTGCGCACCTCGATGGAGCTCGGCGGCAACGCGCCGTTCCTCGTGCTCGAGGACGCGGACCTCGACCGGGCGGTCGATGCGGCGTTCCACGCGAAGATGCGGAACATGGGCGAGGCCTGCACGGCTGCCAACCGGTTCTTCGTGCACGCGTCCGTCGCCGAGGAGTTTGCGGGACGGCTGGCCGAACGCATGGGCGCCCTGACGGTCGGTGACGGCACGCACGACGGGGTCGACGTCGGACCGCTGATCGACGAGCCCAGCTGCGAGAAGGTGCGCGCGCTGGTCGACGACGCCGTCGACCGTGGTGCGTCGGTCCTCGTCGGCGGCGGTCGCCTCGACCGACCCGGGTACTTCGTGGAGCCGACGGTCCTGACGGGCACCGACCCCGGGAGCGCGCTGACGTGCACCGAGATCTTCGGGCCCGTCGCCGCGATCCAGACCTTCACCGGCCTCGACGACGCGATCCGCCGGGCGAACGACACCGAGTGGGGCCTGGTCGGGTACGTCGCCACCCAGGACCTCGACAACGCGCTCAACGTGGCTGAACGCCTGGAGGTCGGCATGGTCGGCATCAATTCCGGCGTCGTCTCGACGCCGTCGGCGCCGTTCGGCGGCGTGAAGCAGTCCGGCCTCGGCCGTGAGGGCGGTCGGATCGGGATCGACGAGTTCCTCGAGACCAAGTACATCTCGATCCCGGTGCGGCCATGAGCGGCCCGCGCGCATACACCGTCGACGTGATCGCCGGCGACGGGATCGGCCAGGAGGTCATGCCAGCGGCGATCACCTGCATCGACGCGATCGCTCCCACCCTGGGCTTCACGGTCACGTGGCGGGACCGGCAGTGGGGCTCCGACCACTACCGTGCCCACGGCCGGATGATGCCGGTGGACGGTCTCGACCAGCTCGCCACCGGTGACGGCATCCTGCTGGGTGCGGTCGGCGCCCCCGACATCCCGGACGACGTCACGCTCTGGGGTCTGCTGATCCCGATCCGCCGGGAGTTCCAGCAGTACGTCAACCTGCGCCCGATCCGGATCCTCCCGGGCGTGGTCTCGCCCATCGCCGGTCTGGACGAGCTCGACCTCGTCGTCGTCCGGGAGAACGTCGAGGGGGAGTACTCGGACGTGGGCGGCCGGTTCTACCGCGGACGCCCGGAGGAGACAGCCATCCAGGAGGCGGTGTTCAGCCGGACCGGGATCGAGCGGGTCGCGAAGTACGCCGTCGACCTCGCGAGCCGGCGCCAGGGACGCCTCGTCTCCGCGACCAAGTCCAACGGCATCATCCACACGATGCCGTTCTGGGACGAGGTCGTCCGGGAGTGTGTCGACGCGAGCCCTGGCGTGACGCTGGAGAGCGTCCTGATCGACGCGCTGGCCGCGCGGGTCGTGCTCAAGCCCCGGACGCTCGACGTCATCGTCGCGTCGAACCTCTTCGGCGACATCCTCTCCGATCTGGCGGCCGCCGTCGCCGGGTCGATCGGCGTGGCCCCGAGCGCCAACCTGAACCCACCGCGGCAGTACCCGTCGATGTTCGAGCCGGTGCACGGGTCCGCGCCCGACATCGCCGGCCGGGGCATCGCGAACCCGGTGGGTCAGATCTGGGCATCAGCCATGATGCTCGAGCACCTCGGCGAGCACCTCGGCGCCCAGATCCTGGTCGACGGCATCGAGTCCGCACTGGCAGAGGGCGTCCGCACGGCGGACCTGGGCGGCACCGCCACGACGACCGAGGTCGCGGACGCCATCGCGCGCCACTGCCTGGACGCTCTCGCGAACAGGGTCGAGGACGCGCATGCGTACCGGCACTGACCCCGCCGAGGGGGTACGTCTCGAGCACGATCTGCTCGGCGACCGTGCCGTACCCACCTCGGCGCTCTACGGGGTCCACACCGCCCGGGCACTGGCGAACTTCGACATCACCGGTGACACGCTCGCGCGCTACCCGCTGCTGATCGAGGCGCTGGCGGCGGTCAAGCAGGCCGCGGCCGCGGCCAACCGCCGGTGCGGGCGCCTGGACCCGACGATCGCCGCCGCGATCATCGGCGCCTGCAACCAGGTGCGCCGGGGTGAGCACCACGACCAGTTCGTCGTTGATCCCCTGCAGGGCGGGGCCGGTACCTCGACGAACATGAACGCGAACGAGGTCATTGCCAACCTCGCCCTCGAACGACTCGGCCTGGACCGGGGCGCGTACGACGTCGTGCACCCGCTCGAGCACGTCAACCTCGGACAGAGCACGAACGACGTCTACCCCACGGCAGTCAGGCTCGCGCTGCACCGAGCCGCGGGAGAGCTCCAGGAGTCGTTGGAGCTCGTGCAGCGGGCCTTCGCTGCCAAGGCGGAGGAGCTCGCGACGACCGTCAAGCTGGGTCGCACCCAGCTGCAGGACGCCGTCCCGATGACGCTGGGCCAGGAGCTCGGAGCCTTCGCCGGCATGCTGGCGAAGGAGAGAACTGCGCTGGCCGGTGCCCGCCGCCAGCTGTGCGAGCTGAACCTGGGAGGAACCGCGATCGGGACGACGCTCAACGCGCACCCCGACTTTCGGGTCTACGCCCTGGCGGAGCTGAGAAGCCTCACTGGCATCCCCGAGCTGTGCTCAGCGGCCGACCTCGTCGAGGCCACCCAGGACACCGGAGCCTACGTCCACCTGTCCGGCGTCATGAGACAGACGGCCGTCAAGCTCTCCAAGATCTGCAACGACCTGCGGCTGCTGAGCTCCGGTCCGCGTGCGGGTCTCCACGAGATCAGTCTCCCGGCCGTCCAGGCGGGATCGAGCATGATGCCCGGCAAGGTCAATCCGGTCATCCCGGAGCTCGTCAACCAGGTCGCGTTCGAGGTCATCGGCAATGACCTGACCGTGACGCTCGCCGCGGAGGCCGGACAGCTCCAGCTCAACGCGTTCGGGCCCGTCATCGCGCGTTCGCTGCTGGATGGTGCGGCGCACCTCTCCGCGGCCGTGCGCGCTCTCGCGGAGCGTTGCGTCGCCGGCATCACCGTCAACCGCGAGCACCTGGCGAACCTCCTGCCGGGCTCCCTCGTCACCGTGACCCACCTGAGCCCGGTCCTCGGCTACGCGCGGGCAGCCGAGCTCGCCGTCGAGGCAGACTCGCTCGGTGGGGGAGTCCTTGACCTTGCTGTGAGCAAGGGTCTGCTCGACGACGTCCAGGCCCGGCAGATCGAGGAAGCCGCGGGGTTGGTCGGCCGATGAGCACAGCCCGAAGGGTGGCGGTGGTCACCGGGGGTAACCGGGGGATCGGACTCGAGATCTGCCGGCAGCTCGCCGGCCTTGACTATCACGTGGTGCTGACGGCCCGGGATGCCGACCGCGCCGACGAGCAGGCGCGATCGCTGGACGCATCGTGCCCGGGTGAGGTCAGCGGCCTGGGCCTCGACGTCGTGGACGGGCCATCCGTCGATGCGGCGTTCCGGCACGTCAGGAAGCAGCACGGCCGGATCGACGTGCTCGTGAACAACGCCGGCATCGCGGTCGACGGCCCGGAGCACCGGCCGTCCTCGCCGGACTTCACGCGCATCCGGCGCACCCTGGAGACGAACCTCCTCGGCGCCTGGCGGTGCTGTGCCGAGGTCGTCCCGTCGATGCGGGCGCGCGGCTACGGCCGGATCGTCAACCTGAGCAGCACGATGGCCTCGCTCGAGCTGACCCGATCGCCGTCCTCCCCGGCCTACCGCATCTCGAAGACCGGGCTCAACATGCTCACCCGGACGCTGGCCGTCGAGCTCGACGGCACCGGCATCCTGGTCAACGCTGCATCACCCGGGTACACCAGGACGGACATGAGTCCCGACGCGGAGCGACCGGTCGAAGCCGGAGCAGACACGCCGGTCTGGCTCGCCACGCTGCCGGGCACCGGACCGACCGGACAGGTCTTCCTCGACAGGCGAGCCCTCACCTGGTGAGCGAGTGCCGGCGGATTGTGGTCCGGGCCGGCGTCAGGCCATCTCGGGCACGTGAAGGTGCGCGAACGCGATCTCCATCTCCTCGACGTCGTCGATCGTGGCGCCGAGCTCGCGGACGGCTTGTTCGCGGATGCGCATCGCGGCGTCACGGCTGGCCTCGAGCGCCCTGCGACTGTCGAAGGCGACGGTGCCGGCGACCCGACCAGTCTCGCGGTCGACCATCAGGCTGGAGCTGCAGAATCCGTCGAGCTCCTGGATCTGAGGCAGGATGGCCATCCGGTAGACGTCGATGGCGCGATCCATCATGCTCGGGTCGCCGTTCAGCCAGGTGAGGCGGGCGCAGGCGCCGTCCGGCGCGGCGTGATCCCGGTGGACCACGGCGACCTCCCACTGGTGGACCTGGCTGCCGCTGGTGCTACCCACGGACTGTTCGACCCGCTCGCGGAGCGGTCGCACGGCGCCGACGTTCGCCAGCATCGCGTCCTCGGACCGCCACGACGTCGTGGCGATGCAGCGGCCGGTCTGGCGGTCGACCAGCAGCGACATCCCGGCACAGCCGTCCATCGCGCTGACCGCCGGGTAGATCTCCTCACGAACGAGCCGCAGGCCGTCGTCGATCCTGGCCGGGTCTCCTCGGACCTCGGTGGTGCGTACGTACATGAACGCGCTCCCTGCTCTCGGGGCAACGTCCGGACGACGCTGCCGCCCTCCCAACTCACGTTCCGCCGTCCGGTGACCGAGTGCAAGTGGTGACGTCCGGACGCAGGAACACGTATTCAAGGCCGTCGAGCTCAGGGTGCTGGCTCAGCAGAGCGTGAGGCCCATCACGCCGTGACCGCCCGGGTATCCACCGTCATAGGTTAGGATATCCTCACCTTAGGTAGCCCCAACTGACCGGCCCGGGAGGTGAGCCTCGCCACCATGATCGTCTGCCAGTGTGGTGTCGTCAGCGACCGAGCGATCGCCGCAGCCTTTGCCGGAGGAGCCCGGACCGTCTCGGCCGTGTGCCGGACCACCGGAGCTGCCCAGGACTGCGGGTCCTGCATCTTCACGGTGAAGGCACTGGTGCGCCAACACCAGGAGCAGGAATCTGCGGCCCTGGAGATCGACAGCGCAGCCAGTTAGCTCAGCCCTCCGGACCCGCGCCGGCCTCAACGTGCTGGGCGAGGTACCGCTGAATGCCGATCCGCTCGATGGCGTCGAGCTGGCTCTCGAACCAGTCCGCGTGCTTTTCCTCGTCGCGGACCATGTCCTCGAACACCGCGGCGGTGCCGTGGTCGCCGAGGTTGCGGCACTCCTCGGCGGCGGCGTTGAACTGGGCGACCGCCGCGTTCTCGCTGTCGAGAGCGAGCCGCAGCATCTCCTCCGCGGACTCGCCGACCTGGATCGGGTTCAGCCGCTGCACGTTGGGATGCCCGCCGAACATCAGGATCCGGTTGATCAGGTCGTCGGCGTCCTTCATCTCGTCGATGGACAAGTCGTAGAACACCTTGCCCAGCCTCGTGAGCCCCCAGCTGTCGAGCATCCGGGCGTGCAGGAAGTAGGTGTTTGTGACGGTGAGCTCGAAGGTGAGCGCGTCGTTGAGTAGTTCGACCACACGAGGGCTGGCTGGCTGCACCGTGGACCTCCATTGAGAGCGCCGTCCTGCTCCCGATGCTCCGCCCCCTGAAGCAGCACGCAAGTCCAGACTCCGGGAACCGGGTCAAGCCGAACCGTGCCCGCTTCACGGCATCGTGGCCTTTGGGCCGTTCTGTCTCGCTGTCTCACCGAGTGCCATGCCGACCGCGACCGTCACGGCGCACCATCCTTCGCGCCGCGTGCCACCCGGAGGGTGAGCAGGCCGAACGGCCGCATGGTCAGCTCCGCACCGGGGCGGTCGTTCTCCGTGACGAGACGGCACGCCATGCTCCCGTCCCTCGTGGTGGGCCGTCCGATCAGGTCGGTGCGTGAGAGCCGCCCGCCGGGCAGGTCGACGATCACGCGAGCGTCCGCCCGGCGGCCGTGCGCCTCGTACAGACGGACCACCACGTCACCGGACCCGTCGTGCGCGAGAGACACGCTCTCCACAAGCACCCCCTCGCCGCTCACGCGCACGAGCGGGGCCACGTCGCCGCGGCCCGCGACCCGGCGCAGCGGCAGCGCGAGGGCGTACCCGTCGGCGACGGCGTTCCCCAGCGTCGCCCCGGGTCGCAGGAGGTGAGCGAAGCTGTGTCGACCCACGTCGGCGCCGGGGTCGGGGTAACGCGGTCCGCGCAGCAGGTGGAGCTCGAGCCGCGTGGTCGTGCCGCCGTCCTCGCGGACGTGCCGACTGATCCCGTAACCGTGCGTCGTGCGGTTGGCGACGGCGACGCCGACCCCGCCTTCGGCGACGTGCAGCCATCGGTGCGTGGCATGCACGAACTGGGCGGTCTGCCAGGAGGTGTTCTTGTGGGTGGGCCGGCGGACGTGCCCGAACTGGGTCTCGGCCGCGACGTCGTCCGCCCGCAGGTCGAGCGGGAAGGCCAGGACGAGGAGCTGCTCGCGCTCGTGCCAGTCCACCTCGGTCTCGACCCGTACGGCGCCGCCGGCCAAGGTCAGTCGTTGGGTCAGCCGCGAGCTCCCGAAGCAGCGTGTGACCACCACGGCGGGCCCCTCCGCACGCACGTCGGCGTCCGGCACGCCGCTCACGACACGCGCGTGGTGGGCGTCGACATCCCACGCGTCCCAGCGGTTGGGGAGGTCGCGGTGCAGCTCCACGGCGTTGGCCGGGCCCGCGAGACCGACGGCGTCCCGCCCGCTCGCGCGGTCGACGAGCGCGACGATGTGTCCCTGGGTGTCCACCACCAGACGTGTCGCGGCATCCTCAAGGACCCAGGTCGCGCCGTCGCGAACAGGCGTGACGGCGGGCGCGGGGGGAGCGTCCTCCGGCTCGCGGCCGGACCCGAGGGCCGGCACACCCTCGACGGGCAGCGGGCCGGCGTTCGCCAGGACGTGCCCCTCGCCGGGGTGCACCAGCGCCGTCAGGGCTCGAGAGATCAAGTCCTCGCAGCGGGCCGCGACGCGTTGGTGGTCGCGCGTCACGTCGTCGTACACCCAGGCGATCGAGGACCCGGGCAGGACGTCGTGGAACTGGTGGCGCAGGACCGTCTGCCATAGCTCGCGCAGCTCCGCGAGAGGGTAGGACGCGCCCGTGCGCACCGTAGCGGTCGCGCACCAGAGCTCAGCCTCTCGCAGCAGCCGCTCGCAGTGCCGGTTCCCGGCCTTCGTCCGTTGCTGGGTGGTGCTCACGCCACGGTGCAGCTCGAGTGGCATCTCGCCCACCCACACCGGCGTCGGCTCCCCGACATCGGCGTCGGTCATCAGCCGTTGCGTCTGGGCGAAGAACTCCGCAGGCGTGCCCCACGCCACGCGCGGCGACCCTGCCAGATCGCGGAGCCGGCGCGCCGCCTCGGCATGCGCCCGCGTGGGCCCGCCGCCGCCGTCGCCCCACCCAGCCGGTGCCATGGACAGGCGCGCCGACGTCGCGTCCGAGCTCGCCACGTTGCGCTCAGCGTGCGCCAGCTGGCGCGGGCTGAGGTCGCTGTTGTAGTTGTCGACGGGCGGAAAGTGCACGAGGACCCGCGAGCCGTCGATGCCTTCCCAGGTGAAGGAGTGGTGCGGCATCCGGTTGGTGTCGTTCCACGACAGCTTCTGCGTGAGGAACCATCGTGGGCCGGCATGGCGCACGATCTGGGGCAGCGCGCCCGAGTAGCCGAACGAGTCCGGCAACCACACCTCCTCGCACGTCACCCCGAGGTGCTCGGCGAACCAGGTGATGCCTTCCACGAACTGACGAGCCATCGACTCCCCACCGGGCAGCACCGTGTCTGCCTCGACCCACATGCCTCCAACCGGGACGAACCGTCCGGACTGCACGGCGTCGCGTATCTGCCCGAACAGGTCCGGGTCGGCCTCTTCGACCCAGGCGAGGTGCTGCGCCGAGGACGTCGCGAACGTCACCTCCGGGTACTCGGAGAGCAGCGAGAGAGCGTTGGCGTACGTGCGCACCACCTTGCGACGGCTCTCCCGGTACGGCCACAGCCACGCCGAGTCGATGTGGGCGTGCCCGACAGCTATGACGCGGTGGGCGGCGGTCCCCGCCTCCTCCCCGAGCACGGCCGCAACCGCGGCACGGCCCTGCCGTGCGCTGCTCCGCACGGCGTCGGGTGACTCGATCGCCATGACGTCCAGGAGGCGGGAGAGCGCGCGCAGGATACGCCGGCGCCGGAGGTCGGTGGCGCCCAGGCATTCCAGCTGGCCGCGGAGCACCCGCAGGTCGTGCCACAGAGCCCAGACCTCGGCGTCCCGGCGCCGGAGCTCGACCGCACCGACGCGGTAGAGCGCATCCGCCGGGAGTGTCGCCGGGGAGCCGAGAGGGGTCGGTGCGAACGTGAAGTCGGGGTCGAGCACGGGGTTGGCCGCTGCCTCCACCCAGAGGTCGACGGGGAACGGCGCGCGGCCGGCCCGCCAGTCCGCGGCAGCGGCGGGGTCGTCGGCGAGGAGCGCTGCGAGCGGTACGTGGTGGTTGAAGGGCTGGATCCCCTTGATGACGCGACCAGCGCTGGTCCGCGCGGTTCCCTCGGCCTGGAAGCCCGGCGTGTCTCGGGTGAACCCGAGGTCGACCACGACGTCGACCCAGTCGCGCGTCGGGCTGCTTGCGGAGGCTCGGGCGGAGGAGGCGCCGGGCCCGGCAGCGTCGGCGTCCGCCCACTCGAGGGGCACCTCGCCGCGCAACCGGAGCCACGCCGTCGACCACGGTGGGCCCCACGGGGTGCCGGGCGGGGCGGCGACGAACTCGCGCGGCGACAGCGCCGAGACGTGCGTGAACGGTGGCGGCTCCCCGGGGGTCCATGACCCTGGGGCCTGCCACAGCTCGACGCACAGGGGCGCGGCGGCCGCGTCGAGCGCTGGGGTGAGGCGTTCGTCGACGAACCGGCGCACCCGCCCCAGAGTGACGTCGTCGGGGTCCGGGCTCACGCCATGACCTCTTCCTGCCGGGGCAGGTACGGCTCGACCGTGTGCGCCTCGCGTCCTGCACCCGCCACAACCGTCACGACGGCGGCGCGAGCGGCCAACGGCACGACCTCCTCCGGCGGGACGAACGCGGCCTCGTCGCCAACCTCGATCACCACGCGGGCCGACGCGCCGGCCGCGACCTTGACTCGCCGCCACGCGGCCAGCTCCGCACTCCGCGGCCACGCGAGGCCGCCCGTGCGACGGACATATATCTGAACAACCTCCTCGGCGTCCCAGACGCCGGCCACGGCAGCCACGTCCGCCTCGACGCGCAGGCCGCGGGGCACGGCGACGACGCGGGAAGCGACGAGCCGCAGGCTCCCGTAGCCAAGACCTGCACCGAGCGGACGGAGCTCGGGGTCCGGCACGTCGCGGTAGACGCCGGCCGCGTCCATGCGCTCGTCGTGGTGCACGGGAAGGGCACTCGGGTCTGCGGGCAGCGTGGCGGGAAGGCGGCCGACCGGCTGCGCTGCCCCGAGGATGAGGTCGGCGAGCGCGTCCGGGCCGTGCGGTCCCGGGTAGGCGGCGAGGAGCACCGCATCGGCGTACGCGAGAACGTCGGTCAGCACGTACGGCCGGCCGGCGACGACGACGGCGACGACCGGGCTCTCCGTCGCCCGCCGGATCGCCGCGAGCGATTCGACCTGGCCGGGGGGAAGCACGGCGCGGGCGACGTCCACGCCCTCGCCGCAGTCGGCAGCGGTCTGGCCGGTGTTCGCCCCGTTGTCGGCGAACGCGTCCGTGTAGGCCCTATGGCTCGAGCCGCCGAGGACGACCACGACGCCGTCCGCCGCCCGGAGCGCGGTGCCGTGGCCCTCGGCCCCCTCCTCGAGCGGCCGGATGGTGACACCAGCGCGCTCGCCGGCCTCGTGCAGCGCCGTCGCGATCGAACGACGGCGATCTTGCGGCAAGGGCGGGACGTAGTCGCCCAGGAGGCACTCGACGTCGTGGGCCCGGGGGCCGGTCACCACCCACCGCGTGCCCGGCCGCAGCGGCAGAGGCTGGTCGGCTTCGCCGCTACCGTTGCGGAGCAGCACGGCAGAGCGCTCGGCGAGCCGTCGGGAGAGCACCACCGTCGACCGGTGCGTGTTGCGGGCACTGGTGCCGGACTGGTCGGGCTCGCCCGATCGATGGGCGGCGTGCCGCGTCTCGTCGCGTCGGCCCCGCAGCCCGGGGACCAGACCGAGCTGTGCCTTCACGGTGAGGACTCGCGCGCAGGCGAGGTCAACGGCCGCCCCCAGAGCCGGTGCCGCGCCGACGGCCTCTTCGAGCAGTGCGAACGAGCGGTCCCACAGGGACAGGTCCACCCCCGCCGTGAGTGCGGCCGCAGCCCCCGGGAGGGGAGCACCGACCTGCTCGACGATGCGGTCGACGCCGAGCCCGTCGGCCATGACAAGCCCGTCGAAGCCCCACTGCCCGCGCAGCAGCTCGGTCAGCAGCCCGCGGTTGGCGACGCAGGGCACCCCGTCGATGTCGTTGTATGCGGCCATGACGGCGACCGCGCCGGCCGCTATACCGGCCCGGGCAGCCGGCAGATGCAGCTCGGCCAGGTCGCGCGGACCGAGTTGCGCCGAGTGGCCGTTGCGCCCACCCACTCCACCGCCCTGGGCGGCGAAGTGCTTGAGCACCACACCGACGCCGGTGCCGTCCGCCAACCGGGCCCGGTCCGGGCCCTGCATGCCGACCACTGCCGCGCGTGCGAAGGCGGCGGCGAGGGCCGGGGCCTCGGTGTAGCACTCCTCGGCACGGCCCCACCGGGGGTCGCGCAGCAGGTCGAGCGCGGAGACGAGAGCGAGGTGGACGCCGTCGGCGCGCAGAGCGGTCGCGACCGCGGCGCACGCCTCGGCATAGAGGTCCGGGTCCCAGGTGGCGCCGACGGCGAGATTGACGGGCAGCAGGTCCGCGCCGAGCGCCTGGTGCCCGTGCGGCGCTTCCTCCACCAGCAGGGGGCCGATCCCGTGCCGGGACGCGGCGGAGACCTCTGCCACCACCGTCGCGGCAACCTCGGCCCGCTCCTCGGGCCGAATGCCGTTTCCCCAGTGCTGCCCGGACCAGGCGTCGGCGCGGAACAGCCCGTACAGGGCGCCGAGCCCGCCCCAGCGCTCGACCTCCGCGTGCAGCACGTCGGTCGTCTCCCAGCCGCGCGGGCCGCGGCGCACGCAGTGCCAGCCGAGGAGGCCCTGGTTGAGCTGGCCGACCTTCTCGCGGAGGGTGAGGTCGCTCACCAGTGCCGCGACGCACGCGGCGACGTCGGGAGCTGTCATCGGTGCCATAGGTCATTCCTGGTTCGCAGCACGGGCGGACCGGCGAGTGCGCGCCGCGTCGCGGCAGCCGGGGCTTGGGGCAGGGCGACGTGGACGGTGACGCTCTCCCCTGGCAGGAGAGTGTGGAGCGCGTCCGCGACGCGGGCGTCGGGGTGGACGCGGTCTGCCAGGATCGTCACGTCGGCGATGAGCACATCGGCGGTGATCTCGACGTCGACGCCGTTCGTGGTGGGCACCACGCGGGTGCGGGAAAGCGCGCGGGGCCACCGCACGCCGTCCTCGCGGCACAGCGCCGCCACTGCCCGACGCGCACGCGGGGTGGGCGCGCCCGAACCGACCGAGGCTCCGGCGCACGCCGGGTCGTCGAGCGCGTCGGCGACCAGCACCTCCTCCCGGCGGGCATGGGGGAGGGCGACGTCGGGCGGGACGTGGCGCTGGGCAACCGCGCGTGGTCCGACCGGGACGTCGAGGACGGTGGCCGCCACGGGGCCGTCCGTGACGTGAACGCGCTGGACGAGCACTCTCGCGTCCCAGGCGGTGTCGGTGTCGTTCACCAGGACGGCGGCGGTAGCACCGTCCCGGGGCTGAAGAGTGACGAGCCGGGGCGCGTAAGCGCGTTGCACCGCGTAGAGGGCGGGTTTGGGGCGCCCGTCGTGGTCGATCAGCGACCACGAGATGCCGGGCCACGCGTCGTTGAGCTGCCACACCAGGCATCCGGCAGTGCGAGGCCAGTGACCGCGGAGATGCTCCGCGGCGGTGCGCAAGGCATCGGCCTGGTTCAGCTGCGTCGCCCAGAGCCAGTCGTCCAGGTCGTCGACGAGCGCGTCGGGGTCCGGCACGTGCCCGTCGAGCCGGCGCACGAGGTGTGCCATGCCGCCCGACTGCTTCTGCCGCCCGGCGAGAGCGGGTGCCGTCGGGGTGAGCCTGCGCGGGTCGAGAGACAAGGCGCCGGTGAGCGTGCGCCACGTAGGCGGCGCCTGGTAGCCGAGCTCTGCGGCGAAGCGGGGAACGTGGTCGCGGTACGTCGTGTGGTCGAGCAGGTTCCACTGATCCCAGAGGTGTGCGCTGCCCTCGCCGTCAACGTTGGGTCCGACGCCGGGCGTCGTGGAAAAAGGGCTGGAGGGGACGTACGGCGTACCCGGGTCCTCCCGCGCGACGATGTCCGGGAGGATGCCGCGGAAGTAGCCCTCTCCCCAGGCGCGCGTCCCGACGCGGTCGGGCCACCCCCAGTCGGCCCAACCGAGCAAGCTCTCGTTGGAGCCGTTCCAGACGACGACGCACGGGTGTGGCACAAGTCGGCGGACCTGTTCCCGGGCCTCTGCGGCCACCTCACCGGCGAACGACTCGTCCTCCGGGTAGGCGGCACAGGCGAAGGCGAAGTCTTGCCAGACGAGCAGTCCCGCTTCGTCACAGGCCTCGTAGAACGCCTCGTCCTCATAGGTCCCGCCGCCCCACACCCGGAGCATCGTCATCTCCGCCTGGACTGCCTGCGCGACCCGAGCGGCGTACCGGGCGGGCGTCATGCGGGAGAGAAGCAGATCGTCGGGCACCCAGTTCGCGCCGCGCGCGAACACGGCCCGGCCGTTGACGACGAGGGTGCAGGAACGGCCCCAGGCATCTGGGGTCGTGTCCAGGGTGACGTGCCGGAACCCGACCCGCCGGTGCAGCTCCTGGCCGGTGCCGACCAACCGGACGACGACGTCGTGGCGCACCGGGTCGCCGTACCCGCGTGGCCACCACGGCGCCGGGTCGGCCACCGCCAGCTCGAGGCGGGCGGCGCCGTCGACGTCGCGCTGCCAGACATGGTCGCCCAGGCTCACCTGAACCGTGCCCGACGCGACCACCGGGCCGTCGAGCACCACGTCGACGACGAGGATGCCCTCGGTCAGATCCGCACTCAGGCGGGTGGCGACGTGGGCGCGCAGCCGAACGCCGGACCAGGTCTCGAGGCGCGCGGCGCGCCACAGGCCGGCGGTGACGAGCGTCGGCGCCCAGTCCCAACCGACGCTGCAGGCCATCACGCGCACGCGGTTGTAGGCGTACGCCCAGTCGTAAGGAAGCGCGCCGTCGTCGGCCTCCCGCATGGCTCGCGCCGCCGAGGCGAAGGTCACGGTCAGGTCGTTGGCGCCGGCCCGCAGCAGATCTGTCACGTCCAGATGCCAGGCGCGATGCGCGTTCGCCGTCGATGCGACCTCGGTGCCGTTGAGCCGGACCGTCGCGAGCGTCGCCAACCCCTCGAGGACGAGTTCCGCACGTCGGGCGTGCTCCACCGCCGTCGGCGCGAGATCGACGGTGGTCGCGTACTCCCAGTCGCTCTCACCCACCCAGCGGACCGTGTCCGCATGGTCGTCCATGAAGGGGTCGGGCAGGAGTCCCGCGGCCATCAGGTCGGTGTGGACGGACCCGGGCACGGTCGCGGCGACTCCTGCTGCCGCCGCAGCGTGCACGGTTGGTCCCGGGGGCAGGGTGCCGGGCC
This sequence comes from Antribacter soli, assembly GCF_021568775.1. GTDB lineage: Bacteria > Actinomycetota > Actinomycetes > Actinomycetales > Cellulomonadaceae > Antribacter > Antribacter soli. Next base: position 53,288 of record NZ_JAKGSG010000029.1, on the reverse strand, counting down.
CGAGGTGCGTGGCGAGCAGGCGGACTCGCCACGGAACTGCGGCAAGGTCGACGATGCGGGGATCCGTCCGGGCGCGCTCGAGCGATACGGCGTCGGGCACTAGTCCTCCGGGTAGTCGGTGGGGGCGACGTAGTGCTCCGGAACCTGTGGGGCGTGCGTGGATCCGGTCGCGTGGACTGCGATGCTCGCCAGCCGCGCCCCCTCGCCGACGAGCTCCACCTCCAGCGTTGTGCCGGTCAGGGGCCCGACGACGTGAATGCGGTCGACGCCGACCGTGCCGCCCTGTGCAACGGTTCGCCCGTCGAGCCGCACCGTGTGCCCGGTGATCCGCTGGCCGCTCACGAGATCCTCGCGCAGCTGGACGTGGTCGAACGTCACAGGTCCGTCGCCGGTGAGCTCGGCGCGCCACCGGGAGCCGGCGGCCGTCGGCTCGGACAGCACCGCCTCCCGGGGCGAGCCGAACCGGCGGCGCACCTCGGCGCCGAACGCGCGTACGACGACGGCGTCCGTCGCGTCGATGCGGCCGCGGGTGTCGGGAGGCACATTGAGCAGGAGGTTGGCGCCCAGCCCCACCGAGCGGTAGTAGATCGCGAGCAGGTGCTCGAGCGTCTTGGGCTCGTCGTCCGCCCGCCAGAACCAGCCGCGGCGGACCGACACGTCGCACTCGGGTGGCAGGTAGAGCGCCTCGGCGAACTCGCTCGTGACGATCGTGTAGTTGCTCATCTGGGTGTGCCGGACGACGTACTCGACCGGGTCGCTCGCGAGACCGTCCTCGTTGCCCACCCAGCGAATGGTGGGCGCGCCCATGTTGAACACCATCGCGCCGGGCTGGTGGGCCTGTAGCACCGCCGTGATGCGGTCCCAGTCGTACGCGTAGCCCTCCGAGCCGGCGCCGTCGAACCACAGTTCGACGAGGTCGCCGTAGCGTGTGCACAGCTCGGTGAGCTGCGTCGCATACACGTCGGCGTACGCGGACGGGTCGGCGTAGGCGGGATGGCTGCGGTCCCACGGTGACAGGTACAGGCCAAGACCGATACCTGCCGCGCGGCACGCTTCCGCTACCTCGGCGACCACGTCGCCTCTCCCGGCGCGCCACGGCGATGACGCCACGGAGTAGTCCGTGGTGGATGTCGGCCACAGGCAGAACCCGTCGTGGTGTTTCGCCGTCAGCACGAGGTATCGGGCGCCCGCAGCGACCGCCACGTCGACCCATTCGCGCGCATCAAGGTCGGTCGGGGCGAACGACTCTGCGGGCAGAGTGCCGTCGCTCCACTCCTTACCGTGAAAGGTGTTGAGCCCGAAGTGGACGAACATGCCGATCCCGAGCCGTTGCCACGCGAGCTGCCCGGGTGTGGGCGCAATCACCGGTCCGCCGGCTGTCGCTGCGGACTTGCACCTCACTTGATCGCCCCCGACTCAACACCCTTGAAGAAGTACCGCTGCACAGCGATGAACAGAACCATGATCGGGACGATGGCGATGATCGAGCCGGCCATGATGACCCGCGGGTCGAAGGACAGCGACGACGCGGCGAGGCGCGCCAGACCGAGGGACAGGGTGTAGAGCTCTTCAGATCGCAGCACGATGAAAGGCCACAGGAAGTCGTCCCAAGCCGCGATGAAGGAGTTGATGACCACCACCACCAACGACCCCTTCGCCGCGGGCAGGTAGAGGCGGAAGAACCGGCGCCACTCGTCCGCGCCGTCAAGCATCGCCGCGTCCTCGATCTCGTCCGGTACCGCCGCGAACGTCGCCCGCATGATGAGGACATTGACCGCCGCGATGGCTCCGGGCAGCCAGACCCCGACGAACGTGTTGTCCAGGCTCATGTCACGGATCTGCATGTACAGCGACACCATGATCGACTCGAACGGGAACATCATCGAGACGATGAGCAGGCTGTAGAAGCCGGACCGGCCACGCCAATGACGACGAGAGAGCATGTAGCCCGCGAGCGTCGGGAAGACGACCTGCGACCCGATCGTCAGGGCGCACATGATCAAGCTGTTGCGGATGTACTGCGCCATCGGCACCTGCTCGAACACGGTGCGGTACGCCGCGAGCGACGGGTCCTGCGGGAGAAAGGTGGCCTCGCTGCCGAACAGCGCTTCTTCGCTTCCCTTCAACGAGGAGAACAGCTGCCACAGCAGCGGGCCCACAGAGATCGCGAGGACGAGCAGGAGCAGCACGTAGCGCACCACGACCGCGCGCTGGCGTCCGCGGGCATACCACCACGTCATGACTCCTCCCTCGAGCCGAACTTGTGCGACAGCACGGCAAGGCCGACCGTCAGAAGGAACAGCGCGACCGAGACCGCTGCCCCGTATCCCGCGTTGCCGGCGATCGGATCGAGCGCGGTGTCACGGATGTAGAAGGGCAGGGTCTGCACCTGCCCGCCAGGTCCACCGGTTGCGCCTCCCAGGACGTAGATCTCGGTGAACACCCGGAGCGACCCGATACCCGACATGATCGCGATGAGAAGCATCGTGAGGCGGACGCCGGGCACCGTGACGTGGATGAACTGGCGCACCGCGCCTGCGCCGTCGAGCTCGGCCGCCTCGTACAGGTCAGAGGGCACATTTGCGAGGGCCGCAAGGTAGAAGATCATGTACCAGCCGAGTCCCTTCCAGACGGTCAGGGCGATAGCAGACGCGAGAAGCAAGACCGGGTCGGAGAGGAAGGGGACGGGCGAGTCGACCAGGCCGACGCTCCGGAGCGCGGTGTTGATCGGTCCACGCTCGTTGAGCAGGTTCTGCCACACGAGGGCGACCGCCACCATCGACGCCACGACCGGCGCGTAGAAGGCCGTGCGGAACAAGCCGATGCCTGGCAGGTGCTTGTAGACAAGCTGGGCCATCATCAGCGGCAGCACGACGAGCAGCGGGACGGCGATGAGCGCGTACACGATGGAGTTGCGTGTCGCACGCCAGAAGTTGTCGTCGGTGAGCATGCGCTCGTAGTTGGCGAGACCCACCCACTCACCGCCGCCGCCGAGCGGAGTGGCGTTCGTGAACGACAGCACGATCGTGTTCAGGAACGGGAAGACGCCGAAGGCGGCGATGACGATCACCGTGGGAGCGATCCACAGCACGGGCATCCACCACGGGCGGTACATCCCCGCTCCGGCGGTGGAACGGGGCCGGCGGAGGCGCCCCGTTCCGCCGCCGGAGCGGGTACGTGCCGCCCACGGGACCTGCTTCACGGACGAGGTGGTGATCGTCATCGTTCCTCCTGGCCCGTCGCGTCTCAGCCCTGGTTCGCGAGGATCTCGTTTGCCGCATCCTCCGCGTCCTGGAGTGCCTCAGCTGCCGGCTTGTCACCCGCGATCGCGAGCTGCAGCTCCGACACCACTGCGGAGTTCACCGCGTCGGACCAGTTGTAGATGAACGTGTTGACGGCGTCCGTCGCGAGCTCGACGGAGATCTCGTTGGCCCGATCGAGGGGCGTCCCGCCGGAGAAGTCACTGAACTTCGGGATGTCCAGCGACTCGGACGTCGACGGGAAGTTGGAGATCCGCTCGTCCTCGACGAACGTCGTCTGCCACTCCGGGCTCAGGAGGAACTGCGCGAAGGCGAGCGCGGCGACGGGGTTGTCGGAGGTAGAGGGGATGCCGATGAGCTGGCCCTCCTGGAACGCCGTGCCGCGCTCGTCGAGCAGCGAGGCGACGCCCGTACTCTCGTACGTCGCCGGGTTCGTCTCCTGGACGTAGCGCAGGAACGAGGCATTCGTGGAGCCCCATACGACGTCGCCGGCCGAGTAGAGCTGCGTCACGTCGACATCGCTCGACAGGGTGTCCTTGGGCAGCGCGCCCGCGGCGTAGATCTCCGCGTACTTCTCGAGCCACTCGAGGATCTTCGGGTCGTCGGCGAAGGTGAACTCGCTCTCGTCCTCGTTGATGACGGCCGCGTCCATGAGCTGCCAGTCGCTGGGCACGCGCTGGGCCGGGTTGGCGGCGAAGGCGTAGAAGTCGCCGCCGGAGTTCTGCGCCACGGTGGTGGCCATGTCGAACTGCTCCAACACGGACCTGGGCGGGGCTGCCGGGTCGAGGCCCACCTGGGTCATCAGCTCGGTGTTGAAGGTCTGGAGCCCCGTCAGTCCCCAATACCAGGGCATCACGTAGTGGTCCTCCGAGCCGGGGAAGACCAGGGACTCCCAGATCGAGGGGATGAATTCGTCCCCGTAGCCAGGGGCCTTCGTGGAGACGTCGAGAAGGAAGCCCTCACGGTAGAGGGCATACGCCGTCGTCTGGTTCACGTTGACGACGTCGGGCAGGTCGCACGCTTGCGCATCGGTGACCAGGCGCTGGGTGAACGTCGCATCGCCGGGGTCGTCCTGCCACTCGACGGTGACGTCCGGGTACTCCTCTTCGAATGCGGCGATGAGTGACTCGAAGTACGGCGAGAACGACTCCTTGAGCGCTGTGGTCTGGAAGGTGATGGTGCCCGACGGCTCACCGCTCAGCGGCTGGTCGTTCGCCACCTCCTCGCTGAGCTCGCACTGCCCGGCCATCGCGGGCGAGTCACCGTCGGCGGACGTCGAGCTGCCACCGCCACCGACGCCGCACGCGGCGAGCAGCACGGAGAGGCCGGCGATGCCGGCACTGGCACGAGCGGCACGCCGGCGACAGGCCGGCGGGCGAAGGGGGTTGAGTGACATGGTAGGCGGGCCCTTTCAACTGGGGTTGGTCAGCTCGGCGACCGGGGGGTCCGGGCATCGAGGCAAGCGGGCGACATCTGAGAGAGCTTCGATCGAATGGTCATAGGCGACCGGATCTGCGGTGTGCGGGGCGTCCGTACACGTGGTCTCGCGCGTTGTCGACGGCCTGAGCCAGCGCGCCCGACAGACCGGCGCCGGCGCCGATGCCGGTGGGCACGATCCGTGGGCGCAATTGCGAGGCGTCCCGGATGAGGGTCTCGGCAGCATGCGCGAGCCGCTCGCCTCCCGCGATGCCGACGGAGCCGGTCAGCACGACGAGCTCGGGATCCAGCAAGGTGCACACCGTCGCCACGACAACCGCGACACGGCGGGCGACCTCGGACCGGAACCCGGCGCCCGCAGGGTCGTCGCCGGCGAGCACCTGCTCCGGAGTGCGTCCGGGGAGACCGTGGTCGTCGAGCAGCTCTTGCAGGGCCCGCCGGCCGACCTTGCTGTGCAGGCCCGCGTCGGGGGTGCCGATCGGCGCCTCACCAAACCCCGCGGGTGCCAGGCCCAGCTCCCCGGCGTACCCGTGTGCACCGCGCAGAAGCACGCCGTCCAGAACGGTGGCGGCGCCGAGGCCTTCGTCGAGGCTCAGCAACGTGAAGCTGGCAGCGTCGCGAGCGCTACCCGTGCGCGCCTCGGCCAGCGCCGCAAGGTTGACGTCGTTCTCGAGATAGACAGGGCAACGCAGCGCAGCGGTGAGTCGGTCGCGCTGCCCGGTGCGCCAGTCGGGGTGCTCGGAGACGAAGTCGAGGTCGCCGTCGGGCGTGACGACGCCCGGGGTGCCAACCACGACCTGCCACAGGTCCGCGCTCCCGTAGCCGGCTTCGACCGCGGCGGCGCGTACGGCCGTCGCGACGTGCGCTGCCGGGTCCTCTCCGCGGCGCGGTACGTCGACCTCACCCAGCGGGTCACCCGCGAGATCGGCGACCACCGCGCTCACATGGGTCGGCTGCATCACGACGCCCGCCACGACAGCGATCTCGGTCGCCGCCCTGAAGTGCATCGCGTTCGGGCCGCGTCGCAAGGTTCCGACCTCGCCGGCCTCGACCACCAGCCCGCCCTCGACGAGCCTTGCGATGAGGTCGTTGGTCGCAGGCTTCGACAGACCCGTGGTGGCGGCGAGATCGCTGCGAGACAGCGATCGGTGCGTGAGCAGCAGCTCTATGACGCCGAGCTCATTGGCCGACAGAGCCTTCATCGCCATCGCGGTCCTCCCGCTTGGGCCATTAAACTAACAGGTACCTTAACTGTTAGTTTCGTCACTGGGAAGACCCAACGCGAAGCGGGACGAATCAGGCGGGCTCAGCGCGGGGGGCCGCCGGTGGCACGTACCGGTCAGGTGCGGCTGTCGCGAGCGCGAGCAGGCAGAACATCGAGTCTGCCCACGAGAACCAGGGGCGCGTGAACCGCGTAGGGTCGCCGGCGTTCACACTCTCGTGCATGTGGTCGGTGCCGGCGGTGGTTGCCGCCAGAGTTCGGAGCGCCTCGACGCGACGCGAGCGGTTCTGGGTCGTGAGCCCTTCCGTAGCGACAGCGATGGGCCACACCCAGCCGGGCCAGGTGTGGGGGCTGCCCACGCCCCCGAGTGCGGTTCCCTGCGTGAACGTGGGGTTTTCTGGGGAGAGCACGAACCGGCGGGTACGCATGTACCGCGCATCGTCCTGCCGGACGTTCGTGATGAGGGGCAGCGACAGGAGGCTCGGAAGGTTCGCGTCGTCCATGAGCAGGTGCGCGCCGAGTCCGTCGACCTCGTAGGCGTAGATCTCGCCATGCACAGGGTGCACCACGACGCCATACCGCTCGACCCCGGCGCGCAGCTCGTCGGCGAGCACCCGGGCCTCGGCCGCGAGGGCCGGACCGGATTCTTCCGAGGCGGCGGTGACCAGCGCTCCGATGTCGTCCAGCACCGCCGCTGCGTGCAGGTTCGCGGGCACGTTGTAGCCGTAGGTGCACGCATCGTCGCTCGGGCGGAACCCGGACCAGGTCATCCCGGTGACGGCAACCGGACCTCCTCTACCGCCACGGGGCAGCGTGTCGAGCGCGTTGCCGCCGGGCCTCACGAACCGGTACGGCGAGAACCGTTCATGGTCCTGCTCGGTCCGCAGCGTCCGGACCACGACCTGCGCCGCCTGGAGTGCAGGCCCGAGCACCTCCCGTCGCCCTGTCACCTCGAAGAGCCGCGTGGCCAGCTGCAGCGGAAAGCACAGGGAGTCCACCTCGTACTTCCGCTCCCAGATCAGCTGGTCCGCCGGGTGCTCGCCCCACTCGTCATCAGGGTTGTGCGCCCGGCCGTCCGGCCGCAGGTTGAATGCGTTCGCATAGGGGTCGTGCACGATGAGCGCGAGCTGTCGAAGTGCCACGCCGACGAGGACGTCCGCCAGCGGGCCCCGGGGGTCGCTCGCGACAAGAGTGAGGTACGGCCACATCTGCGTGCTGGAGTCGCGCAGCCACATCGCGGGGATGTCGCCCGTGATCACCGCGACCTCGCCGGAGTCGAGGCGCATCAGGCTACGGCGGATCGTCCGCGCGAGGCACGCGCGGAACACGCGCGGCACCTCCGTGCCAGGCAGCGCCGTGCGGACGCGCTCTGTCCAGGCCTCGACGACGTCGTCGGTCAGCACCTTTCGGGTCCAGCCATCGTCAGGCGGCGGACCGGCCGGCGCCGGTGGGACGGGAAAGTCGCTGTCGGTCATGGCCGCCGACGATAAACCAGTGGTCCACGGCTCCGAGCCGCTCGACGATGCCGGGGGACGCCGGACCACTTCTGGTAGATCGAACGTATGTTCGAGTAGACTCGTGTCATGTCCGCACCCGGCGCCACGATCCTGCACGCCGACCTCGACGCGTTCTACGCGTCGGTCGAGCAGCTGCTGGATCCCGCGTTGCGAGGGCGGCCGATCGCCGTCGGTGGCGGGCCCCACGGGGGAGTCGTGCTCGCGGCCTCCTACGAGGCCAAGGTGCACGGGGTGCAGGGCGGGATGCCCGGCTGGCGGGCATCGCGGCTCTGCCCTGAGCTCGTGTTCGTCCGAGGGCACTTCCGGGAGTACCAACGGCTGGGCGATGCCGTGATGGCCGTCCTGGCGGACGTCACGCCGATGGTCGAGCGGATCTCGATCGACGAGGCGTTCCTCGACGTGTTCGGCGCGACGCACCTGTTCGGCCCGCCCGCTGCGATCGGGGCGCGGATCCGCGAGCGCGTCCGCGCCGAGGTGGGGCTCCCCATCTCGGTCGGTGCCGCGCGGACCAAGCACCTCGCGAAGATCGCCTCCCAGGTGGCCAAGCCGGACGGTCTGGTCGTCGTCGCTCCGGGCGCCGAGCGGGCCTTCCTCGATCCGCTCCCCGTCGGTCTGATCTGGGGCGTGGGACCCGTGAACGAGCAGCGCCTCGCCGACCTCGGCATCCGGACGATCGGTGAGCTGGCTCGGACCCCGTCGTCGGCGGTCGAGCACATCCTCGGGCACGCCGTCGGGCACAAGCTCAGTGCGATGGCGCAGGACGAGGATCCTCGCCGGGTCGTCACCTCTCGCCGCGCACGCTCCGTGGGGGCACAGTCGGCCCTGAGCCGGCGCCGCCCTGAGCCCGACGACGTCCGGGCGGTCCTGGCGCATCTGTCCGACAGGGTGTCGCGGCGGCTGCGTGCCAAGGGGCGCGCGGGCCGTACCGTGACGGTCGCGGTGCGTTTCACGGGCATGCGCCGGGCGACGCGGTCCCTCACGCTGCCGGTGCCGGTCGCGGCCACGCTCACGCTCACCGAGATCGCCGAGCGGCTGGCCTGGTCCGCGATCGAGGACGCCGCACCGTGCGAGATCACGCTGCTCGGCGTCTCCGTCTCGAACCTCGCGGACCAACGGGCGATCCAGCTCGAGCTCGACCTCCAGCCGCCGGACCCGTGGCGTCCCGGCTCCGCACCTGGGGCGGCACGGCGCGCCGTCGACGAGTCGATGGACGCGATCCGGACGCGGTTCGGCGGCGACGCCGTCGGCTACCTCCCCGTCGTGCTGCGCCGCGGCGGCGCCGTGCCCGACGAGTTCCGCGAGCTCGCCGAGCACGATCTGTGACGGTCCGTTGCCGCCAGAGGCGTTGCTGGCTTCAATGCGGCAGCAGGTGGCCGACCGGCTTGACGACCCCCTCCGCGGCCCGCAGACCGCCGGCGCCGGACTGACGGCCCCGGCAAGGGGTTTGCAGGACGGCCCGCGCGGGGCGGCCGCCCCGCCGGCACGGAGGTGGACGGTCTGGGCGTCGTTGGCGAACAGGCCGGGGGTGCCGGTTCAGATGAGGCCTGCTTTGGCCGCGTGGGCGACTGCGGCGGTGCGCGAGGTGACGCTGAGCTTGGTTCGAATGTTGGCGACGTGCCGGTGCACGGTGTGCTCGCTGAGCGCCAGCCGCTGGGCGATCTCGTGGTCGCTCCACCCCTGGGCAACCAGGCGCAGGACCTCGACCTCCCGCATCGACAGGTCCGCAGGCGCGGACACCCCGACCTGTCGAGTGACCGCTGGGCCGGAGCCGTCGCCAAGGTAGCCCACGGCGGCGTGCGCGAGGGCCATCGCGTCGCCGCGCCAGGGCAGGTGATCGGTTCCGTCCAGCGCGACGAAGGACGCACCGGGGATCCGGCTGGCCGCATCCCGGCCAAGCGCGAACGGGATGGCTCGGTCCTGGCGGCGGTGCAGCACGAGCGTGGGCGCCCGGACAGCGGGTAGCCGGTCGCGGACGTCGAACTGATACACCGCGCGCAGCGAGGCCACGGCGATGTCGGGTGTCGCGGAGGCCCGCTGGAACCTGACGAACGCTTCGCGGTCCTCAGGTGTGGCGTTGGGCAGGAAGACGTCGGTCAGCAGCCGGGATCCGACGCCCCAGTGCTTGGCCACGATGGTCAGGATCGACTCGCGAGCCTCCCGGTCGGCGATCTCGGCGCCGTTGGCGTAGCTGCCGTACAGCACCAGCCGGTTGACCCGCTCGGGCTGCGCTGCGGCGTACGCGGTGGCAACGCACCCGCCGGAGGAGGCGCCGAACAGCGAGACCCGCTCGCCCACCTGGTCGATGACTGCGGCGAGCACGGCCACCTCGTCATCCAGGTCGGTGATCGGCAACCCGTCGCGGTCAGACAGCCCGGTCCCGGGCCGGTCGTAGCGGACCAGGGTGAACCGGTCGGTGAACATGTCGGCAAAACGCTGGAACAGGGCGTTGCGCCAGTCGAGTTCGAGGTGGCTGCACCACCAGCCGCCCACGACCACGGCAGGGCCGGATCCTGCGGTCGCCCACGCGACCCTCCGGCCGTTCACGCTCGTGAAGCGGACGAGCTGCGCGACGGAACGCATCGAAACAGCGTAGCCAATGGCCCAACAGGTGTGTCTGCGCACGTGGCTGCGGTGCGCGAGGTGCTCGATGGCCTGGTTCGGCCATCGGCGCCATCGGGGGGATAGCCCGTTCAAGCGATGCGCCCGGTGATCAGCGGCTGCTCGAATGGGACCAAGAACGAGTCGAGGAGGACCGATGGATAGGACAAGACTGACGATCGATGAACAACATGTGGGCGCGGCGACACCGGACCGGCTGGGGAGCCGGTTCGGGGCGTTGCTCTACGACCCGTTCCTCGTGCGGGGCGAACGGCTGGGGATGCGGGCGCGCCGCGCGGACCTGCTCGGCGCCGCGACCGGCCGGGTGCTGGAGATCGGCGCAGGCACCGGCCTCAACCTCCAGCACTACCCGCTGGGAGCCGAGGAGCTGCTCCTCACCGACCCCGAGCCCGCCATGCTCCGGCGCCTGCGTGCCCGCGCGGCCGGCAGCCACCGGCCCACTCCCACCGAGGTCGCGCTTGCCGCAGCCGACGCGCTGCCAGCCGACGACGCAAGCGTCGACACCGTCGTCTCCACCCTCGTGCTGTGCACCATCCCCGACGTCGACGCCGCTCTCGCCGAGATCGTCAGGGTGCTGCGCCCCGGCGGTCGGCTGCTGTTTGTTGAGCACGTCCGGGCCGACGACGCCGGGCTCGCCCGCAGCCAGGACCGCTGGGCTGGGCCCTGGGCGGCGTTCGCGATGGGGTGCCGCTGCAACCGCGACACCCTGGCGGCGCTGGGCAGACGGTTCGACATAGAGCGGGTGACGCACGGGCGGTGGCGCGGGATGCCCTGGCTGGTCCGACCGCTCATCATGGGCGCGGCGGTACCGATCCCAGGTGAGCGCTTCGCTCGGACCAAGCCCTGACATGCGACAAGGAGTTCCGACCGGTCGACCCTCCAAGCGCTGATCGAGGACGTGCAAGGCCCTCGAGACCGGAGCGGATGGCGTCGATACCGTCAGGCGGGTCGGCGGCGAGGCGCTGGATCGCGCCAAGTCCGTGAAGGGGAAGCTCTCCAGCAGTGCGCTCGCCAGCGGGCTCTCCAGCACCATCGCCGAACGCGCCGCCCACAGGCGGGGTGACTGACGATCGCTGTCCCGCTCGGTCAGGCCAGTCCCGGGGCGAACCAGGCAGACATCGTCGTCGGCCACGAAGCGACCTGTCTCCAGGTCCGCACCTCCGGCCGGGAGTTCCGGGCACTCAGACACGGTCCGAGCTCCGGCCTGCCGCAGCAGCAGGAAAATATCGTTAAAATTTTTTGTCGAAGACGATTGCACTCTGGGGAAGCACCTGCCATCATCATCATCGATGTGAGCGCTCACACGGTGTCCCGGATCGGACCTGACGCGGCCTCGCGCCCGGCAGTGACTCCCCGGATCCCGTGTCTCGTGCCCTGCGCAAGTGCCCGTCCATCGATGAGGGAGTCAACGATGCCTTCCCGAAGTGCAGTTCGGTTGTCCCGTCGCGCCGCCGCGTTCGTCGCTCCTGTCGCTGTCGTGCTCGTCGGCGTGGCCCTGCCGCTGGCGCTGGCGCCGGCGCCCGCGGCTTCGGCCGCGACCGTGGATCCCACGGCGTGGTACGTGCTGGTCAACCGCAACAGCGGCAAGGCCCTGGACGTGTACAACCTCGCCACCAACGACGGTGCGCGCATCACCCAGTGGTCCCGCAACGACGGCACCCAGCAGCAGTGGCAGTTCGTCGACTCCGGCAACGGCTACTACCGGCTCAAGTCACGCCTGTCCGGCAAGGTCCTGGACGTCTCCGGACGATCCACCACCGACGGCGCCCCGATCATCCAGTGGACCGACAACAACTCCACCAACCAGCAGTTCAGCCTCCAGGACGTAGACGGCCACATCCAGCTGATCGCCCGCCACAGCGGCAAAGCCGTCGAGGTCCAAGGCGCATCCACCACCGACGGCGGCAGCATCGTCCAGTACACCGACTGGAACGGCAGCAACCAGCAGTGGGAGCTGGTCAAGGTCGGCAGCGGCGGCGGGCCGAGCACCGGGACCTACACCAACCCCGTCGTCTGGCAGGACTTCGCCGACGGCGACATCATCCGGGTGGGCGACGCCTACTACTACTCCGCCTCCACGATGCACTACTCCCCGGGCGCGCCGATCCTGCGCTCGTACGACCTCGTCAACTGGGAGTACGCCGGCCACTCCGTGCCGAGACTGGATTTCGGGTCGAACGCGTACGACCTCGCCGGCGGCCGGGCCTACGTCAAGGGGATCTGGGCGTCCGCGTTCGGCTACCGGCCCAGCAACCAGACCTACTACTGGATCGGCTGCGTCGAGTTCAACCGCACCTACGTCTACACGGCGACCGCGGTGGACGGCACCTGGACCAAGCGCGCCCAGATCGACGGGTGCTACTACGACGCCGGGCTGCTCGTCGATGACGACGACACCATGTACGTCGCCTACGGCAACGGCACGATCCACGTGGCCGAGCTGTCCGACGACGGGTTCAGCCAGGTGCGCAGCCAGCAGGTGTTCAGCACGCCGTCGAGCGTCGGCACCCTTGAGGGGGCCCGGTTCTACAAGAAGGACGGCTACTACTACATCTGGCTGACGCGGCCGGCCAACGGGCAGTACGTGCTGCGGTCCACCTCCCCGTTCGGGCCTTACGAGATGCGCCAGGTGCTGCTCGATCTGCCCGGCCCGATCCCGGGCGGCGGCGTGCCGCACCAGGGCGGTCTCGTGCAGACCCAGAACGGCGACTGGTACTACATGGCGTTCGTCGACGCGTACCCCGGCGGCCGGGTGCCGGCCCTCGCCCCGATCAGCTGGAGCGCCGACGGCTGGCCCACCGTCCAGACCGTGAACGGCGCCTGGGGCACGAACTACTCCAAGCCGAACATCACGACGTCGCGCACCGTCGCATCGATGATCGGCCCCGACACGTTCGCCGGGCCCGCGCTCGGCCCGCGCTGGGAGTGGAACCACAACCCGGACCCGAACAGGTTCACGGTGAGCAACGGGCTGCGGCTGCAGACCGCCACCGTCACGAACGACCTCTACAACGCCCGCAACACGCTCACCCACCGCATCCAGGGCCCGTCGTCCACCGCGACGATCGAGCTCGACTACAGCACCATGCGCGACGGCGACCGGGCCGGGCTCGCGATGCTGCGGGACTCCTCGGCGTGGATCGGAGTCAGGCGCGACAACGGCGTCACCCGGGTCTCGATGACCAACGGCCTGTCGATGGACGGCAGCTGGAACACCATCGGCACCGGCACCGAGGCCGCGAGCGCGGCCGTCAGCGGCGGCCGGATCTGGCTGCGGGCCACCGCCGACATCCGGCCCGGCTCCGGACGGCAGGCCACATTCTCCTACAGCACCGACGGCGTGACGTTCACCCGGCTCGGCCCCGGCTTCACGCTCGGCAACTCGTGGCAGTTCTTCATGGGCTACCGCTTCGGGATCTTCAACTACGCCACCAGCTCCCTCGGCGGGGAGGTCACCGTGCGGCGGTTCGACCTGACCGCCCCGTAGAGCACCACCCACCGTCGCCGCGAGCCCCGCCCGCGGCGCGGGCCGTCGTCTCGCATCTCCCGTCCCTCTACCGGTCACGTTGTCAGTACGACCACGCGGCCGTGCGTCACCGCCCACATCACCACCGCACGAAGGAGTGCTCGTGAAAGGCCTGTCTCGTCGCCGTTGGCTCTCGTTGCTCGCCGCGACCGTACTGACCACGTCCATGCTCGCCGTCGGACCGGCGGCCGGTGCCGCTGCTCCGGCCGCTACGGCGGCCGCTGCTGCGGCCGACCCGACCGTCGAGGAGCCGGCGCCGTTGCCTCCCCTGGGCTGGAACAGCTGGAACACCTTCTACTGCGACATCAACGAGCAGATGGTGCGCGAGACGGCGGACGCCATGGTGAGCTCGGGCATGGCCGCCGCCGGGTACCAGTACGTCGTCGTCGACGACTGCTGGATGCAGGACACCCGCGACGCGAACGGCAACCTGCGCGCCCGGACGGACCGCTTCCCGTCGGGGATGAAGGCGCTGGGCGACTACATCCACGGCAAGGGCCTGAAGTTCGGGATCTACCACGCGCCGCGGGAGAAGACCTGCAACCAGTACTTCGCGAACCTCCCGGGGACGTCGTCGAACGGGTACGAGACCCAGGATGCGAACCTGTTCGCCTCGTGGGGCGTCGACTACGTCAAGCACGACTGGTGCGACCCGCGGGGCACCGTGACCGAGCAGGCCGCGCTGTTCAAGAAGTTCGGCGACGCGCTGAAGGCGACCGGCCGCCCCATCGTCTACTCGATCAACCCGAACAGCGCCCACTCGAACACCGCCCCGACCTACTCCGGCTGGGGCGAGTTCGCGGACATGTGGCGCACCTCCGAGGACCTGGACGACGCCTGGTCGACGGGCTGCTCGCCGTCGGCCGACTGCTTCGTCGGGATCACGGAAGCCCTCGACATCATCGAGCCGATGCGCGAGTGGACGCAGCCCGGGCGGTACAACGACCCCGACATGCTCATGGTCGGCGTGCGGAACACGCTGACGCCCACGGAGAACCGCGCGCACCAGAGCATGTGGGCGATGCTCAGCGCCCCGCTCATTGCCGGCAACGACCTGAGGAACATGAGCGCCGACGTGCGTGCGGTCCTCACCAATCGCGACGTCCTCGCGATCGACCAGGACCCGCTGGTGCGACAGGCCGACCGGGTGCGTGACGACGGTGACGCCGAGGTCTGGGCCAAGCCGCTCGCCGACGGCTCCGTGGCGGTCGCCCTGCTCAACCGCGGCTCCGGCAGTCGGCAGATCTCGACCACGCTCGGCGAGGTCGGGCTCGGCTCCGGCACGCACTCGTACCGCGAGCTGTGGACCGGCGCCACGGGCACGACCACCGGGCAGATCACCGCACAGGTCGCCGCGCACGGCGTCGCGCTGTTCAAGGTGAGCCCTGGCGGCACGTCCCAGCCGCCGACAGGCACGGCGCTCGTCAGCTCTGCATCGGGCCGCTGCCTCGACGTGCCCGGGAGCGCCACGGCGAACGGCACCGGCCTGGTGATCTGGGACTGCAACTCGGGACCGAACCAGACGTGGACCCCGACGGACGGCACGCTGCGGTCGCTGGGCAAGTGCCTCGACGCCCCGCTCGATGCCACGGCGGGCACCCGGGTCCAGCTCTGGGACTGCAACGGCGGTAACAACCAGCAGTGGACGTTCCAGGGCGACGGCACGATCCGCGGCGTGCGGTCCGGCCTGTGCCTGGACGTCGACCGCAACCTCACCGCCAACAACACCGCGGTGCTGCTCTGGACGTGCTCGGGCGCGGCGAACCAGCTCTGGACGCGCCGGTAGCCCGGTAGCACTCCCTCCTCCCGGAGAAACTGCGACGAGCCGCCGAGGTAGTCGCTCCGCGTCGCGGAGCGACTAACTCGGCGGATCTGTTGGTGGGCACCAGGGATGATGGGTCGCCGCGTGCCGCAGCCCGCGCGGCAGGACCAGCTCGTCGTCCGGGGTGATGTCGTACCCGGTGACGAACCGGGGTGTGTCCCAGGTGGACTTTCGCAAGCGCTGCAGCTCGCAGAACTCCGGGTTGGCCAGCGAGGCCGCGTGCTTGAGGGTCGCGATCGCCGCGGGCCGCAACTCGCTCGCGTCCAGTACGAGGCCTGCGGCAAGGTCCGCGCGCACGACCGGCGGCATTCGCGGGTGGACCTTCGTGGACTCGGCCCGCCTGGCAACACAGAAGGCCCCCGACGTGGAGGTCGGGGGCCTTCTGTGTCGCTGTCTCAACGAGTGTCCGGAGGGGGAGTGAGCCACTATCCGAACGCCTCCTGGACCTCGGAAGGGCGGCGTGACCCGCCGAGATGTCGGTTGTGGGTCAGTCCGTTTCTGGCGTGGTGCGGATCATCTCGACGGCCTGGTCCTCACTTCACCCCATTTCAGGTCGGCGACCGTGGATCGTGGTCGCCTGCATCTGCAGCGGCCAAGTCGATTGGACGGCGTCGCAGCCAGGTCCAGATCGTCACGTCCGTCCAGACCTGTGCGCGGGTGTGGTCCTCCCTGGATCCCGACACTTCGAGCGCGCGGCTGCTGGCGTCTTGGATCCTGAGATAGCGATGTAGACTGGTCAACACTCTTCCGGCGCCTGCGGGTGCCGGCGGGTCCGAATGAGACAGCGGACTACGAGCGGCTCCCACCCTCCACAGGTGGGGGCCGTTCGTGTCTCTTGACTTCGGCTTCTCGACGGTTCCGGTCGCCTCGGCGACCGGGATACACCCAAGTAGACCCGGCCGTCGAGCGGGCGGCTGAGCGACGAATTCGCTGGTCACAGCCCGGTATGGCCGCCCTTGTGGCAGGGCAGTCGGCTACTGTGTGGCGCGCGACACGACATCGTTGACGGGGCGGCCGAGATGGGGGAAACGGTGCCGATCGGACTTGCGGGTGGGGTGGAGAACTTCGTCGACCGGGTGGAGCACCTGGCGGAGCTGCGTGAACTGCTCGACGACGTGACAGCGGGCGGCGGGGGCCGGGCGCTCGTCATCGACGGGGTGACCGGCATGGGCAAGTCGACGCTCCTGCGGCGGTTCGTTTCCGAGACAGAGCAGGTGCGGCCTCCGGGCGCGTGCCGGGTCGTTCTGGTGCGGTGCCAGCCGGTGATCGGGTCGGGCCTCTCGTACGGTCTGGCGATCGATCTCCTCCAGTCGCTGGGGAAGGTCCGGAGTCCCCATCCCGGCGGCTTGTTCCGCAAGGCAGGCATCATCGCTGCGCGAGGCGCGGTGGCCGCCGCACCTGAGGCGCTGTCGGCCCTGGTGCCAGGGCTGGGCGCGGTCTTCACCCTGGGCGCAGAGGTCACGAAGGCGTCGCTGGCCGCCGGGTCCATCCCGGCTGACAGCCTGCAGCCCTTCCAGCACGCGGCGGCGGAACGGATCGTCGACGCCGTGCTGGATGCGGTGCGCTCAGGGCCACCGGTGGTGCTGCTCGTGGATGACGTGCAGGACTGTGACCTCAGCAGCCTCCTGGTCCTCGAACGACTCCTGCGCCGGCTCTCGGACCGGCCGCTCGCCGTGGTCCTGAGTCACTGCTCCGACGGTGTGCGCTCAAGCTCCGCCGGATCGCCGGTCGAACCGCTCATCCGGGCCTGGGCGCGCGAAGGCCTCGTCCGGCGTCGGACGATGGGCGGGCTGCCGCGTGACGCCGTCGACGACCTCGTCCGCCTCGTGCGGGACGACGCGACCCCAGACCTCGGGGCAGAGCTTCACGAGCTGACATCGGGTCACGCTGTGTTCCTCAGCCTGTGCCTTGCGGAGTGGGACCCGGCCCGGCGCGGCATCGTCCTCCCCGAAGACCTCCGCCACCTGGCGGACGACCGCCTGGACCGCCTTCGCGACGACGAACGTGACCTCGTACTGATCGCCGCGGCGCAGGGCGAAGCCTTCCTCTCCCGGCACGTCGCGGACGTGAAGGGCGTGCCGCACGACGACGTCGCGGACACCCTCGCGCGCGTAGCCCGGGCGGGCACGCTCATCCGGCCGGCCGACGACGAGCCGCCGGGCTGGGTCGACGCCGACGACCTGCGTGGGGCGGACTGCTACCGGTTCGAGCACCGCGCCCTGTGGCAGATGGTGTACGAGCAGCTCAGCCCCCACCAGAGGCGGTCCCGGCACGCCGGATTTGCCCGAGCGCTGACCTACAGGCCCCTGCGCGAGATGCCGCTACCGCGCCGTCTGGAGATCGCCCGTCACCTGCGCCTCGCCGGCCCCGACTTCGCAGCAGAGACGGCCCAGGCCCACTACGACCTCGCGGTCGACGCCGCCACCGGCGGACAGGTGGGCGAGGTCGCCCTCAGCGGCTTGTCCCTCAGCGAGGCGGAGCAGCACTGCTTGGAGGCCATCACCGCGATCCGCAGGCTCCCCGCAGGCGACGAGAGCCGGGACCGCCGGTTGATCGAGGCCGCCGAGCTCCTCCTGTCCCTGACCGAGGTGCGCTGGCGCGGTCGTCACCTCGACGCCGCAGGACTGGACATCGACGCGCTCGCCGCCGAGGCGGAGTCCGCCGCCGCACGGTGCGGTGACGCGAGCCTGCGGATCCGGACGACCCTGCTGCGCGGCAAGACCCTCCTCGCCACCTCGGGCCTGACCCCGTCCCTGGAGAAGCTCGGGGAAGCCGTGCTGATGGCGGAGGAGCACGGCGACCCGGTCGCGTTGTTCGTGGCGCGCGTGGAGTACGGACGTCAGCTGTCGAAGCGCCGTCTCGCCGACGGCCACGCCCAGCTCCGCGAGGCAGAGGCAATCTACGAAAATGCCCGCCTGGCTGAGCACGATGGCCCCCTCGTCCGGCATGCGCGGAACCTCGGTGAGATGCAGCTCGGGATCAGCCTCTACGACACCGGCGACTTGGGAGAGGCGCTCGCCCGGCTCCGCCGGTGCGTCGAGCGGCTGCACGACGAGCCGTTGCAGGCCGAGCTGCCGATCGCGCTCAACTACTACGCGCAGGTGCTCGCCAGCCTGGGTTCCTACCAGGAGGCCGAGGCGGTGCTGCGTGAGGCCGTGGCTATCGAGACGGCACGCGGTGGTGAGAGCGGCTGGCGCGCGTACAACAAGGCGATGCTGGCGCGTCTGCTCGCCGAGAACGGCACCGCACAGGAGGCGCTCGAGCTCGTCGCCGACGCGTGGGCCGAGACTGAGCGGACCTGGCTCGCGAACCTCGTTCCCATCGTCCGCAACCTCTACGCCGAGACCCTCCTCCTGGCGGCAGCCGGATCCGACGAGCTGCTGCTACAGGCGGACCGGCTGGCGGTGGCCACGATCGCTGAGACGCTCCAGAGCGGCATGGTGCGCAGCGAGATCGCCGCGCACTCGCTGCGGGGCCGCATCCACGCCGAGCGCGGCGACGTGGCCGGGGCGGGGGAGCACGCGCGCACCGCAGTGCGGCTCCTGACCGAGGTCGGCGACATGCCGGCGCTATGGACGGAGGAAGTCCTCTACTACGCGGCTGTGGCGCTCGCCGCGGACGGGGAGGATGACGAGGCCGAACATCTGCTGGCCCGCGCTCGGCGAGAGGTGGCCCGCAAGGCCGCCACCATCCTGGACGACGCGCTGCGCACCCAGTTCCTTACCGACGTGGTGCTCAACGCCGCCATCGGCGGTGCTGGCGGGGGCACACGATGACGGCCCAGGGCCGGTCTCCGCTGGCTGATCCGGGTGGCACACTGAGGCCGACATGCTGAGGATCACGAAGGAGTTCCACTTCTCGGCGAGCCACGTCCTGGACGGGCTGCCGAGCTGGCACCCGTGCGCGCGCATGCACGGGCACAACTACGTCGTCGTCCTCGAGCTGTCGGCACGGCAGGAGGACCTTGTGGGGCCCGGCTTCGTGCGCGACTACCGCGACCTCGACGACTTCAAGAAGTGGGTCGACCACACCCTTGATCACCGTCACCTCAACGAATCGATGGGGGGGGGGGGACCTCCGACGGCCGAGAACTTGTCCACATGGATCTTCGGCCGATGGATCGACAGGTACCCCGACCTCACCGCCGTCCGCGTCTCCGAGACGCCCAAGACCTGGGCTGAGTACCGGCCAGGCCACTAGCTCTGCGCGAGCCGGAGAGCCTTCTCAGTGAAGTAGCTCACTTCGCCGCTGACATCCTCGACCCCGATGACGAACTTGCCAGAGGGAGTAGCCCGGACATCGACGACAACGCCGCGTCCACGTGTAGTGAGTACCTCGGCTCCTGGCGTGAAGATGCTCTCGCTCATACGCCAGATTATTCGGGCGTCAGGCAGCGGGCCGCCACCCCCGTGAGACGGACATGTCTTCCTCATCTCACCGACGAGCGACGTGCATGCTCACCCGCACGGCACCGCAACGGGCTCGGCAACGTGCCGGGTCGATCCCCATGGCCTCAGCCTGTAGGACAGCGCAGCCGGCCTGACAGCGTGCCGCGTCACGCCTCCGCCCGTGCGTCGCCGCACGTCAGCGATGTCGGGCACTCTGGTGTCCCGCCAGCGGCCATGGCCATCATGGCAATTCTGGCTGCGGCCAGCCCCAGGCGGATGGTCTCCGCAAGCTCGTCGGGTGTGATGGTCTCGATGCCGAGCGCCTGGGCCTTGGCCAGCTTGCTGCCCGCGTTGTCTCCGGCGACGAGTAGGTGGGTTCGGGCTGAGACGTTGGAGGACGGGCGTCCGCCCGCGCGGACGATGAGCTCGGTCATCTCGGTGCGTGAGTAGCCGGCGAGGGGGCCGGTCATGGAGCCGGTGACGACGACGGTGAGCCCCGCCAGAGGAAGGTCCACGGCCGGAGGCGTCGGTTCGTCGGGGTCGTCGGTGGTCGGGGGTGTGAAGCCGGGCTGGGTCAGGTTCACGCCCGTTGCGACGAGCTTGTCAATGAGGAGCGCGAGTTCGGCGAGGTCGGCCGCGATCGTGGGGGCCTTCTCGGGCCCGATCCCGTCGACGACCTCGAGATCGGTGATAGTTGCGGCCTGGATTGCGGCCATGGTGCCGAAGTGGGTGGCGAGGCGCAGAGACATGGTCCGTCCCGTGCCGAGGACACCGAGGGCGCAGAAGATGCGGTTGAGCGGGCGAGTCTTGGCGTCCTGGATCGCGGCCAGGAGGTTGTCGGCGCTCTTGTCCGCGAGGCGGTCCAGGCTGAGGAGTTGGTCACGGTTGAGGGTGAACAGGTCCGCGAAGTCGTCGACGAGGCCCTTGTCGACGAGCTGGACGACGATCTTCTCGCCGAGTCCGTCGATGTCGAGCGCGTCGCGGGAGACGGCGTACCGGATAGCCTCGATCTGCCCGCAGGCCCGGCCGCGGGTGCAGCGCCATCGTTCTTGGCGGCGGTCGATGTCCGCGCCGCACCGGGGGCAGGCCTCGGGGAAGACGACGGGTTGCTCGTCGCCGGTACGCAGGGTGCTGACGGCGCCCTCGACGCGAGGGATAACCTCCCCGGCTCGGTAGACGACGACGTGGTCGCCGATCATCAGGCCCCGGCGGGTGATGTCGGCCGGGTTGTGCAGGGTCGCGTAGGTGATCGTGGTGCCCGCGACTTCGACGGGGTCCAGGACGGCCCGGGGCGCGATGACGCCGGTGCGTCCCACGCTCCACTCGACGGCGCGCAGGACGGTGATCTTCTGGACGGCGGGGAACTTGTACGCGGTGGCCCAGTGGGGTGTGCGGGATCCGAAGCCGGCGCGGGCCTGGTCGTCGGGGTCGTCGGCCTTGATGACGGCGCCGTCGAGCTCGAAGTCCAGGTCGGCGCGCAGGGCACCGACCTGGTGGACCCGTTCCAGGGCCTCCTGCAGCGTCGCGCACGCCACCGTGGCGACGGGGGTGCCGGCGGTGGTGCCGAGCCCGAGGGACGCGAGTCTGGCGATGAGCTGGGTGTGGGTGAGCGTCCCCAGGTCGGGTACGTCGGTGTGCTCGGGGACGGTGAGCGCGGCGTACGCGAGGAACGTCTGGGCGATCTGGTAGGCGCGGTCCTTGGCGCGCAAGGAACCGGAGGACGCGTTGCGACGGTTCGCGAAGGCCAGGGCACCGTGCTCGGTCCGTAGCGTGTTCGCGGCCGTGAACTGCGCCTCGGTCATGAGGACCTCGCCACGGACCTCGATCGTGACCGGTTCGGTGAGGGTCAGGGGCAGCCCGACGATGTGGCCGATCGCGTGCGACACGTCCTCCCCGGTGGTGCCGTTGCCGCGGGTGACGAGCTGGACGAGGCGACCGTCGCGGTAGCGGGCGGCGAGGGCGACGCCGTCGAGCTTCGGCTCGACGGCCCACCCGGCCACGGGCGCCCCGCCGAGACGTCTTTCCACGGAGGCGGCCCAGGTGGTGAGGTCGTCGTCGGAGAACACGTTGCCCAGGCTGAGCATCGCGACGGTGTGCGGGACGTCCCCGAGGGTGACGCCCGCGGCGACTTGACGGGACGGAGACTCGGGTGCCGCGTGGTCGGGGTGGGCCGTCTCCCAGGCGACGATGCTGCGCAGCAGGCGGTCGTAGGTCTCGTCGTCGAGGTCCGGCTCACCGGTGCCGTAGTAGGCGTCGGCGGCCCGGCGGGCTCGTGCGACGGCGTCGAGGTAGGCGGTCTCGTCCAGGAGACTGTCGGCGGTGTGCGCGGGGTTCGTCGTCACGTCATCCATTGTGGCGACCACCACTGACAACGGCCGCCCGGTCGGACAGTCCGAGCGCCTGGTAGAAGGTGTCGTTCGCGAAGCGTCGGTCGGGGTCGAACCGGTCGACGGCGGTCCGGAACTCTGCGAAGCCGTTCGTGGGGGCGGGGAGCAGGTCGGGGCTGAGGTATTTGCCCCAGTGCGGCCACCCGCCGAGGGTGTGCAGGAGGCGCTGGATGTCGTCGAATAGTGGGCGGGCGGTGGTCAGGTGCCCGTCGGTGGTCATATACGCCACGAACCCGAAGTACGTCACAGGCCCGTTGTGCGCTGGGCTCAGGTGACCTCGGGCCGGGCCGGTGGAGCGCAGGATGACCGGGTAGTGCAGCTTCGTCGCCGAGGAGCGCAGCAGTTCGTTGAGCCTCGCGTACGCGGCGGGGACAGCGTCGAGGGGGACAGCGATCTCCATGTTGAGCTGCGGGGCAGGGATGCCGTTGTGGAAGATCTCCTGGAGCGTCCCGCGCGTGTCGGTCGCGGCGAGGAACTTCTCGAGGGTCCGGGCGGCCGGGGTCTGGCCGCCCCCGTCGCCGATGTCCGTCATGAGCTGGCTGCGGGTGCGCGCCACGACGCGGTCCAGGTCGCCAGAGTCGCCACACACTGACGCTGGCCGGGCCCAGGAGCCGTCGTGCGCAACCCAGGTGTGTGCGACGTCGTGCTCGGTGAACCACCAGCTCTTCGCGGCGACCGAGTCGCGACTCCAGGTGGCGTAGTGCTCCGGCAGAGCGTCCGCGGGAGCGGTGAACCGCGTGCAGTCGACGTCGGTCCGTGGCCGTCCCTGGAGCTCGACGGCGACGACGACGCCGAGGCAGCCAAGGTTCAGGACGGCGGCGTCGAAACCGTCGTCATCGGGCGTGAGCCAATGCCGGGTGCCGGTGCCGTCCACGAGGTCGATCCCGGTGACCGCGTCGGAGAACGTCCCACCGGCCAGGCCTTGTGCGTGGGTGCCGGTCGCCAGGGCTCCGGCGACCGTCTGTCGGGTGATGACCGGCGGGCACGCGGCCGGCTCCAGGCCGTGATCGGCGAACACGCGCCACACGTCGGTGAGCAGGGTGTCCCCGGTGACGAGGAGGCGGTCCCCGCGCACCTCGCCGACGCCTCGGCCGGGAAGGTCGAGGACGATCCCGTGGGTGCCGTCCGGGCAACGAAGCTGCATGGGGTAGGTGAACCGGGAACCGAGCGCCCGCAACGGAACCTTGGTTCCTGCCAACAGCGCTTCGATCTGGTCCACGGAGGTGACGGACGTCCAGGCGTCCTCGGCGGCGATCGTGACGTTGCCGTTCCAGTTGGTGAGGGTCATCGAGGCCTCCTCAGGTCTCCAGGCGCGGGCGCGACGGTCAGGCGGGACCGAACATGTGCTGGACGGGCGGGTGCGGGTGGGGGCACGACAGGAAGCCGGTGCCGAAGCAGCAGGCGCGCTCCGTCGTCCACGTGGTCAGGTCGGTGGTCGGGCGCCCGAGGAGGGTCTCGGCGGTCCGCGTCGCCGAAGCGTCACCGTAGGTCCCGATCCGCTCCCACAGCCCGAGGACCTGGGCCGCGGCCTCGGGGCGCATCCCGTACCGAGCCAGGCTCGTGATGAAGTGCTCGGCGCTCTGTCGGGCGAACGTGACCTGCCGCCCGCAGACATCGCTGAGCGCCTCTGCCCACTGCCCGCAGGTCGCCTGGGCGGCGTGGCTCATCAGGGCACCGCTCAGGTCGACCGACCCGGGGTCGAGGATCTTGCGGCAGAACAGCTCGGCCGCGTCGTCGCAGGTGATGTAGGAGAACGGGACATCAGCGCCGATGGGGAACGTGAACGTCCCGTTCTGGGCGATCGACTGGCACTGGTAGAGGAGGTTCTCCAGGAACATCGGCAGGCGCACGAGGTCGAAGGCGATCCCCGATGCGACCAGGAGCGATTCCAGCGTTGCCGCCTCGTCGGCCATCGCGCACTGCCCGGGTGCGAACTGGATCCCGAGGCAGACGATCTGCCGCACCCCGGCCCGCTGCGCGGCCCGCAGGTACAGGCCGCCGATCTCGACGCGCCGGTCGATCGGCGGGACCATCAGCATCGTGTCGGTCCCGGCCAGCGCCGCGACCAACGACCTCGGGTCGGCCAGGTCCCAGTCCCGCAGCTGGACGTCGACGTCACGCACGGCCCGCCCTGCGGCCTGTGCCTCGGGGATCGCCAGGCGCAGCGTCAGGTCCGGGGCCGCGACCGCGAGGCGGCGCAGCGTGTAGTGGCCGACCTTGAAGAAGTTCCGGGTCGCGCCGAGCACGGTGACCACGCGCGTCGAGGCCGCGGCCGAGTCAGGGCGAGTCGTGCCGGGTGAGGTCGTCATGAGTGGCTGCTCTCTGTCGGGGCCTGGTGAGGCGCGGTGGTCAGGGCGGTGCGCAGGCGCTCGGCGACCTCGTTCGCACGCGAGGGGTCCGCCAGTCGGGGGAACACGACGATCGAGTCGCCGTCGTAGCGAGGCACGACGTGGACGTGGAAGTGGAAGACCGTCTGGTCGGCTGCCCGACCCGAGGCGTGCACGAGGTTGATGCCCGAGGCCGCGCACGAGTCGCGCAGCGCGTCCGCGACCCGCTTGGCGGCGGCCATGACCTGGCCGAACACCTCGTCGGGGATGTCGAACAGGTCCACGACGTGCTGCTTCGGCACAACCAAGACGTGCCCGTAGGTCGCCGGGAGCCGGTCCAGAAAGCAGACCGTCTCGTCGGTCTCGGCCACGATGTGCGCCTCGGCGTCGCCTCGGACGATCGCGCAGAACGGGCATGGTTCGGCCAGGTCGGCATGGACGTGACCCGGAGGCCGGGACAGCCATCGAGGATCGAGGTGCGTGGGCATACGTGTCCTCCAGGGACGGGCTGAGGGTGGGAGGGTGCGGGTCGGAGTCGCCGGGGTGACGGCTCCGACCCGCTGGTCCCGCCGTCGTCGGCGGGGTTCACGACCGGGAACTCGGGGGAAGGGGCGGTCCGGGTCGTGGGCCGGGGAGTCAGGGGCGCCAGAGGGGCAGCTCGTACGACGACGGCGCGTCCGTCAGGGTGGTGCGGCGCCACCTCGCTCGTGGGGCGTCCTCCGCGACTGGGAAGGCGAGCCCGGCGGCTCGGGCGGCCACTTCGAGGCCGCGCATGGTGGCGCCGGTCCCGGCGGGGACGGGCGCGTGGACGCGCCATTCGCCGTCGTCGAGCAGCCACGCGGTCACGCTCGACAGGGCGGGGCCGGTGCCGTGCCACGCCCGGAGCGTGACGGTGGACGGGGCCGCCGCCACGGTGGCGGCGAGCTGCGCGGCCAGGGGCGACAGGTTCGGGTCGAGCGCGGCCTCCGGGACGAGGGAACGCAGCACCGTCGCGGCGCCGTCATCGTGCAGGGTGCCGGTGGTCTCGGTGGCCGCGTGCCGCACCCGGGCCGGCGCGTGGGCCATCGCGACGCCACGGGCCGCCCACCTGAGCATGGCCTCGTCGTTCACGTCGTCGCCCACCGCGACCGTAGAGCCCGACGGCACGTCGAGGCGCCGTCGGACCTCCTCCAACGTCGTCGCCTTCGAGACCCCAAGCTTCACCACGTCGACCCAGTCGGAGCCCGCCGGGGTCACCGTGACGCCCGTCGCGGCAAGGGCGTCGACGAACCGGCGGATCCCCGGCCCGAGAAGTGCCACCCTCGTGGCGGGCGTCGCACAGAGGTCGGCCACGGAGGTGATGGTCTGGGCACCGTTGAGGATGCCGTCCGGGAGACGGCGCGACACGCGCCACCCGACGCCGACATCTTCGACGGCGACCACAACCCCACCGAGGAGCTCCTGCGAGCGGCGGATCACTGGGCGAGGGGCGAACAGGTGTGCTTCCTCGGCGATGTACCCGCCAGGCGCGGTGGGGTCGAGTCGGACCAGGTGGGCGCCGTTGGAGGCCACGGCCCACCCGTCGGTCAGGCTCAGGGTTCGGGCGGCGGTCAGGAGCCCGACGAGAGAGCGGCCGGTCGCGGGGACCAGGTGGTGGCCTGCGGCGTGAGCCAGCGCTGCGGCGTCGTGCACCGCCTTCGTCGCGTGGCCTGCCTTGTTCAGGAGTGTGCCGTCGATGTCGAGCGCGACCAGACTGCGGGTTGCGACGGCGGTGCGGGCGCTCACGCTTCCGTCTCCCTCGCGTGCCCGACGACGACGCACGCCGCCCCCAGCGGAGCGAGCGCGTCGGTGATCCCCTCGCGAACCTCGGCGAGCACAACCCCAGCGGGTATCAGGACCAGCTGCGCCTCGTGGAGCCGGGCGGTCTCGGCGACCTGGGAGATCGTGATGGTGTCGTGGTCGTCGGTCACGATCTGCGCGAGTGCGATGCCCTCGGTGCGGGCGTACTCCTCGATCGCCTCGCACTGACGGAACGCGGCGTCGGGCGTGGTCGCGACGGTATAGCCGACGGCGACGGGGGCGGGCGCGTTCACGGCGTCACCGCCCTGGTGGTCTGGTTGGTGCTCATCGTGTCCCCCTCATCGGCGTGGGCGCCTATGCCGGCCCTCGGTCGTGGTGGTGACAAGCACATCGCAGGCGACAGGGCGTCAACACGGCTCCCGGGCGGCGTCTCCGCCGCGGACCTGCTGCGGAAAGGCCGCATGCGGAATGTCGCCTCTGGGCGGGCTGACGCGTGCGGCTATCGTGGGCAGCGGACGCCGACCTGACGGGAGACACCCTGATGTCACGCAGATCGAGGCTCGCGGACGCTCGCAGGTCAGCCGGGTACAGCCAAGAAGCCCTCGCCGAGCAGCTCGGCATCGATCGCACCACCGTGCAGCGGTGGGAGTCCGGCGCGTCCACCCCGCAGCCCTTCCAGCGGGCCAACCTGGCCGCGGTGCTCAGGCTGACGACCGAAGACCTCGAAACGACCCTGGGACTCACCCCCACGGCCCTGCCGATGCTCTTGGGCGCCGGGGCGTCGCCCCTGGTCCCGATGCGGTCGACCGCGTGGGACCGCCCGGCACAGCAGGGCGACGTCCTGGGTCTGCTCGACGCGGCGCGACCGTTGGTCGACCACACGCTGGCCGCGACGACGCTCTCGTCTCGGCGTCTGGATCTGATCGAGGAACGGATCGCCGAGCACCTGGTGACTTACACGCGCACCCCGCCGGCGACGATGCTGTCGGTGCTCGCGTCGGACATCGTGGAGATCCAGGAGATCGCCGCCGTGCGACAGCCCGCCATGGTTCAGGCCAAGCTCTCCGAAGCCCAGGCGATCCTGGCCCTGCTGACCGCCGACGCTCTGATGAGGCTCGGTGAGGTTCGGCGGTCGCGCTACTGGTACGGCACCGCCCGTCTCGCCTCGGACGACACCGGGAACCTGCACCTCCAGGCCCGGGTCCGGGCGCAAGAGGCGATGCTGCCGTACTACTACGGCCCCATCGAGCAGGCCGTCGAGCTCGCCCGCAGCGCCCAGGCCCTGCTGCCTGGTGTCGCGTCCGAGACGACGGCGCTGGCCGCCGCCGCCGAAGGCAGAGCCCTCGCGCGGTTGGGCGACGCCCGGGGCGCCGAGCGTGCGATGGATACCGCGCAGCGGTACGTCGACCAGGCCGGCTCCCTCGGGTCGCCCGACGCCGCGTTCCAGTTCAACCACAAGCGCCTCCTGCTGTACCTGTCGGGCACCCTCACGTACCTGGACCAGCCCGCGCGGGCGCGCCGAGTGCAGGATGAAGCTCTCGCGCTGTATGCGGCGCAGCCCGACCTCGTCGTCGACCCGGCCCTGATCCGCCTCGACCAGGCGGTCTGCCTGGCACTGTCGGGACACGCCGACGAGTCGTGCCAGCTGGCAATGGACATCGTCACCGGCCTGCCGGTCGAGTACCGGACGCGTGTGGTGCTCGCCAAGACCCACGACGTCGTCCGCGCCCTTCCCGACGGCGCACCCCAACGCCCCCGAGCCGAGCTCACCGAGCTCATCGCCACCCCGACCTAAGGCCCCCAGTGACCACAAGCCCGCACCGCACAGCGCTCCCCCACGCGCCCGAGGTCACCGGTCTGATCGCCGAGGCCGCCGCCCGGTTGTCGGGCTTGGACCCGGACGGCATGATCCTGGTCCGCCACCAGACCAGCGGCGTCTACCGCCTGAACACGGCACCGGTCATCATCAAGGTCGCCCCACCCGGTGAGCACCATCTCGCCGACGTCGTCGCGCTCGTGGCCTGGTTGCAGAAGCACGGCGTGCCGACCGTCGAGCTGTGGGGCGACCCGGCGGACCAGCCGCTGCACATCGACGACCGCGTCGTGACCTTGTGGCGCTACCTGCCCCAGGAGCGCGCCGTCCGCGCCCCCGACATCGCCGAGTCGCTCCTCGCGCTCCACGACGCCCCGGTGCCCCCGTCCGGGCTGCGTCGCCTCGACGCGTTCGGTCCGATCAGGCGCTCCATCGCCAGCAGCCCGCTCCTGACGGACGACGACCGCGACCTGCTCAAGCGCTTGTGCGACAGGCTCGCGCAGGACGAAGCGATCCTCACGGCAGGTGTCGCGACGGGGCTCATCCACGGCGACGCCCAGCACCGCAACACCCTCCTCGACCCGGCAACCGGCCGGGCAGTCCTGTCCGACTGGGACTCCGCCGTCCTCGGCCCACGCGAGTGGGACCTGACCACCATCGAGGTCCACTGCCGACGCTTCGCCCACCCACCAGCCGAGTACGACCAGTTCTGCCACCGCTACGGCCGAGACGTCCGCGACTGGGCGGGCTACCCATGGCTGCGCGAGGTGCGTGAGCTGCGCATGATCACCTCCAATGCCCGCAAGTCCCCACCTGGGTCGCCTGCGGCGGCCGAGGTAAGACGTCGCATCGACGACCTTCGCGACGGCCGTGAGTCGACCTGGAACATCCTGTAGATGTCGTCGTCCGAGAACGGCGGAGCGGGACGGCGCTGAGCGTGGGGGGAGGGCGGCGCCGGGGGTCGGCACGATGCGCCTTCTCCGTCTCCCGTGTCTCATCTTCGACGCCCACCTCCACTACCCACTCCTCCATCCACCCTTCCACCCCTACCATCACTACAACCCACCTAATCCACCCAATTCGTCCATTCCACCTCATCATCACATCCCACCCAGCCCACCCATCACCTCCACCACACACCTCTTCCATCGTGGCCACCCGAGCGCCCGCCGTGCCCGTGTGGGGCGTGACGATGAGCATCCACAAGCTTTCTGCCGGGTCGGGGTACGACTACCTGACCCGGCAGGTCGCCGCTGCTGATGCCACGGACCTCGACATGCCGCTCGCGGACTACTACGCGGCCAAGGGCGAGGCCCCGGGCCGGTGGGTGGGATCTGGCCTGGGGGACCTGGACGGCCTCGAACCGGGCGACGTCGTCACGGCCGAGCAGATGGCGAACCTGTTCGGCGACGGTCTACACCCGCTGTCCACCGACGAGAACCCGCTGAGGCTGGGGGCTGCGTTCCGGACGTTCTCAAACGACCGCGCCAAGGAGTTCGCCGAGCAGATCGTCCAGCGGATGGAGGAAGCGAACCGCGCGGCAGGTCTGCCGGCGAAGGCGGCGGTGGACCGGGCGACGGTGTCGCGAATCCGGTCGCAGGTCGCCGCGGAGTTCTTCGCCGCCGACCACGGCCGATCTCCGAGGGATGCGCGGGAGCTGGCGGGGGCGGTGGCCCGGTATGCGCGGTTCCGCACGGGGGTGGCCGGGTTCGACCTGACGTTCTCCCCGGTCAAGTCCGTCTCGGCGCTGTGGGCGGTGGCGCCGATGCCCGTGGCCCGGCGGATCGAGACCGCCCACGACAAGGCCGTCGCCAAGGCGCTGGCGTTCCTGGAGGCGCACGCGATCTACACCCGCGAGGGTGCGAACGGCGCCCGGCAGGTCGAGACGGGCGGACTGGTCGGCGCGGCGTTCACCCACCGTGACTCGCGGGCCGGCGATCCCGACCTGCACACCCACGTCGCGGTGGCGAACAAGGTCCGCACGACCGGCGGCAAGTGGCTGGCCATCTACGGGCACGTGCTGTACGAGCACGTCGTTGCCGCCTCGGAGGTCTACAACACGGCCCTGGAGCGGCACCTCGCAGACGACCTGGGCCTGGAGTTCGCCGAGCGTCCCGCCGAGCCCGGGAAGCGGGCGGTGCGCGAAGTCATCGGCGTGGACGAGCAGTTGTGCCGGGCATGGTCCGCCCGGCGGGCGGACATCCTGGCCAGGCAGGGTGAGCTGACCACCGAGTTCCAGGCGACGCACGGGCGCCCCCCGACCAAGACCGAGGCGATCGGGTTGGCGCAGCAGGCGAACCTGGAGACACGCGAGGCCAAGCACGAGCCCCGCTCCCTGGCCGAGCAGCGCGCCACCTGGCGGGCCCAGGGCGACGCCGTCCTGGGGGCTGGCGGTGTGGAGGCGATGGTCAACGCCGCCGGCGGACGCACGCCGGCCGCGCGGTCAGGCGAGGTGACGGCCGGATGGGTGCAGGAGGTTGCGGCTCGTGTCGTGGCCGAGGTCGAGGCGCGGGCAGCGGCCTGGCAGGACTGGCACCTGCAAGCCGAGGCGCTGCGCCAGGTCCGCGCCGCCGCCACTGGCGTGAACCTACCGGCCGGGGACCTGGGGGCGGTGACCCGCGTGGTGGTCGACGCCGCCCGGTCCCGGTGCGTGAACCTCACCCCCGACCTGGACGACATCAGCGAGCCGGAGGTGCTGCGCCGTTCGGACGGGATCAGCGTCTACCGGCACACCGGCGCCGACCGGTACACCACCACGAGGGTCCTGGACGCAGAGCAGCGGATCCTCGCCTCCGCCGGACGGCGTGACGGGGCCAGGGTCGATGAGCGGGACGTGGACCTCGTCCTGCTGGAGGCCCACGCGAACGGCCAGGGTCTGAACGACGGTCAGAGGCGCCTGGTCACCGCGCTCGCGACCTCCGGTTCCCGGGTGCAGGTCGCCCTCGCCCCGGCCGGGACGGGCAAGACGACCGCGATGCGGGCCCTGGCCCGTGCCTGGACCCAGGCCGGGGGCCGGGCCCGGACTGGCGGGAACGTGATCGGCCTCGCCCCGTCGGCCACCGCCGCAGCCGAGCTGCGCGAGGCGACAGGGATGCCGTGCGACACGCTCGCCAAGCTCGTCCACGAGCTCGACAACCCGAGGCTGGCGGGGGTGGCGCCGTCGTGGGCCGCCGCCATAGGGCCGGAAGCCCTGGTCCTGATCGACGAAGCCGGGATGGCCGACACCCTGACCCTGGACCGCGTCATCGCCTACGTCCTCGACCGCGGGGCGTCGGTGCGGCTGGTCGGGGACGACCAGCAGCTGGCCGCGATCGGCGCCGGAGGCATCCTGCGCGACCTGACCCGAGGCCACCACGCGGCTCGCCTGGACGTCCCGGTCCGGTTCACCGACCCCGCCGAGGCCCAAGCGTCCCTGCGGCTGCGCGAAGGGGACCCCGCAGCCCTGGGGTTCTACCTCGACAACGACCGCATCCACCCCGTCGACCCCGCCACCGCAGCCGACACCGTCTACCGCGCCTGGGCCACCGACCGGGCGGCCGGGCTCGACTCGATCATGCTCGCCCCGACCCGCGACCTGGTGACCGACCTCAACCAGCGCGCCCAGGCCGACCGGCTCGCCGTCGCCGATGGGCCTGACGGCGGGGGTGTGTGGCTGGCGGACGGGTGCACCGCCCACGCGGGGGACGTGGTCCTGACCCGGCGCAACGACCGCCGACTGCGCGTCTCGGCCACGGACTGGGTCAAGAACGGCGACCGGTGGACCGTCACCGCCGTCGCCCGCGACGGGGCGCTGACCGTCCGCCGCCAGGCCAGCGGGCTGACCACCCTGCTCCCGGCCGGGTACGTCGGTGAGCATGTCCAGCTTGGGTACGCCGCGACCGTCCACGCCGCCCAGGGCGCCACCTGCGACACTCTGCACGGCATCCTGACCGGCACCGAGACCCGCCAGATCGCCTACACGATGCTCTCCCGCGCCCGGCACGCGAACCACGTCTACATCACCACCGCCGTCCCCGACGCCGAGCTGGCCGGGGACGTGCACGTGCCGTCCTTGTTCGACCTGGACGCCACCCGTACCGCGACCGAAACCTTGGAAGAGGTCCTGGGCCGCGACGGGTCCGCAGTCTCGGCGACCACGACGTCGTTCGACGCCACCGCGCCAGCGACCCGGCTGCACCAGGCCGCGACCCGCTACGAGGATGCCGTCCACGCTGCGGCCGAGCACGCCGTCGGCCCGGACCGTGCCGCCGCCATCGAACGCCACGCCGCACACCTCCTACCCGGTCTGACCGACGAGCCGGCCTGGCCTGCCCTGCACGCCCGGCTCCTGCTCGCCGAGGCCGACGGCAACGAGGCCACCAGCCTCCTGAGCACCGCGATCCACGAGCGTGAGCTCGTCAGCGCCGACGATCCCGCAGCCGTCCTTGCCTGGCGCATCGACCGCCTCGCCCCCACCGCTCGAGGTGTGCTGCCCTGGCTGCCCGCCGTCCCGCAGCGCCTGGTCGACGACGACGTCTGGGGCAAGTACCTGTCCGCCCGTGCCACAGCAGTGAACGAGCACGCCACCACCGTCATCCGCGACGCCCAGGCGCGCCTCGCCGACGTCGACGAGCGGCCCCGTTGGGCCGACGCCGTCGTGCTGCCCGACGACCTCGCGACCGTTCTGGCGGTCTGGCGCGCGGCCATGGGGGTCCCAGACCACGACCGCCGACCCACCGGACCCGCCCAGACCAGCCCGCCGCTACACGCCTACCAGCGGCACCTGGACCGCGCCGTCGCCTCCTGGCAACCCACTTCCGCAGGACGCCCGTGGATCCGCCTGGCCGTCGCCGCCACGGGACACCACGACGACCACACTGCGAAGTTGGCCGAACACCTCGCCGACCTCCACGCCACCGGCATTAACCCGGTAGCCGCCGTCGAGCACGCCCTGGCACGCGGGCCGCTGCCCGACGACCACCCCACGGCTGCCCTCGACGCACGCCTCACCAGCCTGGAGCAGCACACCCGTCGCCAGGTCGAGCAGCGGCGACTCGCCGAACGACAGCAGGCCGCCCCGTCGGACCACCGTCGCCGGTCCCGCGACATGTCCCACGGGCCTAGCCTGTGAAACACCCGGCGGTTCCCTCCGCCGGGCGCGAACCGCCATGGCCGGAGCCGCCCGCCGCTACGGCAGCAGAGTGAATGCCGGGACGTGAGCAGGACGGACGATCTCGAAGTGCTTGCGGTCGATCGTGGCGACCTGCCGCACGCCAAACCTCTCGGCGACCGCCACGACGAACGCGTCCGCCGTGCCCAGGGGAAGGTTCGCGTACCGCTCCACGAGGTCGGCAGCTCGGCGCGCGTCCGTGTCGTTCACCGACACCACCTCATACACGCCGTCAGCGACGTCGCGAAGGAACCCGGCCTCGGCCGCCGCACCCGCGCGGGACGCCAGCATGTAACCGATCTCGGCGATGAGGGGAGAAGGCAGGAGCAGCGGCCCGGGGTGAGTCTCGAGCAGCTCGACGCACGCCCGATGGTGGTCATCCCTGCGATTCGCTGCTGCGACGATCGGGCCGGTGTCGACGACGATCACGCCGTACGCCGACCGTCCCAGCCCTCGCGGACGATCTCCTTGGCCCGCGCACCCAGGTCCGGCTCATCATCGAACGCGGCAGTCGTGCGGAACCGGCGACGCGACGGCTGCGGCTTGGTAGCGTCCGCCCACAGCTTCTGCAGCAGGTCGACGGCGTCAGCAAGCCGCTCCTCGGGAACCTCGTCCAGGAGCCGGTGCGCCTCATCCCTGACCGTCATGCCGCCAAGTCTAGGCGCCGAGCCTGCCGTCAGGCCATGTCCACCGCACGTTGTCAGGCCGTGGAGTCTCGCCGGGCGTGCTCGGCGATGCGGTCGATCGTCTCGCTCGCCTGGCGGCGGACGGTCCGTGCGGAGCACCTGCGCCGCGCCGCGACGACGTCTGCGACGGCAGGGGTAGTCAGGCCGCCGCGCCCGCGCCGCGCGGGAGCGTCGAGCAGGTTGGCCGTGAGCCCAAGGTCGGTCAGGAGCCGGCGTTCGTCGTGGTCGATGACGCCGCCTGCCTGGGCGTCGTCCAGGACTTCGCGGAGCTCCGCGGCGGCGGCCAGGGCGTCGTTGCGGGTCGGCAGGTGCGGTGGCTCGGGAAGTGCCTCGACGGGGACCGTCGCAGCCCAGGTACGGTCCCGCCGCCGGGCCGGTTCGCCGATGCCGAGGTCTGCCATCGCTGCCCGTCGTGCCGTGGACAGGATCGCCGCCGCGACCTTTCGCGGGCGGCGCCAGTCGAACTCCCGGACCGCCAACCACAACTCTCCCGCGAACACCGCATCCACGTCCGCGGACACGTCGCGCAGCCCGGCGGCGCGCCGGACCGCCCCAGGAAGCAACAGCCAGCACACCACCATCACCGCCGTCTGGTCCCGCATGCCGATCCGGACCAGGGTCGCCAGGCACAGGTCTTGGTCCTCAGGCGAGGCGCAGTCCATCCACGCGCGCAGCCCGTCCAGCCCCTCCACGGCCGGGAGGTCGCTTTCCTGCGACCTCCACACCGGCCAGCGCACGGCGGCACGCCGCATCGTCGGCACGTCCTCGTTCTCGATCCCCAAGCATGCTGCGACGCTCATGGCACCTGCCCCATCCCACCCCGCCGCGGCATTGGCGGGGACGGAGGACAGGTGCGCAGCCGCTGTCAGCCGGGCGCACCACAGCCGGGCAGATATCCGGACAAACCAGGACGGACGGATGGTCAAAAGATCCGATCGGCTATGGACAAACCGGGAAGCCGGTGGCAATTGAGGGCGCGCAAGATCCGAACGGATATCGTCGTCGGATGGACTCGCTGCTCGCTCGCGCGCGCCGCCACCGGGGCATGTCGCAGGCCCTCGTCGCCGTACGCGCCGGCACGTCCCAGCCGACCCTGTCCGCATACGAGCGCGGCATCAAGTCACCCACGCTCGCCGTCGTGGAGCGGATCATGGCCGTCACAGGGCACCGCCTGGACATCGTGCCCGCCGTCGCCTGGACCCGGCACGCCCGGAAGGGCGGCGGAGACTTCTGGGTTCCTGACCGGCTTTGGCGCCTCGAACCCGGCAGAGCGTTCCGCCACATCAACGCCGACCGCGTTCCCGGTCTGCGAGGGACGGGCTCCCTCTCGCTCTTCGACCCGAAGGCACGCCGCCACGTCTACGCGGCGCTCCTCAACCACGGCGGCCGGCACGACATCGCCCGCCACGTCGACGGCGTGCTCCTCATGACCCACTGGGACGACCTCGACCTCGACGACGAAGTCGGCCAGGCGTGGGTACCCGTCGTCACCCGAGCCTTCATCGACGAGTCCGGCTGGCGACCGGCAGGCTGATCACCGCGTGGCCATTCGCCTCCCTTTCCTGCCCGTACGGGGCGCGGCCCGACGCGGGCCGCGCATGGACCGGGACGGTGAGGCGACCATGACCAGCGACGCGAAGATGCCCCGGAACACGCACGGGCAAGACGCGAACGTGCGTGCGAAGTCGGTGGCACACTGGAAGGCACCGGCTGACGCGATCACCGTCGTCGGCGACCTCCCCGACAGCTACCGCCCGCCGCACGACGCTCTGGTCGTCTTCGCCCGCATCGTCTTGCGCGTCGCCGCCGAGCAGCGGCAGGCGGTGCGAGCGCGAAAGGCAGCGTGAACCCCGATGGATCTCGCCTTCCTCGGCCGTGTCTCCACGGAGGACGCTCAGGACCCTGTCTCGTCCCGCATGTGGCAGCTCAAGCGTGCCCGCGACCTCGTCGAGCCGATGGGGCACCGGATCGTCGTCGAGTTCTTCGACATCGGGCAGTCCCGCTCCCTCCCGTGGAAGCGACGCCCGGAGGCAGCGATGCTGCTGGAGGAGATGAAGCGCCCGAACCGTCGGTTCGACGGGATCGTCGTCGGCGAGCCGCAGCGTGCGTTCTACGGGCACCAGTTCGCGATGACGTTTCCCGTCCTGACGCACTACGGCTGTGCGCTGTTCGTGCCGGAAGTCGGCGGGCAGGTGGACCCGGACTCCGATGCTCACGAGATGATGATGAGCCTGTTCGGCGGCATGTCGAAGTCCGAGCGATCCCGGATCCAGAAGAGGACCCAGGCCGCAATGCGTGAGCTCGCCGCCCGCACGGACCGCCGCCTGGGGGGTCGGCCGCCGTTCGGTTACATGCTGGCCGACGCCGGACCGCACCCGAACCCGGCTCGCGCTGCCACCGGGCAGCGGATGCACAAGCTCGTCCCTGATCCCGTCACCGCGCCGTGGGTCGCGAAGATCTACGAGTGGGGCGCCGTAGGGGAAGGGTTGCGCAGCATCGCTCAGCACCTCACTGATCAAGGCGCGCCGTCGCCGTCGGCCCACGACCGGGAGCGCAACAAGCACCGCGACCCCCGAGGTTGGTCGCACGCGACCGTCCGGACGATCCTGACCAACCCCACCTACACGGGGTTTCGGCACTGGGCCAAGCAGGAGAAGTACGAGCAGCTTCTCGATGTCGAGGACGTCGCTGCAGGGAACGCGACACGGATGCGGTGGCGCGACCAGTCCGACTGGATCGTGCCCGAGCAGCAGACCCACGAGGCGCTGGTCGACCTCGCGACCTGGCAGGCGGTCGCCGCCCGCTACCAGGCCACAGCCCGCGAGGGAACCGGGACCGGTGCTGGGCGATGCATGGAGCGTCGACCCAAGAACGCCAAGCGCATCTACCCGCTCGCCGGCCACGTCTACTGCGCGCACTGCGATCACCGCCTCGCCGGCGCTTACCGCAAGCCCGCGGCGAAGGACGGCAACGGCCGCATCCTCTACCAGTGCGACTTCGCCAAGCGGTACGCCCTGCCGGAGGAGATCAAGGATGGGCACCCGCCCGTCAACCTCAACCAGGCGATCATCCTGCCAGCGCTCGACGCTGACCTCGCCGACCTGTTCTCCGACCCGCGCGCGGTGGCCGCCGCACTCCTCAAGGACGACGGCCCGTCGCCCGAGCAGCGGACCCTCCACGACAGGCGCCGTCGGCTCCAGCAGGAGATCGACAACCTCGTCGGCTTCATCGCCAGCGGCAAGGCGTCCGACGCGATCGCCACTGCACTCGCCACGAAGGAGGCGGAGTTGGCGGCTACCAAGGAACGCCTCGCCGAAATCGGCAAGCCGCGCAAGCGTCCCGACGCAGAGGAGGTGGTTGCGGCGCTCAACGTGATCGGCGGCGCAGTCGGCGCCCTGGCTCACGCCACCGACGAGGAACGCCGGGACCTCTACAACGCCCTTGACCTGCGCATCCGCTACGACGCAACAGAAAAGCGGGCCCACTACACAGTGAGCCCGCTTCTATCCACGGCAAGCCGTTCGGATAGTCGTGTCCGGAGGGGGACTTGAACCCCCACGCCCTATACGGGCACTAGCACCTCAAGCTAGCGCGTCTGCCATTCCGCCACCCGGACAGGTGGACCTTCGCGGCGTCTCCGCCGTTCCGGTGCGGGTAGAAACATAGCACGGGTCGCGGGTCGACCGGGAATCGATATGCGTGTGATCTGCATCCGCGGAGGGGCCTGACGGCCGTCCCGCACCACGCTCGGAACGCACGCTGCCAGTGGCCCCAGCCTGCGGCAGACTGGCCCCACAGCACGGCCTGCCGGCCGGCGCTGGGACGGAGGTGACCCGGTGAGGGAACGTGAGCGCGACGTCGTCGTGCACGAGCGTGAGGCGGACCCCGTGAAGGGGCACGAGGCCCCGCACGCGCTCGCCGTCCCTGTGCATGTGGCGTCCCTCAGCGCGCCTCCCCCCATCTCGGACGGCGTGCCTGGCTGGCTCCGCCTCTCGGCGGGCTGGTCGTGGCGCCTCATCGCCCTCACGGCGGGCGTGGCCCTCGTCTTCTACGGCGTCAGTCAGGTGCAGCTCGTCTTCGTCGCGGTCTTCCTGGCGCTGGTGTTCACCGCGGTGCTCAACCCCGTGGTCGACCTCTACAGCCGGGTCATGCCGCGTCCCCTTGCGACGGGCCTGGCCATCCTCTCGGGGATCCTGCTGGTGGGCGGCCTGCTCACCTATGTGGTCGCGTCGGTGGCCGGCCAGTGGGAGCGGCTCGCGGGCGAGTTCAACACCGGCGTCGACCAGATCGTCGTGTTCATCGAGGGCCTGCCCTTCGGCATCAGCCTCGACACGCGCGACGACTGGATCGACGACGTCCGCGGCTGGATCCAGGAGAACAGCAACGAGCTGCTGAGCCGCGCCGCGGAGAGCGCCGGGTCGGTGGCCGAGGGCCTGGCCGTGCTGGCGCTCGCGATCTTCTGCACGGTGTTCTTCCTGGCATCGGGCGCGTCGATGTGGCGCTGGTTCATCGGTCAGGTTCCGGCGCGGCAGCGGTCGCACTGGCGGGCGTCCGCCGGGGCCGGCTGGTACACGTTCAGCGGGTATGCGCGGGGCACGGTCATCGTCGCGCTGACCGACGGCATCCTCGTCGGCATCTTCCTCGCGATCCTCGGCGTCCCGCTCGCCGCCCCGCTCGCGGTGCTCGTGTTCATCGGCGCGTTCATCCCGATCATCGGCGCCCCTGTGGCGATGATCATCGCCGCCGTCGTGGCCCTCGCCGCGGAAGGCGTCGTCACCGCGCTCATCGTCACGCTCGGCATCGCGGGGATCGGCCAGATCGAGGGGCACGTGCTCCAGCCCCTCATCATGGGCAAGCAGGTCGCGCTGCACCCCGTCGTGGTCGCGCTCGGCGTGACAGGAGGCACGGTCGTGAGCGGCCTCCTCGGTGCGGTCATCGCGGTCCCGTTGATCGCGGTCGCGTGGGCGGTGTTCAGCACCTTGCGCAACATCGAGGTCGAGGGGGACACGCCAGGGGTCACGCTGCCCTACGCCACGGAGTCACCGCCCGGCACCTCCACGCCCTGACCTGGCAACCAGCGAGCGCTGCTGGAACGGGGGAGCCGCTGCGCCAGGGTGCGCGGCCGGTGTCGTGCCCGTCGGGGTGAAATCGCAGGTGAAGTGCCCTTTCCGTGTGGCATGCTCGCTTCATGGAAGCCTTCGTCCTCGCCAACGAGAACGTCCGCCTGTCGGTCCCGACCCTGGCCGACGTCGATGCGATCACCGCCGCCTGCCAGGATCCCGACGTCGTGGCGTGGACCACGGTGCCCAGCCCCTATACCCGCAAGGACGCGGTCGGGTTCATCGAGGGCGTCGTCGCCCCGGGCTGGGCGAAGGAGCGGTCGTTCACCTGGGCGATCCGGGAGCCGGGTGATCAGGACGGGCCGGTGCTCGGGATGGTCGGCCTCGACGTCGACGACGCCCCCGAGGGCGCACGGTCGGGCGAGATCGGCTACTGGATGGTCTCCGCCGGGCGCCGGCGTGGTCTGGTCACCGAGGCGGCCCGCCTCGTCCTGGACTGGGCGTTCGACCCCGAGGGACTCGAGATCGCACGCGCCACGTGGCTCGCATACGTCGGGAACTGGCCGTCGCGGCGCGTCGCCTGGCGGGTCGGCTTCCGGGTGGAGGGGACGATCCGGGGGCACGGCCTGCAGCGCGGCGTGCGGCGCGACGCGTGGTACGGCACCCTGCTGCCCGGCGACCCGCGCGAGCCGAACGAGGACTGGCCGCGGGGTGCACCGTTGGAGGCCGTGCTGCCGGCGTGAGGTCCGCGCGGGACCGCCTCCAGGGAACGTTCGCGGCCGGTTGAGCCATCTGGTGACGGTCTTGCGCGTTCGCAGGCTCGAGCCGGTCCGCCGACGGCGTGCCTGCTACGGCGCCGGGGGCCACGATGGTCGGGCCGAGGACGGAGGGGAGCATGACCGGCTGGACCCCTGACGAGCTGCGCCGCATCGGCGGCGCGACCGAGCTGCGGATCGCCTCTCGCCGCCGCGACGGGTCGCTGCGCCCCTACGTGACCATCTGGGTCGTGCGGGCAGGGGACGACCTCTACGTGCGCTCCGCGTACGGCGCGGACAACCCGTGGTTCCGCCGGGCCAAGGCGTCCGGTACCGGCCGGGTCCACGCGGGCGGCGTCGTGCGGGAGGTCGACTTCGTGGTGCCCGACGACGACGCACATCCGGCGATCGACGCCGCCTACCACGCGAAGTACGACAAGTACGGGGCAGCGATCGTCGGCACCGTCCTCGGACCGAGGGTTGCCGAGACGACGCTCCGGCTCGTGCCCCGGCCGGACTGAGGTCAGGGCTCGGTCGCGGTGATGTACCGCTGCACCGTGGGCGCGAGCCAGTCGACGATCTCGCCGCGCCCCAGGCGGACCGCGGGCTCGAAGCGCAGCACGAGCCGGGTCAGGGCCAGGCCCAGGAGCTGGGACGAGACGAGCGCAGCCCGCGCCGGCGCCTGCGCGGGGTCGGGGACGGCGCGCAGCGCGATGGGCAGGACCTGGTCGCGGAAGATCTCCTGCATCCGCGCCGCGCCCGCAGGGTTGGTGACACCGACCCGGAGCATGGCGGTCAGGACGCCGCGCAGCTCGTCGTCCTCCCACAGGTCGAGGAAGTGACCGACGAGCACCCGCCCGAGGGAGCCGACCGGTACGTCCGCGACGTCGGGCAGGCGCAGGTCGACGGCGACCGCCGCCGCGAACAGCCCCTCCTTGGAGCCGAAGTACCGCATGACCATGGCGGGGTCGATCCGCGCGTCCTGCGCGATGGCGCGGACGGTGGCGCGGTCGTAGCCGTCGGCGGCGAAGCGCTCGCGAGCGGCGGCGAGGATCGCGGCCCTGGTCGCGTCGGAGCGCCGGGCAGGGCTGCCCGACGGCGGTGGCGCTGCGGTGTCCTTGCTCATGCCAACAACTGTAGGCCAACAACCGTTGACACGCATCTGGCGGCGGGCCTACGGTGTCAACAAGCGTTGGCCAACGGGTGTTGACACGAGAGGGGACGCAGATGAGCAGCCAGGAGCGAGAGACCGACGTCGTCGTCGTGGGGGCGGGCCCGACCGGGCTGCTCCTCGCGGGAGACCTGGCCGCAGCCGGGATCCGCGTGACGCTGGTCGAGAGGCGCCTGCGCCGGATCAGCAACCTGTCCCGCGCGTTCGCGGTGCACGCCCGGACGCTGGAGCAGCTCGACGCCCGCGGCCTCGCCGACGGCCTCGAGGCGAAGGGCCGGGCGCTGCGCGGCCTGCGCCTGTTCGGCCGGGTGACGCTGGACCTGGGCGCGCTGCCGTCGCGGTTCCGGCACGTGCTGGTGATTCCGCAGTACGAGGTCGAGCAGGCGCTCCTGGAGCGTGCGACCGCCGCGGGCGTCACCCTCGCGTACGACACCGAGCTGCTCGGCCTCACGCAGGGCGGCGACGGCGTGACGGTGCACGCGGCCGGTCCCGACGGGCCCGTCACCCTGCGCTCGGCGTACCTGGTGGGCTGCGACGGGCACCGGTCGGCGGTGCGCCGGGCGGTCGGCCTGCCGTTCCCCGGCCGGTCCGTGATCAGGTCGATGGTCCTGGCCGACGTCCGGCTCGCCCAGGAGCCGGCCGACCTGCTGACCGTGGGCGTCCGTGACGACGCGTTCTGCTTCGTCGCGCCGTTCGGCGACGGCTACTTCCGGGTGATCGGCTGGCGCTGGGGCCACGACGTCGCCGAGGACGCGCCGCTCGAGCTCGAGGAGGTCCGGGCGATCATGCGCCAGGCGCTCGGCACCGACCACGCCATGATCGACGCCCGCTGGACCTCCCGCTTCCACTCCGACGAGCGCCAGGTCCCCGCGTACCGCACCGGCCGGGTCTTCGTCGCGGGCGACGCGGCCCACGTGCACTCGCCCGCGGGCGGCCAGGGCATGAACACCGGCCTGCAGGACGCGGCGAACCTCTCGTGGAAGCTCGCCGAGGTGGTGCGGGGAGAGGTCGCGGGAGCCGAGGCCGAGAGCCTGCTCGACTCGTACCACGCCGAGCGCCACCCCGTCGGGCGGGTCGTGGTGCTGACCAGCGGTGGCCTCGTCCGCGCCGCCCGTG
Source organism: Antribacter soli (assembly GCF_021568775.1). Classification (GTDB taxonomy): domain Bacteria; phylum Actinomycetota; class Actinomycetes; order Actinomycetales; family Cellulomonadaceae; genus Antribacter; species Antribacter soli. The sequence goes on along the minus strand of NZ_JAKGSG010000029.1, from coordinate 11,254 downwards.
CGCGAGGACTCGTCTCGCGGGCGCTCGGTGCGGGAATCGGCCTGGTCGCGGGCCACGTCGCGCCGGCGCGGCGCCGGGCCATGGGGATCGTCACGGGGATCGGCTTCGCCTACCGCCGCCCGCGCGGCGCGCACCGCCTCGTCGGGCGCCGCGCCGCGGACGTCCCGCTCGTGCCCGGCGCGTCCGGGACACGCCTCTACGAAGCGCTGCGCGAGGGCAGGTTCGTCCGGGTCGTGCCGTCGGACGGCGGTGGTGCCCTCCCGGCTGCCGGAAGCCGGGAGGCGGGCTGGGCGGCGGGGGCCGTGGTCGTGCAGCGGGCCGACGGCGACCCGACGGCCCTCCTGGTCCGCCCCGACGGGTACGTCGCCTGGGCGGCCTGAGCGCGACACGCGGTCCGTTTCACCCCGCTTCGTGACTCTGAACCGGGGTGGACCTGTCATCCTCGTCCGGGCACGACCCGTGGACGGAGGACGACGTGGCGTTCGACATGGCCGGCGACTCGGTCAAGGAAGCCTTCGAGAAGGCGTGGCGGGCCGAGGGGGAGAAGGTGGGACGCTTCAACCTGGCGATCTTCGGCAAGACCGGTGTGGGCAAGAGCACCCTGGTCAACGCGATCTTCGGGACCGACATCGCCGAGACGGGCGTGGGCCGGCCGGTCACGGCGCACACGACGCTGCACGTCCGCGAGGACGAGCGCCTGGGTGTGTACGACACCCGCGGCCTCGAGGTCGGGGTCGACACCCGGGCGGTCCTGCACGACCTGGAGGACCACCTCAGGGCGACGCGCAAGAAGCCGATCGGCGAGCAGATCCACGTCGCGTGGTACTGCGTACGGGCCGGGGACCGGCGGTTCGAGGACACCGAGGCGAAGTTCGTCGAGGCGCTGCGTGCGACCGGCCTGCCCGTGATGCTGGTGCTGACCCAGGTCTCGAAGCGCGGCGACGAGGTCCGCCCCGACACCCTCGAGTTCGTCAAGGCGATCGAGGAGCGGGACCTTCCGATCTTCGAGCGACGGGCGTTCCTCACGATGGCGCGGGCCGAGGACTTCGACGGCCTGGCCGCGCACGGCCTGCAGGAGCTCCTCGACGCGACGTACCTCGCCGCTCCGCCCGCCGTCGCGGCCGCGCTCGACGCCGCGCAGCAGATCGACATGGCGCGCAAGCGCAAGGCCGCGCGGGGCGCGATCGCGGCCGCGGCGAGCCTCGCCACGGCCGCGGGCGCCACTCCGATCCCGTTCGCGGACGCTGCGGTGCTCGTGCCGATCCAGGTGACGATGATGGCGCGCATCGCCGTCGTCTACGGCATCCCCGTCGGCCGCGCGACGTTCCTGACGCTCGCCGCCACCGCGGGAGCCACCGCCGCGGGGCGCGGCGCCGTGACGGGCCTGCTCAAGCTGATCCCCGGTGCGGGCACGGTCGTGGGCGGCGCGATCAGCGCGGCGGTGGCCGCCACGTTCACCACGACGATGGGGGAGGCGTGGATCCGCGTGTGCGAGGGGCTGGCCACGGGCAAGCTCGGCGGCATCGACAAGGCGCTCGACGGCGAGGCGGTCCGCAAGCTCTTCCTGGACGAGTTCCTGAAGCGCGCCAAGAAGTAGTGCGGCGCGCACCGGCCGGCGTCGGGCACATCCCGTTGCGCGGCCCGCGCTCCCCATGGCACGGTGGTGCCGTCCCCGCGGGTGTGCCGCGAGTGTGAGGGGACGACGACAAGGAACAGCGATGACGGGCTTCGCCGGCGGTACGCCGACCCTCTCGCGCTGACGCCTGCCCCTCGGGGGCGCTCCCCGGACAGGGGACCGGTGCGTCGGCGCTTCCGTCGCCACCCCGGGAGTCCTTCCTTGTTCGCACCCGACCCTTCCGTCGTGCTGCACGACGTCACCTTCGCCTGGCCGGACGGCGCCGTCGCGCTCGACGGCGTGAGCGGCGCGTTCGGTCGCGGCCGCACCGGCCTCGTCGGCCTCAACGGCGCGGGAAAGTCCACCCTGCTCCGGGTCGTCGCGGGCCTGCTCCAGCCTGATTCGGGCACGGTGACCGTGTCCGGCACCCCCGGCTACCTCCCGCAGCACCTCACGCTCGACGTCTCCGCGACCGTCGCCGACCTGCTCGGCGTCCGGTCCGCGCTCGACGCGTTGCGCGCGATCGAGGCGGGATCCACCGACCCCGGCGACTTCGACGCCGTCGGCGACGACTGGGACGTCGAGGAGCGCGCCGCCGCCCTGCTCGACGCCACCGGCCTGCCCACGGGTCTCGACCGGCCCGTCGGGACGCTGTCGGGCGGCGAGACCGTGCTCGCCGCGATCACCGGCATCCGCCTGCGCGGCCCGGCCGTGGCGCTGCTCGACGAGCCGACGAACAACCTCGACGGCGACTCCCGCGAGCGGCTGTACGACCTGGTCCGTGGCTGGCGCGGCGCCCTCGTCGTCGTGTCGCACGACCTGACGCTGCTGGACCTCATGGACGACACGACCGAGCTGCGGGCCGGGTCGCTGACCACGTTCGGCGGCCCGTACTCCGCCCACCGGGAGTGGCTCGGCACGCAGCAGGAGGCGGCGCAGCAGGCGCTGCGCACCGCCGAGCAGACGCTGAAGCGCGAGAAGCGCCAGCGGATCGAGATGGAGGAGCGCATCGCGCACAGCGAGCGCCAGGCCCGCAAGGACCGGGCGAACCGCAAGTACGTGCCGGCCGCGATCAACGACCGGCGCAGCTCCGCCGAGAAGTCGCAGGGTTCCCGCCGCGGCCTCCTCGACGACAAGGTCGCGGCCGCGCGCTCCGCGGTCGATGCCGCGGAGCGTGCGGTGCGCGACGACGACCGCATCGTCGTGGACCTGCCCGACCCGGACGTGCCCGCCGGGCGGCGCCTGGCCGTGCTGACCGGCGCGGACGGGCGCGAGCACGTCGTCCAGGGCCCGGAGCGCGTGGCCCTCACGGGACCCAACGGCGCGGGCAAGACGACGCTGCTGGAGCGGCTGGTCGGGGCCGGGGGCGGGGGCGCGGCGGGCGTCGCGGCCCCGAGCGTCGCGGCCCCGGGCGTCCCGACGGCCGACGCCCCCCGGGCGCAGCTCCTCACGCCCCGCGTCGCCTACCTGCCGCAGCGCCTCGACCTGCTGCCGGACGACGTGACGGTCCTCGATGCGGTGCGCGAGGGTGCGCCGGGGGTGCCGACGGGGGACCTGCGCAACCGCCTCGCCCGGTTCCTCGTGCGCGGGGCCGCCGTGGAGCGGCCGGTCGGCACGCTGTCGGGCGGCGAGCGGTTCCGGGTGACGCTCGCCCGGCTGCTGCTCGCCGACCCGCCGGCTCAGCTCCTCGTGCTCGACGAGCCGACGAACAACCTCGACGTCGCGAGCACCGACCAGCTCGTCGACGCCCTGGCGGCCTACCGTGGCGCCCTGCTCGTGGTCAGCCACGACCGGGCGTTCCTGGACCGCCTGGGCCTGACGGCGGAGCTGCGCCTCGACCGCGACGGGACGCTCGCTCCGGTGCGGCAATAAAGGCGGTGACAGACACCGTCGTCGGGCCAAGATAGGGGGATGACCTCCACGAGCGAGACCACCGAGACCGTCCTCGACCAGGACAACCCCTTCGTGCGACCCTCGACCCTCCCGTACGAGCTGCCCGACTACACCGCGATCCGCGAGGAGCACTTCGAGCCGGCGATCCTGGCGGGCATGGCCGCCCAGCGGGCCGAGGTCGAGGCGATCGTGACGAATCCCGACGCCCCGACGGTGGAGAACACCCTCGAGGCCCTGGAGCGGTCGGGTGGGCTGCTCGGCCGGGCGGGGGCCGCCTTCTACAACCAGCTCTCCGCGGACTCGACCACGGGCCTCGAGGACATCCAGGAGCGCCTCGCCCCGCTGTTCGCCGCCCACGAGGACGCCATCTACATGGACGTGCGCCTCTACGAGCGGGCGCGCGCCCTGCAGGACGCGGCCGGCACACCCGCCGACACGGCCCACCTCCTGGAGAAGCTGCTCACCCGGTTCCGTCGCTCGGGCATCGAGCTGTCGGGCGCGGACCAGGAGCGGCTCCGTGGGCTCAACGCGCAGATCACCACGCTGGAGGCCGCGTTCGGCCGCAAGCTGCTCGCCGGCGCCAACGCCGCAAGCGTGCACATCACCGACGAGGCCGACCTCGAAGGCCTGGCCGACGACGCCAAGACCGGCGCCGCCGCGGCCGCCGCAGTGCGCGGCCTCGAGGGCTGGCTGCTCGAGATGCAGCTCCCGACCCACCAGGGCGTCGTCGCCTCCCTCGCCCGCCGAGACGTGCGCGAGCGCGTCCAGCAGGCGTCCGAGACCCGAGGCGCCGACGGCGGCGAGCACGACACCCGCCAGACCCTGCTCGAGCTCGTCCGCCTGCGGGCTGAGCGCGCCCGCCTCCTGGGCTACGAGCACCACGCCGCGTACATCGCCGAGGACGCCACGGCCGGCACCACGGCCGCGGTGAACGAGATGCTCGCCCGGCTCGCGCCGGCTGCCGTGGCGAACGCCCGCAAGGAGGCCACGGACCTGGCGGCGGCCCTCGGGACCGAGGATGCGGCGGACGCCTTGCTGCGCGCCTCCGACTGGGCGTTCCTCTCCGAGGCGGTCCGCAAGGAGCGGTACAGCCTCGACGACGCCCTCCTGCGGCCCTACCTCGAGCTCGAGCGCATCGTGCACGACGGCGTCTTCAAGGCGGCGAACCTGCTGTTCGGGCTGTCGTTCGCCGAGCGCGCGGACCTGACCGGCTACCACCCGGACGTGCGCGTCTTCGAGGTCTTCGACGGGCCGGCGGGCGAGCCGGGCCTGGGTCTCGGCCTGTTCCTCGCCGACTGGTACACGCGCGAGTCCAAGCGGGGCGGCGCCTGGATGACCAACCTCGTCGACCAGAACACGCTCCTGGGCCAGAAGCCCGTCGTCGTCAACAACCTCAACATCGTCAAGCCCCCGGTGGGCGAGCCCACCCTCCTCGCGTGGGACGAGGTCATCACGCTGTTCCACGAGTTCGGGCACGCGCTGCACGGGCTCCTGTCCGACGTGCGCTACCCCTCGCAGTCCGGCACCGACGTGCCGCGCGACTTCGTCGAGTACCCGTCGCAGGTCAACGAGATGTGGGCCTGGGAGCCGGCGATCCTCGGGTCGTTCGCGGTGCACCACGAGACGGGCGAGCCCATGCCTGCCGAGTGGGTCCAGACCATGCTCGCCTCGCGCCAGTTCAACGAGGGCTTCGCGACCACCGAGTACCTCGCCGCCTCGCTCCTCGACCAGGCCTGGCACCAGCTCACGCCGGAGCAGGTGCCCGCGTCGGTGGACGACGTGCTGCCCTTCGAGGCCGCGGCGCTCGCCGCCGCGGGCGTCGACTTCGCGCCCGTTCCGCCGCGCTACCGCACGACGTACTTCAACCACGTGTTCGGCGGCGGCTACTCGGCCGGGTACTACTCGTACATCTGGTCCGAGGTGCTCGACGCCGACACCGTCGAGTGGTACCGCGAGAACGGCGGCCTGACCCGCGAGAACGGCGAGGCGTTCCGCCGCAAGCTCCTCGCGCGCGGCGGTTCGCAGGACCCGCTGCGGTCCTTCGAGGAGCTGCGCGGCCGGGCCGCGGACATCGCGCCGCTCCTGGTCCGCCGGGGCCTGGACGCCTGACGCCCGTCCCTGGACAGCGCCGAGGTAGTGGGTCCGTCCGACGACGGGGTCGGCTCGTGACTCTCGGTACGGTGGGGGCATGACCGAGCTGCATGCCCCCACCGCCCCCGCCGTCGCCGCCACCCCCACGGCCGAGGAGGAGGTCGCCCGGATCTGCCAGGAGCTGATCCGGCTCGACACCTCGAACTACGGGGACAACGAGGGGCCGGGGGAGCGGGCCGCGGCCGAGCAGGTCATGGGCCTGCTCCAGGAGGTGGGGCTCGAGCCGGAGCTGTTCGAGTCGGCGCCGGGCCGAGCCTCCGTCGTCGTGCGGCTGGAGGGTGAGGACCGCACGCGCCCGGCCCTCGTGCTGCACGGTCACCTCGACGTCGTGCCGGCCGCCGCGGCGGACTGGTCGGTCGACCCCTTCTCCGGCGAGGAGCGCGACGGCCTGCTGTGGGGCCGCGGGGCCGTCGACATGAAGGACATGGACGCCATGATCCTGGCGGTCGTGCGGCAGATGGCGCGCGAGGGACGCAAGCCCGCGCGCGACGTCGTCGTGGCCTTCTTCGCGGACGAGGAGGCGGGGGGCGTGTACGGGGCGGGCTGGGCCGTGCAGAACCGGCCAGACCTCTTCGAGGGCGCCACCGAGGCCATCTCCGAGGTGGGCGGCTTCTCCGTCGAGCTGGGTGGGCGCCGCGCCTACCTGCTGCAGACCGCGGAGAAAGGGCTCGCCTGGCTGCGCCTGGTCGCGGACGGCCGCGCCGGTCACGGCTCGCAGGTGAACGCCGAGAACGCCGTGACCGAGCTCGCGGCCGCCGTCGCGCGGATCGGCGCCCACCAGTGGCCGTACACGCTCACGCCCACGGTGGACGCGCTGCTGCGCGGCGTGGCCGACCTCACCGGCCTGCCCTTCGACGAGCAGGACCCGGCCTCGGTCGACGCGCTGGTCGCGGCCCTCGGCCCGGCCGGCAAGTTCGTGGGCGCCACCGTGCGGCACACCTCCAACCCGACCCAGCTCGACGCCGGGTACAAGGCCAACGTCATCCCTGGTTCGGCGTCGGCCGTGATCGACGTGCGGCTCCTGCCCGGCCATGAGGACGCCGGCATGGCGACCCTGCGCGAGCTCGCCGGGCCGCGCGTGCGCATCGAGCCCATCCACCAGGACGTCGCGCTCGAGGTGCCGTTCACCGGGGCGCTCGTGGACGCGATGGTGGACTCGGTGCTCGCCGAGGACCCGGAGGCGACCGTGCTGCCGTACACGCTGTCGGGCGGCACCGACAACAAGTCGCTCTCCCGGCTGGGCATCACCGGCTACGGGTTCGCGCCGCTACGGCTGCCCGGGCACCTCGACTTCGCGGGCATGTTCCACGGCGTCGACGAGCGCGTGCCGGTGGACTCCCTGAAGTTCGGCACCCGCGTGCTGGACCGCCTGCTGCGCAGCTGCTGAGAACGACGCGAAGGAGGACGTGCCGAGGTACAACCGCACGAAGGTTCGCGTCGCGAGGCTGGATGGGCCTGGCGGGAGGCCGCGAGGAACGAGCGGCCGGACGGTCGCCTCGCGCCGGGAAGCTTCGTGCGGTTCTACCCCGGCATCGTCACAGCGTCGGCGCGACGCGGATGATCTTGCGCCGCAGCCACACCTTGCGCTCGCCGCCCACGTAGAGCCTCGTGCGTGCGAGCTCCCACCGGCCGTACTCGGCCTCCTCGGTGAGCAGCCTGTGAGCGTCCGGGACGCTCGTCGTGCGATCGATCCTCAGGACCCGGTACTCGTACTGGCCGTGCCTGCGCCACGCGGAGCTCTCGTTCGCCATGGGTGCACCGTCCTTCTCGCGTCACTACCCGTCACCACACATCACCTGACAGGTCACCGACCGGTCTCAGCAGTTTTTGCGACTGCCATTGTGCACCTCGGCGCGCTACCTTCAAGGCATGACCGTTGATCCGCGTGCCGCGCTCGACCGCCTCGTTGCTGCTCTCGAGGCTCACTACCACGCGGTCGCCACTCGCAGGAGTGACGACGACCCCGCCGTCGACGACGCCTACGACGTCCTTGCTGATGCCTACGAGGTGTACGAGGACGCGCTGGCCCAGGTGTTCGGCGAGGTGACGCCGTTCTACCTTGCCGAGGATCTGGACGAGGACGAGGACGAGGAAGACGAGGAGCTCGAGGAGGCCGACCTGGAGGAGGACGTCGAGTTCGACGACGACCTCGCCGACGTGGACGTGGTCGACCGGATCCGCTGACCGGCGGCCGACAGGACCGGGCGGACGCGGCGCCGGGTCACCAGCGCTCGGGGTAGCCGAGCTCGGGGGCGGAGACGTCGTCGAGCGCGGCATGGACCTCGTAGGGCAACGCGATGTCGAGGGCGGCCAGCGAGGTGCGCAGCTGCGCGGGCGTGCGCGCGCCGACGATCGCCGAGGCGACGGTCTCCCGCGCCAGGAGCCACGCGAGCGCCACCTCGAGCGGAGCGCGGCCCAGGCCGTCGGCGGCCGTCGCGACCGCCTCCACGATCGCCGAGGACGGCCCGTCGAGGTACGGCTGCACGAAGGCGGCGAGGTGCGGCGACGCGCCCCGGGAGTCTGCCGGCAGGCCCCGCCTGTACTTGCCGGTGAGGACCCCGCGGCCCAGCGGCGACCACGCGAGAAGGCCCATGCCGAGCGCGTCCGCGGCGGGCATCACGTCCCGCTCGACGCCGCGCTCCAGGAGCGAGTACTCGAGCTCCAGGGCCGCGAGGCCCACGTCGCCCTCCAGCAGCGTCGCGGCGCGCGCCGCCGCCCAGCCCGGGTGGTTGCTCAGCCCGACGTAGCGGGCGCGGCCGGACGTGACGGCCAGCCGCAGCGCCGAGCATGTCTCCTCGAGGGTCGTGTTGGGGTCCGGGCACGCGACGAGGAACAGGTCCACGTGGTCGGTGCCGAGGCGCTCCAGCGACGCGTCGAGGGAGTCGATCAGACCGGCCCGGGACGCGTCCACGACCTTGGCGCCCGGCCGCGCCGCGGCGCCAGGCCGGTCATCGGTGCGGATGCCCGCCTTGGTGACCAGGACGACGTCGGACCGGTCCACCTTGCCCGCGAGCAGCGAGCCGATCACGCGCTCCGCGTCGCCGTCGGCGTAGGACGCGGCGGTGTCGAGGAGCGTGCCGCCCGCGTCGAGGAAGTCCCGCACCTGCTCGGCGGCGTCCAGCTCGTCCGTGTCCCTGCCCCACGTCATGGAACCCAGCCCGAGCTCCGAGACACGCAGGCCTGACCTGCCCACCCGACGTCGCTCCATGTCTCGCAGGGTACCGGCGCGCCGCCCGATCGGCCCGGAACGCGCGCCCTGGCGCGCCCCTGTGCCTCTGTGACGTGCCGCACCGTGCATGGCCGGTGCGGTAACGTGACCGACCGTGACTGCGTGGGAAGCCATCCTTCTGGGCCTGGTCCAGGGCCTGACCGAGTTCCTCCCGATCTCCTCGAGCGCGCACCTGCGCATCGTGGGCGAGCTGATCGGCTCGGACGACCCCGGGGCTGCGTTCACCGCGATCACCCAGCTCGGCACCGAGTCCGCCGTGCTGCTGTACTACCGCCGCAAGCTCGCGACGATCGCCGTCGCCTGGTGGCGCGCCCTGAGTGGCGCGCACGGCCGTGACCTGCGCGCACGCCTCGGCCAGGGCGACCCGGACGCCGCGATGGCCTGGTACATCGTGCTCGGCTCGATCCCCATCGTGGTGCTGGGCCTGGCGTTCGAGGACGCCATCGAGACGTCGCTGCGCAACCTCTGGATCACCGTGACGATGCTCGTCGTGTTCGCGGTCCTGCTGCTCCTCGCGGACCTGTACGGCGCGCACCGGCGCTCGCTGACCGAGCTGGCGCCACGCAGCGCGATCGGCTTCGGCCTCGCGCAGGCGCTCGCCCTGGTCCCCGGCGTCTCCCGCTCGGGCGGCACGATCACCGCCGGACTCACCATGGGATTCACCCGGTCCGCGGCCGCGGACTACTCGTTCCTGCTCGCGCTGCCGGCCGTGCTCGGCTCGGGGTTCTACCAGCTCTTCAAGACGATCGGTGCGCCGATCCCCGCGGGTGCGCCCGGCTGGGGCGCCACGATCACGGCGACGCTCATCGCTTTCGTCGTCGGGTACATCCTGATCATCGGGTTCCTCAAGATCGTCTCGAACTACTCGTACCGGCCGTTCGTCTACTACCGCTTCGGGCTGGCCGCCGTGGTGGTCGTGCTGCTGCTCACAGGCGTGCTGGACGCTGAAGGCGGGGTCTGACGACGGGTTAGGGTTGGCGCGTGCACAGCTGGCCCGCGCCTCAGATCCCCGAGCTCCCCGGCCCCGCCGGAGAAGCCGCCCCCGTCCTGGTGCACGACAGCACCACCGGCAGGCTCGTCGAGGCGGCGCCCGGCGCCACCGCCCGCCTGTACGCGTGCGGCATCACGCCCTACGACGCGACCCACATCGGCCACGCGAACACCTACGTGGCGTTCGACCTGCTGGTCCGGGCCTGGCTCGACGCCGGCAAGGACGTCACGTACGCGTCGAACGTCACCGACGTGGACGACCCGCTCCTGGAGCGGGCCGCTGCCACCGGCGTCGACTGGCGGAAGCTGGCCGATCACCAGATCGCGCTCTTCGCGGAGGACATGACGGCGCTCGGGGTCGTCCCCCCGGCGTCGTACACGGGGGTGGTCGAGTCCGTGCCCGCCGTCGTCGCCGCCGTCGAGGCGATGGTCGCAGCGGGCACCGCGTACCGCGTGCCGCTCGAGCCCGGGGCCGGCGGCGACGACGCCGGTCTCGGCGACGTGTACGCCGACCTCTCTGCCGACCCGTCCTTCGGCGCGGTGTCCGGCCTGGACCGCGAGCGGATGCTCGCCCTGTCCGCCGAGCGCGGCGGCGACCCGGACCGCGAGGGCAAGAAGGACCCCCTCGACCCCCTGCTGTGGCGCCGCGAGCGCCCGGGGGAGCCCGCCTGGGACGGCGGCACCCTCGGGACCGGCCGACCGGGCTGGCACATCGAGTGTTCGGTGATCTCGCGCGACGGGCTCGGCGACGCCTTCGACGCGCAGGGCGGCGGCGCGGACCTGCTCTTCCCGCACCACGAGATGTCGACCTCGCACCTGCGGGTGCTGGCGTCCGGTGCCGGGCTGCCCGGCCCCGTCGGGGCGCGCGTGCACGTCCACGCCGGCCTCATCGCGTACCAGGGCGAGAAGATGAGCAAGTCCCTCGGCAACCTGGTGCTCGTCTCCGTGCTGCGCGCCGCGGGCGCAGACCCCATGGCGATCCGCCTCGCGCTGCTGGCCCACCACTACCGCGCCGAGTGGGAGTGGACCGATGCGGACCTCGCCGGCGGGGTCGCCCGCCTCGAGCGGTGGCGCGCGGCGGTGTCGGGCAACGGGGGACCGGACGCGACGGCGACGCTCGCCGCCGTCCGGGCGGCCGTCGCCCAGGATCTCGACGCGCCCGCCGCGCTCGCGGCCGTGGACGCGTGGGCCGACCTCGCGCTCGACCCGGACCGGGACACCTCCGCCGACGAGGAGGGCGCGCCGGGCGTGCTCTCCCGGGCGGTCAACGCGATCCTGGGCGTGCGGCTCTGACGAGACCATCCACGGCGAGGTGGGGGGGGCCGCCCGCCGGGAGACACCCCACCCGGGGGGGGCGGGGGGCCGGCGGCTCCACC
>NZ_JAKGSG010000028.1 GCF_021568775.1 Antribacter soli | reverse complement strand
GGGGGGGTCGCGCCCGGCGGCGTCTGACCCGCCGCGGGGGGGGGGGGGGGGGCGGCCCCCCCCCCCCACCTCGGCCGAGACGGGCGGTGCCTCAGGACTTGTCGGGGCCCTTGTCCGGCCCCGGGCCGCTGGTGCCCCCGCCGTTGATGTCGCGACGGCGCAGGTAGCGCTCGAACTCGCGCGCGATCGCGTCGCCCGACGCCTCCGGCAGCTCGGCGGTGTCCTTCGCCTCCTCGAGCTGCTGGACGTACTCGGCGATCTCCTGGTCGTCGGCGGCGAGCTCGTCGACCCCGTGCTGCCAGGCCACTGCGTCGTCGGGCAGGTCGTGGAGCGGGACCGGCTCGCTGAGCAGCTCCTCGATCCGCGTGAGGATCGCGAGCGTCGCCTTCGGCGAGGGCGGGTTCGCGACGTAGTGCGGCACGGCCGCCCAGAGGGACACCGACTGCAGGCCGCGGCTCGCGGCCTCGTGCTGCAGCACCCCGACGATCCCCGTGGGCCCCTGGTAGGTGTTGGGCTCGACGTCGAGGACGGACTGGAGGCCCACGCTCTCCGAGGTGGCCGTCATCGGGATCGGGCGGGTGTGCGGGACGTCCGCCAGCAGCGCGCCGAGGGTGACGACGGTGCGCACGTCGAGCTCGGCCGCGATGGTCAGGAGCTCGTCGCAGTACCGGCGCCAGCGCATCGACGGCTCGATGCCGTGCACCAGCACGACCGTGCGCTCGGCCAGGCGGGCCACCGACACGGACGTCGTGGGCCACGTGATCGTGCGTTCCCCGTCGTCGCCGAGGCCGACCTGGGGGCGGTTGACCTGGAAGTCGTGGTACTCCTCCGGATCCAGGTCGCGCAGGTGCTCGGCGGACCACACGTCGGCCAGGTGGGACAGCGCGGCCGTGGCCGCCCCGCCGGCGTCGTTCCAGCCTTCGAACGCCGCGATCATGACGGTCTGGCGGGCGGTGCGGCGTCCCTCGTCGCGCGGGTTCGTCCCGGAGCTCGAGTCGGTCATCTGCCCAGCCTAGGGTGTGCTGGAACCCACGGCGGGACGTTTCACCCCGAGCGGATCACGCTCGCCGTCCTGCCGGGCGGGTGCTCGGCGTTCCATGACCGGGCACGGTGCCGGGTGCTGAGCCGGGGCCGTGTGGTAGCGGTGCCACGCTGCTGAGGCGTCGTCAACAGGGTCGGCCTGCCCGCCGTCCGCCCGCCGTCCGCCCGTCGCCGGACCGTCACGGGGCCGTCATCGGGCGATCACCGGGCCGTCACGGGCGCGGGTTAGGCTGCCGCCCGTGAATGGCACTCTGCCCAAGGCCGTCCTGTGGGACATGGACGGCACCCTGGTCGACACCGAGCCGTACTGGATGCGCGCGGAGCACGAGCTCGTGACGCTGCACGGCGGGACGTGGACGCACGAGGACGCCCTCGGCGTGGTCGGGCAGACGCTCCTCGTCACGGGCGCACGGCTTCAGGCCGCCGGCGTGCCGATGGAGCCGGCCGAGATCGTCGACTGGCTCGTCGACCGGGTGAACGCCCAGCTCCGCGAGGAGGTGCCGTGGCGGCCGGGCGTGCTCGACCTGCTCCGCGACCTGTCCGACGCCGGGGTGCCGTGCGCGATCGTCACAATGTCCTACCGCAGCCAGGCCGAGGCGGTGGCCGCGGGCGCGCCGGAGGACACGTTCGCCCTGCTCGTCACCGGCGACGAGGTGACCCACGGCAAGCCGCACCCGGAGCCGTACCTCACGGCTGCCGACCGCCTGGGCGTCGCGGCCGAGGACTGCCTCGCGATCGAGGACTCGCCCGTGGGCATCACATCCGCTCTCGCGTCCGGGGCGCACGTGCTCGGCGTCGAGGCCGTGGTGCCGGTCGAGGCCCGGCCCGGGCTCAGCCGGGCGCGCTCGCTCACCCAGGTCGACGTCGACACGCTGGGGCGCCTCGCGTCCGGCGAGGTGATCGACCTGATCGGGGACCCGGCCGGGGTCTGACGCCCGGCGGCCGCTGCGCGCTAGCCGCCACATGGCGGCCGCATGCCCGCCGAGCTCAGCCTGCGTCGATCCCCAGCCGCAGCCGCACCGCGCCCTCGGGGATCTCCGGGGGAGTGCCGCCGAACTCCGGGCACATCGCCTGGTGGGCGCACCACCCGCACAGCTTGCTCCTGCGCGTGGGCCACGTGCCTGTGCGCGCCGACTTCTCGATCGCGGACCAGACGGTGCGGACCTTCTGCTCCGTCTGCCGCAGGTGCTCCTCGGTGGGCTCCCCGCGCAGCACCTGGCCGTCGCCCAGGTACACGAGCTGCAGCATCTTCGGCAGCACCCCGCGCTCGCGCCAGAGGACCAGGGCGTAGAACCGCATCTGGAACAGCGCCGAGCCCTCGTAGCCCGGCCGGGGGGCCTTGCCCGTCTTGTAGTCGACCACCCGCACCGCGCCGTCGGGCGCGACGTCGAGGCGGTCCACGATCCCGCGCAGCAGCGGCCCGTCCTCCAGCCGCGTCTCCACCAGCAGCTCGCGATCGCGGGGCTCGAGGCGGTTCGGGTCCTCCAGCGTGAAGTACGTCCCGAGCAGCGCGCCGGCCTGGGCGAGCCAGCCGTCCCGGTCCTGCCCGTCCGGGCCGACCCCGCCGGTGAAGAGCTGCGCGTACTTCGGGTCGGCCTCCAGGAGCCGGTCCCACTCGCCGGGCACGAGCGCGTGCGCGGCGGCGAGCGTCCGCTCACCCAGCGGGGCGTCGAAGAGGCGCTCGAGCACCGAGTGCACCAGCGTGCCGCGCGCGGCCGCGGCGCTCGGCGGCTCCGGCAGCCGGTCGACCGTGCGGAACCGGAACAGCAGGGGGCACTGCATGTAGTCGTTCGCGCGCGACGGCGAGAGCGCGGGCGGGCGGGAGGGCGCCATGACCGTCCCGGCGGCGCCCTCGGCCGGGGTGTCCTTGGCGGCCGCCTCGGCGGCGCTCTCGGCGGCACTCTGGATGGTGCCGTCCGCGGTGATCGTCATGCCCGCCACCCTACGACCCGACACCGACACGACCGGGGAGTTCTCCACAGCGTGCCCTAGCCTGGGCGCGTGACCCCCGAGCAAGAGCACGTCCAGCCGGCCGCCGCGCAGCCGGCCCGGCAGCCCGCACCGGCGCCGGCCCGCTCGAAGGGCTGGGTGGTCGGGCGGGTGGCCGGCGCGCCGGTGGTCATCACTCCCTCGTGGTTCCTCGCGGCGTTCGTGCTGACCCTGCTGTTCGCCCCGAACGTGCAGTCCGCGGCCCCGCACCTCGGCGCGGGCGTGTACGTCGTCGCCTTCGCGTTCGTCCTGCTGCTGTTCGGCTCCGTCTTCCTGCACGAGGCCGCCCACGCCCTGGTCGCGCGGGCGCGCGGTCAGCAGGTCACCGAGCTCGCCGTCACCTTGTGGGGCGGTCACACGGCCTACACCGGCGGCCTCGCCCGCCCGTTCGACGGGTTCATCGTCGCCGTCGTCGGCCCCGTGACGAATCTCGTGCTCGCGGCCGGCTTCTGGCTGGCCTACCAGGCGCAGCCGGTGCTGACCGTCCCGACCCTCCTGCTCTATGCGGCCGCGCTGTCGAACGCCTTCGTCGGCGTCTTCAACCTGCTGCCGGGCCTGCCGCTGGACGGCGGCCAGATCCTGGAGTCGGCGGTCTGGGCCGTGACGGGCAACCGGGGTCGCGGGACCGTCGTCGCGGGCTGGGCCGGCCGTGTCGTCGCGGTGGGCGTCCTGGTCTGGGCGATCCTCTGGCCCTACCTGGAAGGTCGTTCGCCGGGCCTGACGACGGTCCTGTGGTCGGCGCTCCTCGCCGCCTTCCTGTGGTCCGGGGCCGGGGCGGCCATCGCGAACGGCCGCCGTCGTGCGGTCGTGGGCGGCCTGAGCGTCGCGAGCCTCGCGGTCCCCGCGGTCACCGTGCCGCTCGGGGCGACCGTCGCAGCGGCGACGGTCGCGGCCGAGACGACCGGTGCGGGGTCGGGCACGATGGTCGTGGTGACCGGGGCCGACGGCGTTCCGCTCGCCGTGGTGGACCCCGACGCGGCGGCGCGGGTGCCCGCGGAGGCCGCGGTCCGCACGACCGTCGACGCCGTCGCGGTGCCGTTCGTGCCGGGCTCGGCGGTCGACGCCGGCCTGTCCGGCCAGGCGATGCTCGCCCGCCTGGCCGCCACCTCCGGCGGGGCGCGCCTCGTCCCCGTGACCGACGGCGGACGGGTCACCGGGGTGCTCGACCTCACCGCCGTCGCGCGTGCCCTGCGCGGGGGCCGCTGACCCTCGCTCCGCGGCGGACGATCTGCGGCGCGCGATCTGCGGCGCAGGGCCCCGCCGGTAGGATGGTCCGTCGTGACTTCCCAGACCGACACCCCCGGCACGCCCGTCCCGCAGGGAGACGCGCCGAGCGCGGCCCCGGCTCCCCTTCCGGGGCTGGGCGCCACCGGCGCCGAGCAGCGCCGTGGCCCGTTCCGCGTGGGCGACAAGGTCCAGCTGACCGACCCGCGCGGCCGCCTGCACACCATCACCCTCGCGCCCGGTGCCACGTTCCACACGCACAAGGGCTACTTCACGCACGACGACCTGATCGGCAAGCCCGAGGGCTGGGTGGTCACCAACACGGCGGGGATCGAGTACCTCGCACTGCGCCCGCTGCTGGCCGACTACGTGCTCTCGATGCCGCGCGGCGCGGCAGTGGTCTACCCCAAGGACGCGGGCCAGATCATCACGATGGCGGACATCTTCCCGGGTGCCCGGGTGATCGAGGCCGGCGTGGGCTCGGGCGCGCTGACGCTCTCGCTGCTGCGAGCGGTGGGCGACCACGGGTCGCTGCACTCGATCGAGCGGCGCGAGGACTTCGCGGCGATCGCGCGCGGCAACGTCGAGACGTTCTTCGGCGGGCCGCACCCGGCATGGGAGCTCTCGGTCGGCGACCTCGCCGACGTCCTGCCGACGGTGGCCGGGCCCGGCACGGTCGACCGCGTCGTGCTCGACATGCTGGCGCCCTGGGAGAACCTCGACGCCGTGGCGACCGCGCTCGCGCCCGGCGGCGTGCTGATCTGCTACGTCGCGACGACGACGCAGCTCTCCCGCACGGCGGAGGACCTGCGGCTCGACGGCCGCTACGCCGAGCCCCAGGCGTTCGAGACGATGGTCCGCGGCTGGCACCTGGAGGGCCTGGCCGTGCGGCCGCAGCACCGGATGATCGGCCACACCGGCTTCCTGATCACAGCCCGTCGGCTGGCCGACGGCGTGGAGCCGCCGGAGCGCAGGCGCCGTCCGGCCAAGGGCTCGTACCCGGTGGTCCCCGACGCCGAGTGGTCGCCCGAGGACCTCGGCGAGCGCCCCGTCTCCGACAAGAAGATCCGCCGGGTGCGCCGCGACGTCGGACAGGGCGAGGCAACCCGGGCCCCGGCCCCGGCGGGGCAAGGAGCCGTGCCGGCGGACGCCGCGGCGACCGACGCGTGGGACGACGAGGACTGAGCCGCCGCGCCCGGTGTTCGCGACGGGAGGAATAACACCCGGGTGATGACGTTCGTGTGACGGCGGCGGCCGCCGGCCGCGGTATCTAGCGGCTGGGAGGGCGTTCCGCGTGAACGGGTTGTCACGATCCCGTGTCCCGCAGGTCTCGAACGGGTGTCCTTCCCTCCGGTGTGTCAGTCACTGCGCCTAGAGTGCTGTTCCTGGAGGCAGTACTGACGTATGGTCGCCTCCCGGGCCCTGACGAGAGGGGATGTCATGACCGACAACACGGCTGGATACAACCTTCCCGATCCTGGATCTTTGCCAAACCGCGACTACGAGCGACAGATCGCACTCCTCTCCGCAAAGAACGAACGTCTCGCGGATGCTCTCCGAGCCGCGCGGGACCAGATCGTGGAACTGAAGAAGCAGCTTGACGACCTTGCCAAGCCGCCGGGTACCTACGCGACGTTCCTCGCCGCGCACTCCGACGGCTCGGTGGACATCTCGTCGGCGGGCCGGAAGATGCACGTCGCCGCGAGCCCCACGCTGGACATCACACGGCTGCGGCCGGGCCAGGAGGTCAAGCTCAACGAGGCCATGACGGTGGTCGCGGCCGGCGGCTACGAGCAGACGGGCGAGCTCGTGACGGTCAAGGAGGTCATGGACGCCGAGCGGGTGCTCGTCGTGGGGCGTGCCGACGAGGAGCGCGTCGTGCGGCTCGCGGGTTCCGTCGTCGGCAAGCCCCTGCGCGTCGGCGACTCCCTGACGGTGGACGTCCGCAGCGGTTTCGTGTTCGAGATCGTGCCCAAGTCCGAGGTCGAGGAGCTCGTGCTCGAAGAGGTCCCGGACATCGACTACACCGACATCGGCGGCCTCGGCCCGCAGATCGAGGCCATCCGGGACGCCGTCGAGCTGCCGTTCGCCCACCCGGACCTGTTCCGCGAGCACGGCCTGCGGCCGCCGAAGGGCGTCCTGCTGTACGGCCCGCCCGGCTGCGGCAAGACGCTCATCGCGAAGGCGGTGGCGCACTCGCTCGCGGCGATGGTCGCGAAGAAGAACGGCGACCACCCCGGTGCCAAGAAGAGCTACTTCCTCAACGTCAAGGGCCCCGAGCTCCTCAACAAGTACGTGGGCGAGACGGAGCGGCACATCCGCCTCATCTTCGCCCGCGCCCGGGAGAAGGCCTCCCAGGGCATGCCCGTGGTGGTCTTCTTCGACGAGATGGAGTCGCTGTTCCGCACCCGCGGCACGGGCCTGTCGTCCGACGTCGAGACCACGATCGTGCCTCAGCTCCTTGCCGAGATCGACGGCGTGGAGCGGCTCGACAACGTGATCGTGATCGGCGCGTCCAACCGTGAGGACATGATCGACCCCGCGATCCTGCGCCCCGGCCGGCTCGACGTGAAGATCAAGATCGAGCGTCCGGACGCGGAGGGCGCGAAGGAGATCTTCGCGAAGTACCTCACGGCCGACCTGCCCATCCACCCCGAGGACCTGGCCGAGTACAACGGCATCATCGAGGAGGCGCTGGACGGGATGATCACCTCCGTCGTGGAGCGCATGTACTCCGAGGACGAGGAGAACCAGTTCCTCGAGGTCACGTACGCCAGCGGTGACAAGGAGACCCTGTACTTCAAGGACTTCAACTCGGGCGCCATGATCCAGAACGTCGTGGACCGGGCCAAGAAGAACGCGATCAAGGACTTCCTCGCCACCGGGCAGAAGGGCATCCGGGTGGAGCACCTCCTCACGGCGTGCGTGGACGAGTTCAAGGAGAACGAGGACCTGCCCAACACGACGAACCCCGACGACTGGGCGCGGATCAGCGGGAAGAAGGGCGAGCGCATCGTCTTCATCCGCACGATCGTCCAGAAGAAGGGTGAGGGGGCGACACCGCGCACGATCGACACCATCCAGAACACTGGTCAGTACCTCTGAGCGGCGTCGGTCGGGCACCGATCGACCTCTGACCAGCAGCTGACCTGACCGACCGGAGGGCCCGCGCCCACAGCCCCGCGACCTGGGGCGGGGCGCGGGCCTCCGCGACCGAGCGGTACGTCCCGGGCATAGGGTGGTGTGTGTGAGCGTGCGTCGCGTGATGGGCATCGAGACCGAGTACGGCGTGCTGCAACCGGGCCGCCCGCTGGCCAATCCCATGCTGCTGTCCAGCCAGGTCGTGACCACCTACCGCGCGCTCGCCGCGCGCGATGCGAGCAGCGGCGCACGCCTGGCGGCACGCTGGGACTACGACGACGAGGACCCGCTGCAGGACGCGCGCGGGTTCCACCTCGACCGTGCCTCGGCCCATCCCTCGATGATCACGAACGACCCCTCGGCGCCCGCCCCGTCCGGCCCCGCGGCGGGTGAGCTGCCGCCGCCCGTGCCCGGTACCGCCGGGCTGGCGACCGCGGCGAACGGCCGCGGGGGAAGCCGTCGCAGGGCGCCGCTGCAGGAGGTCGAGCGCCCAGCCGTCGAGGAGCCGTACGACGACCCGAGCGCCGCGAACGTGATTCTCACGAACGGCGCTCGGCTCTACGTGGACCACGCACATCCCGAGTACTCGTCGCCCGAGGTCACGAACCCGCTCGACCTGGTGCGCTGGGACGTGGCGGGGGAGCGGGTGATGCTGGCCGCGGCCCGCGAGCTGGCGACGATCCCCGGCAACGAGGTGGCCCTCTACAAGAACAACGTCGACGGCAAGGGCGCGAGCTACGGCACCCACGAGAACTACCTCGTGGACCGCGCGCTGTCGTTCGCGACGCTCACGGAGCTGATCACGCCGTTCCTCGTGACCCGGCAGGTGTTCACCGGGTCCGGCCGCGTGGGGCTGGGCCCGACCGGCGGCCAGGCAGGCTTCCAGCTCTCCCAGCGGGCCGACTACATCGAGGCCGAGGTCGGCCTGGAGACCACGCTGCGCCGCCCGATCGTCAACACCCGCGACGAGCCGCACGCGGACCGGCAGCGGTGGCGCCGCCTGCACCTCATCCTCGGCGACGCGAACCTCCTGGAGGTCGCGACCTACCTCAAGGTGGGCACGACGTCCCTCGTGCTGTGGGTCCTCGAGCACCTCGACGAGCTGGACGAGGCCGGCGTGCCGGCACGTGCCGAGCTCGCGGCGCTGCGCCTGGCCGACCCGGTCAGCGACGTGCAGAAGGTCTCGCGCGACCTCGAGCTGGGCGCGCCGCTCGACCTCGCCGACGGTCGCACGATGACGGCCCTCGAGGTCCAGGGCGTGTACACCGACGTCGTCGGGCGCTCGCTCGCGGCGCTCGGCACCGACGCCGACTCCGACGCGGTGATGGACCGCTGGACCTCCGTCCTGCGGCGCCTCGGCACCGACACCCAGTCCTGCGCGCGCGAGGTCGAGTGGATCGCCAAGCTGCGCCTGCTGGACGGTCTGCGCTCCCGCGACAACCTCGACTGGTCGCACCCGCGCCTGCACGCCATGGACCTGCAGTGGTCCGACGTGCGGCCGGAGCGTGGGGTGTACCACCGGCTGCTCGCGCGGGACGCGGTCGAGCGCCTGGTGGACGAGCGCAGCGTGGGGCACGCCGTGCAGCACCCGCCGGCTGACACGCGCGCGTACTTCCGCGGCGAGGTCATGGCCCGCTACGGCGACCAGGTCTCGGCGGCGAGCTGGGACTCGGTGATCTTCGACGTGGACGGGGCGCAGACCCTCCAGCGGGTCCCGATGCTCGACCCGACGCGCGGCACGCGGCGCCTCATCGGCGCCCTCCTGGACTCCAGCTCGGATGCCCGCGAGCTGCTCGCGGGACTTTCCGGAGGGAGGTAGGGCGCAATGTCAGAGGTACGTCCTAGGCTTACCGGACCGGCGACTCGCAAAGTCATCCGGTAGCACCACCAAGGAGGCGATCATGGCAGGTCAGGAACGCATCAACTCTTCCAACGAGGACCGCACTCCCGACGACGACGACCAGGCACCAGCGGCCGCGGCAGCCCAGCCGCAGCAGCGGGACGCCGAGGTGGACGCGCTGCTCGAGGAGATCGACGAGGTACTGGAGACGAACGCCGAGTCGTTCGTACGCGGCTTCGTCCAGAAGGGTGGCCAGTAATTGGGTATCGGTGAGGGCACCTCGGGACGGCTGCCGGACGCGTTCCTGCGGCCGGGCTCGTCGTCGTTCGTCGACTTCCTCGCAGACCACGCGCCCGATCTGCTCCCTGGCCGCCGCGCCGCCGCGCTCGGCGGTGCGGCGGCGGGGGTGGTGAATCCGGCGAGCCTGGCGCCGCACGCCACCACCATCGTGGCGGTGAGCTACGGGACGCCCGGGGAGCCGGGCACCGGCGCGGTCATGGCGGGCGACCGGCGCGCCACGATGGGCTCGATGATCGCCAACCGGGCGATCGAGAAGGTCTTCCCCGCGGACGAGTTCTCGGCCGTCGGCATCGCCGGCACCGCGGGCATCGCCGTCGAGCTGGTGCGCCTGTTCCAGCTCGAGCTCGAGCACTTCGAGAAGATCGAGGGCTCCCTCCTGTCGCTGGACGGCAAGGCGAACCGGCTCGGCACGATGATCCGGGGCAACCTGCCGATGGCGATCCAGGGCCTGGCCGTGGTACCGCTCTTCGCGGGCTATGACCTCGACCGGGGTGCCGGCCGCATCTTCTCCTACGACGTCACGGGCGGGCGGTACGAGGAGCACGAGCACTACAGCGTGGGCTCGGGCTCGGTGTTCGCCCGCGGTGCGCTGAAGAAGCTGTGGCAGCCCGGGCTCGACGCCTCCGGGGCGGTCCGGGTGGCCGTCGAGGCGCTCTACGACGCGGCGGACGACGACTCGGCGACGGGCGGCCCGGACACGGTGCGCCGGATCTACCCGGTCGTCGCGACGGTCACGGCCGACGGCTACCGGCGCATCGGGGAGGACGAGCTGGAGCAGGTGGTCGAGCAGATCGTCGCCCGTCGGCGACAGGGAGGTGCACTCGCATGACGATGCCGTTCTACGTCTCGCCCGAGCAGCTGATGAAGGACCGCGCGGACTTCGCCCGCAAGGGGATCGCGCGCGGCCGGTCCGTGGTGGTGCTCGCCTACGACGGCGGGATCGCGTTCGCCACGGCCAACCCGTCGCGCGCCCTCCACAAGATCTCGGAGATCTACGACCGCATCGCGTTCGCGGCCGTCGGCAAGTACAACGAGTTCGAGAACCTGCGGGTGGCGGGCGTGCGCTACGCCGACCTGCGGGGCTACTCCTACGACCGGTCCGACGTCACGGCGCGGGGCCTGGCGAACGCCTACGCGCAGACGCTCGGCACGGTCTTCATCACCGAGTCGAAGCCGCTCGAGGTGGAGCTGGTCGTGGCCGAGGTGGGCGCGAGCAGCGCCCAGGACCAGATCTACCGCCTCACCTACGACGGGACGGTCGCCGACGAGCACGGATACGTGGTCATGGGCGGCAAGGCCGAGACGCTCGGCCGGCACGTGGAGGAGGCCTGGCGGCCCGGCATGGCGCTCGGTGAGGTGCTGCGCCTGGCCGTCGGCGTGCTCGGCTCGGGCGAGGGCAGCCCGGCCGGCGGCGCCGGCGGTGCCGGCGGTGCGGGCACGGGCAGCGCCGGGACGGCCGGTGCCGGGAGCGGCGCCGGGAGCGGCGCCGCCGCGAAGGCGCTGGTCACAGGTGGCGGGCTCGACGTGGCGCAGCTCGAGGTCGCCGTGCTGGAGCGCGCACGCCCGCGGCGCGCCTTCCGCCGCCTCACCGGGCAGGTTCTCGCGGACCTGCTGGCCGAGGACGGGGCCGACGACGCGCCGGACGCGGACGGGCCGAGCTCCACAGCGCCGGGCTCCACCACGCCCGACGCGCCCCCCGTGGGCGGGACACCGGGGGTCAAGCAGGCACCTGCGGCACCCGAAGCGGGCGACAAGGGCGACAGCGAGGGCGACAAGCCCGGCAGCGGCGACGAGAAGGAGTCCGGCACCGACTGATGCAGGGCGCGCGGGGGGCGAGCAGGGCACGACGGCACATCACCGGGCATGGAACGGGGAGGCAAGGCCATGGATCGCAGGATCTTCGGGCTCGAGACCGAGTACGGCGTGACGTGCGCGGCGGACGACGGGCGAGGCCTGTCCGCCGACGAGGTGGCGCGCTACCTGTTCCGCAAGGTGGTGGCGTGGGGTCGCTCGTCGAACGTGTTCCTGCGCAACGGCTCGCGCCTCTACCTCGACGTGGGCTCGCACCCCGAGTACGCGACAGCGGAGTGTGACGACGTGCGTCAGCTCGTCGCGTACGACCGGGGCGGCGAGCGCATCCTCGAGGGCCTCGTGGCGGACGCGCAGCAGCGCCTGGAGCACGAGGACCTGCCCGGCAAGATCCACCTGTTCAAGAACAACACCGACTCGGCGGGCAACTCCTACGGCTGCCACGAGAACTACCTCGTGCGCCGCTCGGGAGACTTCTCGCGTCTGTCGGACGTGCTGGTGCCCTTCCTGATCACCCGCCAGATCCTCGTCGGCGCGGGAAAGGTCCTCTCCACGCCGCGCGGCTCGGTGTTCTGCCTCTCGCAGCGGGCCGACCACATCTGGGAGGCCGTCTCCAGCGCGACCACGCGGTCGCGCCCGATCATCAACACGCGTGACGAGCCGCACGCCGACGCCGAGCAGTACCGGCGCCTGCACGTCATCGTGGGTGACTCGTCGATGGCCGAGCCCACGACCATGCTCAAGGTGGGCACGACCGACCTGGTGCTCCGGCTCGTCGAGTCGGGCATCCCGATGCGGGACCTCACGCTGGAGAACCCGATCCGCGCGATCCGCGAGATCAGCCACGACCGCACGGGTCTGCACCCCGTCACGCTGGCCAGCGGCCGGACGATGACGGCCGTCGACATCCAGAACGAGTACTACCAGCGGGCGCGCGAGCACGTCGAGGCGCACATGGACCCGACGCCCGTGGTCAAGCAGGTCCTGGACCTGTGGGAGCGCGGGCTACGGGCGCTGTCCACGGGCGACATGACGCTGGTGGACCGTGAGCTGGACTGGGTGATCAAGCTCAGGCTGATCGAGCGGTACCAGGCCAAGCACGACCTGTCACTGGACGACCCGCGCATCGCCCGCCTCGACCTGGCCTACCACGACATCTCCCGGACCGAGGGCCTGTACAACCTGCTCGCCGCGCGCGGCATGGTCGAGCGGGTGACCACGGACCTCGAGATCTTCGAGTCCACCGCCGTACCGCCGCAGACGACCCGGGCCAAGCTGCGGGGCGACTTCGTCCGCGCGGCCCAGGAGGCGCGGCGCGACTACACGGTCGACTGGGTGCACCTGAAGCTGAACGACCAGGCGCAGCGCACGGTGCTCTGCAAGGACCCGTTCCGCTCGGTGGACGACAGGGTCGAGCGGCTCATCGAGTCGATGTGAGATCCGCATGACGGCCACCTCCTGAGGCGTGGGAGACTGTCCCGCGTGAAGCCGGTCCGTCTCCTCGCCGCCCTCCTGGCGGTGCTGGCGTTCCTGGCAGCGTGCTCGCCGATGTCGGTGCCGACGCCCCTGGACGACCCGGAGCGGCTACCCTCGCAGGCCCCGGTGGACGTCTCGGGCCCGGTGGGGGTGGCGCCGGGGCTCACCTACCCGATCCCGTTCGACGTCGTCCTGCCCGGCTCGCGCACCGTGTGGCCGGGCACGGGCGACCGCCTCGAGGACGGCGGCCCGCTGCTCCTCAACCTGTACGCGCAGGACGGCCGCGACGGCACGGTTCTGCAGAACACGTTCGCGGACGCGCCGGCGGCGTACACGATGTCCGCGGAGTCGCTCGGTGGCGCCCTGTACGAGGCGCTCGAGGGCAACCGTGTCGGCGCGCGTCTGCTCGTCCTGGACGAGGCGGAGGGCGTGCCGGTGATCCTTGTCGTGGACGTGCTGCCGACGCGGGCGTCCGGCACGGAGGTCCCCGTCCCGGAAGGCCTGCCGACGGTGACGCGGGATCCGCAGGGTGCTCCGACGGTGACGATCCCCGCCGGCGCGCCGCCGCCCGCGGAGCTCCAGGTGACCCGGCTCGTGCGCGGGACCGGCGAGCAGGTCGAGGCGGGCCAGATCGTCACGATCGAGTTCACGGGCGTCGCCTGGAGCACGGGAGCGGTCTTCGACTCGACGTGGGGCGAGGGCTCGCCGCCGCAGTCGACCATGATCGGCATCGGCCAGGTGATCGAGGGCTGGGACCAGGGGCTGCTGGAGCAGGCGGTGGGGTCGCAGGTGATGCTGGTGGTGCCGCCGAGCCTGGGATACGCCGACACGTCGAGCCCGCTGGCCGGCGAGACACTGGTCTACGTGGTCGACATCCTCGACTCGCACTACCCCGACGCACCCGAGCAGCAGGCGGCCGAGCCGCCGGCACAGGAGGGATGACACATGTCCGTAGCGATCCGGGTGATCCCGTGCCTCGACGTCGACGCCGGCCGGGTGGTCAAGGGTGTGAACTTCGAGAACCTGCGTGATGCAGGCGACCCCGTCGAGCTGGCCGCGCTGTACGACGCGGAGGGCGCCGACGAGGTGACGTTCCTCGACGTCTCGGCGTCGTCCGGCGACCGGGAGACCATGATCGACGTGGTGCGCCGCACCGCCGACCAGGTCTTCGTGCCCCTCACGGTGGGCGGCGGCGTCCGCTCCGCCGAGGACGTCGACCGGCTCCTGCGGGCCGGCGCCGACAAGGTGGGAGTGAACACCGCGGCGATCGCGCGGCCGGAGCTGGTCGCGGAGATCGCGGCCCGGTTCGGGAGCCAGGTCCTGGTCCTGTCGGTGGACGCGCGCCGCGTCTCGGGCAGCACGACCACGCCGTCGGGCTTCGAGGTGACGACGCACGGCGGGCGGCGTGGCACCGGGATCGACGCGGTCGAGTGGGCCGAGAAGGCGGCGGCGCTCGGCGCGGGCGAGATCCTCCTCAACTCGATGGACGCCGACGGCACGACCGCGGGCTTCGACCTGGAGATGCTGGGCGCCGTGCGTGAGCGTGTGCACGTGCCGCTGATCGCGTCGGGAGGGGCCGGCACGCCGGAGCACTTCGTCGAGGCCGCCCGGGCGGGCGCCGACGCGGTCCTGGCCGCGAGCGTCTTCCACTTCGGCGTCCTCACGGTGGGCCAGGTCAAGGACGCGATGCGCGCGGCGGGCCTCGACGTGCGCTGACCGCGCACGCCGCCGCGGGCGACGTACCGCCCGGAGCGAAATCCCGTGAATCGTTTCCCGGGGCATGAGATGATCGGGCTCAACCCACCGACCGCGGAAACGAGGCCCCTCCATGCCCTCTGGCGCCCGAGACGCCGGACCCCGGACCAGCCCAGCAACCCGCACCGAGCCGCGCACGACGCCCAGCCCCATGACGCTGACCGGCTCCCGCGCTCGCCGGTCGCTGGCCCTCATGTGGCGCGGCATGCGCGCCCACCCCCGCGACTACGTCATCGCGGTCACCGCGTCGGGCCTGTTCGGCGCACTGACCGTCGGCGTGAGCCGCTCGGTGGGCTGGGCGACGGACTCCGTCGTCGTCCCGGCCGCCGCCGGTGACCCCGCCGCGCGCGACCGCATCTGGCTCGCCGGCCTGGTCCTGGCCGCCGTCGCCCTGTCCATGGCGCTGGCCGTCGCGGCCCGGCGCATCTGGGCCGGGTTCGGCTACGTGGGCAACATCGCCGATCACCGCACGGCCCTCACCCGCCAGTACCTGCGCCTGCCGGTCTCCTGGCACCGCGCACACCCGGCCGGCCAGCTCCTCAACCACACCACGTCGGACGCCGAGGCCGCGAACGGCGTGTTCAACCCGCTGCCGTTCGCGCTGGGCGTCGTCGTCATGATCGGCGTCGCGGTCGGCATGCTCGTCGCGACGGACCTGTGGCTGGCGGCCGCCGCGCTCGTCGTCGTCCCCGTCACCGTGGCCGTGAACGCCTACTACCAGCGGCACATGTCGCCCGCCGTGACGCGGGCGCAGCAGCTGCGCGGCGACGTCGCCGACGTCGCCCACGAGTCCTTCGAGGCCGCCCTCCTCGTCAAGGCGCTCGGCACCGAGGGCCGCGAGGAGGCGCGGTTCGCCGCGACCGCCGATGCGCTGCGCGCCGCGAACGTGCGGGTCGGCATCGTGCGCGCGATCTTCGACCCGATCATCCAGAACCTGCCCGCGATCGGCACGCTCGCCGTGCTCGCCGTCGGCACCTGGCGCGCCACGACCGGCCACGTCGCCGCCGGCGACGTCGTCACGGCCGCCTACCTCCTGACGATGATGACCGTCCCGCTCATGGCCTTCGGCTGGGTCCTCGGAGAGCTGCCCCGCGCCCTGGTCGGGTACGAGCGCATCGCGCTCGTCGTCGACGCCGAAGGCACGCTCGCCTACGGCACCGGCCGCCTGACCGCCGGGGACGCCGGCCTGGAGGTCCGCCTGGAAGGCGTCGGGGTCGACGTCGAGCACGCCGGCCCGGCCCCGGACGGCCTGGACGCTGCGGGAGGCACCCGTCAGGTAACCCTCCTGGACGGCATCGACGTGGCGTTCCCCGCCGGGGCGACGGTCGCCGTCGTCGGGACCACCGGCTCCGGCAAGACCACCCTCGTGTCCCTGCTCGCGCGACTGTCCGACCCCACCAGGGGCCGCGTCCTGCTCGACGGCACCGACCTGCGCACCCTCGCCGAGGGCGAGATCCCGTCCCAGGTCGCACTCGTCACCCAGGCCACCTTCGTCTTCGAGGACACGGTCCGCGCCAACGTGACGCTCGCGGACCGGGACGAGGCGGGCACCAGCTCCAGCCATGGGTCGGGCGCCGGCATCCTGACGGACGAGGAGGTCTGGGAGGCCCTGCGCCTCGCGCGGCTCGACGAGACCGTCCGGGCCCTGCCCGGTGGGCTCGACGCGCCGCTCGGCGAGCGCGGCGCCAACCTCTCCGGAGGGCAGCGCCAGCGCCTCGCGATCGCGCGCGCCCTCGTCCGCAGGCCGCGCCTGCTCGTGCTCGACGACGCCACGAGCGCCGTCGACCCCCGCGTCGAGCAGGAGATCCTGCGCGGCCTCGCCGAGCAGGGCAGGGTGCCCGCGACCCTGGGCGGGGGCGGCGGTCAAGGCACGACCGTCGTGATGGTCGCGTACCGCATGAGCTCGGTCGCGCTCGCGGACCGGGTGGTGCACGTCGAGGGCGGGCGCGTCGCCGACGTCGGCACGCACGAGGAGCTGATGGCCCGCGACCCCGGGTACCGGGAGCTCGCCACCGCCTACCAGGCCGAGGCGGAGCGACGCGAGCAGGAGCGGGAAGACTCCGACAAGGGCCTCCCGCGAGGGTCCAGGCAGGCCGAGGCCGGCGGAAGCAAGGAAAACACCGACGAGCTGGAGGAGGCGGCCCGATGACCACCGTGACCGAGGCACCTGAGGACGCCACCGAGGTGCCCGAGGACGAGCTCGACGCCAACGGCGTGCGCATCGAGTCCGCCAGCCGGCTCGGCGTCCTGGCCACGCTGCGCCGCGGCGTTCAGCTCTCCCCGCAGATCACCGACGGGCTGTGGCTCACGCTGGCGCTCGCGGTCCTCGCGGCCGCGGGCCGCGTGGTGGTGCCGCTCACCGTGCAGCGCACGATCGACGACGGCCTCCTCGCCGACGGCGGGCCCGACGCCGGCCGCGTCGCCCTGCTCGCCGGGCTCGCCGGGGCGGCGCTGCTGCTGGCGGCGTTCTGTGCCGCGATGGTCAATGTCCGGCTGTTCCGCTCCACCGAGGCGGGCCTCGCGACGTTGCGCGTCCGCGCGTTCCGCCACGTGCACGACCTGTCCACGCTCACGCAGAACACGGAGCGCCGCGGCGCTCTCGTGTCCCGCGTGACGAACGACGTCGACACCGTGTCCCTGTTCGTCCAGTGGGGCGGCATCATGCTGCTCGTCGCGGTGCTGCAGATGGTCGTCGCCACGGTCCTCATGGCGGTGTACTCGCCGATCCTCACCGCGGTGGTGTGGGCCTGCTTCGTGCCGATGTTCCTCCTCATCCGGTTCGGGCAGAAGCACGTCAACGCTGCCTACACCTCCGTGCGCGAGCGTGTCGGCGCGATGCTCGGCGCCATCAGCGAGTCCGTGGTCGGGGCCGAGACCGTCCGCGCCTACGGCGTCTCCGGGCGGACCGGGCGGCGCATCGCCGCGGCCGTGGAGGACACCCGCCGGGCGCAGGCGCGCTCGCAGGTGCTGGTCTCTGCGGTGTTCTCCTCGGGTGTCCTCGTGTCGAACCTCGTCCTGGCCGTCGTCGTCGTGGTCGGCGCGTACCTGGGAGTCGGCGGGTCGATGACCGCGGGCGAGGTCGTGGCCTTCCTCTTCCTGGTCCAGCTCTTCACAGGCCCGGTCCAGATGGCCACGGAGATCCTCAACGAGCTGCAGAACGCGGTGGCCGGGTGGCGGCGCGTGATCGCCGTCGTCGAGACGCCCGTGGAGGTGACGGACGCGCCGGACGCGGCGCATCTGTCGCGCGGGCCGGCGGCGGTCTCGCTGCGCGACGTCCGCTTCGCCTACCCCGGCGGCCCGGAGGTGCTGCACGGCATCTCGCTGGACCTGCCAGCGCGCACCAAGGTCGCCGTCGTCGGCCAGACGGGCTCCGGCAAGACGACCATCGCCAAGCTCGTCACCCGCCTCATGGACCCGACGTCCGGTGCCGTCCTCCTGGACGGCACCGACCTGCGCCGGGTCGCGCTGGAGAGCCTGCGTGAGCGCGTCGTGCTCGTGCCGCAGGAGGGTTTCCTCTTCGACGGCACGGTCCTGGACAACGCGGCCTACGGGATCCGGGCGTCCGACGGCGAGGAGGTCGCCTCGCTGGAGGCGCTCCGCGAGAGCGTCGCGGCCGCCTTCGACGAGCTCGGGCTCAGCGACTGGGTCGCTGACCTGCCCGACGGCCTGGACACCCGGGTGGGACAGCGCGGCGAGGCGCTGTCGGCGGGGGAGCGGCAGCTCGTGGCGATCGCGCGGGCCTACCTCGCGCAGCCGGACCTCCTGGTGCTGGACGAGGCGACGTCCGCTGTCGACCCGGCGACCGAGGTGCGGATCGCGCGGGCGCTCGACTCGCTGACGTCGGGCCGCTCGACCATCACGATCGCGCACCGCCTCTCCACCGCGGAGGCGTCCGACCTGGTCGTCGTGGTCGACGAGGGCCACGTCGTCGAGCTCGGACCGCACGAGGAGCTGGCGGCGGCGGGCGGGATCTACGCCCGGATGCACGCGAGCTGGGTGTCGCAGACGCGGTGACGCGGGCGGGAGCCGCCCCGTCAGGCCGGGCGGCGGGCGATCACCTCGAACACGTGCCAGTGCTTCGGCCCGATGAAGCTCATGCCGGGGGCGTCCTCCTCGTCCAGCTCCACGACATCCAGCCCGTCGAGCATCGCGTCGAGCGCCGTCCGGTCGCGGAAGGTGATCGTCGTCGCGAGCGCCGGGTCCCGCGCCCAGTCGTCGCGCTCCCCGAACACCGTCACGGCGAGCCACCCACCGGGCGCCAGGGCTGCGCGCACGCCGGCCCACACCCGGTCGAAGTCGGCGGGCACGACGAACGGGAGGGAGTACGAGGCGTGCACCAGGTCCGCGGTGGGTAGGGGCAGGGCGTCCTGCAGCCTCGTCCCGCGCAGGTCGAGGCCGGGGCGCAGGTCGTCCGGCACCGCGACCGCGGCATTCTGAGGCACAGGGTCGACCGCGGTGACACGCCATCCGGCGGTGAGCAGCGCGGCGGTCTCCACGCCGGCGCCGCACCCGAGGTCGAGGGCACGGCGCCCGGCGCCCGGCCCGGCGAGGTCCAGGACCCGGCGGCACATCGCCCGCGGCTCGCGGCGCTGCGCCTGCTCGGCGTTGTAGGCGTCCCAGTAGGCGGGGTCGAATCGGGCCACGTCCGCACGCTACCGGCAGGGTGTGTCTCCGGCACGGCGGCGGGCAGTTCGGTGTCAGTTCGCGGTCAGGCGCACGGTCGCGTGGGTGCCGCGTGAAAGGATGCTCGGGTGTCCGCAGAACCGCGTGTCGCCACCGACACCCCGACCTCCGCACCCGACGTCAGCACTGCCACCAACCCCGTCGAAGCGGTGCTCGACCCCGCGGTCGCCGCGCTCCTGAAGCGTGACGACGCGGGGCTCGTCGCCGCGGTCGTGCAGCAGCACGACACGGGCGAGGTCCTCATGGTCGGGTGGATGGACGACGAGGCGCTGCGGCGCACCCTCACGGAGGGTCGCGTGACTTTCTGGAGCCGCTCGCGCCGGGAGTACTGGCGCAAGGGCGACACCTCGGGGCACGCCCAGTACGTGAGCTCCGTCGCGATCGACTGCGACGGTGACGCTCTGCTCGTGCGCGTGGACCAGGTGGGCGCCGCCTGCCACACGGGGACGCGCACGTGCTTCGACGCGGGTGGCGACCTGGGCGCCGTCGTCGGGCAGCGGCCCGAGGGCACGTCCGACGGTCAGCCCGACAGCCGGCCCGACGCGGTGTCCGGCACCGCCCCCGCACCCGACGAGTTCGAGGAGACCCGGTGACCCAGCTGCCCCTCGCCGCCAACGCCACGGCCGAGCCCGTGCCGACCGCCGCGGTGCCGTCGCTGCCGGCCGCGCCCGCGGAACTGCCCTGGGGGCAGACGTGGCCGAGCCTCGAGGACTTCCGCGTGCTCGCCCCGTCGCGGCGCGTCATCCCCGTCGTGCGCCCGGTGCTGGCCGACGACGCCACCCCGGTGGGCCTGTACCGCACGCTGGCCCAGGGCCGCCCCGGGACGTTCATCCTGGAGTCGGCCGAGGCGGCGGGCTCGTGGGCGCGCTGGTCGTTCGTCGGGGTCGACTCGCAGGCCACGCTGACGTCACGCGACGGGCAGGCGGTCTGGACGGGCGACGTGCCGGTCGGGATCCCGCAGACGGGCGACGTGGTCGACGTGCTCGGTGCCGCGCTCGAGGCGCTGCGCACGCCGGGCGAGGCCGGGCTGCCGCCGCTGACCGGCGGCCTCGCGGGCGTGCTCGGGTGGGACGTGGTGCGGCACTGGGAGCCGACGCTGCCCGCGACCGCCCCCGACGAGCTGGGCGCGCCCGAGGTGGCGCTGTGCCTGGCGACCGACCTGGCCGTTGTGGACCACCGCGAGGGCACGGTCTGGCTCGTGTCGAACGCGATCAACGTCGACGGCACGGACGAGCGGGTCGACGAGGCGTACGCGGCCGCGGTCGGGCGCATCGACGCGATGCAGGCGACGCTCGCCAAGGGCGCCCCGCGCGTCACCACCGTGGTGCGCCCGCCGAGCGACGCCGACCCGCAGCTGGAGTTCCGCTCCACCCGTGAGGAGTTCGAGCGCGCGGTCCTCGCGGGCAAGGAGGCGATCCGCGACGGCGAGGTCTTCCAGGTCGTGCTGTCCCAGCGCCTCGACCTGGACTGCCCGGCGGACCCGCTCGACGTGTACCGGGCACTGCGCACGATCAACCCGAGCCCGTACATGTACTACTTCCACCTCACCGAGCCGCTCGCCGACGGCACCCAGCGCGACTTCGCCGTTGTGGGCTCCAGCCCGGAGACGCTGGTCAAGGTCACGGACGGGCACGTCACGACCTACCCGATCGCCGGGTCACGGCCGCGCGGCGCCTACCCGGAGGAGGACGTCGCCCTTGGTGAGGAGCTGCTCGCCGACCCGAAGGAGCGGGCAGAGCACATCATGCTCGTGGACCTGTCCCGCAACGACATGGTCAAGGTGTGCGAGCCCACGTCCGTCGAGGTCGTGGAGTTCATGCGCACCCGCCGGTTCAGCCACATCATGCACCTGTGCTCCACCGTGGTGGGCCGGCTGCGCCCGGGCCGCACCGCGCTGGACGCGCTCCGGGCGACGTTCCCGGCGGGCACGCTGTCCGGCGCGCCGAAGCCGCGTGCGATCGCCCTGATCGACGAGCTCGAGCCCGCCTCGCGCGGCATCTACGGCGGCACCGTCGGCTACTTCGACTTCGGTGGCAACATGGACATGGCGATCGCCATCCGGACCGCGTTCATCCGCGACGGGCGGGCGAGCGTCCAGGCCGGCGGCGGGATCGTCGCGGACTCCGTGCCCGCGCTCGAGTACGCCGAGTCACGCAACAAGGCGGCGGCCGCGGTCCGCGCGGTGCAGCTCGCGTCGCGGTTCCGGTCGCTGTGACCACACTCCCAGGAGCATCCGCATGAGGTTCCCGGCGCTGCGCTCGCGCAGCCGCGCCCTGCTCGCCGTCGTCGCGCTCGGGGGGCTGTCCCTCGGGACCGGCGCCGCCACGTGGGTGCGCACCACGGTGGCGACGGCCCTCTCGCCCGAGGTGACCGTGACGGCGTCGGGCACCCAGGCGGCGCCCGGCCTGGGTGCGGGCGGCCTCGTGCTGCTCGCCGCCGGTGTAGCACTGACCCTCGGCGGGCGGGTCGCCCGGTACCTGGTGCTCGCCGTCGTCGCGGCGGCCGGGGTCCTCGTCGCCGCGTCGGCGGTGGCTGTCCTGGCCGACCCGGTGCCGGCCGCGACCGCGGCGGCCGCCGGCGCGGCCGGCGTGACGGATCTCACCTCGCCAGTGGTCGTGACGCCGTGGCCGTGGGCGTCGGTCGTCGTGGGGGTCCTCACGGTCGTCGTCGCCGCGCTCGGAGCAGCGGGTGCGGGTCGGTGGTCGGCCCCGTCCGGCCGCCACGAGCGGGCGGGGGACACGGCACCCGCGGTCTCCGCGCAGGCGTCGGGACCGGCCTACGCACCGGCGGCGCCCGACGCCCCGACGACGGCGGCCGCGGCCGACCGGACGGTGGAGCCGGCCGGCGAGCTGGACGCGCACGACGCCTGGGACGCCCTCACCCGCGGGGACGATCCCACGACCCGCTGACCTCGGGCGCGAGCGGATAGTCTGGGGCCGAGGCAACGATCCACGCTCGACACGAGCCACGCAAGGAAGAAGGACCCCTCCCCATGGTCGAGAACACGCCGAAGGCCGCCGAGCTCGCCTACCTGCCGCCGGCCGTGCCGCCGTCGAACCACGGCCACACCGTGGCCGCGTGGGTCACGATGATCGGCATCACGCTCGGCGCGCTCGTCTCCGCCGTCGCCCTCGTGCTGCCGACGCCGAGCGCCGTCCTGTTCTGGGCGGGCCTCAGCGTGGTCGTCGCGGCGCTCCTCGTCGGCTGGTTCCTGCGCCAGGCGGGGCTGGGCCAGAAGTCGGTCAGGCGATGACCACGCAGCCGCCGTACGGCCCGTCGCAGCCGGGCGAGGAGCCCGCGGGCGACACGCCGCAGCCCTACCCGGGCTCGCCGGCGCCGTACGAGCCCGGGCCGGGCTATCCGGCCGCGCCCGCGTCGCCGTACCCGGGACAGGGTCCGGCGCAGGGTCCCACAGAGGGGCAGACGCAGGCCCAGGGCCCTGCCCAGGGTCAGCCGCCCTACCCGCAGCCGCCCTACCCGGCACGGGTCCCGGCACAGCCGCCGGTGTACGGCTCGCCGGTACCGCCGGCGCCGGCGATGGTGTACCCGAAGAACGACCTCGCCGTCTGGTCGCTCGTGCTCGGCATCGCCGGCATCGTCCTGAGCTGCGGCATCATCACCGGCATCCCGGCGATCATCGTCGGTAACCTGGCTCGCCAGGCGGTGCGCAAGGGCGAGGCGAACAACGACGGCATGGCCGTGGCGGGCGTCATCCTGGGCTGGGTGTCGGTGGCGCTGACCGCGATCGCGATCGTGCTGTTCGTGATCTGGCTCGTCGTGTTCGGTGCGACCGTCGGCTTCGAGGAGCTGCGGGACCTGTCGGCCGGCGTCGTCCCGGCCGGGCCGGTGGCCTGAGGCCCCTCGTGGCCGCTGCCACGACCTCCGCACCGCCGGCCGGGCGGGACGTCCGCCCGTCCGCCGGGCGCCTCGTCACGCCGCTCGTGACGGCCGGGGTCGCGGCGGCGGCCACCGTCGTGCTGGCCGTGCGCGACCCGCACGTCCCGGGCAGCTACGGCTTCTGCCCGCTGCTCGCGCTCACCGGCTTCGCGTGCCCCGCCTGCGGAGGGCTGCGCGCCACGCACGACCTCGCGCACCTCGACCTCGCGTCCGCGTGGGCGGCGAACCCGCTGTGGGTGCTGCTGGTGCCCCTCGTCGTCGCCGCGTGGGTCGTGTGGGTGGTCCGTGCCGCGCGCGGGAGGCCAGGGCCGCGGTTCCCGGTCGCGGTCGGGTGGGCGCTGCTCGCCGTCGTCGTCGCGTTCGGCGTGGCCCGGAACCTGCCGCCGCTGGTGCCGTACCTGACTCCCTGGCTCGGCTGACGCCTCCGGGGAGCCGCGACGACGGGTGCCGACACGCCGGGATGTTACGACGGTGTGTCGTCTCGCCCTCCGGTCGGTGAACAGGGGCACCACCCGTGGCGTCCTACGATGGCTGTGGCCCGGGGGCGCCGGGCAGGGGGCTGGGAGCCCGAGGGCACGGGGAGGCACAGCTATGACGGTCCTGGAGGACATCGTCGCGGGGGTCCGCGAGGACCTCGCCGTGCGCGAGGCACTGACATCGCTCGACGAGCTCAAGGTGCGCGCGGCGCGGCTGCCCGGAGCGATCGAGTGCACCGGGCGGCTGAGGGCGCAGGACGCCGTCGCGGTCATCGCGGAGGTGAAGCGGTCCAGCCCGTCGAAGGGCGCGCTGGCCACGATCACCGACCCGGCCGCGCTCGCGGAGGAGTACGAGAAGGGCGGCGCGTCCGTCATCTCGGTCCTCACGGAGCAGCGCCGGTTCTCCGGCAGCCTCGAGGACCTGGACGCCGTGCGGGCCCGCGTCGACGTGCCGCTGCTGCGCAAGGACTTCATCGTCTCGCCGTACCAGGTGTGGGAGGCCCGCGCGCACGGCGCCGACCTGGTCCTCCTCATCGTCGCCGCGCTCGAGCAGACCGTGCTGGAGTCGCTCGTGGAGCGCGTGCACTCGCTCGGCATGACGGCGCTGGTGGAGACGCACACGCTGGAGGAGGTGCGCCGGGCGCTCGACGCCGGTGCCCGCGTGATCGGCGTGAACCACCGCAACCTCAAGACGCTCGAGCTCGACATGACGCTGTTCCAGCGCCTCGCCCCGTACATCCCGGACGACGTGGTGCGCGTCGCCGAGTCCGGCATCTCGGGCCCGCGCGACGTCATGGAGATGGCGCGCGGGGGCGCGGACGCCGTGCTCGTCGGCGAGACTCTCGTGAAGAACGACGCCCCGCGCGCCACGGTCGCCGACCTGGTCGCCGCAGGCTCTCACCCGTCGCTGCAGGGCCGGCGGCCGGCTTGAAGGAGACAGGACCCATGACCGAGACCTCAGCCGGCAGCCTGGTGGCGCGCCTGGCGGACGTGTCCGGACCGTACTTCGGCGAGTTCGGCGGGCGGTTCGTGCCCGAGGCGCTGATCGCGGCCCTCGAAGAGGTGGAGACCGAGTACCGCAAGGCCCTCGGCGACCCGGCGTTCACGGAAGAGCTCGCCCGCCTGCACCGCGACTACGTGGGGCGGCCGAGCCCGCTGACGGAGGTGCAGCGGTTCGCCGCGCACGCCGGCGGCGCCCGGGTGTTCCTCAAGCGCGAGGACCTCAACCACACGGGCTCGCACAAGATCAACAACGTGCTCGGGCAGGCGCTCCTGGTCAAGCGCATGGGCAAGAAGCGGCTGATCGCCGAGACGGGCGCCGGGCAGCACGGCGTGGCCACGGCGACCGCGGCGGCCCTGATGGACCTCGAGTGCGTGGTCTACATGGGCGAGGAGGACACGCGCCGCCAGGCCCTGAACGTGGCCCGCATGCGCCTGCTCGGGGCGGAGGTCGTGCCCGTCACGATCGGCTCGCGCACGCTCAAGGACGCGATCAACGAGGCGCTGCGCGACTGGGTCGCCAACGTCGAGACCACCCACTACCTCCTCGGCACCGTGACGGGCCCGCACCCGTTCCCCGAGATGGTCCGCGAGTTCCACCGAATCATCGGCGAGGAGGCGCGCGCCCAGCTCCTGGAGCGCACCGGCCGCCTGCCCGACGCGGTGGCGGCGTGCGTGGGCGGTGGCTCCAACGCGCTCGGCATCTTCAACGCGTTCCTGGACGACGAGGGCGTCGCGCTGCACGGCTTCGAGGCGGGCGGCGAAGGCATCGAGACGGGCCGCCACGCGGCCCGGTTCTCGGGCGGCGTGCCCGGCGTGCTGCACGGCGCCCGGTCGTACCTGTTGCAGGACGAAGACGGTCAGACACTGCCCAGCCACTCGGTGTCCGCCGGCCTGGACTACCCGAGCGTGGGCCCGGCGCACGCCTGGCTGCACGACCTCGGGCGGGCGACGTACCGCCCGGTCACGGACGACGAGGCCATGGACGCGTTCCGCCTCCTGTGCCGCACCGAGGGCATCATCCCGGCCATCGAGTCCGCCCACGCGCTCGCGGGCGCGCTGCGGATCGGCCGGGAGGCCGAGGCCGCGGGCCTCACGGCGAGCGGCGAGTACACGATCCTCGTGAACCTCTCGGGTCGCGGCGACAAGGACGTGGCCACGGCCGCGCGCTGGTTCGGGCTCCTGGAGGACCAGGAGCTCGAGACGAAGGAGGGACGCGCATGACGACGGCCACCACGGCGCCCACCACGCCGGCCGGCTCGACGGCGGGCGTCCTCGCGCGGCTGCGCGAGCAGGAGGGCCGTCCGGCCCTCGTGGGCTACCTGCCGGTCGGCTTCCCGACGGTCGAGCGGTCGGTGGACGCGCTGCTCACCCTCGTGGACCACGGCGTCGACATGATCGAGCTCGGCATCCCGTACACGGATCCCGTGATGGACGGCCCCGTCATCCAGGCGGCCGCGCAGGGCGCGCTCGACGCGGGCGCCCGCGTCCGGGACGTGTTCGGCGTCGTGAGCGCCGTGGCGGCCCGCGGCGTGCCCGTGCTCGTCATGACCTACTGGAACCCGGTCCTGCGGTACGGCGTCGACGCGTTCGCGCGCGACCTGGCGTCCGCGGGCGGCGCGGGTCTCATCACGCCGGACCTCATCCCCGACGAGGCGGCGGCCTGGATCGCGGCGAGCGACGCCCACGGCCTCGACCGGGTCTTCCTCGTGGCGCCGAGCTCGACGCCCGAGCGGCTGGCCCTGACGGCCCGCGCCTCGCGCGGCTTCGTCTACGCGGCCTCCACGATGGGGGTCACGGGGGAGCGGACCCAGGTCGGCGGCCGCGCCGAGCAGCTCGTCGTGGACACGCGTGCCGCCGGCGCGGAGAACGTCTGCGTGGGCCTGGGCGTGTCGTCCGGAGCTCAGGCGGCCCAGGTGGGCCGCTACGCCGACGGCGTCATCGTCGGCTCGGCGTTCGTGCGGCCCCTGCTCGGCGACGCCCCGTGGGCCGACCGTCTCGCCGCGCTGGCCGCCGTCACCGA
Source organism: Antribacter soli (assembly GCF_021568775.1). Classification (GTDB taxonomy): domain Bacteria; phylum Actinomycetota; class Actinomycetes; order Actinomycetales; family Cellulomonadaceae; genus Antribacter; species Antribacter soli. The sequence goes on along the minus strand of NZ_JAKGSG010000028.1, from coordinate 26,078 downwards.
GGACCTCGCGTCCGGGGTACGGTCGGCACGCACCGGCGACTCCGGTGCCACGACCCCGACGCGCGCGTCGCTGACCCCTGGAGACTCCCGGTGACCTCGCTCCCCTCCGTCGCGCTCGACGCCGCGGCGTCGCTGCACGCCCTGGTGCCTGCGTCGATCCCGAGCCCGCCGCAGCACACGTGGCACATCGGCATCTTCCCGCTGCGCGCCTACGCGCTCGCGATCCTCGTCGGCATCGCCGTCGCGGTCTGGATCACGACGAAGCGCTGGGTGGCGCGCGGCGGCGTGGCCGACGACGTTCTGGAGATCTCGTTCTGGGCGGTGCCGTTCGGCATCGTCGGCGGGCGGATCTACCACGTGATCTCGTCGCCCGACGCCTACTTCGGCCCCGGCGGCGACCCCGTCCGCGCGCTCTACGTGTGGGAGGGCGGCCTCGGCATCTGGGGTGCGGTGGCGCTCGGCGCGCTGGGCGCGTGGATCGGCTGCCGCCGCATGGGTGTACGGTTCACGTCGTTTGCCGACGCCGTCGCCCCGGCTCTGCTGGTGGCCCAGGCGATCGGCCGGCTCGGCAACTGGTTCAACCAGGAGCTGTTCGGCTCGCCGACCACGCTGCCGTGGGGCCTGGAGATCGCCCCGCAGTACCTTCCCGAGGGCTACGACGTCGGCACGCTGTTCCACCCGACGTTCCTGTACGAGCTCCTGTGGAACCTTGCCATGGCCGGCGTCCTGGTCTACCTCGACCGTCGGTTCAAGCTGGGTCATGGGCGGGTATTCTGGGCGTACGTGTTGCTCTACACTCTGGGCCGGGTCTGGATCGAGATGCTGCGGATCGACACGGCGGAGCACGTCCTCGGGCTCCGGCTCAACGTCTGGACCTCGATCCTCCTGGGCCTCGCGGCCCTGGTCGTCTCGGTCCTGCTGGCGCGCCGGTTCCCGGAGCGGGAGCCGTCGGTCCGGCTGCGGCCCGAGCTCGACCCGGACGCTGATCCGGGCTCGGGCTCGGGCCCGGAGACCGGCTCTGAGGGGAAGGCGACGGTCACGTCCGAGGTGGGCGAGACGTCGTCGGGCAGCGCAGGGGACGAACCAGAGGACAAGGCAGCAGGGGACGCTGCCGAGCAGGACGAGAAGACCGCACGCGCGGCGGAGCCCGACAAGGGCGCCGACGCGCGCACCTGAGAGGGCACGACTCCGGGACCACCGGACGTCGCGCCCCTGTCCGAACGGGCCGACGTCGTCCCGAACCGCAAGCAAGGAACCGCGCCCGGCATGCCGGGCGGCTGTGAGGACTCATGAGCATGCCGCTGCACAGGCCGGCCCAGGGCCTGTACGACCCGTCCGCCGAGCACGACGCGTGTGGTGTGGCGTTCGTCGCCACCCTCCGCGGGACCGCCGGCCGTGACATCGTCGACGCAGGCCTGACCGCGCTGCTGAACCTGGACCACCGCGGCGCCGTCGGCGCCGAGGAGGACACGGGTGACGGCGCCGGCATCCTGACCCAGATCCCCGACGCGTTCGTGCGCGACGTCGTCGCCGCCGAGCTGCCCCCCGCGGGCCGCTACGCCATCGGCATCGCGTTCCTGCCGCAGGACGCGGCGGAGCGCGACCGCGTGGAGCGGCGCGTCGAGGCGCTCGCGGCCGAGGAGAAGCTCGACGTGCTGGCCTGGCGCGACGTGCCCGTGAACGCCGACATCGTCGGCCCCAGCGCGCGGGCGACGATGCCGGTGTTCCGCCAGCTCGTCGTGGCGGACCCGTCGCGCGAGCTGGCCGGCGTCGACCTGGACCGCCGGTGCTACCGGCTGCGCAAGCGGGCCGAGAACGAGCTCGAGCTGTTCTTCGCCTCGCTGTCGGCACGCACGCTGACCTACAAGGGCATGCTCACCACCGCGCAGCTCGAGCCGTTCTTCCCGGACCTGTCGGACCCGCGGTACGCCTCCGAGATCGCGCTCGTCCACTCGCGGTTCAGCACCAACACGTTCCCGTCGTGGCCGCTGGCCCAGCCGTTCCGCCTCATCGCGCACAACGGTGAGATCAACACGGTCCGCGGCAACCGGAACTGGGTCGCGGCGCGCGAGGGCACCATGGCCAGCGACCTCCTGGGCGACCTGGCGCCGCTGCAGCCCGTGTGCTCGCCCGGGTCGAGCGACTCGGCCAGCTTCGACGAGGTGCTCGAGCTGCTGCACCTCGGCGGCCGCTCGCTGCCGCACGCGGTGCTCATGATGATCCCCGAGGCGTGGGAGAACAACGCCGAGATGGACCCCGCCCGGCGGGCGTTCTACGAGTACCACGCCAACCTCATCGAGCCGTGGGACGGCCCCGCCGCCCTGACGTTCACCGACGGCACGCTCATCGGCGCGGTCCTGGACCGCAACGGCCTGCGTCCCGGCCGGTACTGGGTCACCGAGGACGGGCTCGTCGTGCTCGCCTCCGAGGCGGGCGTGCTGGACCTCGACCCGGCGTCCGTGGTGCGCAAGGGCCGCCTCGAGCCGGGCCGCATGTTCCTCGTGGACACGGGCTCCGGGCGCATCGTCGAGGACGACGAGATCAAGTCCCACCTCGCGGCGCAGCGCCCCTACGGCCAGTGGATCGCCGAGCACTCGGTGCACCTGGACGAGCTGCCCGAGCGCGAGCACGTGGCTCACAGCCCCGCCTCCGTGCGCCGGCGCCAGCGCGCCTTCGGCTACACCGAGGAAGAGCTCAAGGTCATCCTCACGCCCATGGCCACGAACGGCCTCGAGCCGCTGGGCGCGATGGGTACGGACACGCCGATCGCGGTGCTCTCCTCGCGCCCGCGCCTGCTGTTCGACTACTTCACGCAGATGTTCGCGCAGGTCACCAACCCGCCGTTGGACGCGATCCGCGAGGAGCTCGTCACGTCCATCGGCGGCGCGATCGGCCCTGAGCCGAACCTGCTGGCGGACTCGCCGGAGCACGCGCGCAAGCTCGTGCTGCCCTTCCCGGTCCTGGACAACGACCAGCTCGCCAAGATCATCCGCGTCGACCGCGACCCGGAGCTCGAGGGCGTCTTCCGCGCCGTCACCGTGCGCGGCCTGTACGACGTCTCCGGCGGCGGCGCGGCCCTGCTGGCGCGCCTCGAGCAGATCTTCGCCGAGGTCGACGCGCACGTCGCGGCCGGTGCCTCGTTCATCGTGCTCTCGGACCGCGACTCCAACTCCGAGCTGGCGCCGATCCCGTCGCTGCTGCTGTCGAGCGCCGTGCACCACCACCTGGTGCGCAAGCACACGCGCACCCGGGTGTCGCTCGTCGTCGAGGCCGGCGACGTGCGCGAGGTGCACCACGTCGCGCTCCTCATCGGCTACGGCGCGGCCGCGGTGAACCCGTACCTCGCGATGGAGACGGTCGAGGACCTCGCACGGCGCGGCTACCTCGACGTCGACCCCGAGAAGGCGGTCGCCAACCTCATCAAGGCGCTCGGCAAGGGCGTCCTCAAGGTGATGTCCAAGATGGGCATCTCGACGATCATGTCGTACCGCGGTGCCCAGATCTTCGAGGCGGTAGGCCTGTCCCACGAGCTTGTCGAGGACTACTTCACGGGCACCACGTCGCGCCTCGGCGGTGTCGGGCTCGACGTGGTCGCCGCCGAGACGGCTGCGCGGCACGCCGAGGCGTACCCGCCGTCGGGCAACCACCAGCCGCACCAGGCCCTGACGACCGGTGGCGAGTACCAGTGGCGCCGCGACGGCGAGGAGCACCTCTTCGACCCGGAGACGGTGTTCCGCCTGCAGCACGCAACGCGTTCCGGCCGGATGGACATCTTCCGCCAGTACACGCGGCGCGTGGACGAGCAGTCGCAGCGGCTCATGACGCTGCGCGGCCTGCTCCGGTTCAGCCCCGACCGCGAGCCGGTCCCGATCGACGAGGTCCAGTCGGTCGAGGAGATCGTCAAGCGCTTCAACACGGGCGCCATGTCGTACGGCTCGATCTCCGCGGAGGCGCACGAGACCCTCGCGATCGCGATGAACCGCCTCGGCGCGCGCTCCAACACGGGCGAGGGCGGCGAGGACCCCGAGCGCCTGTACGACCCCGAGCGCCGCTCGAAGGTCAAGCAGATCGCGTCCGGCCGCTTCGGCGTGACCAGCGAGTACCTGACCCAGGCCGACGACATCCAGATCAAGCTCGCCCAGGGCGCCAAGCCCGGCGAGGGCGGTCAGCTACCCGGTTCCAAGGTGTACCCGTGGGTCGCGAAGACCCGGCACTCGACGCCGGGTGTGGGCCTCATCTCGCCGCCGCCGCACCACGACATCTACTCCATCGAGGACCTGGCGCAGCTCATCCACGACGCGAAGAACGCCAACCCGGCGGCGCGCATCCACGTGAAGCTCGTGTCCGAGTTCGGCGTGGGCACGGTGGCCACGGGTGTGTCCAAGGCGCACGCCGACGTCGTGCTCATCTCCGGGCACGACGGCGGCACGGGCGCCTCGCCGCTGACGTCCCTCAAGCACGCCGGCACGCCCTGGGAGATCGGCCTCGCCGAGACCCAGCAGACGCTCGTGCTCAACGACCTGCGCGACCGCATCGTTGTGCAGGTGGACGGCCAGATGAAGACCGGCCGCGACGTCGTCGTGGCGGCGCTGCTGGGTGCCGAGGAGTTCGGCTTCGCCACCGCCCCCATGGTGGTCTCGGGCTGCGTCATGATGCGCGTCTGTCACCTGGACACCTGCCCGGTCGGCGTCGCCACCCAGAACCCGGAGCTGCGCAAGCGGTTCACCGGCAAGCCCGAGTTCGTCGTGAACTTCTTCCAGTTCGTCGCCCAGGAGGTGCGCGAGCACCTGGCGGCCCTCGGCTTCCGCAGTATCGAGGAGGCTGTCGGCCAGGTCCAGGTGCTCGACACCCGCCGGGCCGTGGACCACTGGAAGGCGCAGGGGCTCGACCTCCGCCCGGTCCTGGACCGCCCGGAGCCCAAGCCCGGCTCGGCCCTGCACCAGACCCGGCAGCAGGACCACGGGCTGCACAAGGCCCTGGACAACCAGCTCATCGCCCTCGCGGCGCCAGCGCTCGAGCGCGGCGAGGCCGTGCGCATCGAGCTGCCGGTCCGCAACGTCAACCGCACGGTCGGCACGATGCTCGGGCACGAGGTGACCAAGCGGTACCGCGGGCAGGGCCTGCCGGACGGCACGATCGACGTCACCCTGACCGGCTCGGCCGGCCAGTCGCTCGGCGCGTTCCTGCCGCGCGGCATCACGCTGCGCCTCTTCGGCGACGCGAACGACTACGTCGGCAAGGGCCTGTCCGGCGGGCGCATCGTGGCCCGTCCCGACAGGGCGGCCGTCCTCGACGGCGCCACGAACGTCATCGCGGGCAACGTGATCGGCTATGGCGCCACCTCGGGCGAGGTCTTCCTGCGCGGCCGGGTCGGCGAGCGGTTCGCCGTGCGCAACTCGGGGGCCACGCTGGTCGTCGAGGGCGTGGGCGACCACGGCTGCGAGTACATGACGGGCGGCACCGTGCTGGTGCTCGGCCCGACGGGCCGCAACTTCGGCGCCGGCATGTCCGGTGGCATCGCGTACGTGCTCGACCTGCGTGCCGGTGCCGTGAACGCGGCCGCCGTCGCCGACCGCGAGCTCGAGGTGAGCCGGCTCGACGACGCCGACTGGGCCGCGGTGGCCGCGCTCCTGGAGCAGCACCGCGACGAGACCGGCTCGCCGGTCGCGGAGGAGCTCCTCGCCGAGCCCGAGTTCACACGAGCACGCCTGACCCGCGTGCTCCCGCTCGGCTGGTCGCGCGTACGCGCCGCGCTGGCCGAGAACCCCCTGGACAGCGACGAGTGGGACCCGAGTGCGTGGGACCGGATCATGGAGGTGGCTCGTGGCTGACCCCCGCGGATTCCTCAAGGTGCGGGAGCGCGAGCTCCCGCCGAACCGCCCGATCGAGGTGCGGTTGCGCGACTGGAAGGACACGCACGAGCACCGGGTGGACGGGCAGCCGTTCCTCAAGGAGCAGGCCGGCCGCTGCATGGACTGCGGCATCCCGTTCTGCCACCAGGGCTGCCCGCTCGGGAACCTCATCCCCGACTGGAACGACCTGGTGTGGCGCGGGCAGTGGGCCGACGCGATCGACCGGCTGCACGCCACGAACAACTTCCCGGAGTTCACGGGCCGCGTCTGTCCGGCCCCGTGCGAGTCGTCCTGCGTGCTCGGCATCAACCAGCCGGCGGTGACGATCAAGAACATCGAGGTGTCGATCGTCGACGAGGCGTTCGAGCGCGGCCTGGTGCAGCCGGTGGTGCCGCAGCGCCTCACGGGCTCCACGGTGGCCGTGGTGGGCTCCGGCCCGGGCGGCCTGGCGGCGGCCCAGCAGCTCACCCGTGCCGGGCACACGGTCGTGGTGTACGAGCGGGACGACGCGATCGGCGGCCTGCTGCGCTACGGCATCCCCGACTTCAAGCTCGAGAAGCTCCACATCGAGCGTCGCCTGGCGCAGATGGAGGCCGAGGGCACCCGCTTCCGCGCGGGCGTCGAGATCGGCAAGGACATCTCCTGGGACGCGCTGCGCCGCCGGTTCGACGCCGTCGTGGTCGCCACGGGCGCGACGGTGCCGCGCGACCTGCGCCTGCCCGGGCGTGAGCTCGACGGCATCCACTTCGCGATGGACTTCCTGACGCCGGCGAACAAGGCCGCGGCGGGTCGTCCCGTCGAGGGCGCGCCGACCGCGGAGGGAAAGCACGTCATCATCATCGGCGGCGGCGACACGGGCTCGGACTGCCTGGGCACGTCGCTGCGCCAGGGCGCGGCGAGCGTGACCACGCTGGCCATCGGCAAGCGCCCGCCGGGCGAGCGCCCGGCGAACCAGCCGTGGCCCACGGACCCGATCCTGTTCGAGGTGTCGACCTCCCACGAGGAGGGCGGCGAGCGCGCCTACCTGGCGTCGACGGTGGAGTTCCTCGCGGACGACGCCGGACGCGTGCGCGCGCTCAAGGTCGCCGAGACCGCGTACCTGCCGGACGGCCGCCGAGCGCCCACACCGGGCACCGAGCGGGAGATCCCGGCCGACCTGGTGCTCGTGGCGATGGGCTTCACCGGCCCGGAGACCCGCCTGCTCGAGGAGCAGACCGGCATCGAGGTGACCGACCGCGGTCTGGTGGCACGCGGCGACGACTACGCGGCGAGCCTGCCGGGTGTGTTCGTGGCCGGCGACGCGGGCCGCGGGCAGTCGCTCATCGTGTGGGCGATCGCCGAGGGCCGCGCGGCCGCAGCCGCCGCCGACGCGTTCCTGCAGGGTTCCACGGAGCTTCCGGCCCCGGTCCGACCCCGGACGGCAGCCCTGCGGGCCTAGAGATTTCATTCCCTGGCTCCGGCTCGCGCCGGGGCTGCTATTCACAGAGGCTGGAGACATGCGCAGAGCAAAGATCGTGTGCACCATCGGACCCGCAACCGAGTCGCCGGAGCAGCTCCGCGCGCTCGTGGCCGCCGGTATGGACGTCGCACGCATCAACCGGAGCCACGGCGAGCAGGAGGCCCACGCGGCCGTCTACCACGGCGTGCGTGCTGCGGCGAAGGAGGCCGGCCGCCCGGTGGCGGTGCTCGTCGACCTGCAGGGCCCGAAGATCCGCCTCGGCCGCTTCGCCGACGACCAGAAGCACTGGCTGAACGAGGGGGACGTCTTCACCATCACGACCGAGGACGTCGTCGGCACCAAGCAGCTCGTCTCGACGACCCACAAGGGTCTGCCGGGCGACGCCCGCGTGGGTGACCCGATCCTCATCGACGACGGCAAGGTGCGCGTCCTCGTGACGGCCATCGAGGGCCCGCGCGTCGTGACCCGCGTCGAGGTGCCGGGTCCGGTCTCGAACAACAAGGGCCTGAACCTGCCCGGCGTCGCCGTGTCCGTCCCCGCCATGTCGGACAAGGACGAGGAGGACCTGCGCTGGGCTCTTCGCCTTGGCGCCGACTTCATCGCCCTCTCCTTCGTGCGCAGTGCGAAGGACTACGAGGACGTCCGCCGGGTCATGGAGGAGGAGGGCCGTACGGTCCCCGTCATCGCCAAGATCGAGAAGCCGCAGGCCGTCGAGAACCTCGCGGAGATCGTCGCGGCGTTCGACGGCGTGATGGTGGCCCGTGGCGACCTCGCGGTGGAGATGCCGCTCGAGGAGGTGCCGCTGGTCCAGAAGCGCATCATCGAGATGGCCCGTCGCAACGCGAAGCCCGTCATCGTCGCCACGCAGGTGCTGGAGTCCATGACGACCTCGCCGCGCCCCACGCGCGCCGAGGCCTCGGACTGCGCCAACGCGGTGCTCGACGGCGCCGACGCGGTCATGCTCTCCGGCGAGACCTCGGTGGGCGACTACCCGATCGTCACGGTCGAGACGATGGCCCGCATCATCGAGGCCACGGAGGAGCTGGGCCGCGAGCGCATCGCCCCGCTCGGCTCGACGCCGCACACCCGCGGTGGCGCCATCACGCGCGCGGCCGCCGAGATCGGCGAGACGCTGGGTGTGAAGTACCTGGTCACGTTCACGCAGTCGGGTGACTCGGCGCGTCGCATGTCGCGCCTGCGCTCCTCGATCCAGCTCCTGGCGTTCACGCCGGAGACGGCAGTGGCGAACGTCCTCGCGCTCACCTGGGGCACGACGTCGTACCTGGTGCCGAAGGTCGACAACATCGACGCGATGGTGGACCAGGTCGACTCGACCCTGCAGGCCAACGGCCTGGCCGAGAAGGGCGACCTCGTGGTGGTCGTCTCGGGCGCCCCGGTGGGCGTCCCGGGCACCACGAACTCGATCCTGGTGCACAAGATCGGCAGCTACACGGACCGTCGCGGCTCGGCTTCCTGACCTTCGCACCGCACTGCGCTCTCCGGGTGCCCGACGGACTGCCGTCGGGCACCCGTGGCGCATCGAGCGACGCCAGACGGCTTGTGCCCGATGACGCACGCGGGGTCACCTTCCGTACGGAAGGTGACCCCTTCGCCGTCGTGCCCGGCGCGAGATGCCGCTGCTGAGACCGTCGTCGTGTGCCCCGGGTGGGACTCGAACCCACACTGGACCGATTTTGAGTCGGTTGCCTCTGCCGATTGGGCTACCGGGGCGGTGACGCACTGCACGCCGTGCAGCGAACATCGAACCACACCGTAGGTGTGCGGCCCAAGCCGCGACCACTAGGATGTCCACGTGACCGACGAGAACACCCCAGGCGAGAAGGCACTGCCGCTGGACCTGCCCCCGATGATCGAGCCCGAGCCTGCCGCCGCACCGTCCCGCGCGGCGCGTCGTGCGATCGTCGCCGAGGACGAGGCGCTGATCCGGATGGACGTCGTCGAGACGCTCCGCGAGGCCGGCTTCGACGTGGTCGGCGAGGCGGGTGACGGCGAGACGGCGGTGAACCTGGCGCTGGAGCTCAAGCCGGACGTCGTCGTCATGGACGTGAAGATGCCCGAGCTGGACGGCATCTCCGCCGCCGAGCGCATCGGCAAGGCGCACGCGGCGCCCGTCGTGCTGCTGACGGCGTTCTCGCAGACGGAGCTGGTCGAGCGCGCGCGCGACGCGGGCGCGATGGCCTACGTCGTGAAGCCGTTCACGCCGGCCGACCTGCTTCCGGCCGTGGAGATCGCGATCTCGCGCTACGCGCAGATCACGTCGCTCGAGTCCGAGGTCGCCGACCTGCAGGAGCGTTTCGAGACCCGCAAGCGCGTCGACCGCGCCAAGGGCCTGCTCATGACGAAGATGGGCCTGTCGGAGCCGGAGTCGTTCCGCTGGATCCAGAAGACGTCGATGGACCGCCGCCTCACGATGCGCGAGGTCGCGGACGCCGTGATCGAGCAGGTGGGCGGCGCCTGACCGCTGACTGACGGGGTTTCGGCCCCGTCACGCAAACCCGGACTCTCCGGGCATGTGAGGGTTAACACCGGACTTGTGAAGGCTAACAACCGCTCCCGCAGCATTGTGCGCTGCGGGGTGGCGGGTCTATCGTCTGCCTTCAGTTGGACGGTTGTCCTACTTGGGAACGCGACCATGAGCGAGGTGGAGCCGGTGCGACCTGTGGTCGAAGTGCGGCCTGCGACCCCGGAAGATCTCCGGGCCGTGGTAGCGCTCGCAGTCCATGCCCGCGACGAGTCGCCTGCGGTCGCGCAGCTCGCCGCTGCGGAGCCCGAGCGGCTGCTGGCGCACCTGAGCGTGCTGCTGTCGGTCGACGGCCACGTCCTCATGGCGGAGCACGACGGCGAGGTCGCGGGCATGCTCGTCGCACGCGTCGTCGGGCCCCACCTCTTCTCCGGCACGCCCAGCCTCTACCTCGACCTCGTGTTCGTCGCCCCGGCCGCCCGGCGGCACGGCGTGGGTCATGCGCTCCTGCGCGCCGCGGCCGACGTCGCCGCGGCCCACGACTGCGTGGACGTCTACGCGGCGCCCGTCCCGGGCAACCGTGGCGTCCAGCGCTTCCTCGCCCGGCTCGGGTTCGCGCCCGTGCTGGGCCACCGCGTCGTCGCCGTCTCCGCGCTCCAGCGCCGCCTTGCGCCGGAGGCCGCGGGGGGCGTGCGCGACTCCGGCCGGGCACGCCTGCGCCAGGGCGCCCGCGGCCTCGAGGACCTCATCGCCCGGCGTCGCCGGGCGCGCTCCGTCGCCGAGTCCGGGCCGATCGACCTGCGCGAGCTGCACGTCGCGCACCGGGCGAACGCGGGCTGACGCCCGCGCCCGTGCCCAGTGTGCTTGGCCGGTGGTGTTGGTCGGGCTGAGCCTCAGCCGGTGTTGTTCTCCGGCTCAGCCGATGTTGTCGTTCGCCTGAGCCTGAGGTTCCGCTGCGGGCGGGTGCCTCGTACCTCGGCCCCCACCCTGCGCTGCACCTCCGGCTCAGCCGATGTTGTCGTTCGCCTGAGCCTGAGGTTCCGCTGCGGGCGGGTGCCTCGTACCTCGGCCCCCACCCTGCGCTGCACCTCCGGCTCAGCCGAGCAGCATGCAGGTGAGGCGCGCCGTGCAGACGCGCTGGCCCGCGTCGTCCGTGACGACGATCTCGTACGAGGCCGTCGTGCGCCCCAGGTGCACCGCCGTGGCCGTCCCCGTGACGTAGCCCTCGCGCGCGCTGCGGTGGTGCGACGCGCTCACCTCGATCCCGACCGCCCCGCGCCCTGGCCCGGCGTGGACCTGCGCGGCGATCGACCCCAGCGTCTCCGCGAGCACGACCGACGCGCCCCCGTGCAGCAGCCCCGTGGGCTGCGTGTTGCCCTTCACCGGCATCCGCCCGACCGCGCGGTCCGGTCCGATCTCCAGGAGCTCGAGCCCCATCCGCTCGAAGAGGGTCTCGAAGGTCGCGGACGCCGGGTAGAGCGCGCGCCAGTCCGGGGTGCCGGGGGAGGCGGTGCCAGGGCTCGTGTCAGTCATGGGCGATAGGTTGTCACCCGTGACGACCTCCGCGCGACCCCGTCTCCTGCTCGTCGACGGCCACTCCATGGCGTACCGAGCTTTCTTCGCCCTCCCGGACACGCTGGCGACCACGTCCGGCCAGGTGACGAACGCCGTGTACGGCTTCACGTCGATGCTGACGAACCTCCTGCGGGACGAGCAGCCCACCCACGCCGCCGTGGCGTTCGACGCCGGGCGCGTGACCTTCCGCACAGAGCGCTTCCCCGAGTACAAGGGCACGCGCAACGAGACGCCGGAGACGTTCCGCGGCCAGGTGCCGCTCATCCACGAGGTGCTGGACGCGCTGCGCATCCCCGCGCTGGCGAAGGAGGGCATCGAGGCGGACGACATCCTGGCGACGCTCGCAAGCTCCGCCGAGGCGGCCGGGATGGACGTCCTCATCTGCTCGGGCGACCGCGACTCGTTCCAGCTCGTCACCGAGCACGTCACGGTGCTGTACCCGGTCCGGGGCGTCTCGGAGCTGGCGCGGATGACGCCGGAGGCCGTGGCGGCCAAGTACGGGGTGCCGCCGGCGCAGTACCCGGACCTGGCGGCCCTGGTGGGGGAGTCCAGCGACAACCTGCCGGGCGTCCCCGGCGTCGGCCCCAAGACGGCCGCCAAGTGGGTCGTGGCGTACGGGAGCCTCGACAACCTCCTGGAGCAGGCGGACGAGGTGAAGGGCAAGGCGGGGGAGAACCTGCGCGCGCACCTGGCGCAGGTGCGGCTCAACCGCGAGCTGAACGCGCTCCTGCTCGACGTCCCGCTGCCGTACGGCCCGGACGACCTGACGCTGCACGGCTTCGACCGGGACGCGGTACACCGTGTCTCGGACGCGCTGCAGTTCGGCCAGCTCCGCGACCGCCTGCTCGCGGCCGACCCGGCGGCGCAGGAAGTGGCACCGGCCGGCCCCCAGACGGGGCTCGAGGTGGAGGTGGACGACGTCGCCCCGGGCGGCCTCGGCGCCTGGCTCGCCGGCCGCACGGGCAGGCTCGGGCTCGACGTCTCGGGCCGGGCGGTGCCTGGGGGCGGCGACGCGTGGGGGGTCGCGGTAGCGGACGCCGACGGCGCGGCCGTCGCGCTCGACCTCGCGGACCTGGCGTCCGACGACGAGAAGGCGCTCGCGGCCTGGCTCGCGGACCCGGCGGCCGAGAAGGTGGCCCACGGCGCCAAGGCGGCCTGGCACGCGCTGGCGTCGCGCGGGTTCGAGCTGCGCGGGGTGACCTTCGACACCGAGCTCGCCGCCTACCTGTGCCACCCCGACCAGCGCGGCTACGACCTCGGTGACCTCGTGGTGCGCCACCTCGGCCACGAGCTGCGGGTCGAGGAGCCGGAGGGCGCCCAGGGCGCCCTCGACCTGTCGCTCGACGGCGGCGGTCAGGGCACGCGCGAGGCGGTGCGCGCCCACGCCGTCGTGCAGCTCGCCGCGGCGCTCGCGGGCGACCTGCGTGACCGGGGCGCCACCGCGCTGCTGACCGACGTGGAGCTGCCGCTGTCCGAGGTGCTGGCCCGCATGGAGGCGACCGGCATCGCTGCCGACGTCGAGTACCTGACGGGCCTGGAGAAGCACTTCGGCGAGGCGGTGGCGCAGGCGGCGGGCGACGCGTACGACGTGATCGGCCGGGAGGTGAACCTCGGCAGCCCCAAGCAGCTGCAGGAGGTCCTCTTCGACCAGCTCGGCATGCCGAAGACCAAGAAGATCAAGACCGGGTACACGACCGACGCCGCGGCGCTCGCGGAGCTGTTCGCGCGGACCGGGCACCCGTTCCTCGAGCACCTGCTGGCGCACCGCGACGCGAGCCGGCTGCGGCAGACGGTCGAGGGCCTGCTCAAGTCGGTGGCCCCGGACGGGCGGATCCACACCACGTTCCAGCAGACCATCGCCGCGACCGGGCGGCTGAGCTCGGCCGACCCGAACCTGCAGAACATCCCGATCCGCACGGAGGCGGGCCGTCGCATCCGCCGGGCGTTCGTCGTGGGCGAGGGCTACGAGACGCTCATGACGGCGGACTACAGCCAGATCGAGATGCGGATCATGGCGCACCTGTCGGGCGACGCCGCGCTGATCGAGGCCTTCCGGTCGGGGGAGGACCTGCACCGGTACGTGGGCTCGCGGGTCTTCGAGGTGGACCCGGCGGACGTGACGCCGCAGATGCGGGCGAAGGTGAAGGCGATGTCGTACGGCCTGGCCTACGGCCTGTCGGCGTTCGGCCTGTCGCAGCAGCTCGGGATCGAGCGGTCCGAGGCGCACTCGCTCATGGAGGACTACTTCACGCGGTTCGGCGGGGTGCGCGAGTACCTGACGGGCGTGGTGGGGGAGGCCCGGGCCACCGGGTGGACCGCGACGATCCTGGGACGCCGCCGGTACCTCCCGGACCTGACGAGCGACAACCGGCAGCGCCGCGAGATGGCCGAGCGCATGGCGCTCAACGCGCCCATCCAGGGCAGCGCGGCGGACATCATCAAGCTCGCGATGCTCGGCGTGCAGCGGGAGCTGGACGCGCGCGGGCTCGCCTCGCGGCTGCTCCTGCAGGTGCACGACGAGCTCGTGGTCGAGGTCGCGTCGGGGGAGCGGGATGCGGCCGAGGACGTGCTGCGGACGCAGATGGGGGCGGCCGTGGAGCTCGACGTCCCGCTCGACGTGTCCGTCGGCGCGGGCGCCACGTGGCACGAGGCGGGGCACTGAGCGCCCGTCCGAGACCGCCCTACGACTTCTGCGTGACGAAGACGGCCGTGCCGGGCAGGAAGGCGCCCCGCTCGGGGCCCCAGCCACCCCAGGTCTGCGTGTTCCACGCCGGCCACTCGGGCTCGACGACGTCGAGCAGGCGCAGCCCCGCGGCGGCCACGTCCCGGACGTGGTCGCCGAGCGTGCGGTGGTACTCGGCGTAGAGCACGCTCCCGGTCGTGTCGGCCTCGACATACGGCCGGCGGTCGAAGTACGACCTCGTGGCGGTGAGGCCCTGCCGGGTCGGGTCGTCGGGGAACGCCCAGCGCAGCGGGTGCGTCACGGAGAACACCCAGCGACCGCCCGGACGCAGGACGCGGGCGGACTCGCGGTGCACCCGCCACGCGTCGGGCACGAAGGGGATCGCGCCGAACGACGTGAAGACGGCGTCGAAGGAGGCGTCGGCGAACGGCAGGGCCCGCGCGTCGGCCTGCACGACGGGCACCCACACCCGCGTGGCGGCGTTGATCTGGAGCGCGCCGCCGAGCATCGCAGCGGACACGTCCGTCGCGACGGCGTGCGCGCCGCGCGCGCCGGCGAGCCAGCGGGAGCACTGTGCGGCGCCCGAGCCGACCTCGAGGACCCGCTTGCCCGTGACGTCGCCCAGGAGCCCGGCCTCGCCCTCTGTGAGACCCTCCGGCCCCCAGCGGAACCCGGTGTCGCCGAGGAACGCGCCGTGCTCCTCGAGGTACTCCGCCGCGTTGGCGTCCCACCATTGCCGGCCCGCGGAGCCGCCTTCGGCGTCGGGCACGTTGCGGTACCCGAACGACGCGGGCCGGGGCGGGGCAGGTTCCACCGGCCCATCATCGCTGGTCCGAGGCGTGCCGCGCACCGCTTTGCGGCCTTGGCGGGACAGCCCCGCCGTGACCTGCGGCGACGTCGGAGGCCGCCTCCGCCGACGCGGCGACCGCGTCCCAAAAGCGACCGGTAGGACGAGTCACGAAAAGGTCACGATTCGCCCGGACAGGACACCGGAAACACTCCCGCAACGCTTGCACTCCTAGAGTCGGCCCAACGTCAGCACGAGCGGCCCCAACCAAGTCGTCGCCGTGCGTCCCTAGGAAGGAGATGCCATGCGTCTGCGCCCAACGAGCCGCCTGGCCGGTGCCGCCGCTCTCGTGGCGGCACTCGCCGTCGGCCTGTCCGGCTGCGTGGCCAGCGAGCGTGACCAGGCCACCGGCGAGGAGAGCACCGGCAAGGACACGTTCGTGTTCGCCGGCTCGGCCGACCCGGCCACGCTCGACCCCGCGTTCGCCAGCGACGGCGAGACGTTCCGCGTCGCCCGCCAGATCTTCGAGGGCCTGGTCGGCGTCGAGCCCGGGACGGCCGACCCCGCGCCGCTGCTCGCCGAGAGCTGGGACATCAGCGAGGACGGCCTGGAGTACACGTTCCACCTCAAGGAGGGCGTGAAGTTCCAGGACGACACGGACTTCGACGCCGAGGCCGTGTGCTTCAACTTCGACCGCTGGGTCAACTTCACCGGCCTGGCCGCGACCGAGAGCCTCTCGTACTACTACAAGGCCGTCTTCGGCGGCTGGGGCGCGGACAGCAAGTACGCGTCGTGCGCGGCCTCCGACGCGACGACCGCGGTCGTCACGCTGGGCGCGCCGGTCCCCGAGCTGATCGCGGCGCTGTCGCTCCCCGCGTTCTCCATGCAGTCGCCGGCCGCCCTCGAGGAGTTCGCCGCGGACGACGTGCAGGGCACCGAGGACGCACCGCAGCTGACCGAGTACGGCCAGGGTCACCCGGTCGGCACCGGCCCCTACACGTTCGTCGAGTGGAAGACGGGCGAGAGCATCACGCTCGAGGCCTTCGACGGCTACTGGGGCGAGATCGGCGACGTCAAGAAGATCGTCTTCACGGTCATCCCGGACGGCACCGCCCGACGTCAGGCGCTCGAGGCCGGCGACATCGACGGCTACGACCTGGTCGCCCCGGCCGACGTGGACGCGCTGACCACGGCAGGCTTCACGCTCCACCAGCGCCCGGCCTTCAACATCCTGTACCTGGGCATGAACCAGAAGGCTGCGCCGCTCGACAACATCTTGGTCCGCCAGGCGATCGCGTACGCGATCGACCGCGAGGCCCTGGTGCAGGCGACGCTGCCCGAGGGCACTGCCGTCGCCACGCAGTTCGTGCCCGAGTCGGTCACGGGCTACAGCGACGACGTGACGACGTACGAGTACGACCCGGAGAAGGCGAAGGCGCTCCTGGCCGAGGCGGGCCTGACGACCCTGGAGATCGAGTTCAACTACCCGACCGACGTCTCCCGCCCGTACATGCCGGACCCCGCCGCGTACTTCGAGGCGATCTCGGCCGACCTCGAGGCGGTCGGCATCACGGTCAAGGCCACCGCCGCGCCGTGGCGTCCCACCTACCTCGACACCATCCAGGGCGGCTCCGCCCACGGCCTGCACCTGCTGGGCTGGACGGGTGACTACAACGATACCTACAACTTCATCGGCACCTTCTTCGGCGCCGAGTCGAACGAGTGGGGCTTCAACAACCCGGAGATCTTCTCGGTGATCGACGCCGCCCGCAACGCGCCGGTCGACGAGCAGGAGGACGCCTACAAGGCCGCGAACGAGGCCCTGATGGACTTCCTCCCGGGCCTGCCGATCGCGAGCCCGGTTCCGTCGCTGGTCGTCGCGCCCGGTATCGAGGGTTACCCGATCTCTCCGGTACAGGACGAGGTCTTCAGCGTCATCACCTTCACGGAGTGACACACTGACCCACCTGTGAGGTGAGTCGTACCAGCGCCTTCTGGGTTTCCGCCGGCCTCGGCCGGCCGGGACCCTCGCGGGAGGCGCGCACCAGGTCGGGGCGCGGCGCGTGCCGCGCCCCGACCGCTGTTCCCGTCCGGCCGGCGGCGCCTGCGACCCAGGCCCCCCGCTTACCAGAGGTTCGTCCATGCTCAGACTTGTCGTGCAGCGGCTGCTGCTCTTGATACCGCTGCTCCTGGGGCTGTCAGTGCTCCTGTTCGCCTGGGTCCGGGCTCTGCCCGGAGGGCCGGTCACGGCCATGCTCGGCGAGCGTTACACCCCGGAGGCCGCCGCCGCGATCGAGGCCGAGATGGGGCTGGACCAGCCAGTCTGGGTCCAGTACGGCAAGTACCTCGGCCAGCTTCTGCAGGGTGACCTCGGCACCTCGCTGCGGACCGGACGCCCGGTCGTGGAGGAGTTCCTCGTCCGTTTCCCGGCCACGATGGAGCTGACCGTCGTGGCCCTGGTCTTCGCGATCGGCATCGGCATCCCGCTGGGCTACGTCGCGGCGCGCCGCGCGGGCTCGGTCGTGGACCACGCGTCCGTCGTCGTGTCCCTGGTGGGCGTGACCGTGCCGGTCTTCTTCCTCGCGTTCATCCTCAAGTACCTGTTCGCCGTCGAGCTGGGCTGGTTCCCGTCGGCGGGGCGCCAGTCGACGACGATGGTCGCCACCCACCCCACGAACTTCTACGTCCTGGACGGCCTGCTCACCGCCGAGTGGGACGCGGCCTGGGACGCCCTGGTACACCTGGTCCTGCCCGGCATCGCCCTGGGGTCGATCCCGCTGGCGATCGTGGCGCGCATGACCCGCGCCGCCGTGTCCGAGGTGCAGAACGCGGACTACGTACGCACGGCCCGAGCCAAGGGCATCACGGCCGCGCGCCTGCGCGGGGACCACATCCTGCGCAACGCCATGCTCCCCGTCCTCACCACGATCGGCCTCCAGGTGGGCCTGCTGCTCTCCGGCGCGGTGCTCACCGAGACCGTGTTCGCGTTCAGCGGCATCGGCAGCTTCCTCGCGCAGGCCGTCTTCAACGCCGACTACCCCGTCCTGCAGGGCTTCGTCCTGCTCATCGCGGTCGTCTATGCCCTCGTGAACCTGATCGTCGACGTGTCGTACGGGCTGATCGACCCGCGGCTGAGGAGGCAGCAGTGAGCGCCAACGAGCTCCCCCCGATCGACGGCGCCCCGACGGCGCCGCTCCACGCCCCCGCCAGCATCCACGGCGACGGCACCGACCCGGCCGGCCGCGACACCGCCGGCGAGGGCGTCTGGGCCCGCGCATGGCGCACGCTCCGGAAGAACCCCGTTGCGATCGCCGGCTTCGTCATCGTCGCGCTCTTCCTCCTGGTCGCGCTGCTCGCGCCGCTGCTCGCGCCGTTCGGCCCGCACGAGCTGCCCGGCCGCGGCGAGATCCGACCGACGCAGATCCCCGGCCCGTCGGCCGACTACCCGCTCGGGCTGGACCGTTACGGCGGCGACGTGCTGAGCAAGCTCATCTGGGGTGCGCGCGCCTCGCTGCTGGTGGGCGTGCTGTCCACCCTGCTCGGCCTGGCCGGCGGCGTCCTGCTCGGCCTGGTCGCCGGCTGGTTCGGCGGCTGGGTCGACGTCTCCGCGATGCGCCTCGTGGACCTCATGCTGTCCGTCCCGTCGCTGCTCCTGGCGGTGTCCATCGCCGCGATCGCGGGGCAGACGCCCTGGTCGGTGATCGTGGCCATCGCCGTCGTCCAGGTGCCGATCTTCGCCCGCCTGCTGCGTGGCTCGATGCTGGCCCAGCGGGGCCAGGACTACGTGCTCGCGGCGAGCGCGCTCGGCCTGACCCGGCGCTCGGTGACGATGAGCCACGTGCTGCCGAACAGCGTCGGCCCGGTCATCGTGCAGGCCACGTTGACGCTCGCCACCGCGGTCATCGAGGCGGCCGCGCTGTCCTTCCTCGGCCTGGGTGGCGGAGAGCCGTCCACGGCGGAGTGGGGCCGCATGCTCACCGCCGCCCAGCAGGAGCTCGCGGTCGCGCCGCGCCTGGCGATCCTGCCCGGCATCTGCATCGCGATCACCGCTCTCGGCTTCACGCTCGTCGGCGAGAGCCTGCGCGAGGCCCTCGACCCGCGGAACAGGACCCGCCGATGACGCAGCACAGCACCGACCAGCCCGACCGCCCGGAGGCCGCCGTGACCGAGACGCCCGCGCCCGAGAAGGAGATCGCCGTGGCCGCCACGGCGGTGCCGGCCGACGACGACGTCGTCCTGCGCGTCGAGGACCTTGCCGTCGACTTCCGCACGGAGTCCGGTGCCGCACGCGCTGTGACCGGGGCGAACGTGGAGGTCCGGCGCGGGCAGACCGTGGCGATCGTCGGCGAGTCCGGCTCGGGCAAGACGACCCTCGCGATGGCAGTGCTCGGGCTCCTGGCGAGCAACGGCGCCGTGGCGCAGGGCCACATCTGGTTCAAGGGCGAGGACCTGGGGGCGGCCGGCGCGCAGCGCATGGCGCAGCTGCGCGGGACGGAGCTCGGCCTCGTGCCGCAGGACCCGATGACGAACCTGGACCCGGTCATGCGCATCGGCCGCCAGATCGACGAGGGCCTGATCGACAACGGCGTGCGGACGCTCCGCACAGCCCGGGCCCGTACCGTCGAGCTCCTCCAGGAGGTCGGGCTGCCCGACGCCGCCCGCCGCGCCTCCCAGTACCCCCACGAGTTCTCGGGCGGCATGCGCCAGCGCGCGCTCATCGCGATGGGCCTGTCGGCGCGGCCGGCGCTGCTCGTCGCGGACGAGCCGACCTCCGCGCTCGACGTCACCGTCCAGCGGGGCATCCTCGACCAGCTCGCGGGCCTGACCCGGGACCTCGGGACGGCGGTGCTCCTCATCACGCACGACCTCGGCCTCGCCGCCGAGCGTGCCGACGTCGTCGTGGTCATGTACCGCGGCGAGATCGTCGAGCAGGGACCCGCCCGCCGGGTCCTGACCGAGCCGCAGCACGAGTACACCAAGCGCCTCATGGCGGCCGCGCCGTCGCTCGCGTCGCGCCGGATCGAGATCGCGCGCGAGCGCGGCCTCGAGGAGGTGCTCGAGGAGGCCCTTCTCGCCCCCTCGGCCGAGACCGGCTCGTCCGACGACGGCACTGCGTCCGGGAACCCGGACGAGCCCACGACGGCGGCGCTGGTGCAGGTGCGCGACGTCACGAAGGTCTTCCGCATCCGCGGCAACGGGCTGCTGTCCCGGGGACGCGACTTCACCGCTGTGGAGGGCGTGAGCCTGGACGTGCCGCGCGGCGGCACCGTCGCGGTGGTGGGGGAGTCCGGCTCGGGCAAGTCCACCCTGGCGCGGATGATCCTCGACATCGAGAAGCCGACGTCGGGCACGATCGAGTTCGACGGGGCGCCCGCCGGCGGGCACGACCACCGGTCGCGCATCGCGTACCGGCGGCGCGTGCAGCCCGTGTTCCAGGACCCCTATTCGTCGCTCGACCCGCTGTACTCGGTGTACCGGGCGATCGAGGAGCCGCTGCGCGCGCACGGTTACGGCGATCCCGCGGAGCGCCGTGCGCGCGTCGAGGAGCTCGCGGAGCAGGTGGCGCTCGGCAAGGGGGTGCTGCGGCGGTTCCCGTCGGAGCTGTCCGGCGGGCAGCGCCAGCGCGTCGCGATCGCGCGCGCCCTGGCCCTGTCGCCCGAGCTGGTCGTGTGCGACGAGGCCGTCTCGGCGCTCGACGTCGTGGTCCAGGCTCAGATCCTGCGGTTGCTCGCGCAGCTGCAGGAGGACCTGGGCCTCACCTACCTCTTCATCACCCACGACCTGGCCGTGGTGCGGCAGATCGCCGACCGGGTGATCGTCATGCAGGCCGGGCGGCTCGTCGAGGAGGGCACGGTGGACGAGGTGTTCGACACACCCCAGACCGACTACACCCGTGCGCTGCTCGACGCGATCCCCGGCCGGGACCTGGATCTGGCGGTCTGACGCGGGCCTGCCGGTGACCTGCCGCTCTGCAGGGGGCCGGTGGGTCCGGCGGCTCGCCGGGCCGGGCTCGCTCGCGTTGACCCACGACACGCCGTCTCGGTAGGATGTTCCGCGGTGCAGTGCGCCCGCGCGATCCCGTCATCCCGGCATCTCGCCGGCTGGTGGCCCAGTCTCCTGGAAGCCGTCGGCCGTGGGGCCTTCTCGTCCTCGGACGTCGTCGAGCCGCAGCGTACTCGCCACGACCCTGTCCGCACTACGCCCTGTCCGCATCGGAGCATCGAACTCAATGACCATCTCCACCCCTGCGAAGTCCGCACCCCAGGTTGCCGTCAACGACATCGGCACCGAGGAGGACTTCCTTGCTGCTGTCGACGCCACCATCAAGTACTTCAACGATGGTGACATCGTCGAGGGCACGATCGTCAAGGTGGACCGTGACGAGGTCCTTCTCGACATCGGTTACAAGACCGAGGGTGTCATCCCGTCCCGGGAGCTCTCCATCAAGCACGACGTCGACCCCGGCGAGGTCGTCGCCGTCGGCGACGCCGTCGAGGCCCTGGTTCTCCAGAAGGAGGACAAGGAGGGTCGTCTGATCCTGTCCAAGAAGCGCGCTCAGTACGAGCGTGCCTGGGGCACGATCGAGAAGATCAAGGAAGAGGACGGCGTCGTCACCGGCACCGTCATCGAGGTCGTCAAGGGTGGCCTCATCCTCGACATCGGCCTCCGCGGCTTCCTCCCGGCGTCCCTCGTGGAGATGCGTCGAGTCCGCGACCTCCAGCCGTACGTCGGCAAGGAGATCGAGGCCAAGATCATCGAGCTCGACAAGAACCGCAACAACGTGGTGCTGTCCCGCCGCGCGTGGCTCGAGCAGACGCAGTCCGAGGTCCGTTCCACCTTCCTGCAGACGCTGCAGAAGGGCCAGGTCCGCCCCGGTGTCGTCTCCTCGATCGTCAACTTCGGTGCGTTCGTGGACCTCGGCGGCGTCGACGGTCTCGTCCACGTGTCCGAGCTGTCCTGGAAGCACATCGACCACCCCTCCGAGGTCGTCGAGGTGGGCCAGGAGGTCACGGTCGAGGTTCTCGACGTCGACTTCGACCGCGAGCGTGTCTCCCTGTCGCTGAAGGCGACGCAGGAGGACCCGTGGCAGACGTTCGCCCGGACGCACGCCATCGGCCAGGTCGTGCCCGGCAAGGTCACG
The DNA here is from genome assembly GCF_021568775.1 of Antribacter soli. Lineage (GTDB taxonomy): Bacteria > Actinomycetota > Actinomycetes > Actinomycetales > Cellulomonadaceae > Antribacter > Antribacter soli. The sequence continues at coordinate 4,099 of NZ_JAKGSG010000028.1, read as the reverse complement.
AAGCTCGTCCCGTTCGGTGCGTTCGTGCGCGTCGAGGACGGCATCGAGGGTCTGGTGCACATCTCCGAGCTGGCCGTGCGCCACGTCGAGCTGCCCGAGCAGGTCGTCACCGTGGGTGCCGAGGTGTTCGTCAAGGTCATCGACATCGACCTCGAGCGTCGCCGCATCTCGCTGTCGCTCAAGCAGGCCAACGAGGGCGTCGACCCCGAGTCCGAGGACTTCGACCCCGCGCTGTACGGCATGGCGGCGGAGTACGACGACCAGGGCAACTACAAGTACCCCGAGGGCTTCGACCCGGAGACCAACGAGTGGCTCGAGGGCTTCGAGACCCAGCGCGAGTCGTGGGAGGCGGAGTACGCGAAGGCGCACGAGCGCTGGACCGCGCACCGCAAGCAGGTCGCCGAGGCGCTCACGGCCGACTCGGAGGCCTCGGGCGACGCCCCGGCCGCCGGTGGCGGCAACGGCGGTGCCACGACGTACTCCTCGGCTCCGGCCCAGGAGGCGACCGGCACGCTGGCCTCGGACGAGGCGCTCGCCGCTCTGCGCGAGAAGCTCACCGGCAACTGAGCTGGTGATGTCTGGCCTGCGGCGGTCTGACCGCCGCAGGCCATGACCGACACGACGGCCCGCCACCCCTCGGGGTGGCGGGCCGTTCTCGCGCCTACGATTCCTGCCATGTCCTGGAACACGCGCAGCAGCCGCACCGCCTACGAGAACCCCTGGATCCGGGTGCGGGAAGACGCCGTGACCCGGCCCGACGGCGGTGCGGGCGTCTACGGCGTGCTGGAGCTGCGGCAGCCATCGGTGTTCGTGGTGGCGCTGGACGACGACGACCGCGTGCTGCTCGTGACGGTCGACCGCTACACGACCGGTCCCGGCTCGGTGGAGGTGCCCGCCGGCGGGACCGACGGCCAGGAGCCCGTCGAGGCCGCGCGGCGTGAGCTGCTCGAGGAGACGGGGCTGGAGGCCGCCGAGTGGGCGCCCGTCGGCCGGATGGAGGCGCTGAACGGGATCGCCGTGGCGCCCGAGCACGTGTTCCTGGCGCGCGGGCTGCGCCCCGCCGTGATGCCCGCGGGCGCGGTGGCCGCCACCCAGGAGGAGGAAGGCATCGCCGACGTGCGGTGGGTGCCGTTCGCGGACGCGCTCGGTCTGGTCGCCGCCGGCGGGATCCGCGACGGGGAGACCATCGCAGCGCTCGCGCTCGCCGGGATCCACCTGGGGCGGTTCGTCTGAGCGTTGCTCGGGCGGTCGTGCACGGCGGCGAGGGCCGGGCGCTCGCCCGCGGCCGCGCCGGGGTTGCGGGGGGCCGGCGCCAGCCCGCCCCGGCTGCGCCCGGGGCGGCGTCAGACGATCGTCGGCTCGGGCGTGGCCGTGGGCTTGCGGTCGGCGGCCACGCCCGCGTCCTCCGCACCCTCCCCACCGTCCGCATCGGACGACCGGTCTGCGAACTGGGTGCGGTACAGGTCCGCGTAGAGACCGTCCCTCGCCAGAAGCTGGGCGTGCGTGCCCTGCTCGGCCACGACCCCGTCGTCGAGCACCACGATCAGGTCCGCGGCGCGGACCGTCGAGAGGCGGTGCGCGATGACGAGGGACGTTCGCCCGGCGAGGGCGTGGTCCAGGGCCTCCTGCACGGCGGCCTCGGACTCGGAGTCCAGGTGGGCGGTGGCCTCGTCGAGCACCACGACGTCAGGTGCCCTGAGCAGGAGCCGGGCGATGGCGAGGCGCTGACGCTCGCCGCCCGAGAGGCGGTAGCCGCGGTCGCCCACGACCGTGTCGAGGCCCTCGGGGAGCGACGTCACGAGGCCCCAGATGCGGGCCTGACGCAGCGCCCGCTCGAGCTCCGCGTCGGTTGCGTCGGGGCGCACGTAGCGCAGGTTGGCGCCGACGCTGTCGTGGAACAGGTGTGCCTCCTGCGAGACGACGCCCACCGTGTCCCGCAGCGAGGCGGAGGTGACGTCGCGCAGGTCCTGGCCCGCGATGCGGACCGTTCCCTCGGTCGGGTCGTACATCCGGGTCACGAGCTGGGAGACCGTGGTCTTGCCGGCTCCCGACGGGCCGACGAGCGCGACCATGGCGCCGGCCGGGACCGTGAACGAGACCCCGCGCAGGGTGTCCGCCGTGGGGTCGTGCCGCAGGGTCGCGACCGACTCGAGCGACGCGAGCGAGACCTCGTCCGCACCCGGGTACCGGAAGACGACGCCGTCCAGCTCGACGCTCGCGCCCTGCTCTGCCACCGCAGGGCGCAGGTCCGCCGCGCCAGGCTTTTCTGCGACGGTTGGCTCCAGGTCGAGCACCTCGAGGACGCGCTCGAAGCTGACCAAGGCGGTCATGACGTCCACCTGGACGTTCGACATGGCCGTGAGCGGGCCGTACAGGCGGCCGAGGTAGGCGGTGAGAGCGACGACCACGCCCACGGTGAGCGTGCCCCCGATCGCCTGGAGGCCGCCGAGGCCGTAGACGGTCGCGACCGCGAGCGACGCGACGGTCGTGAGCCCCACGCGGAACCACGTCGAGAGCAGGGCGGTGCGGACACCGAGGTCACGCAGGGCGCGGGCGTGACCGGCGTACTGCTCGGACTCGCGTGCCGGGTCGCCGAACACCTTGACCAGGTGGGCGCCGGCGACGTTGAACCGCTCGTTCATCAGCTGGCCGAGGTCGGCGTTGAGCTCGTAGCCGCGGCGCGTGAGTGCGGCCAGCCGGCGCCCGAACCAGCGCGCCGGCAGCACGAAGACCGGCACCAGCACGAGCGACAGGAGCGTGAGCTGCCACGACATCGAGAACATCGCGGCGAGCGTGAACACGATGGTCAGCGCGTTGGAGACGACGGTCTGGAGGGTGCTCGTGAACGCGCGCTGGGCTCCGAGCACGTCGCCGTTGAGGCGCTGCACCAGGGCGCCGGTGCGGGCGCGCGAGAAGAACGCGAGCGGCATGCGCTGCACGTGGTCGAAGACCGCGGTGCGCAGGTCGAGGATCAGGCCCTCGCCGACCTGGGACGAGACCCAGCGCTCGGCGACCGACAGGCCGGCCGAGACGAGGGCGAGCGCGGCGGCGCCGCCCGCCAGGAGCATGACGAGCCGGCCGTCGCCCTGGGCGATGCCGTCGTCGATGAGGTACTTGAAGAGGAGTGGGGTGGCAGCCCCGGCCGCGGCGTCGAGCGCCAGCAGGACCAGGAAGAAGGCGAGACGCGCGCGATAGGGGCGCGCGAAGGTGAGGATGCGCCGCAGGGTGCTGCGGCCGAGATGATGGTCGGTGACGGACGAGTCCTGGGTGAACAGCCGCATCGTGCCGCCCCCGCCCATGCCGCCGCCCCGACCGCCTCCGGTCATGTGTTGCATGCTCATGCGGTACCTCCCGAGCGTGGGGAGAAGGATGGTCGCCCGGGCGGCGGTGCGCCAGGGCCGATAGTGAGCATAACTCATCATGTGCCTGGCTCACAAGAATGGTAGGGTGTGACGCATGACGAGCCGGGCGGAGCAGGGCGGCGGGCACCCCGGTCGCCCGGAGCATGACGGGCAGCCCGGTGCAGGCGGCGTGGCACGGGACGACGCGGCCGAGCTGCTCGAGCTGCTGCACACGGCCTCGCGCCGGATGCGCCGCGAGGCCGTCGCCGACTGCGCCGAGCCGCCCGGCACCACGCCCGGCCAGGTGCGCCTCCTGCGCTTCCTGGCCCACGCGTCGGGACCGGTGCGCGCCGCGGACGTGGCGGCGGCGATGGAGCTCGCGCCGCGGTCCGTCACGAGCAAGGTGGACCAGGCGGAGGCGGACGGGTACGTGCGTCGCGTACCCGACCCGTCGGACAGGCGGGCGCGCCTGCTGGAGCTCACGGACGCCGGCCACGAGGTGCTCGAAGACCTCTGGTCGCGGCGCCGGGCGGGTGCTGCAGGGCGCCTCGAGCGCCTCACCCCGGTCGAGCGGGCCCTGCTGCTGCAGCTGCTGCGCGCCGTCGCGGAGGACCAGCCCGTCGACCATCCGGCGCGCACATAGGGCGGGATGGAAACGCGGAGTCTCTGCCGCCGCGCTGAGCGGCGCCGCGGGGGGGGGGGGGGGCAAACCCCCCCGCCGGCGGGCCGGCGGGCGCGACCGCCCCGGCGGGGTGCGC
>NZ_JAKGSG010000027.1 GCF_021568775.1 Antribacter soli | reverse complement strand
CACCGGCGTGGGGGCGCCCGCGCCGCCCCGGGCGCCCTGGGGGGGGGAGGGCCCACCCCCCCCACGAGGCAGTGCCGGCGTCAGCCACGGACCTCGAGGGTTCCGAGGAACTGCTCCACGAAGGGTTCCGAGCCCGCCGGCAGGGTCCACGCGACCCAGTAGTAGCCGTCGCCGTCGGCCCGCTCCACGATCGCGTTCCCTTCCAGGACCATGGTCCCGGCGGGCCAGGTGCTCTCGCCGCCCCAGGGGTCCACGCCCCAGTCCCTCTCGCTCCACAGTGTGGTGGCCAGGCTCGCGCCGTCGATCGTCAGGCGCCGGGTCGCCGGGTCGGGCTCCTCCGTCGGGATCCTCTCGTTGCGCGACCAGGTGATCGTCAGGCTGCCGGCAAGGGTGGGTGTGACTGGGTCGGGCCCCCTCCAGTCGGCCACTGCCGGGTCGTCCGCCGCGAACACCTGGGTGTTGACAGCCCAGGCTGCCGGGAGCGCGTACCCCAGTCCGTTCTTGTCGTGCTGGATCCATCCGGCCGGGATGCCTCGCGGCAGCTCGAGCACCGGCAGGTGGTCCTCCGAGGGGAGCGTCGCGTGGATCTCCTCGGCGCTCGCCACGAACCTCAGCGACCCGGCGATGGTCCGGGCCATGTCGAGGCCCTCTGCCCCCGCGGGCAGCTGCCCGTCGATGGTGTACCAGAGACCACCCTCCTGGTGCACGGAGATGACGAACGTGGTCCCCGGCTGCCTCGACTCGTGCGGGTCCGTCACGACGAGGTGCGCGCTGTCCGCCCCCGGGACCATGAGGTCTCTCTCCTCGAGAACGGTGCCCTCGAGCGGGTCCGCGGTGCTGTATGTACCGATGTAGGCGCGCACCTCGATGAGCTCGGTGCCGAGCACCCCGGCGGACTCGTCGACCTCCGGGTCCCGGCCGTGCTCCGCGCGGAACTCGGCGTTCGCCTGCCGTGCCGCGTCCATCAGTGCCTCGAACAGGGCAGTATCCCACCACGCCGCGTTCATCCAGCTGTACTCGAGCCCGCCACCCCAGCCCTCCGGCACGGCGAGCGCAAGCCCGGTCGCGCCCACCGACTTCCAGCCGTCGGGCACGTTCGAGGCCTCGTACGTGAACGGGTCGACGGGGCGCGACGGGGTCGGGGTCGGCTCGGGCGGCGCGCTCGCCTCCGGCGCGGGGGACGTTGCGGTGGTGGCCGACGGCGAGGAACCGCCTCCCGGGAGAGCTGTGCGACCGGCGTCGGGCAGGGCGAAGGCCACTGTCGTGGCCAGGGCGATCACGGCCAGCGCGGAGACCGTGGGAACCACGACGCGGCGCCTGCGGGTGCGGCGCACGGCGACGGCCGCGAGCGCGTCGGGGTCGACCGGCGTGGGGGCTTCGAGGCCGTCCGCGATGCGGCGGAGGCCGGCGGCGAACTGGTCGTCGGTGCTCATGCGTCCTCCTCCGTCAGAAGGGCGCGCAGGCGGGCCAGCCCGCGAGCGCCCTGGGACTTCACTGTTCCGGTGCTGATGCCGAGCTCGTCGGCCACGTCCTGCTCCGACCGGTCGAGCAGGTATCGGAGCACCACGACCCGGCGCTGCCTCGCCGGGACGTGGCGCAGCGCGCGGACGAGCCGCTCGCGGTCCTCCACGCCGGTGGTCGCGTCGCGGACCCGGTCCTCGGTGAGGAGACCGGGCAGCGTGTCCGGGGAGACGGTGGTCTCCCGGCGGGTGCGGCGCCAGCCGTCGATCCGGGCGGTGGCGAGGACCTGCCGGGCGTAGGCGAACGGGTTCCCGTCGCCCACCCGGGACCAGGCGCGGAACGTCCGCTCGAGCGCGAGCTGGGTGAGGTCGTGGGCGCGGTGGTCGTCGCCGCACAGGAGGTACGCGATCCGGTGCAGGCCTGCGGCGTGGGCGCGGGCGAACGCGGTGAAGTCCTCGACCGTCGTGCCGCCCGTTCGGATCACCTCGACCGCTGGAGTCTCGGACCGGTCCGCGGACAGCGCAGGGGGTGGCATGGGTTCTCCCAGGTCGGCAACCGTCATGCACCCTAGACGCTGCTCACGGCCCTGCGGTTGCAGCGTGCACCGCCCGTCACTGACAGATGCTCCACGGCGGAGGCGCCGGGGGCTTCTGACGGCCGTGGCGTTCGCTCATGACGGGTCCGCAGCTGTTCGCGCTGTGCTGGGGAGTACTCGCCGTGGCGAGCGGCCTGGGGTTCGCCGTCTTCGCGGAGCAGCACGCCGATCTTCAGGTGCGGCTCCAACGACTCTTGCGCACACCGGCGCCGTCGAGTCACCGGTTCATCTTCGTGTTCACCCGCGTCTTCGGCGTCGGCTTCGCTGTCATCGGCGTCGTGGTGTTCATCGCGGCGCTGACCGGCAAGCTCATCTGACCGCTGGTCGAACCGGACCACCCAGTGTGTCAGCAGACGCCGACACGATCGGACCACGTCAGACGTGCAGCGTCCGGACCGGGTGTTCCATCTCGGTGCGATAGCATCCCTGCGCCTATACCGCGTATATCCGGTTTGTGCCAGAAGCAATATGGAGGAGCGTCCGGTGCTGCAAGACCCACCTGTTCACTGGACGGTTCCAGTACCCGAGCCGGTGGCCTTGGGGCCGGCCGAGCCACGCACGATCGGCCCGTTCCGGGTCCGGAGTCGGATCGGGAGCGGCGGCATGGGGGACGTCTATCTCGGGACCGGGCGCAGTGGGCAGCAGGTTGCCATCAAGCTGATCCGGGGCGCCCAGCTGCACGACGGCGAGTTCCGGGCGCGCTTCCGGCGCGAGGCGGGTGCTGCGGCCAAGGTGCGCAGCCGGTTCATCGCAAACCTGGTCGACGCCGATCTCGATGCGGGTGTCCCCTGGCTCGCGACCGAGTACATCGCAGGCCCGACGCTCTCGCAGGCGCTGGCCGTGCGCGGCCCAATGCCCCAGGAAGCCGTGCTGGACCTGGTGACAGGTGTTGCCGAGGCGCTGCACACGATCCACGGCGCCGGTCTCGTGCATCGTGACGTCAAGCCGGCCAACGTGATCCTCGGCCCGGATGGTCCGTGCCTGATCGACCTGGGCGTGGTCGCCATGATCGACGCGACGAGGGTGACCATGACCGGGCAGCCGGTCGGTACCCCGATGTACATGGCCCCGGAGCAGGCGACGGGGAACCGTGCGACGGCGGCCGCCGACGTCTGGGCCCTGGGCGCGCTGGCCTACTACGCCGCGACCGGCAACCACCTCTTCGAGGGGGCCCATCCGGCCGTCGTGCTGTACAGGGTCTCAGCCGAGGAACCGTCCTACGACGACTGTCCTGCCTACCTGCGTCCCCTCCTCGATGCCTGCCTGACCAAGGATCCGGCGACGCGGCCCTCCCTCGACGCGATCCTGCGCTCCCTCGGTCCTCGCAACCCCGTCGGTGCCGGGGTCGCAGCGGCCGCCGCGCGCGGACGCACGCAGCCCGGCGGGACGCCACGGCGCGGAGCGAGGCGGGTTCTCGTCGCCCTGAGCGCGGCAGTTGCCGGGACGGCGGTGCTGTCCGGGGCGGCGATCGGCGTCTGGCACTCGCTCGCCGACGACGGGGAGCCGGACGGCGGGGGACAGACTGCCTCGTCGCAGGACGCCGGCGGTACAGCTGGTCAGCCTGTTGCCAAGAGACGGGGGGAGAGCCAGCCGGCCATGATCAGAGACGGGAGCCGTGAGAGCCCGTGGGCCCAGGGGACCCCGATGCGCCTCGACGAAAGCTCGTGCTGGACGGCCAGCGTCGACGATGTGCAGGGACAGTTGGCCACGCTGACGCTCTCGTGCGATCGGGCGGGGACGATCGCGTACGGAACGCCCACGCCGAGCGAGTGGCTGAGGATCTATGCCGTCGCGGAGGACGGTACCGTCCGCCGCAGCGCTCTCGAGGACGCCACCGCGCAGGACACGTTCTGGGCGGTGAGGGACCTTGCGGACCCGGCCAGCGTGACCGCGACCGTCACGCTGCCGGAAGTCGGGCCGCTGGCCACGGTGATCGTGGAGCACAACGACGGTTACGGCTGGGAGTGGGCCGCCACCTCGGGAGACTGATGCCGGGCGACTCCGCCGCGGCGCGGTGCAGTTGCGTCGCTTCGAGCGGCGTGGCCTGTCGAGACGTAGGCTGGACGCGCTGCGATGGACCGCAGCGCAAGACCGTCCGGCGTGGCACGCAGGAGTCACGAGCCTTCGCCGGCCGGACGGAGAACCGCAGAATTCCAACGATTCCGGGTCTTAAGGATCACATGTTCCGCATCGGCCTCACAGGCGGCATCGCCGCCGGCAAGTCCGTGGTCTCCCGGCGGCTGGCCGAGCTCGGCGCCGTCGTCATCGACCATGACGTCCTCGCGCGCGAGGCGGTCGCGCCCGGCTCTGTGGGCCTGGAGGAGATCGTCGAAGCCTTCGGCGAGGGGGTCCTCGCGCCCGACGGGTCGCTCGACCGTCCGGTGCTCGGCGGCATGGTCTTCGTGGACTCGGACGCGCTCGAGCGCCTCAACGGCATCGTCCACCCGGAGGTGCGCCGCCTGTCGGCGGAGCGGGAGGCCGCGGCAGCGGTCGCGGACCCGCGCGCCGTCATCGTGCACGACATCCCGCTGCTCGTGGAGACGGGTCAGGCGGACCACTTCCACCTCCTCGTCGTGGTGCACGCGCCGGCCGACATGCGTGCCGAGCGCCTCATGAGGGGCCGCGGCCTGACCGAGGCGGAGGCACTGGCCCGCGTCGGCGCACAGGCGACCGACGAGGAGCGGCTCGCCGCGGCGGACGTGACCCTCGACGGTGCGGGCACTGTCGACGAGCTGCTCGCCCAGGTCGACGAGCTGTGGGAGCGCGTGGCCCGCGAGGTCGCGCAGGAGTCCGACGCCGAGGCGAGCGCGTGAGGACGGTCCTGCTCAGCGGCTTCGAGCCGTTCGGCGGGGACGCGGTGAACTCGTCCTGGGAGGCGGTCCGACACGTCGCCGGCACGTGGGACACCGACGCCGAGGGCGCCGGGCTCGCGACGGTGCGCCTGCCCGTCACCTTCGGCGGCGCATGGCCCGTCCTCGCGGCCGCGGTCGACGAGCACGTGCCCGACGTCGTCGTCGCAGTCGGGCTCGCCGGCGCGACGGACGCCGTCCGCCTCGAGCGGGTCGCGGTCAACGTCGCCGACGCCCGCATCCCCGACAACGATGGTGCCCAGCCCGTCGACGAGCCGCTCGTGGCCGACGGACCCGCCGCCTACTTCTCGGGCCTGCCGGTCAAGGCCGCGCTCGCGGCGCTGCGCGAGGCGCGCATCCCGGCCGTCGTGTCCAACACCGCGGGCACGTACGTCTGCAACGCCACCTTCTACGCCCTGCGGCACGGGCTGGCCGACCGTGGCGTGACCGCGGGCTTCGTCCACGTGCCCCGCACGGTCGAGGAGGACCACCACGACGCCGGAGCGCTCCCCGTGGCGACCCTCGCCGAGGCGCTCCGGATCGTCGCTCGCACGGCGCTCGCGGTCGCCGGCGGGACCCTCGCGGAGCCGGTCATGGCGGCCGGCGCGGAGCACTGACCGACCGCAGTCGCCCCGCGACCCTGCCGGCCTGTCAGTGGTGCGCCGTACGGTAGTGGCATGCGACCCGTGACCGACCTCCAGCGCACGGTGGCCCCCTTCGAGGTCATCTCCGAGTACACGCCGAGCGGCGACCAGCCGACGGCCATCGCCGACCTCTCGTCCCGCATCCAGGCGGGGGAGAAGGACGTGGTGCTGCTGGGTGCCACGGGAACGGGCAAGAGCGCCACCACGGCCTGGCTGATCGAGAAGCTCCAACGGCCCACGCTGGTGATGGCGCCGAACAAGACGCTCGCCGCGCAGCTCGCCACGGAGTTCCGGGAGCTGCTGCCCAACAACGCGGTCGAGTACTTCGTCTCGTACTACGACTACTACCAGCCCGAGGCGTACATCGCGCAGACGGACACGTACATCGAGAAGGACTCGTCGATCAACGACGAGGTGGAGCGGCTGCGCCACTCCGCGACGTCGTCGCTGCTGACGCGTCGTGACGTGATCGTGGTCGCGTCGGTGTCCTGCATCTACGGCCTGGGCACGCCGCAGGAGTACGTGGACCGCATGGTGCGGCTGGACGTCGGCGACGTGGTCGACAGGGACGACCTGCTGCGCAAGTTCGTGACGATGCAGTACACCCGCAACGACATGGCGTTCACGCGCGGCACGTTCCGCGTGCGGGGCGACACCGTGGAGATCATCCCGGTGTACGAGGAGCTGGCGATCCGCATCGAGATGTTCGGCGACGAGATCGAGTCGATCCAGACGCTGCACCCCCTGACGGGCGAGGTGATCCGGTCCGAACGGAGCATCTATGTGTTCCCGGCCACCCACTACGTCGCGGGCCCGGAGCGCATGGAGGGCGCGGTCGCCGGCATCGAGGCCGAGCTCGAGGAGCGCCTGGCGGAGCTCGAGCGCCAGAACAAGCTGCTCGAGGCGCAGCGGCTGCGCATGCGCACCACCTACGACATCGAGATGATGCGCCAGATCGGCACCTGCAACGGCATCGAGAACTACTCGCGGCACATCGACGGGCGCGAGTCGGGCTCGCCGCCGAACACGCTGCTCGACTACTTCCCCGAGGACTTCCTGCTCGTCATCGACGAGTCGCACGTGACCGTCCCGCAGATCGGCGCCATGTTCGAGGGCGACATGTCGCGCAAGCGGAGCCTGGTCGACCACGGGTTCCGCCTGCCGAGCGCCATGGACAACCGGCCGCTGCGGTGGGAGGAGTTCGTCGAGCGCATCGGGCAGACGGTCTACCTGTCGGCGACGCCGGGCGACTACGAGCTCTCGATGTCCGACGGCGTGGTGGAGCAGATCATCCGCCCGACCGGCCTCGTCGACCCGGAGGTGGTCGTCAAGCCCACCACCGGCCAGATCGACGACCTGCTGCACGAGATCCGGGAGCGTGTCGAGCGAAACGAGCGCGTGCTGGTGACGACGCTGACCAAGAAGATGGCAGAGGACCTCACGGACTACTTCCTGGAGAAGGACGTCCGCGTGCGGTACCTCCACTCCGAGGTGGACACGCTGCGCCGCGTGGAGCTGCTCCGCGAGCTGCGGCTGGGGGAGTACGACGTCCTGGTGGGCATCAACCTCCTGCGTGAGGGCCTCGACCTGCCAGAGGTGTCCCTGGTCGCGATCCTCGACGCGGACAAGGAGGGATTCCTGCGCTCGGGCAAGTCGCTCATCCAGACGATCGGCCGAGCCGCCCGTAACGTCTCGGGCCAGGTCCACATGTACGCGGACCGCATGACGCCCGCGATGGTGTCGGCCATCGACGAGACGACCCGGCGCCGCGAGAAGCAGATCGCGTACAACCAGGCGAACGGGATCGACCCGCAGCCGTTGCGCAAGAAGATCGCCGACGTCACGGACATGCTCGCGCGCGAAGACCTCGACACGCAGGAGCTGCTCGCGGGCGGCTACCGGCGGCCCGGCGGGCCGGGCGGCGGGCGGGGCAGGGCCCCCGTGCCGGGCTCGCCCAAGGAGGCGGCGACGACCGGGAACCGCCTGGCCGGCGCGGCGGCGGGCGAGCTGGCCGAGCTCATCCAGGAGCTCACCGACCAGATGCACGCCGCGGCCGCTGAGCTGCAGTTCGAGGTTGCCGCGCGGCTGCGAGACGAGGTCTCGGGACTCAAGAAGGAGCTGCGCCAGATGCAGGCCGCGACGGCCTGATTGCACCCTTCATCATCCTTGACCCCATCTGGGAGCGGGGAGGACCCTTGGCCCGACGAACCCTGGGAGGGTGGCTGTGCGAGCGATCACGCAGGACCGGTACGGCTGGGGCGCGGTACAGCTCGCGGAGGTGCCCGACCCCGTGCCGGGTACCGGCGAGGTGCTGATCAGGGTCAAGGCCGCAGCGGTGAACCCGTACGACTGGCACTACCTCGAGGGCACGCCCGGCATCGCGCGGCTCGGCATGGTGGGCAATCTCCGCGGGCCGAAGCCGCCCGTGCGGGGCGTGGACGTGTCGGGCGTCGTGGAGGCCGTTGGTCCGGAGGCGACGCGGTTCGTCCCGGGCGACGAGGTCTTCGGCTTCGCCTACGCGGGCTCGTTCGCGGACCTGACGGTCGCGCCGGAGAAGCACCTGGCAGTCAAGCCGCCAGCACTGAGCCACGAGGAGGCGGGTGCCCTGCCGATGGCGGGCGTCACGGCCTTGAACGGGCTGCGCGACGCGGCCGGGCTGCAGGCCGGCCAGCGCATTGCGATCACGGGGGCCGGCGGCGGGATCGGGCACCTTGCGGTCCAGCTCGCGAAGTGGCTCGGAGCGCACGTCACGGCGGTGTGCAGCGCGCGCAGCGCCGACCTGGTGCGTGACCTGGGCGCCGACGAGGTGGTCGACTACGCCACCACTGATTTCACCAGCACGGACGCCAGGTACGACGTGGTGTTCAGCAACGGCGGCCAGTACTCCTTGCGGGCGCTCGCCCGGGCGGTCCGCCCGGGCGGACTCGTGCTCCTCAACGACGGCAGCAAGACGGGGTTCGCAGGCGCGCTGGGTGACATGGTGCTCGGCAAGATCCTGGGCCCGAGGCTGGCCGTCCGTGTCGCCCGGTTCGACGGCGTCGCGAACGCGGACGACCTGGCGCTGCTGGCCGGTCTCGTCGCGGACGGCACCGTGCGCGTCGAGGTCAGCCGTACATACGCGCTGGAGGAGGCCGTCGAGGCGGTCCGGCAGGTCGCGGGCCGGGGCCACGCGCGGGGGAAGATCGTCGTCGTCCCCTGATCAGGGCCGGGCCCTGTGACCGACCCCACGCAGCCGGGCGAGCCCTGCGTCCCGTATGCTCCTGTTCGGAGGGGAGTACTCCCGTTCTTGTGGTGAGGTCGTCAATACGGTCGCCAGCGTTGCCGGCCCGGCCTCATCGGTTCGCAGGTGCGTCACGGCCGGGCGGTGCCCAGGCTGGTGCACAGCGAGCGGAGAAGACCTCCGGTGCCCTGTCATACGTACCGGAGGTTCGCGCATCCCTGTGCCGGCCTCCCGCCCGGAAGGAATGTGGATGATCCACGCGCTACCCACGTGGTTCGAGGTCACGTCGCTCGTCGCGGTCGTCGTGCTGCTGGTGGTCGACCTGATCGTGGTGGGCCGCCGCCCCCACGTGCCCAGCATCAAGGAGAGCGCCCTGTGGGTCGCCTTCTACGTCGGTCTCGCCCTTGCCTTCGGCGTCCTGCTGTGGGCGATCGGAGGCGCCGACCCCGCTGGTGAGTTCTACGCGGGCTGGCTCACCGAGTACTCGCTGAGCGTCGACAACCTGTTCGTCTTCGTCATCATCATGTCGCGCTTCGCGGTGCCCCGGCACCTGCAGCAGCGAGTGCTGATGGTCGGCATCATCACGGCGCTCGTGCTTCGTGGCGGGTTCATCCTCGCGGGCGCAGCCATCATCGAGCAGTTCGTGTGGGTCTTCTACATCTTCGGCGCGTTCCTCATCTACACGGCGGTCAACCTGGTGAGGGGCGAGGACGAGGCGGACGAGTTCAAGGAGAACGCCGCCATCCGTACGCTGCGCAGGGTGCTGCCCCTGCACAACGAGTACGACGGCGCGAAGGTGCGCACCGTGGTGGACGGCAAGAAGCTCTTCACCCCGATGCTCATCGTCTTCGTCGCGATCGGCTCGACGGACCTGCTCTTCGCGTTCGACTCGATCCCCGCCATCTTCGGCCTCACGAAGGACCCGTTCATCGTCTTCACGACGAACGTCTTCGCGCTCATGGGCCTGCGCCAGCTCTACTTCCTGCTGGGCGGCCTGCTGGAGCGTCTCGTGTACCTGCCGATCGGCCTCGCAGCCATCCTGGGCTTCATCGGCGTGAAGCTGATCCTCGAGGCCCTGCACACCAACAACCTGCCGTTCCTCAACGGCGGCGAGGGCTACGAGTGGGCGCCGGAGATCCCGATCTGGCTGTCTCTCCTGGTGATCGTCGGATCGCTGGCGGTCACGACGGTGGCGAGCCTCTTGCGGACGCGGCACACGGAGCGCCTCGAGGCGGCCTCGCGCGACTGATCGTGCACGACGCGATGGCCGGCCGGGGACTCCCCGGCCGGCCATCGGCGTCTTACAGGAGGCGTCTCACGAGGTCGCGAAGCCGCCGATCACGACCTCCCACTCGCGCACCCCACGGCCCACGATGAGTCCCGCCTTCGCGAACGGGTCGTCGTCCAGGATGCTCTCGACCTCCCCGGCGGTGACGGCCTCCAGGATCAGGAGCGCGCCCCCGGCGCCCGGTAGCGGCCCGGAGGCGTGGAGCGTCCCGGCGGCGTTGAGCTCGCGCAGGAACGCGCGGTGGTCCGGGCGGACCTTCTCGAGGGCGGCCGAGTCGTCGGCGTAGGTATAGGTCACGGCGAAGGTGGTCACGACACCATCCAAGCACGGTGCCCGCGCCGCCCTCTGCGGGAGGCGACCGGTCCGCGGTCGGGCAGCGCCCGACCGGATCGCCCGCCGCCGCGTTAAATCTGGATGACGGCCCTCGTCAAGGCGGTGTGCGACCCCCACACTCGGAGCATGGACGCCAGCGCCTCGCACTTCGACCTCGTTGTCATCGGCTCCGGCCCTGGCGGCCAGAAGGCGGCGATCGGCGCGGCCAAGCTCGGCAAGCGGGTCGCCGTCGTCGAGCGTCGGGACATGATCGGCGGCGTGTGCCTGAACACCGGCACCATCCCGTCCAAGACGCTGCGCGAGGCCGTGCTCTACCTCACCGGCCTGACCCTGCGTGACGTGTACGGCTCGAGCTATCGCCTCAAGGAGCGCATCACCGTCCAGGACCTCCTGGCCCGGCTCCAGCACGTCATCGGACGGGAGATGGAGGTGGTCCGCAACCAGCTCGCGCGCAACCGCGTCGAGACGGTCGTCGGCAGCGCCCGGTTCGCCGGGCCGCACGAGGTCGACATCCTCGACGCCGACGGCGACCGCGTGCGGCGGCTGACCGCCGAGAAGGTCGTCGTCGCTGTCGGCACGCGGCCCGCGCGGCCGGTGCACATCGCCTTCGACGGCGACCGGGTCGTCGACTCGGACGGCATCCTCGACATGCAGGAGGTGCCGCGGACGATGGTCGTCGTCGGGGCGGGCGTCATCGGCATCGAGTACGCGTCGATCTTCGCGGCGCTGGGCACCCGCGTCACCGTCGTCGAGGCCCGGGACAAGATCCTCGACTTCTGCGACGCCGAGGTGGTCGAGGCGCTCAAGTTCCAGCTGCGCGACCTGTCCGTCACGTTCCGGCTCGGGGAGACCGTCGAGTCCGTCACCGCCGACGCCACCGGGACCGTCACCACGCTGGCCAGCGGCAAGCGGATCCCCGCCGACACGGTCATGTACTCCGCGGGCCGGCAGGGCGCCACCGACGGGCTGGGGCTGGAGGCCGCGGGCCTCGCGGCGGACGCGCGCGGCCGCCTCGTCGTCGACAAGCAGTTCCGCACGGGGGTGGAGCACGTCTACGCCGTCGGCGACGTGATCGGCTTCCCGGCGCTCGCGGCGACCTCGCAGGAGCAGGGGCGGCTCGCCGCCTACCACGCGTTCGGCGAGCCGGTGTCGTCGGTGCTGGAGCTGCAGCCCATCGGCATCTACACGATCCCCGAGATCTCGTACTGCGGGGACACCGAGGACGAGCTCACGCGGGCAGGCGTGCCCTACGAGGTGGGCGTCGCGCGGTACCGCGAGCTCGCCCGCGGGCAGATCGTCGGCGACACCTACGGCATGCTCAAGCTCCTCGTCTCGACCGACACCCGCAAGATCCTCGGCGTTCACGTCTTCGGGACGGGGGCGACCGAGCTCATCCACATCGGGCAGGCCGTCATGACGTGCGGCGGCACCGTCGACCATCTCGTGGACACGGTCTTCAACTACCCGACGCTCTCCGAGGCGTACAAGGTGGCGGCCCTCGACGCGACGAACAAGATGCGGGACGTGGCGCGGTTCGGCTTCTGACTTCTGCCTGCGCCCACCATGCCGGAACCCCCCCCGGTCAGGCCGGGTCACCAGCCGCGTTCCCGCCACTCCTGCAGGTGCGGGCGCTCGCGGCCCAGGGTCGTGTCCTTGCCGTGGCCCGGGTAGACCCAGGTGTCGTCGCCGAAGCGGTCGAAGAGGCGCGTGGTGACATCGCCGAACAGCTGCGCGAACCGCTCCGGATCGCGGTCCGTGTTGCCGACACCGCCCGGGAAGAGCGAGTCGCCCGTGAACAGGTGCACCCGGTGGGACACCGCCTCCGCGGCGCTCGCCCCGGCGGGCTCGGCGTACGCGTACGCGACCGAGCCGGGTGTGTGCCCGCGCAGAGGGATCGCGTCGAGGGTGATCTCGCCGAACGTCACGCGGTCGCCGTCGCGCAGAAGCGTGTCGACCGGCACGCCCGTCGTCTCCTCGATCGCCTCGGCGTCGTCCGCCCCGGCGACGGTGCGCGCCCCGGTGACCGCGACGACGTCGGGCAGTGCGCCGAGGTGGTCGCCGTGCCGGTGCGTCGTGGCGACCACCTCGAGGGGCGGGCCTGCGTCGAGCGGGCCTGCCCCTGGCCCGTCGCCCTCGGCCTCGTCGACGAGGTCCATGAGCCGCTGCGCGTCGGCCGCGGCGTCGATCAGGAGCTGGGCGCCCGTGCGCCGGCACGTGAGGAGGTACGTGTTGTTGTCCGTGGGGCCTACGGAGAGCTTGCGGATCACGACGCGGTCGAGGACGCGCACGTCGGCCGGCCCGCCGGGTGCGACGTCGCCGGTGTAGCCGGTCGAGCCGGTGGGGTCAGGACCTGTCATGCAGCCAGTCTGTCAGCCAAGGCGAGGACGTGACCACGGCAGGAAGCGGCCGCGGAGCTGATGCGCCAGGAGGGAGAGCAGCGCCAGCCGGCCGGTGCCGTTGTAGACGACGAAGTCGCTGTGGACGTGCATGCCCGGCTGCCCGGCGGCGGCGTGCGCCGCGTCGCGGACGGCGTGGAGCTGCCGCGGTGTCATGGGCAGCGGCGCCTCGTCGGGCTGGTAACGCGTACCCGCCGGGTAGTCCCGCCCGGGGGTACGGGACATCTCGATGTGGCAACCCATCACGTGGGTGACGGGCCGCGCGTCGGCGAACTCGACGAGGTGGTCCATGCTCGCGACGAACGCCGGCATGTCCATCCCGTACAGCCGGCCCGGGTAGACGGTGTCGCCCGTGAGGAGGAAGCCCGTGCGCGGGTCGAAGACGGCGATCGAGGCGGGGTGGTGGCCGGGGATTCCGGTGATCTCGAGCAGACGGCCGCCGAGGTCGAGCGTCACCACCTCGGTGGGCCACACCGTGAACCCGAAGTACGCCTGCACGTCCGCGAGGCTGGTGCCGACGACCATGGTGCGCTCGCGGCCGGCGAGCTGGGCGTCGCCTGCGACGTGGTCTCTGTGGGAGTGGGTGTGCGCCACGACCAGCTCGTATCCGGCGTGCGGGTGCTCGGCGAGCCACTCCTCGACCAGCCGGTCGACGGTCTCGCGCAGCGGGAACGTGGCAGGGTCCTGCGTGGCGCCCGTGTCGAGCAGGAAGGCGCGGTCGGCGCCGAACAACAGGTAGAGGAACGGCGCCTCGAACGTCACCGACCTGCTCTGGCGGAGGATGACGGTGTCGGGGCCGTGGTGGTGGACCTGGAGCGGAGGATCGGCCGCCCCGCCGCGCCGGGGAGTGCCGTGGATCCAGTGGACGTCGAGGTCACGGCGCGTCATGTCGGAGAGTCTGTCAGGCGCGCCGCAGCTGTGACATAGAACGGGTGTGCGATTGTCAGTCAGCGGCCGTACGATGCTGCGGTGAGCAACCGCCTCGTCGTCTCCGGCGCCCGTGAGCACAACCTGAAGAACGTCGATCTCGACCTGCCCAGGGAGAAGCTCATCGTCTTCACGGGCCTGTCGGGCTCGGGGAAGTCGTCGCTCGCGTTCGACACGATCTTCGCCGAGGGACAGCGCCGGTACGTCGAGTCCCTGTCGGCGTACGCCCGCCAGTTCCTGGGGCAGATGGACAAGCCTGACGTCGACTTCATCGAGGGCCTGTCGCCCGCGGTCTCGATCGACCAGAAGTCCACGAACCGCAACCCGCGGTCGACCGTCGGCACCATCACCGAGGTCTACGACTACCTGCGCCTGCTCTTCGCGCGCGCCGGCACCCAGTTCTGCCCGGTGTGCGGCGAGAAGGTCCAGTCGCAGACGCCGCAGCAGATCGTGGACCGGGTGCTCGAGCTGCCCGAGGGCACGCGGTACCAGGTGCTCGCGCCGGTCGTGCGTGGCCGCAAGGGCGAGTACGCCGACCTGTTCAAGGAGCTGCAGGCGAAGGGCTTCGCGCGCGCCCGCGTCGACGGCGAGGTCGTGCAGCTCACCGAGCCGCCCACGCTGGAGAAGAAGCTCAAGCACGACATCGAGGTGGTCGTCGACCGCCTCGTCTCGCGCGAGGGCGTGCAGCGCCGCCTCACTGACTCCGTGGAGACCGCGCTCGGTCTCGCCGGCGGCCTCGTCATGATCGAGCTCGTCGACGCCGACATCGACGACCTGCACCGCGTCCGCAAGTTCTCCGAGAAGCGCGCCTGCCCCAACGACCACCCGCTCGCGCTCGACGAGATGGAGCCGCGCACCTTCTCCTTCAACGCGCCGTACGGAGCGTGCCCCGAGTGCACCGGCATCGGCTTCCGTCTCGAGGTCGACCCCGACCTCATCGTCCCGGACGAGGAGAAGTCGCTGCGCGACGGCGCCGTGGCCCCGTGGGCCCAGACGTCGTCGGAGTACTTCACGCGTGTGCTGTCGGCGCTCGCGGACGAGATGGGCTTCTCCATGGACGTTCCGTGGCGGGCGCTGCCGCAGCGGGCGAAGGACGCCGTGCTCCACGGCCGCGACCACGAGGTGCACGTCCGGTACACGAACCGCTGGGGCCGCGAACGGCAGTACGCGACCGGCTTCGAGGGGGCGGTGACGTTCCTGGAGCGGCGCCACAACGAGACCGAGTCGGACTGGTCGAAGGAGAAGTACGAGGCCTACATGCGCGAGGTCCCGTGCCCGGCATGCGGCGGCGCGCGCCTCAAGCCCGAGGTGCTCGCGGTCAAGGTGGACGGCCGTTCCATCGCCGACGTGTGCCGCCTGCCGATCCGCGAGGCGGCGACGTTCCTCGCCGGTCTCGAGCTGGGGGAGCGCGAGCGGCAGATCGCGGTGGAGGTGCTCAAGGAGATCCATGCGCGGCTCGGCTTCCTGCTCGACGTCGGGCTGGACTACCTGTCGCTGGAGCGTCCCGCGGGCACCCTGTCGGGCGGCGAGGCGCAGCGCATCCGGCTGGCGACGCAGATCGGCTCGGGCCTGGTCGGCGTCCTGTACGTCCTCGACGAGCCGTCGATCGGCCTGCACCAGCGCGACAACCACCGGCTCATCGACACGCTGACCCGCCTGCGGGACCTGGGCAACACCCTCATCGTCGTGGAGCACGACGAGGACACGATCCGCACGGCGGACTGGATCGTCGACGTCGGTCCCGGCGCGGGCGAGCACGGCGGCCGGATCGTGCACTCGGGCGACTACGCCGGCCTCCTGGAGGCCCCGGAGTCCGTGACGGGGGCGTACCTGTCCGGCCGGCGGTCGATCCCCATGCCGGTGGTGCGCCGGCCGGTCGACCCGGCGCGGGTCGTGCAGGTGGTCGGCGCGCGCGAGCACAACCTGAACGGCATCGACGTCACGTTCCCGCTCGGCGTGCTCACCGCCATCACGGGGGTGTCCGGCTCGGGCAAGTCCACGCTCGTGAACTCCATCCTGTACACGGTGCTGGCGAACGAGCTGAACGGCGCCCGCCAGGTGGCGGGCCGGCACACGCGGGTCACGGGCATGGAGCACCTCGACAAGGTGGTGCACGTGGACCAGGGGCCGATCGGCCGGACCCCGCGGTCCAACCCGGCCACGTACACGGGCGTGTGGGACCACGTGCGCAAGCTGTTCGCGGAGACCACCGAGGCGAAGGTCCGCGGCTACACGCCGGGCCGGTTCTCGTTCAACGTCAAGGGCGGCCGCTGCGAGGCGTGCTCGGGCGACGGCACCCTGAAGATCGAGATGAACTTCCTGCCGGACGTGTACGTCCCGTGCGAGGTGTGCCACGGCGCGCGCTACAACCGCGAGACGCTCGAGGTGCACTTCAAGGGCAAGACGGTCGCCGACGTGCTCGACATGCCGATCGAGGAGGCCTCGGAGTTCTTCGCCGCGGTCCCGGCGATCTCGCGGCACCTGAAGACGCTCGCCGACGTCGGCCTCGGGTACGTCCGCCTGGGCCAGCCGGCGCCGACCCTGTCGGGCGGCGAGGCGCAGCGCGTCAAGCTGGCGTCCGAGCTCCAGAAGCGCTCGACGGGTCGCACGATCTACGTCCTGGACGAGCCGACGACCGGCCTGCACTTCGAGGACATCCGCAAGCTGCTCGGCGTGCTGCAGTCGCTGGTCGACAAGGGCAACACGGTCCTCGTGATCGAGCACAACCTCGACGTCATCAAGAACGCCGACTGGGTGCTCGACATGGGTCCGGAGGGCGGGTCCGGCGGCGGTCGCGTCGTCGCGGAGGGCACGCCGGAGGAGATCGCGGCGGTGCCGGCGAGCCACACCGGTCGGTTCCTCGCGCGCGTCCTCGACGACCACCCGCCCGTGGAGCCGCCGTCGAACGGCGTGTCCCGGAAGAGGAAGGCCAAGGTGGCGGCGGGCGCCGTAGCGTGAACCGGTGACCTTGATGCCCGCGCCGATCGTCCTGCGCGACGACGACCCCCGCCTGCCAGGTCTCCTCGCCGAAGGCTGGACCGTGGTGGCCGAGTCCTGGGGTGCACGGCTGCGGGTCACGCCGCAGGCGCTGCGGCACTGCTTCGGCGTCCTGGCCGCGGCGCGTGAGCAGGGCTGGGTCGTCCGTGAGCTCGGCCCGGACGACGTCGCGGCGATCGTCGACCTGGACTCGCGCTGCCTGCCCGACTACCCGGTGACGCCGCAGAACGGGCACGACGTCCCGGACGAGGCCGCCCTGCGTGCGGACCTCGCGGCGAGCACGGCCTGGGCGTGGGGCGCCCTCGGCGCGGACGGCACCCTGGTCGGGGTGACGGTGCTACGCGTGGCGGGCGCGCTCGTGGACACGGACTTCACGGCGGTGGACGCGGGTGCCCGACGCCGGGGCCTCGCCTCCGCGGTCAAGGCCGCCGCGGTCCTCGGGCTGGCCGGGCGGGGCCACACCATGTTCGGCAGCGGCGGCGCGGCGGACAACCTGGCGGCGCGCCGCGCGAACGAGGCGGTGGGCTACACGGTCACGGAGCGCTGGCTGAGCCTGCGCCCTCTGGCCCGGGAGGGCGAGCGCCCCTAGGGTGGCCACCATGAGCGGAGCCCTCCACGACTACACCGCGACGGTGCGCTGGACAGGAGCGGGGGAGCGGGGTACGGCGTCGTACACCGCGTACTCCAGGGACCACGACGTCCTCCTGCCGGGCAAGCCGGCGCTGCCCGGCTCGTCCGACCCCGCGTTCCGCGGCGACCCGCAGCGGTTCAGCCCCGAGGAGCTGTTCGTCGCGAGCCTGTCCCAGTGCCACATGCTGTGGTTCCTGCACCTGGCCGCCGAGTCCGGCCTCGTGGTGCGCGAGTACACCGACGAGGCGACGGGCACGATGCGGGTCGAGGCCCGCGGCGAGGGCCAGTTCACGGACGTGACGCTGCACCCGAGGGTGGTGGCCGACGCCGGGGAGCTCGCCACCGACGAGCACCTTGCGGTGCTGCACCACCGGGCGCACGCGATGTGCTTCATCGCACGGTCGGTGAACTTCCCGGTGCTCCTCGAGCCGATCCCGGTGCGCGTCGCGGTCTGAGCCGCCTGAGCATCGGGGGCTGGGTGCCCTCTCAGGGTGCCGGCACGAGGATGTCGCGCACGAGCGCGTCGAGCGCGGCGTCCGCCTCGAGGAACTGCCGCAGGGTGCGCCGGGTCGCGCCGAAGTCGCCGAACTCCTCGACGGTCATCCCGTCGGGCTCGTACGCACGGCGGAACTCGGGGACCTTTGTGAGCAGGGTCTCGATGATGTGCGGGTCGACCGGCCGGTCGATGCGGTTCTCGACGGGGATGCGGTTCTTGTTGATCCGCTCCTGCCACTCGAACGGCGGGGAGACGACGAGGTCGCCGCCCAGGAGCTCCGACCACTGCATGTGGTTGCGGAACGCCGCGGAGAGGACCCGCGACCGGTACCCGCGCTCGACGAACAGCGCGTGCGCCCGCTTCAGCGCGGCGACGCCGGCCCACTCGAGGTGCCCCGGCTCGATCAGGACCCGGTGCTTCTCGACCCAGGCCTTGAGCCAGTCGTCGAGCCGGCCGCCCATGATGGTCACGACCGAGCCGAACTCGTGCTCGGGGAAGCCGGCGGCGGTGCGCCGATCGAGCCCGCGCTCGATCGCCTCCGCGACGGCGAGTGCCTGCGGCACCGTGAACGACACCGTCGCGTTGATGCTCACGCCGCGGAAGGTCGCCTCTTCGATGGCGCGGATCCCGACGGCCGTGGCCGGGATCTTCACGATGATGTTCTCGGCGAGACCGGAGAAGCGCACGGCCTGCTCGACCAGCGCTGCCTCGTCCCGGTGGAGTCGCGGATCGGTCTGGATCGAGAGTCGGCCGTTGCGGCCGCCGCTCCGACGGAACTCCGGCTCGAGCAGCCGGGCGGCCTGTACGGAGAGCTCCTCGACGACCATCCAGCCGAGCTCGGACTCGCCGGCGGTCGGGTGCTCCTCGGCGAGTCGTGCGATGCGCGGGCCCCAGGTCGCGAGGTCGCTCTTGATGGCGGCGAGCGCGATCACGGGGTTGCACGTTGCGCCGACCGCCCCGAACTCGATCGAGCGGGCGAGCTGCTGCAGGTCCGCGGAGTCGTTCCAGAGACTGGTCGGGGTCGTGTCCGCGGCGATGCGGAGCGGCAGGGTCTCGGCGTCGATGGCGGGTGCGTCAGTCATGGGTTCTCCGGTCGTCAGGTCGGTGCGGCGATGACGTCTCGCGCGTCGGTCGGCTCCCTCGAGACACCCCAGCGTAGACAGTATGTTCGGACAATACAACCTACGGCGAGGTGGGGTTGCTCACCTGACATTGTGGGCATATGGAAAGGGCTGATAATGTCTTGACATCATGTCGCGACGGCCGCGACGGGAGGGATGCACACGGTGGCGGTACCGAACCACTCGCTCCCGGTCGACCTGTTCATCGACCTCGACCGCTCGGGCCCGGTCCCGCTCTACTTCCAGATCTCGAGCCGGATCGAGGCGGCCATCCACGACGGCACCCTGCCGGCCGGGTCTCGGCTCGAGAACGAGGTGGCGCTCGGCAACCGCCTCGGGCTGTCCCGGCCCACGATCCGTCGGGCCATCCAGGAGCTCGTCGACAAGGGCCTCCTGGTGCGCCGCCGGGGGATCGGCACCCAGGTCGTGCACGGCAAGGTGAGCCGGAGCGTCGCACTCACGAGCCTCTACGAGGACCTCGAGCGGTCGGGGCAGAAGCCCGAGACCCGGGTGCTGTCGATCGAGACCGGCGAGGCCGACGAGAAGATCGCGGAGGCGCTCGGCGTGGCGCCGGGCAGCCCGGTGCTGCACATCAGGCGGCTCCGCTCCGCCGACGAGGTCCCCATCGCGATCCTCGACAACGTGCTCCCGGAGGAGTTCACGGGCCTCAACCCCGACGACCTGTCGAAGCATGGCCTGTACCAGCTGCTGCGAGCCCAGGGCGTGAGCGTGCGGGTCGCGAAGCAGCGCATCGGCGCGCGCGATGCGACGACGCAGGAGGCCGCCCTGCTCGACATCCCCAAGGGGTCGGCGGTCCTCACCATGTCGCGCACGGCGTTCGACAACTCCGGGCGCGCCGTCGAGTGGGGACAGCACTGCTACCGCCCCGACCTCTACTCGTTCGAGATGACGCTCGTCGAGCGCTGACGTTCCGACCGCGTGATCAGGCGCGTGCGGCGTCGACGAGCTCGCGCAGCCGCTCGAGCTGGAAGCGCGAGACCTCGTCGGACGCCTCGTCCTCGGCGAACACACGTTCGACACGATCGGGTACCGGAAGGCGGGACACCGGGTCGCGGGTCCGGGTGACCCGGGACACGGAGTCATCCGAGCAGCGGTCGCTGCTTCTTCTTGTCGACGAGGTAGTCGCGGTACGCGCTCCTCGTCACCTCGATCTCCGCCTCCGGAGCCACGGGGACGTCCCACCATCCTTCGCCGTCAGGTGCGTACAGGAGCGGGTCGGACTCGAGGTGGATCACGGTCGACCGGTCGGACGCCTTCGCCTTCGCGACGGCGTCCTTCAGGTCCGGGATCGCGTCGGGGCCGGGGGCGACCTCGATGACGTCGACGCCGTACGACCGCGCGTTCGCGGCGAGGTCGACCGGGAGGATCTCGGTGCCGTCGAAGTTCCGCACCTTCTCGTCGAACGTGCGGTACCGGGTGCCGAACCGGTCGGCCCCGACGGTCTCGGACAGGTGCCCGATCGAGGCGTAGCCGTGGTTCTGGATGATGATGACGATCACCTTGAGGCCCTCGGCCACGGCGGTCACGAGCTCGGTGTGCAGCATCAGGTACGAGCCGTCGCCGACCATGACGATGACGTCCCGGTCGGGCGCGCCGCGCCGGACGCCGAGCCCGCCGGCGATCTCGTAGCCCATGCACGAGAACGCGTACTCGACGTGGTAGCCGAGCGGGTCGCGCACGCGCCAGAGCTTGTGGAGGTCTCCGGGCAGCGAGCCGGCCGCCTGCACGATCACGTCGGTCGGGTCGCTCGCGGCCTGCACCGCGCCGATGATCTCCGCCTGGCCGGGCCGGTCGAGGCCGGAGGACGCGAACGCGGCGTCGACGACCGCGTCCCACTCGCGCTTCTCGCGCTCGATGCGCTCGGCGTACGACGACTCCACGCGGTGTCCCTCGAGCTCGCGGGCCAGCGCCTCCAGCGTCTCGCGGGCGTCGGCGACCACGGGCAGCTGCGAACCGTGCTTGTACGCGTCGAACGCGGCGACGTTGATGTTCACGAACCGTACGTCCGGGTCCTGGAACACGGTGCGGCTCGCGGTGGTGAAGTCGCTGTACCGCGTACCGACGCCGATGACGAGGTCGGCCTCGCCGGCGATGCGGTTCGCGGCGGTCGTGCCCGTCGCGCCGATGCCGCCGAGGTACTGCGGGTGGTCCCACGGCAGCGAACCCCCGCCGGCCTGCGACGTGCCGACCGGGATGCCGGTCGCCTCGACGAGGCGGCGCAGCACGTCCTCGGCGCCCGAGTAGATGACGCCGCCGCCGGCGACGATGATAGGCCGCCTCGCGGCGCGGACGGCGGCGACCGCGCGCTCGAGCGGACCCCGCTCGGGCAGCGGGCGGCGGACGTGCCACTCGCGCTCCTGGAGGAACTCCAGCGGTACGTCGAGCACCTCGGCCTGCACGTCCTCGGGGAGGGCGATCGTGACGGCGCCGGTCTCGGCGGGGTCGGTGAGCACGCGCATCGCAGCGAGCGCGATCGAGTAGAGCTGCTCCGGGCGCTGCACGCGGTCGAAGAACCGCGACAGGGGGCGGAACGCGTCGGTCACCTGGATGCCGATGTCGTGCGGGAGCTCGAGCTGCTGCAGCACCGGGTCGGCCACGCGCGTCGCGAACGTGTCGCTCGGCAGCAGCAGCGCCGGCATCCGGTTGCTCGTCGCCAGCGCGGCACCGGTGAGCATGTTGGCGGCGCCCGGGCCGACGGACGCCGCCGACGCGAACGTCGCGCGACGGCGGTGCATGCGGGCGTAGCCGACCGACTGGTGCACCATGGCCTGCTCGTTGCGGGCCTGGTAGTACGGCATCAGATCGGGCTCGAGCTCGTTCGCCTGGCGCAGGGCCTGGCCGATGCCGGCGACGTTGCCGTGCCCGAAGATGCCGAAGATGCCGGGGATGGTGCGCTCGCGGACGTCAGCGTCGACGGTCCACTGGCGGGCGAGGAACTCGACGAGGGCCTGCGCCACCGTCATCCGCTTCGTCTCCAAGGTGGTCATCGTCCTTCCTGGTCGGCCGCCTGGTGGGCCGCGTAGGGGAGCCGGGGGTCGATCGTCTGCGTCTCCCAGCTGGATCGAACCCACGCGTGGGCGGGGTCGTCGCTGATGCGCCACTCGCGCTCGGCGTCTGGTCCCGCCATGACGTTGAGGTAGTAGAGGTCGTAGCCGGGGGCCGCCACGGCCGGGCCGTGGTAGCCGTACGGCACGAGCGCGACGTCGCCCGTGCGCACGATCGCGGTGACGTCGATCTCGCCGGCGGGGGACGAGTAGGTGGCGAACATGCCGAACGGCTCCGCCTCCTCGGGCGCGTCGAGGCCGCGCGCCGTGGCCGACTCGAAGTAGTAGATCTCCTCGAGGCGCGACTCGTGGCCGGCGATGTGCTCGTCGTGCTTGTGCGCCGGGTACGACGACCAGTTCTCGGCCGGCGTGATCACCTCGCACACGATGAGCTTCTCAGCCTGGAGTGCGCCGGGCGTGCCGAAGTTGTGCACCTGCCGGCTCGACCGGCCGGCGCCGCGGAGCTCGACGGGCACCTCGTCCTTGGCGATGACCCGCAGCGGGTGCCGGGTGGTCGCCGGTGCCTCCGCGACGGCGACGCGGCCGCTGCCCGAGATCACCGCCGCGGTCCCGACGGGGAGGTAGACGACGTCGGTCGGCCCGTCGAAGACGGAGGCACGACCCGCGAGCTCCACCGTGCCGGAACCGTCCTCCGAGGTCCACGCGACCTCGCAGCCGCCCGCGAGGGGTACGACGATCCGCTCGACCCCGGCGGCGGGCAGCTCACGTGAGCTCCCGTCGCCGAGGTCGGCCACGCGCAGGCCGGTGTGCTCCCAGCCGTCGAGCGTCGCGTCGACCATGCTCTCCCAGCCGTCCCGGGCGAGCATGCCGCGCGGGTGGAACCATGCGTTGCGCGCGTGCATCCGCGTGCCTCACTCCTTCGTGATCCGTGCGCGGGCGTCTCGTCAGTCGTTCTTCGGGAACCCGAGGTTGATGCCGCCGTGGGTGGCCGGGTCGAGCCAGCGCGACGTGATCGCCTTCTGGCGCGTGAAGAAGTCGAAGCCCTGGATGCCGTAGGCCTTCGAGTCGCCGAACAGCGAGTTCTTCCATCCGCCGAACGAGTAGTACGCGACCGGCACGGGGATCGGGACGTTGATACCGATCATGCCGACCTGGATCTCGTTCTGGAAGCGCCGCGCGGCACCGCCGTCGTTCGTGAAGATCGCCGTGCCGTTGCCGAAGGCGCCGGAGTTGATGAGGTCGACGCCCTCCTGATAGCTCTCGACGCGCACGATCGAGAGCACCGGGCCGAAGATCTCCTCGGTGTAGGCACGGCTCGTCGTGGGCACGTTGTCGAGCAGGGTCGGGCCGAGCCAGAAGCCTTCGTCGGCGCCTTCCACCTCGATGCCGCGTCCGTCGACGACCACGGTCGCGCCGTCGTCCGCGGCGATGTCGATGTACGAGGCCACCTTGTCGCGGTGCTGGGCGGTGACGAGCGGGCCCATGTCGGGCTCGCGGCGGCCGTCGCCGACGCGGAGCTTGCCGATGCGCTCCGTGATCTTCTCGATGAGCTCGTCGGCGACGGGCTCGACGGCGAGCACGACGCTGATCGCCATGCAGCGCTCGCCGGCCGAGCCGAAGCCCGAGTTGATCGCCTGGTCGGCGACGAGGTCGAGGTCGGCGTCGGGCAGCACGAGCATGTGGTTCTTCGCGCCGCCGAGCGCCTGGACGCGCTTGCCGTGCTTCGCCGCGGTCTCGTAGATGTACTTGGCGATCGGGGTCGAGCCCACGAACGAGATCGCCTGTACCTCGGGGTGGGTGAGCAGGCCGTCGACGGCGACCTTGTCGCCCTGCAGCACGGTGAACACGCCGTCGGGCAGGCCCGCTTCCTTCCAGAGCTCGGCCATCCAGATCGACGCCGACGGGTCCTTCTCGCTCGGCTTGAGGACGACCGTGTTGCCCGCGGCGATCGCGATGGGGAAGAACCACATCGGCACCATGGCGGGGAAGTTGAACGGGCTGATGATGCCGACCACGCCGAGGGGCTGCTTGGTCGAGTACACGTCGATGCCCGTCGAGACGTTCTCCGAGTACTCGCCCTTGAGGATGTGCGGGAAGCCGGTCGCGAGCTCGACGACCTCGAGCCCGCGCTGCACCTCGCCCAAGGCGTCCGACACGACCTTGCCGTGCTCGCTCGTGATGATCTCGGCGAGCTCGTGCTTGCGCTCGTTGAGCAGCTCGCGGAAGCGGAACACGACGGCCTGCCGCTTGGTCATCGACGTCGCCGCCCAGCCCGGGAAGGCGCGCGCTGCCGAGGCGATCGCGGCCTCGATCTCGGCCTCGTCGGCGAGGGCGACCTCCTTGGTCTGCTTGCCGATGGCGGGGTCGTAGACGGGTGCGGTGCGCCCGCCGCGGGACGCGTGGTAGGTGCCGTCGATCCAGTGGCCGACGACGGGCAGGCCGCTCTCCTCGACGAACGGGTCGGCGACCGGCAGGTTCTCTGTGCTGTGGCTCATGGGTGGTTCCCTACTTCCTTGACGGTCAGGCGGCTGTGGGGGCGTGCACGAGCGAGGCGGCTGTGTCGACCGCGGTCACGACGTCCCCGTCGGGCGGGTGGATCAGGGTGCGGCCGACGACGAGGCCGCGCACGCCGGGCAGGCCGAGGGCCCGCTCCCATGCGGCGTAGGTGGCGTCGGGATCGGTCGTGCGGTCGCCGCCGAGCAGGAGCGTCGGCAGCGTGGTGGCGGCCATGACGCGCTCCATGTCGTCCACGACAGGCAGCTTCATCCACGTGTAGACGGAGCTGTTGCCGAGACCCGAGGCGATCGCGACGGAGGTGATGACGGAGTCGGCGTCAAGGACGTTCGCGGCCTTGCCGTCGCGCCACTCGGACATGAACGGCTCGAGCATGATCGGGATCCGCGCGGCAGCGGCGGCCGAGACCGCCCGGGCGTTCGCCTCGAGGGTGTCGGCCGTCCCGGGGTCGGTGAGGTTCACGCGAAGCAGGGTCTTGGCGAAGTCCAGCCCGTCGCGGACGATCGCCGGGATGTCGTAGCCGGTGAACCGGTCGTCGTACTCGAACGCGGCGCCGCGGAGCCCGCCCCGGTTCATCGAGCCGACGACGACCTTGCCGTCGAGCGCGCCGAGCAGTGCGAGGTCGTCGATGATGTCCGGCGTGCCGAGCACGCCGTCGACCCCGGGCCGCGAGAGCGCGAGCGCGAGGCGGTCGAGCAGGTCGTACCGGTCCGCCATCGCCAGCGGCTCGCTGCCGACGGCGAGGGCGCCCCGGGCCGGATGGTCCGCGGCGACGATGAACAGGCGCCCCGCCTGGGACAGGAGCGGCCGGCGCACGCGCGTGGCGAGTGCCTCGGCGATCCGGTGCGGCTCGAGGGCGCGGACGGTGCGGAGCTCCTCGAACCGTTCGGGAGAGAGGAAGCGGTCAGTGTGCGGCATTGCTCGCTCCCTCCAGTGCCGCCTCGACCTCGGACGTCGTCGGCATGGCGGTCGAGCACTCACGCCGCGAGGCGACGATCGCCCCGGCCACGTTCGCGAACCGCAGGGTGCGCTCCAGGTCCCAGCCTTCGAGCAGACCGTGGCAGAGCGCTCCGCCGAACCCGTCGCCGGCGCCGAGGCCGTTGACGACCTCCACGGGGAACGGCGGGACCTCGACCGTCTCGTCGCGGGTCTTGGCGAGCACGCCCTTCGGCCCCTGCTTCACGATCGCGAGCTCGACCCCGTGGTCGAGCAGGGCGTCGGCGGCGCGGTGCGGCTCCGTCTCGCCGACCGCGATCTCGCACTCCTCGCGGTTGCCGACCGCGACGGTCACGTGCGGGAGCGCACGCCGGACCTCTCGGGTCGCGTCTGCGGGCGAGTGCCAGAACATCGGCCGGTAGTCGAGGTCGAGCACCGTGTGGCGGCGCCGGCCGCGAGCGGCCAGCGCGACGTGGTGCGCGGAGACGCTCGGCTCCTCGGAGAGGCCGGTGACCGTTGCCCAGAAGACGCCGGCGTCGCGGATCGCGTCGAGGTCGAGCGAGGCCGCGGTGATGGCCAGGTCCGGGGCCTTGGGCCGGCGGTAGAAGTAGAGCGGGAAGTCGTCGGGCGGGAAGATCTCGCAGAACGTCACGGGCGTGAGCAGGTCCTGCTCGACGCCGAGGAACGCGTCGGAGACGCCGAGGCGGACGAGCTCGCGCCGGACGAAGCGCCCGAACGGATCGTCGCCGGTGCGGGTGATGACGGCGGTGCGGTGTCCTTGGCGGGCGGCGGCGATCGCCACGTTGGTGGCGCTGCCGCCGAGGTACTTGCCGAAGGTCTCGACGTCCTCGAGGCCCACGCCGTCCTGCAGCGGGTAGATGTCGACGCCGACACGGCCGATCGTGATGACGTCGAAGGTCGTGGGTGTGGTGTTCATACGCCGGTGTAGAACTCTCTCGATCGGAACGTGCCGTGGTCCGTGGGGATCATCGTAGCTATGTCCTGACAAAGTGACAATGGTTCCTACCGGCCCGGCGTGGTGTCGCTGGAGCGGCTATGTCAAGACATTAGCATAAAGTCTGCCAGCTGCCCAGTGTCGGGAGTACCGGGCACCAGCGATGCCGAGCCTCCCGGCGGGGTCCGCAACGTCAGTGACCTGAAATAGGGTCGTGTGCATGGCCGATCCCGCCACCTACCGCCCCGCCCCCGGGGAGATCCCCACGTCGCCCGGCGTCTACCGGTTCCGCGACGAGCACGGCCGCGTCATCTACGTCGGCAAGGCGAAGAACCTGCGCCAGCGCCTGTCGAACTACTTCCAGGACGTCGCGAACCTGCACGATCGCACGCGCCGGATGGTGACGACGGCGGCCTCGGTGGAGTGGACCGTCGTCGGCACGGAGGTCGAGGCGCTCACCCTCGAGTACTCGTGGATCAAGGAGTTCGACCCGCGGTTCAACGTGAAGTACCGGGACGACAAGTCGTACCCGTACCTCGCCGTGACGATGGGGGAGCTGGTCCCGCGCGCCCAGGTGATGCGCGGGGCGAAGCGGCCCGGCACGCGATACTTCGGCCCGTACGGTCACGCGTGGGCGATCCGCGAGACCCTCGACCTGCTGCTGCGGGTCTTCCCGATCCGGACGTGCTCGGCGGGTGTCTACAAGCGCGCCCACCAGACCGGCCGGCCGTGCCTGCTGGGCTACATCGACAAGTGCTCGGCGCCGTGCGTCGGGCGCATCAGCATCGAGGACCACCGCCAGCTCGCGCTCGACTTCTGTGACTTCATGGCGGGCGACACGGCCCGGTTCGAGAAGCGGCTCACGCGGCGCATGCAGGAGGCCGCCGCGGAGATGGAGTACGAGCAGGCCGCGCGCCTGCGGGACGACATCCAGGCGTTGCGGCGCGCCACGGAGAAGAACGCGGTGGTGCTGGGGGACGGCACGGACGCGGACGTGTTCTCGCTGGTGGGCGACGACCTCGAGGCCGCGGTGCAGGTCTTCCACGTGCGCGGCGGCCGCATCCGCGGCCAGCGGGGCTGGATCGTGGAGAAGGTCGAGGACGTCACCGACGCCGAGCTCGTCGAGCACCTGCTGCAGGAGGTCTACGGCCAGGTCGAGGAGTCGGCGGCGCGGGAGGCGGTGCCGCGCGAGGTCCTCGTGCCTGTGCTGCCGCCCGACCAGCCGCAGGTCGTCACGTGGCTGACCGGGCTGCGCGGCGCGCGCGTCGACGTGCGGGTGCCGCAGCGGGGGGACAAGCGCGAGCTGGCCGAGACGGTGAGGAAGAACGCCGAGCACGCCCTGGCGCTGCACCGCACCCGCCGGGCCGGGGACCTGACGACGCGCAGCCAGGCGCTGCGCGAGATCCAGGAGGCGCTCGACCTCGAGACCGCGCCCCTGCGCATCGAGTGCTACGACGTGTCGCACACCCAGGGCACCTACCAGTCCGCATCGATGGTCGTGTTCGAGGACGGCCTGCCCCGCAAGAGCGAGTACCGGTCGTTCAGCGTCCGCGGGCCCGAGGGCGACGGCGCCCGGGACGACACGGCCGCGATGCACGAGGTCATCACCCGCCGGTTCCGCCGGTACCTGACCGACCGGCTGGCCTCGGGCGAGGTGGAGATGGAGTCGGGCGAGGTCCCGGCCGACGCGGCCACGCCCGAGGAGCGCAAGCGGTTCGCATACCCGCCGAACCTCGTGGTGGTCGACGGCGGACCGCCCCAGGTCGCCGCCGCGCAGAAGGCGCTCGACGAGCTCGGGATCACGGACGTCGCGCTGTGCGGCCTGGCCAAGCGCCTCGAGGAGGTGTGGGTCCCGCGCGAGGAGTACCCGGTGATCCTGCAGCGGTCGTCGGAGGGCCTGTACCTGCTGCAGCGCGTCCGCGACGAGGCGCACCGCTTCGCCATCACCCAGCACCGCAAGCGGCGCAGCAAGGGCATGACGGCGTCGGCGCTCGACGACGTTCCCGGCCTGGGGCCGGCGCGCAAGAAGCTGCTCCTGACGCACTTCGGCTCCCTCAAGCGCCTGCGGGCGGCGAGCGTCGAGGAGATCGCGAGCGTGCGGGGCATGGGCGAGAAGACGGCCCTGGCCGTGCTTGCGGCGCTGGGCTCGGGCGGACCGGCGGGCGCGGCGGCCACAGCCGTGGCCCTTCCCGTCGGCGAAGGGATCGGCGGCGCAAGGGACGGCGGCGAAGGGCTCGGCGATGGCGTGTCGCCCGCGTCGGAACCGGAGCGGGCATGACCGCCTGGCATGCTGGGAACATGACCGAGCCGTCCCCCATCACCGCGCCGACGGGGATCGCCGCGATCGAGGCGAGCACTTCCGCGCCCGAGCGCACCGAACCCGAGGTGCTGATCATCACCGGCATGTCCGGAGCCGGGCGCTCGCGGGCCGCAGCGGTCGTCGAGGACCTCGACTGGTACGTCGTGGACAACCTCCCGCCGATGATGCTCGTGCCGCTCGTCGACCTCATGACGAAGGGCTCGTCGGTCGAGCGCATCGCGGCGGTCGTCGACGTGCGCGGTCGCCAGTTCTTCGCGGAGCTGGACAAGGTGCTGGCGCACATGTCCGACGCCGGGGTGTACTACCGGATCCTCTACCTCGACGCGAGCGACGAGGCCCTGGTGCGGCGCTTCGAGCAGGTGCGGCGCCCCCACCCGCTGCAGGGCGAGGGCCGCATCCTCGACGGGATCGCGGCGGAGCGCGTCCTGACGAAGAGCCTCGCCGAGCGGGCGGACATCGTGATCGACACGTCCGACCTGTCGGTGCACGACCTGGCCAGGAAGATCCGCGGTGCGCTGGCCCACGACAACCACGACGCCCTGCGCATCAACATCGTGTCCTTCGGCTTCAAGTACGGGCTGCCCCTGGACGCCGACCACGTGGTGGACGTACGGTTCCTGGCCAACCCGTACTGGATCACGGAGCTGCGGCACCTGACCGGGCGCGACGCCCCGGTGCGCGACTACGTGCTCGCCAGACCGGGCGCCATCGAGTTCGCGGACCGCTACGTCGCCGCGCTGGAGCCGGTCCTGGCCGGCTACGCCGACGAGGAGAAGCGGTACGTCACGATCGCCGTGGGCTGCACCGGTGGCAAGCACCGGTCGGTCGCGATGGCGGACACCGTGGCCGAGCGGCTCCGCGCCGCGGGCCACCGGGTGACGGTGACGGCCCGCGACCTGGGCCGCGAGTGAGAGGGGATCGCGTGACGCCTCACACGCCGGGTGCGCGCCCGGAGTGGAGCAGGAACCCTGCGGTGGTCGCGCTCGGCGGGGGGCACGGCCTCTCCGCGAGCCTGTCGGCGCTGCGCCTGATGTCTGACCGCCTGACGGCGGTCGTGACGGTGGCCGACGACGGCGGTTCGTCCGGGCGGCTGCGCGACGAGCTCGACGTCCTGCCGCCGGGCGACCTGCGGATGGCGCTCGCGGCGCTGTGTGACGACTCGGAGTGGGGTCGCACCTGGAGCGCGCTGCTGCAGCACCGGTTCTCGTCGTCGGGCGACCTGGACCACCACGCGATGGGCAACCTGCTCATCGTGGCGCTGTGGGAGCTCCTGGGCGACACGGTGGAGGGCCTGGACTGGGTGGGCCGGCTGCTGGGCGCGCGCGGGCGTGTGCTGCCCATGTCGTCGGTGCCGCTGGTCGTCGAGGCGGACGTGCGCCGGGGGCCGCACGAAGCGCCGCTGGAGACGATCGTGGGGCAGAGCCGGGTGGCCCTGACGGACGGCCGTATCGAGCAGCTCCGGCTGGTCCCGGCGGACCCGCCGGCGTGCGACGAAGCGGTGCAGGCGGTGCTCGACGCGGACTGGGTGGTCCTTGGCCCCGGGTCCTGGTACTCGTCGGTGCTGGTGCACCTGCTCGTGCCCGAGCTGGCCCACGCGCTGCACGCGACCACGGCGCGGCGCTGCGTCACGCTGAACCTGTCGGCGGACACGGGGGAGACGGCGGGCCTGACGGCGATCGACCACCTGGAGGCGCTGCACAAGCACGCGCCCGGGCTGCGGGTGGACGCCGTGCTCGCCGACCCGTCCGCCGTCGAGGATGTGGCGGGGCTGGCCGACGCCGCGGCGTCGATGGGCGCGCGGCTGCTGATGCGGCAGGTGCGGCGCGGCGACGGGACCGCCCGGCACGACGCGCTGCGGCTGGCAGCGGCGTACCGGGACGTGTTCGACGGCGTGCTGGGCGACGTCTGAGCCGGAGGTGCAGTGCAGGGTGGGTCCGCAGCGGAGCTGCGGATCCCGCCCGGAGCGGAACCGCAGGTTCAGACGTGAGAGAGCGACGTCTGAGCCGGAGGTGCAGTGCAGGGTGGGTCCGCAGCGGAGCAAGGATCCCGCCCGGAGCGGAACCGCAGGTTCAGACGTGAGAAAGCGATGTCTGGACCGCAGGCTCGGACGTCCGTGGGCATCGTCTGAGCAGGAGATACGGAGTCATCCAGACCGCCCCGGCGTGTCGCGCGGTGGACATCCCGGGCCGTGCCTGGAGCCATCATGGCGTGTCGCGACCGACACGCCGGGACATTTCCCCCTGTGTTCCGCGATTCCACCCCGTCGTACCCCTTGTGTTGGTGGCAGGATGACCGCATGGCGCTCACGGGACAGGTCAAGGAGGAGCTCGCACGGGTGAAGGTGGCCCGGACCTCGTGCCGCAAGGCAGAGGTCTCGGCCACGCTGCGGTTCTCCGGCGGCCTGCACATCATCTCCGGACGCGTGGTCATCGAGGCGGAGCTCGACACCGAGTCCGCCGCCGCGCGGCTGCGGCACGCGATCCACGATCTGTACGGGCACACGAGCGAGCTGATCGTGGTGCAGGCCGGCGGCCTGCGCAAGACGAGCCGGTACGTGGTCCGCGTGGTGCGCGAGGGCGAGTCGCTGGCGCGCCAGACCGGCCTGCTCGACGCGCGCGGCCGTCCGGTCCGTGGCCTGGCGCCCGAGGTGGTCTCGGCCGGCGTCCCGGAGGCTGAGGCCGTCTGGCGGGGCGCCTTCCTGGCGCACGGCTCGCTCACGGAGCCCGGCCGCTCCATGGCGCTCGAGGTCACGAGCCCGGGCCCGGAGGCGGCCCTCGCGCTCGTCGGGGCGGCCCGCCGCCTGGGAGTCCCGGCGAAGTCGCGGGAGGTCCGCGGCGTGGACCGCGTCGTGATCCGCGACGGCGACTCGATCGCCACGATGCTCCAGCGGATCGGCGCGACGGAGACGCTGGCGGTCTGGGAGGAGCGCCGGGCCCGGCGCGAGGTCCGCGGCACGGCGAACCGTCTCGCGAACTTCGACGACGCGAACCTGCGCCGCTCGGCCCGCGCCGCCGTCGCGGCCGGCGCACGTGTGCAGCGGGCGTTCGAGATCCTCGGCGAGGAGCTGCCGGACCACCTGCGGCAGGCGGGCGAGCTCCGCCTCGCGCACAAGCAGGCGTCGCTCGAGGAGCTGGGCCGCCTGGCGGACCCGCAGCTGTCCAAGGACGCCGTCGCGGGCCGCATCCGGCGCCTGCTGTCGACCGCGGACAAGCGGGCGGCGGAGCTTGGAATTCCCGATACAGAGGCCGGTTTGAGTCCTGATCTGCTCGACCTGTGAGACACCTGCCCGATGGTCGGTCTGCGGTCAGGTTCCGGGCGGATCCGGGTATAGGCTCGTAATCGTCAGGTGACGACGGTGTGACCTCCACGTTTCCCACCTGGGTCGCCGTCGAGGTCCACTGAGCGGATCATCGAGACGGCGGTGCCCCGCGCGCCGCAGGCCAGGAAACGAACCGTGTGCGTCGGGTGACCGGCGCGCCCTGAGGAGGGCATTGTGACCATCCGCGTCGGTATCAACGGCTTCGGCCGAATCGGACGGAACTTCTACCGCGCCATCGTGGAGTCGGGTGCGGACATCGAGGTCGTCGGCGTGAACGACCTGACGGACAACAAGACGCTGGCGCACCTGCTGAAGTACGACACCGTCCTGGGCCGCTTCCCGCTGACCGTCGACTACGACGACGAGAACATCGTCGTGGACGGCAAGAAGATCCGCGCCCTGGCGGAGCGCGACCCCGCGAACCTCCCTTGGGGCGAGCTGGGTGCGGACATCGTCATCGAGTCGACCGGCTTCTTCACGGACGCGTCGAAGGCGAAGGCCCACATCGAGGCCGGCGCCAAGAAGGTCATCATCTCCGCTCCGGCGAAGAACGAGGACGCCACCTTCGTGATGGGCGTCAACAACGAGCAGTACGACCCGGCCGCGCACAACATCATCTCGAACGCGTCGTGCACCACGAACTGCCTCGCCCCGCTGGCGAAGGCGCTGAACGACTCGATCGGCATCGAGCGTGGCCTCATGACGACGATCCACGCCTACACCGGCGACCAGAACCTGCAGGACGGGCCGCACGGGGACCTGCGTCGCGCCCGTGCTGCCGCGCTGAACATCGTCCCCACCTCGACGGGTGCCGCCAAGGCCGTGTCGCTGGTGCTGCCCGAGCTCAAGGGCAAGCTGGACGGCTTCGCGCTGCGCGTCCCGGTCATCACCGGCTCCGCCACGGACCTCACGTTCGAGGCTTCGCGCGAGGTGACGGTCGACGAGGTCAACGCAGCGATCAAGGCTGCCTCCGAGGGCGTGCTCAAGGGTGTCCTCGAGTACGTGGACGACGAGATCGTGTCCTCGGACATCGTCACGAACCCGCACCAGAGCATCTTCGACTCGCGCCTCACCAAGGTGATCGGCAACCAGGTCAAGGTCATCTCCTGGTACGACAACGAGTGGGGCTACTCGAACAGCCTCGTCGCGCTGACGGTCTTCGTCGGCGAGAAGCTCTGACGAGCTCCTAGCCGCACAGCCATGCGTCCGCGTGCGCACCGCCGTCCCCCAGCCGGGCACGGTGCGCACGCGGACGTTCCCGTGTCCTGACCGCCCTCCGGAGTAGCCATGAAGACCATCGACTCGCTCGGCGACCTGCGCGGCAAGCGCGTGCTCGTCCGCTCCGACTTCAACGTCCCGCTCGACGGGACGACGATCACAGACGACGGCCGCATCCGCGCCGCCCTGCCGACGCTGACGCGGCTGACCGACGCCGGCGCCCGCGTCGTCGTCACGGCCCACCTCGGCCGCCCCAAGGGCGAGCCGGACGCGAAGTACTCGCTCGCGCCCGTCGCGGCCCGCCTGGGCGAGCTGCTCGGCCACGACGTGGCCCTCGCGGAGGACGTCGTCGGCCCGTCCGCACAGAAGACGGTCGCCGGCCTCGAGGACGGCCAGGTCGCCCTCCTGGAGAACGTGCGGTTCGACGCCCGCGAGACCTCGAAGGTCGACGCCGAGCGGGAGGAGCTCGCTGCCGAGCTCGCCGCCCTGGCGGACGCGTTCGTGTCCGACGGCTTCGGCGTCGTGCACCGTAAGCAGGCCTCGGTGTACGACGTCGCGAAGATCCTGCCGTCCGCGGCGGGCGACCTCGTGCTCAAGGAGGTCGAGTCCCTGTCGCGCGCGACGGTGGACCCGGAGCGCCCCTACGCCGTCGTGCTGGGTGGCTCGAAGGTCTCCGACAAGCTCGGCGTCATCGCGAACCTGCTGACGAAGGCCGACCGCCTGCTCATCGGCGGCGGCATGCTCTTCACCTTCCTCAAGGCCCAGGGCCACCCGGTGGGCTCCTCGCTGCTCGAGGAGGACCAGGTGGACACCGTCCGCGGCTACCTGGAGACGGCCGCCGCGAACGGCGTCGAGATCGTCCTGCCGGTCGACATCGTCGCCGCCGACTCCTTCGCCGCCGACGCCCCCCACCAGACCGTCCCCGCGGACTCGATCCCGGACGGCACGATGGGCCTCGACATCGGCCCCGAGTCCGGCGCCCTGTTCGCGAGCAAGCTCGCCGACGCCCGCACCATCGCCTGGAACGGCCCCATGGGCGTGTTCGAGTTCGAGGCGT
Organism: Antribacter soli; assembly: GCF_021568775.1. Classification (GTDB taxonomy): domain Bacteria; phylum Actinomycetota; class Actinomycetes; order Actinomycetales; family Cellulomonadaceae; genus Antribacter; species Antribacter soli. Next base: position 7,021 of record NZ_JAKGSG010000027.1, on the reverse strand, counting down.
TCGCCGCCGGCACGAAGACCGTGGCGCAGGGCATCATCGACGCGACCTCGGCGGGCGCGTTCTCGATCGTCGGCGGCGGCGACTCCGCCGCCGCTGTGCGCCTCCTCGGCTTCGACGAGGCCGCATTCAGCCACATCTCCACGGGCGGCGGCGCGAGCCTCGAGCTGCTCGAGGGCAAGGAGCTGCCGGGCATCGCCGTCCTCACCGACTGAGCCCAGAGTGCAGTGCAGGGTGGGGGCCGAGGAACGAGGCACCCGCCCGCAGCGAAACGCCGGGCTCAGTCGGAGCAGAGTCATCGACTGACGACCCGGCTGACTGAGAGGAACTCATGGCAACGACCCGCACGCCCCTGATGGCGGGCAACTGGAAGATGAACCTGGACCACCAGCAGGCGATCAGCACGGTCCAGAAGCTGGCCTGGACCCTGAAGGACGCCAAGCACGACTACGCCGCCGTCGAGGTGGCCGTGCTCCCGCCGTTCACGGACCTGCGCTCGGTGCAGACCCTCGTGGACGCGGACAAGCTGGAGATCGAGTACGGCGCGCAGGACGTGTCGAAGCACGCGAGCGGCGCGTACACGGGGGAGATCTCCGCGCAGATGCTCGCCAAGCTCGGCGTCACCTACGTGACGATCGGCCACTCGGAGCGCCGTGAGTACCACGGCGAGTCCGACACGCTGGTCAACGAGAAGGTCCAGGCCGCGTTCGCGCAGGGCGTCGTGCCGATCTTGTGCGTCGGCGAGGGCCTGGACGTCCGCAAGGCGGGCGACCAGGTCGCCTACTCGCTGGCGCAGGTCGAGGCCGCGCTGGCCGGGGTGACGGCCGAGCAGGTCGCGAAGATCGTCATCGCCTACGAGCCCGTGTGGGCCATCGGCACGGGCGAGGTCGCGACGCCGGAGGACGCCCAGGAGGTCTGCGGGGCGATCCGCGGCAAGCTGGCCGAGCTGTACGACGAGTCCGTCGCGGCCGCGGTGCGCGTGCTGTACGGCGGCTCCGTGAAGTCGGGCAACGTGGCGTCGATCATGGCGCAGCCCGACGTCGACGGCGCCCTCGTGGGCGGCGCGAGCCTCGACCCCGAGGAGTTCGCGAGGATCGTGCGATACCAGGCTCACGTCGTCGCGTGAGACCAGAGCGCTGCGCAGGGTGAGGGCCGAGCTTGCGAGGCACTCGCCCGGAGCGGAGCGCCGGTCTCACGCGAACGAAGACCTGGCGTGAGACCAGAGCGCTGCGCAGGGTGAGGGCCGAGCTTGCGAGGCGCTCGCCCGGAGCGGAGCGCCGGTCTCGCACGACCGTGCGGCAACGCGCCTGAGGTACCCTCTCTGAGGCGTCGAACCGCAGCGGGCGAGGCTCCTACCTGGGGTTTCGCCCGCTGCGGCATCTCTCGCCTACTCTTGACCCGATCCGCCGCCGGAGTGACCTCCGGCACATCTACACCGAGGACGTGAACCGTGGACGCGCTCCGCATCATCCTGCAGGTCCTGCTGGTGCTGACCAGCGGCTTCCTGACCCTGCTCATCCTGCTCCACAAGGGCAAGGGTGGCGGCCTGTCCGACATGTTCGGTGGCGGCATCTCGATGGGCGCCGGCTCGTCCGGCGTGGCCGAGCGAAACCTGAACCGCATCACGATCGCCTTCGCGCTCGTCTGGACGGTGGTGATCGTGCTGCTCGGGCTGATCCAGAAGGTGAGCTGACGCCGGACCGGCGCTGCTCAGGGGCCAGACCTCACGGAGGGGACGAGGAACGTGGCATCAGGCGGTCATGCGATTCGAGGGAGCCGGGTAGGCGCCGGCCCTCTCGGGGAGACGGAGCGTGGCGAGGCAGCCCCTCGCGTGCGGGTCTCCTACTGGTGCGCCAACGGGCACGAGACTGCACCGAGCTTCTCGGTGGGCGAGGACGTCGAGGCACCGGAGCAGTGGGACTGCCCACGCTGCGGCTTCCCCGCCGGCCAGGACCGGGCACGTCCGCCCTCCCCGGTGCGCAACGAGCCGTACAAGACGCACCTGGCGTACGTGAAGGAGCGGCGATCGGACGCGGACGGCGCGGCTCTCCTGGAGGAAGCGCTGGAGGCCTTGCGGGTGCGTCGCGGAGGCGTGCCGCGCTAGCCGTGGCGCAGCCGAAGTAGAACAAGACGCGGGAGGCTCCGGGCAGATCGCCCGGAGCCTCCCGCGTCTCGTTCTACATCCGGCAGGTTCTACCTCGGCGCGGCGGCGCTCGTGTCCAGCAGCCACAGCGTGCGCTCGGTCCCGACGGCGCCCGCGGCCGGGACGTCCGTGACGTCGCCGCCCGCGATCGCTGCCGCTGCCTGGGCGGCCTTCTCCGAGCCTGCGGCGACGACCCACACCTCGCGGGCAGCCCGCAGCGCGCCGAACGTGAGCGACACACGCTCGGGCGGCGGCTTGGGGGAGCCGTGAACACCCACTGTCGCGCCGGCCGCCTCCAGGGCGTCGTGACCCGGGAACAAGGACGCGACGTGGCCGTCCGGCCCCATGCCGAGCAGCAGGACGTCGAAGGCGGGCACGAGCACGGGCGAGCCGACGGCCGCCCTCCCGGCGTCGGCCACCGTGGCGTCAGGCGCCGTGGCGAAGCCGGCCAGCTCGGCCGCGTAGGCCTCGGCCGCCGCCTCGGGCGAGGGAGCCGACGACGGACCCGCGATCGCGTGCACGTTCTCCTCCGGCAGCCCGTGCGAGGCGACGAGCGCGTCGACGAGCGCCGCACGGGCCTGCGTCTCGTTGCGGTCGGGGTCGCCGTCCGGGAGGAATCGCTCGTCGCCCCACCACAGGTGCACGCCCGACCAGTCGACCGCGGTGAGCAGCGGGCTGGCGGCCGCTGCGGCGAGCGTGCGGATCCCGACCGTGCCACCGGTGAGCACCACGTGCACGGGGGAGCGGACCGACTGTACGTCGAGGACCCGCAGCAGGAGCCGGGCCGCGGTCGCCTCGGCGAGGACGACCGCGTCCGGGTGCACGACGACCTGGCGGGTCACGCCGCGCCTCCGCTGCGCTCCGCTGCGGCCGAGTGCCTCGCAAGCTCGGCCCTCGACCTTCGCTGCGCTACGCGTTCGTCGCGGGTCACGCCGCGCCTCCGCTGCGCTCCGCTGCGGCCGAGTGCCTCGCAAGCTCGGCCCTCGACCTTCGCTGCGCTACGCGTTCGTCGCGGGTCACGCCGCGCCTCCGCTGCGCTGCGCTCGTTCGTCGCGGGTCACGCGACCGACTCCACCTGCGGCAGGCCCTTGACCAGGACCTCCTCGTAGATCTCGTCCGGGTCGAGCCGGCGCAGCTCCTCGACCAATGCCTCGCTGAGGGAGCGGATCGGCAGGGCGATGCGGCGGTCAGGCTTGCCGGGCTGCGAGATCGTGACGATGCGGCCGTCGGGCCGGTCGAGCACGATGGGGCCGCTCTTGCGCTCGAGCACGACCTTGGTGATGGCTTCCGCGCCCGGTACCCGCACGACCTTCGCGGGGCAGCGCAGGCGCGCGGTGAGCCACGCGGCGAGGAGGTCGAGCGACGTGTGCCCGGCCTCGCCCTCGACGCGCACGGCGGTGACCGGCTCGTACGGCGGCTGCTCGACGGCGGCCGCGAGGAGTGCCCGCCACAGCGTGTCGCGCGCCCAGGCGAGGTCGGTGTCGCCCGGCGCGTACGTGCCACCCAGCGTGCGGAGCATCTTGACCGGGTCCTGGGCGACCTTCGAGTCCGTGATCCGGCGGGTCGCCATAGCACCCACCGGGTCCTTCGAGGGCGCGTCGGGCGCCTCGCGCGGCCACCAGACCACGATCGGGGCGTCCGGCAGGAGCAGCGGCATGACGAGCGTGTCGGTGCGCACCAGGAGCGGGCCGGAGGCGCGCAGCACGATCACCTCGGACGCGCCGGCGTCGCCGCCCACGCGGATCTGGGCGTCGAGGCGCGCCTCCGCGTCGGCGCCCGCCGGGGCCACGACGATCACCCGGCAGGGGTGCTCGCGGCTGGCGTCGTTCGCCGCCTCGACGGCGGTCTCGACGTCGCGCTCGTCGCAGAGGACCACCAGCGTCAGGACGCGGCCCAGGGCGACGGCGCCGCCCTCGTCGCGCAGGCGCACCAGCCGCTTGTTCACGGCGTTGGTCGTGGTGTCCGGCATGTCGATGATCATCGGAAGTCTCTCTCGATTCGGTCCGTGTCGCGGGACGAGCCTCGGGGCCTCACGGCCGACGCCAGGTCCGGCCGTCGCGGGCCATCATCGCGTCGGCCGACGGCGGTCCCCAGGTGCCGGACGCGTACGGCTCCGGCTGACCCTGCTTGGCCCAGAACGCCGTGATCGGGTCGAGGATCTCCCAGGAGAGCTCGACCTCCTCCCGGGTCGGGAACAGCGGCGGGTCGCCGAGGAGCACGTCGAGGATCAGGCGCTCGTAGGCCTCGGGCGACGACTCGGTGAACGAGTGGCCGTAGCCGAAGTCCATCGTCACGTCGCGCACCTGCATGGCCGTGCCGGGGACCTTCGCGCCGAAGCGGAGCGTCACGCCCTCGTCCGGCTGCACGCGGATCACGAGAGCGTTGTTGCCCAGCTCGGACGTCAGCGACGACTCGAACGGAAGGTGCGGCGCCTTCTTGAAGACCACGGCCACCTCGGTGACGCGGCGGCCCAGGCGCTTGCCGGTGCGCAGGTAGAAGGGCACCCCCGCCCAGCGGCGGTTGTCGATGTCCAGGCGCACGGCGGCGAACGTCTCGGTGGTGGACTCGGGGTTGAACCCCTCCTCCTCGAGGAACCCGACGACGCGCTCGCCGCCCTGCCACGACGCCGCGTACTGACCGCGCGCCGTGTGCTTGGCGAGGTCGCGGGGCAGGCGCACCGACGACAGGACCTTGATCTTCTCGGCCCGCAGCTCGGGCGCGTCGAAGGTGCGCGGTTCCTCCATCGCCACAAGGGCGAGGAGCTGCAGCAGGTGGTTCTGGATGACGTCGCGCGCCGCCCCGATGCCGTCGTAGTAGCCGGCCCGACCGCCGATGCCGATGTCCTCGGCCATTGTGATCTGGACGTGGTCCACGTAGTTCGCGTTCCACAGCGGCTCGAAGAGCTGGTTCGCGAAGCGCACGGCCAGGAGGTTCTGGACCGTCTCCTTGCCCAGGTAGTGGTCGATGCGGAACACCGACTCGGGCGGGAAGACCTCGGACACGACGGCGTCGAGCTCGCGCGCGCTCGCCAGGTCGTGGCCGAACGGCTTCTCGATCACCACGCGGCGCCAGGCGTCCGCCTCGGAGCGCGCCAGGCCCGACTTCGCGAGCTGACCGACCACCAGCGGGAACGCCGCCGGCGGCACCGAGAGGTAGAAGGCGTGGTTGCCGCCCGTCCCGCGCTCGGCGTCGAGCTTCTCGACCGTCTCGCGCAGCGTCTCGAACGCCGCCTCGTCGTCGAACGAGCCCTGCACGAACCGGATGCCCTCGGCGAGCTGGCGCCAGGTGGCCTCCCGGAACGGGGTGCGGGCGTGCTCCTTCACCGCGTCGTGCACGACCTGCGCGAAGTCCTGGTCCGCCCAGTCGCGGCGGGCGAAGCCCGTCAGCGCGAACCCGGGCGGCAGGAGGCCGCGGTTGGCCAGGTCGTACACGGCCGGCATGAGCTTCTTGCGGGACAGGTCACCCGTCACCCCGAAGATGACCAGACCCGACGGCCCCGCGATGCGGGGCAGGCGCAGGTCCAGCGGGTCGCGCAGGGGGTTGTGCTCGGCAGTGATCTTCGCCGGTCTCACAGGTCCACCGTTCTCTCAGTCGTCGTCAGACGCCGGTCACTCGCCGGCCGCGTCGAGGCCGGCCTTGGTGGTGGTGAGCAGCTCGTCCCAGCTCACCTCGAACTTGTTCACACCCTCGTCCTCGAGCTGCGCGGTCACTTCGTCCATCGAGACCCCCACGGCCTCCAGGGCGGCGATCGTCGCGGCGGCCGCCTCGGCGGTGCCGGTGACGGTGTCGCCCAGGACGATCCCGTGGTCCGCGAACGCGTCGAGCGTGGCCTCGGGCATCGTGTTGACCACGCCCCGGACGACGAGCTCGTCCACGTACATGGTGTCCCGGTACTCCGGGTTCTTCACGCCGGTGGACGCCCACAGCGGGCGCTGCGGCTGCGCGCCGGCGGCGGCCAGGGCGGCCCAGCGCGCGGTGCTGTCGGCGGAGAAGATGTCTTCGTACGCCGCGTAGGCGAGGCGGGCGTTGGCGATGGCCGCCTGGCCGCGCAGCGCGAGGGCCTCGTCGGTGCCGAGCGCCGTCAGGCGCTTGTCCACCTCGGAGTCCACGCGGGAGACGAAGAACGACGCGACGGAGCCGATCGGCGCGAGGTCGTGCCCGGCCTCCTTCGCCTGCTCCAGGCCGGACAGGAACGCGTCCATGACGGCCTTGTACCGGTCGATCGAGAAGATGAGCGTCACGTTCACGCTGATGCCCGCGGCGAGCGTGCGGGTGATCGCGGGCAGGCCCTCGACCGTGGCGGGGATCTTGATCATGACGTTCGGGCGGCCGACCGTCTCCCAGAGGCGAACCGCGGTGGCGGCCGTCGCCTCGGTGTCGCGCGCGAGGCGCGGGTCCACCTCGATGGACACGCGGCCGTCGACCGCGCTCGTGGCGTCGTGGACGGGGCGCAGCACGTCGGCCGCGGCGCGCACGTCGTCCGTGGTGATCCGCTCCACGGCGGCCTCCACGTCGGTGCCGGCGAGCTCGGACAGGGCGCCTGCGTAGGCGTCGCCGTGCGTGAGGGCCGCGGCGAAGATCGTGGGGTTGGTGGTGACACCCACGACGTCCTTCTCGGCGATCAGCGCCGCGAGGTTGCCGCTCCGCAGGCGCTCGCGGGAGAGGTCGTCGAGCCAGATGGAGACGCCCGCCTCGGAGAGGCGCTCGGTGGGGCGGGGGGTGCTGTCGGTCATGATGCTCTTCTCTCGTGCTCGACCGGTGGCGTCCACCGGATCTCGACCAGATGTAGCGGGGGGGCCCCCCCCCGCGGGGGGCCCGCCGGGGGGGGGGGGGGGCGGGGGGCCCCGCCCCCGCGGCGGAGGGGGGGGGGGGGGCGCCCGG
>NZ_JAKGSG010000026.1 GCF_021568775.1 Antribacter soli | reverse complement strand
GCGTATCACCCTACTCTCGGGGGGGGGCCCCGCGGGGGGGGGGCCCCGGCGGGGGCGGGCCGGGGGTCAGGCGCTCGCGGCCGCGAAGGACTCGTGGGCGGCGTCGACGACGGCCTGCGCCGTGATGCCGAACTCCTCGTACAGGACCTTGTAGTCCGCGGAAGCGCCATAGTGCTCGAGGGAGACGATGCGGCCGGCGTCGCCGACCAGCTCGCGCCAGCCCTGGGCGATGCCCGCCTCGACCGAGACGCGGGCCTTGACGGCGGCGGGGAGCACGGACTCCCGGTAGGCCGCGTCCTGGCGGGCGAACCACTCGAAGGACGGCAGCGAGACGACGCGGGCCTGGACGCCCTCGGCGGCGAGGAGCTCACGCGCCTCGACGGCGAGCTGCACCTCGGAACCGGTGCCCATGAGGATCACGTCCGGGGTGCCCTCGGTGTCGATCAGCACGTAGCCGCCCTTGAGGGTGCCCTCGGCCCCGGCGAAACCGTCGGTGCCGCGCGGGAACGTGGGCACGTTCTGGCGGGTCAGGATGATGCCGGCCGGGTGCACCGGGTTCTCGATGATCCCGCGCCAGGCCCAGGCGGTCTCGTTGGCGTCCGCGGGGCGCACGACGTCGAGGCCGGGGATGGCGCGCAGCGCGGCCAGGTGCTCCACCGGCTGGTGGGTCGGGCCGTCCTCGCCGAGGCCGATCGAGTCGTGCGTCCAGACGAACGTCGACGGGATCTGCATGAGCGCGGCCAGGCGCACCGCGGGGCGCATGTAGTCCGAGAACTGCAGGAACGTGCCGCCGTAGGGGCGGGTCAGGCCGTGCAGCACGATGCCGTTCAGGATCGAGCCCATGGCGTGCTCGCGGATGCCGAAGTGCAGCGTGCGGCCGTACTCGTGACCCGGGAACTTCTTCGTCGCGTGCTCGGTCGGCACGAACGAGGGCTCGCCGTCCATGGTCGTGTTGTTCGAGCCCGCGAGGTCGGCCGAGCCGCCCCAGAGCTCGGGCAGGACGTCCTTGAGCGAGCTGAGGACCTTGCCGGACGCGGCGCGGGTCGCGTGGCCCTTCGGGTCGGCCTCGAACGACGGCAGGGCGTCGGCCCAGCCCTCGGGCAGCTCGCGGGCGACCAGGCGCTCCAGGAGCGCGGCGCCCCGCGGGTTGGCGGCTCGCCATCCCGCGAACTTGGTGTCCCACGCGGCGCGCTGCTCGGCCTGGCGGGCGGCGACGGAGCGGGTGTAGGCCAGCACCTCGTCGTCGATCACGAACGACGCCTCGGGGTCGAGACCGAGCTCGATCTTGAGACCCTTGATCTCGTTCGCGCCCATGGCGGAGCCGTGGATGCCGCCCGTGTTCTGCTTCGTGGGCGACGGCCAGCCGATGATCGTGCGCAGCGCGATGATGGAGGGCTTGCCGGTCTCGGCCTTGGCGGCGTCGAGCGCGGTGGCGAACGCGTCGACGTCCTCGGCGTAGCCGGTCCCGCCCTGCGTCCAGTCGACCCGCTGCGTGTGCCAGCCGTAGGCGGCGTAGCGGCCGAGGACGTCCTCGGTGAACGCGATGTCCGTGTCGTCCTCGATCGAGATCTTGTTGTCGTCCCAGATCACGATGAGGTTGCCGAGCTGCTGGTGGCCCGCGAGGGACGACGCCTCGGACGTCACGCCCTCCTGCAGGTCGCCGTCCGAGGCGATGACGTACACGTGGTGGTCGAACGGGCTCTCGCCGGGGGCGGCGTTCGGGTCGAGCAGGCCGCGCTCGCGACGGGACGCGAAGGCCATGCCGACGGAGGACGCGAGGCCCTGGCCGAGCGGTCCGGTCGTGATCTCGACGCCGCGGGTGTGGCCGTACTCCGGGTGGCCGGGGGTCTGGGAGCCCCAGGTGCGCAGCGCGGCGATGTCGTCCATCTCGAGGCCGTAGCCGGCCAGGAAGAGCTGGAGGTAGATCGTCAGCGAGGAGTGGCCGGCGGAGAGCACGAACCGGTCGCGGCCCACCCACGTGGGGTCGGCCGGGTCGTGGCGCATCGCCTTCTGGAAGATGGTGTAGGCGGCGGGTGCCAGCGAGATCGCCGTACCGGGGTGGCCGTTACCGACCTTCTCGACGGCGTCGGCGGCGAGTGCCTTGATCGACCTCACCGCCCGCTCGTCGAGCTCTGACCATGCCAGGGGAGACAGGGCGGGGTCGAACGCGTTCACGAATCCTCTTCTCTTCCGGGGAGTGGCCCGGGGACGTGCACCCGGCGGCAGCCGCCGCCGCGTTCCGAAGTGTCTCGGTGTTCCGAAAGGTGTCGACACGCAGGCGTAGCCGTTCATTCCCCGGTCGGCCGTGATCTGCGAGACACGTCGCGCGTGCGCTGGCCGGTGTGGAGCGGTTTACGGGTATTCCCCGCGGTCGCGCTCAACCCTATACGCGGACCACGGCGCGTCGCTGGTGCATCTCACACGTTGTACATGGCCTGGCCTGGACGGGCAGGGCGCGGCCCCGGCGTGCGGAGACGTACCATGGGCTCGCCCCTGGAACCCCCCGAACGGAAGCCCGACGCGCGTGAGCATCAGCCAGACGACGACCGGCCCGACCGCGCGCGCCCACGAGGCCCCGGGCGGCCCCGGGGAGAGCCTCGCCGTCGACGAGGCCGACGGCGCAACCCGCCGCGGCCGGTGGTTCCTGCGCCGGGCCGGCGCGTACGTGGCGCTGACGAAGCCGCGTGTCATCGAGCTGCTCCTGGTGACCACCGTGCCGACGATGATCCTGGCCGACCGCGGGCTGCCGTCCTTCGGCCTGATCCTCGCCACGCTCGTGGGCGGCGCCGCCGCGGCGGGCTCGGCCAACGCGTTCAACTGCTACCTCGACCGCGACATCGACGAGGTGATGAACCGCACCAAGCGCCGGCCGCTGGTCACCGGCGAGGTCACGCCGCGGGCCGCGCTGGTGTTCGCGACGATGCTCGGCGTCCTGTCGCTGGCCTGGTTCGCCCTCGTCGTGAACGTCGCGGCGGCCTGGCTGACCTTCGCGGCGATCGCGATCTACGTCGTCGGCTACACGATGATCCTCAAGCGCCGCACCCCGCAGAACATCGTGTGGGGTGGCATCGCAGGCTGCATGCCCGTGTTCATCGGCTGGGCGGCCGTGACGGGCGGCCTGAGCTGGTCGGCGCTCGCGCTGTTCGGCGTGATCTTCTTCTGGACCCCGCCGCACTACTGGCCGCTCTCGATCAAGTTCAAGCGCGACTACGCGAACGCGGGCGTGCCGATGCTGCCCGTCGTGTCCGACGACAAGCGCGTCGCCGCCGAGATGATCGGCTACACGATCGCGATGATCGCCTGCACCCTCGCCCTGACGCCGCTCGCCGGGATGACCTGGGTGTACACGGCGGGCGCGGCCGGCCTGGGCGCATGGTTCCTCTGGGCGACGATCGCGATGCACCGGCGCGCGAAGGACGCGTCGCGCAAGCTGAACGCGATGAAGGTCTTCCACGCGTCGATCACGTACCTCACGCTGCTCTTCGTGCTCGTCGCGGTGGACGTCTTCCTGCCGTTCTGACGCCTCCCGAACCCCGGCCCGCGCCGGCTGGAGGGCGCGTCCCGACGCGCGTTCCGCACAACGTACGGGGCGTCACGGTTGTCGGGTCCGTGACCGGGAGGGCGCCTGCGGCCCGCGTAGCATCTTGTGCGTGACCGTGACCGACCATGCCGCCCTGTCCGAGCGCCGGGCCACCCGCGAGAAGTCGCGCGTGGCTCCTGACTACGCCCGTTCGTGGCTCCTGCTCTCCGCCCTGCGCGACGACGACTTCGACCGGGCGCAGCTCTCCCGCGCCGACCAGATCGTCCTCGACTGCGAGGACGCCATCGACGACAGCCTCAAGGACGAGGCGCGCGACCGCGTCATCGCCTGGTTCAAGGGGGGCGGCAGCGCCTGGGTGCGCATCAACGACCGCCACTCGGCGGCGTGGGCCGACGACGTCGCGCTCCTGCGGGACATCGACGGCCTGGCCGGTGTGATGCTCGCCAAGACGGAGTCCGCGGACGACGTGATCGACACCGCCCAGCGCCTCGGTGGCGACATCCCCGTGGTCCCGCTGGTGGAGTCCGCGCTCGGTATCGAGGAGGCGGTGTCGATCGCGCGCGCCCGGGGCACGTTCCGCCTCGCGTTCGGGTCCGGCGACTACCGCCGTGACACCGGCGCCGCGAACGAGCCGATCGCGATGGCGTACCCGCGTTCGCGCCTCGTGGCGGCGAGCCGGGTGGGCGGCCTGCCGGGGCCCGTCGACGGCCCGACCGTCGGGACCGCGCACGCGCTGCTGCGCGAGCAGTCGGGCGACGCGGTCGCCCTGGGCATGACCGGAAAGCTGTGCCTCGACCTGGAGCAGCCGGCCGTCATCAACGAGTGCTACTCGCCGTCGCCGTCCGACGTCGCGTGGGCGGTGGACTTCCTCGCCGACTTCGAGGCGGCGGGGTCCGTGATCCGGGACGGCTCGGACAAGCCGCGCCTCGCCCGCGCCCAGGTCATCAAGGGCCGTGCGGAGCTCTTCGGTATCAACCCCTCGTGAACCTGCGGTTCCGCTGCGGCGTTGGCGCTCGAGGCATCAATCCCTCCTGAGGTTCGTCCGCCCGGCGTGCCGTGCCTCGGCGTGCCGCGCCACGGCGCGCCGGGGTCGGTGGGCATGATGGCGGCGTGCCAGCTGCCCTGACCGAGGTCGCCAACCCCGCCAGCGGGACCGGCACGCGCCTCGAGGCCGGTCTGCGGGACTACCTCGCGCACCTGCGCGTCGAGCGCGGGCTGTCCGCGAACACGGTCTCCGCCTACCGGCGCGACCTGTCCCGCTACGCCGCGTTCCTCGCGGCGCGGGGTCGTGCGTCGCTCGCCCAGGTGACCGAGCCGGACGTCGCGGAGTACGTCACGGCCGTGCGACAGGGGTCCGACGGCGGCGCCGTCCTCTCGCCGTCGTCCACCGCGCGCGCCCTGGCGGCCGTGCGGGGCTGGCACCGGTTCGCGCAGGCCGAGGGCCTCGCGGACGACGACCCCTCGGCGGACGTGCACGCGCCGACGCAGCTGCGCCGGCTGCCGCACGCCCTGGCGGTGGACGACGTCGTGCGACTGCTGGACGCGGCCGGCGCGGGCGACGGCCCGGTCCCGCTGCGGGACCGGGCGCTGCTGGAGCTGCTGTACGCGACGGGCGGGCGGATCAGCGAGATCGTCGGGCTCGACGTCGACACGGTGAGCTCCGGCCTGCGCACCGGCGCGGACGCGGGCGACGCGTCCGTGCTGCGCCTGCGCGGCAAGGGCGACAAGGAGCGGGCGGTGCCCGTCGGGTCGTACGCGCGGGCCGCCGTGGAGGCGTACCTCGTCCGGGGGCGGCCCACGCTGGCGGCGGCCGGGCGGGGGACGGCCGCGCTGTTCCTCAACAGCCGCGGCGCGCGGCTCTCCCGGCAGACGGCGTGGGCGGTGCTGCAGGCGGCGGCGCGCCGGGCGGGGCTGACGCAGCACGTCTCGCCGCACACCCTCCGCCACTCGTTCGCGACGCACCTGCTGGCCGGGGGAGCGGACGTGCGCGTGGTGCAGGAGCTGCTCGGTCACGCGTCGGTGACCACGACGCAGATCTACACCATGGTCACGCCGGACACGCTGCGCGAGGTCTACGCGGCCGCGCATCCGCGCGCCCGCTGATTCCACGCGAAATAGTGTGCCAAGCGCCGATCGACGGCGCGCCGGGCGCGGCCGCCTGGCGCCGACGGAGGCCTGGGGTACCGTGGCGGCGTGAGCCTGCCAGCCAGTGCGGAGGGAGCGAGCGAGATGACTGACGTCGTGGCCCCGGTCGCCGTCGTCGGCGCGCCGGAGGCACCGCAGGTCGTCACCGACGTGGTCGGGCGCCCGCTGCCCACCTTCGCGGTGCCGCCGCCCCTCGCGAGCCACGGCCCGGCCCGCATCATCGCGATGTGCAACCAGAAGGGCGGCGTCGGCAAGACGACGTCGACGATCAACCTGGGCGCGGCGCTGGCCGAGTACGGGCGCAGGGTCCTGCTCGTGGACTTCGACCCGCAGGGCGCCGCCTCGGTCGGCATCGGCGTGAACCCGCACGAGCTCGACCTGACGATCTACAACCTGATCATGGAGCGGGGCATCCGGATCGAGGACGTGCTCATCCCGTCGGGCATCGACAACCTGGACGTGCTCCCGGCCAACATCGACCTGTCGGCCGCCGAGGTTCAGCTCGTGGGGGAGGTGGCCCGCGAGTCGGTGCTCGCCCGCGCCCTGCGCCCCGTGCTCGACGACTACGACGTCGTGCTCATCGACTGCCAGCCGTCGCTCGGCCTGCTCACCGTCAACGCGCTGACCGCCGCGCACGGCGTGCTCATCCCGCTCGAGTGCGAGTTCTTCGCGCTGCGCGGCGTCGCACTCCTGGTCGAGACCATCGAGAAGGTGCGGGACCGGCTCAACCCGGCGCTCGAGATCGACGGTATCCTCCCCACCATGTACGACTCGCGGACCCTCCACTCCCGGGAGGTCGTGGCCCGGGTGCACGAGGCCTTCGGCGACACGCTCCTGCACTCCGTGATCGGGCGCACCGTGAAGTTCCCGGACGCGTCCGTGGCCGCGGAGCCCATCACTGCCTACGCGCCCGGCCACCCGGGCGCCGCCGCGTACCGGCAGCTCGCCCGGGAGCTCGTGGCCCGTGGCGACGCCGCCTGAGGTCCTGGAGGCCGACGCTCCACCCGCCTCGCGGAGCTTCGAGGTCCACCTCCAGAACTTCACCGGCCCGTTCGACCTCCTGCTGTCGCTGATCGCGAAGCACGAGATGGACGTCACCGAGGTGGCGCTCGCGGTGGTCACCGACGACTTCGTGGCGTACATCCGCGATGCCGAGCGTGTGGCGCGCGAGGCTGAGGCTCGCGGCGAGGCCGTCGCCTCCTGGGACCTGGGCCTGGCGAGCGAGTTCCTCGTCATCGCCGCGACGCTCCTCGACCTCAAGGCCGCCCGCCTCCTGCCCGGCGTGGTGGAGCAGGACGCCGACGACCTGGAGCTCCTCGAGGCGCGCGACCTGCTCTTCGCGCGCCTGCTGCAGTACCGGGCCTACAAGGACGTCTCGGGCGTCCTGGCGGAGCGCATGGCGAACGCCGGCCGGCGCGTCCCGCGCCTGGCGCCGCTCGAGCCGCACCTGGCGGCCCTCCTCCCGGAGCTGGTCTGGGACCTCGACGGCGCACGGCTCGCCGAGCTGGCGGCGCGCGCGCTCACGCCGAAGCTGCCGCCGATGGTGTCGCTCGCCCACCTGCACGGCTCCGCCGTGAGCGTCCGGGAGGAGGCCGCGCACATCGTGCGCCGGCTGCGCCGCGACCACGTCGCCACGTTCCGGTCCCTCACGCAGGGTGCGGAGCGGCTCGTCGTCGTGGCGCGCTTCCTCGCGCTGCTGGAGCTGTTCCGCGACGCGCTGGTCGGGTTCGAGCAGGTGACCGCGCTCGGCGAGCTCACCGTCCGCTGGACGGGCGAGCCGGATGGAGGCGGCAAGTACCTGGACGAGTCGGGCGGGCCGAGCGAGTTCGACGAGCCGATGGACGAACTCACGGCCCCACCCGCCGAGGCCGAACGTGCCGAGGTCGACGGTGCCCAAGCAGTACCCGCCGAACCAGTACCCGCCGAGGAAGGGGCCGCGTGAGCAACGACACGTCCTTCGTGATTTCCGGAGACACCCTGCCGGCGCCTGTGTCGCTCGGTTCTGCTTCGGCAGGTTCCACCCCGGCGGAGACACCAGAGCAGGACGCGCTCGTCCTCGTCGACGTGCACAGCCTGCCGGGCGGGGCGCCCGCAGCGCTCGAGGCGGTGCTCATGGTGGCCGACGCGCCGGTCCCGGCCGATCGCCTGGCCGCGGCCCTCGACCTGCCGCTGGACGAGGTGAAGGACCTGCTCCACGAGCTGGCGGCGGAATACCGCGGTGAGCTGGGCGGACGCTCGCGCGGCTTCGAGCTGCGCCAGAACGCCGACGGGTGGCGCGTGTACTCCTCGGTCGCCCACGCCGACGCGGTCGGCAGGTTCGTCCTGGACGGCCAGTCCGCCAAGCTGAGCCAGGCCGCCCTCGAGACGCTCGCCGTCATCGCGTACCGGCAGCCGGTGACGCGTGGACAGGTGTCGGCGGTGCGCGGCGTCAACGTCGACGGCGTGGTGCGCACGCTCCTGACCCGCGGGCTCATCGCCGAGATCGGGCAGGATCCCACCACCGGTGCCGTCCTGTTCGGAACCACGGGATACTTCTTGGAGCGGATGGGTTTCTCGTCGCTCGACGAGCTGCCGCCGCTGGCCCCCCACCTGCCCGATCTGGATGCACTCGACCAGTTCGCGGCGGACGACTGACACCCATGCCGGCCCCCGCCGACCACCACGACAGGCCCAGGACGAGACAGGACGAGACATGAACGACGATCGCCGCGGCGGGAGCCGCCGCGAAGGACAGCCCCAGCGATCCGGGCAGGGCCCGCGCAAGCCCGCGCCCGGCAGGCAGGGAACCGGAAAGCCGGGAGCCGGCAAGCAGGGCGCCGGCAAGCCGGGAGCCGGCAAGCAGGGCGCCGGCAAGCCGGGAGCCGGCAAGCAGGGCGCCGGCAAGCCGGCCGCCCGCAGGCCCGCCGCCGGCAAGGCAGCGCCGGCCCGGCAGGCTCCCCGCCGGCCGCAGCAGCCGAGCGAGCCGCCCCGCGACGTGCACGTCGCCGACGGCGTGCGCCTGCAGAAGGTGCTCGCCACCGCGGGCCTCGGCTCGCGCCGCGCCTGCGAGGACCTCATCGCGGGCGGGCACGTCGAGGTCGACGGCGTGATCGTCACGGAGCTGGGCGTGCGGGTCGACCCGGCCACGGCCGTGGTGCACGTGGACGGGCTGCGCGTCCAGCTCGACCAGGACAAGATCACGCTCGTGCTGAACAAGCCGCTGGGCGTCGTGTCGACGATGCACGACCCGCTCGGGCGGTCCACGGTCGCCGAGCTGGTACGTGACCGCCCTGAGCGGCTCTTCCACGTGGGCCGCCTCGACGCGGACAGCGAGGGTCTGCTGCTGCTCACGAACGACGGGGAGCTTGCGAACCGCCTGGCGCACCCGAAGTACGAGATCGCGAAGACCTACGTCGTGACCGTGGAGGGCGCGCTCTTCCCGCGCGAGCTCAAGCAGCTCCAGTACGGGGTGGAGCTCGAGGACGGGACGGCGCAGATGGACAAGGTCCGCGTGATCGACGAGGTCCCGGGCTTCACGATGCTCGAGGTGGTGCTGCACGAGGGCCGCAACCGGATCGTGCGCCGCATGTTCGAGGCGATCGACCACCCCGTCACCCGGCTGGTGCGCACGCGTATCGGCCCGATCGTGCTGGGGGACCTGCGCGTCGGGCGAACGCGCGTCCTCGGACGCGTCGAGCTGGGCACCCTCATGGGCGCGGTCGACCTGTGACGCATCCTGGAGGAGAGAGCGTGGTCGTCGTCGCGATCGACGGGCCGTCCGGCTCGGGCAAGTCGAGCGTGTCCAAGGCCGTGGCCCGGCGGCTCGGGCTGGCCTACCTGGACACGGGGGCCATGTACCGGGCGGCGACCGTCTGGTGCCTCGACCGGGGCGAGGACCTGACGGACCAGCACGCCGTCGCGCATGCGGTGCGGGTGATGCCGCTGGTCATGGGCCTGGATCCGGCCGCGCCGGGAGTCGAGCTCGACGGGCGCGACGTCGCCGCGGCGATCCGCACCACCGAGGTCACGGCCGCCGTCTCGGCCGTGGCGACCAACCTCGACGTGCGTTCCGAGCTGCGCCGCCGCCAGCGGCAGATCATCGAGGCCGAGCGCGAGGGCGGGTTCGCCGGCGGGCGCGGGATCGTGGCTGAGGGCCGCGACATCACGACCGTCGTCGCGCCCGACGCCGACGCGCGCGTCCTGCTCACCGCGAACGAGGAGGCGCGCCTGCGCCGTCGTTCCCTGGAGGTGCACGGCGCGGCCGACGCCACCGCCGTCGAGGCGACGAAGGACCAGGTGCTGCGCCGCGACCGGGACGACGCGACGGTCTCACAGTTCCATGTCGCGGCCGACGGGGTCGTGACTGTGGATTCCTCCGAGCTGGACTTCGACCAGACGGTCGCCGCGGTGCTAGACGTGGTCGCGCAGGTCACGGGCCGCGAGGCGGCTCGTGCCCCGCGAGCCTGAGAGAATAGCGGACATGACCCACGAAGCCCCCGACATCCTCGAGACCGAGGACGACCTCGCCCGCGAGCGTGCCCTGCGCGCCGGCCTGGAGGAGTTCGAGCTCGACGAGCAGGACCGCTCGCTCCTCGAGGGCGAGTGGGACGAGACCGGTGACGAGGGCGGGCAGGCCCCCAACCCCGTCCTGGCGATCGTCGGGCGACCGAACGTCGGCAAGTCCACGCTCGTCAACCGCATCCTCGGCCGTCGCGAGGCGGTCGTGGAGGACAAGCCGGGTGTGACGCGCGACCGCGTCTCGTACCCGGCGGAGTGGGCGGGCCGCAACTTCACGCTCGTGGACACGGGCGGCTGGGAGGTCGACGTCGCGGGCATGGAGTTCAAGGTCGCCGAACAGGCGGAGGTCGCCGTCTCGCTGGCCGACGCCGTGATCTTCGTCGTGGACGCCGCCGTCGGGCCCACCGCGACCGACGAGCGTGTCGTGCGACTGCTGCGCGCCTCGAAGAAGCCCGTCGTGCTGTGCGCCAACAAGGTGGACGGGCCGTCGGGCGAGGCGGACGCGACGGCGCTGTGGAGCCTTGGGCTGGGGGAGCCGCACCCGGTCTCCGCCCTGCACGGCCGTGGCACGGGCGACCTGCTCGACGCTGCGATGAAGGCGCTGCCCATCGATTCGGAGCACGGGACGCTCCGTCCGGCAGGGCCGCGTCGCGTGGCGCTCGTGGGCCGCCCGAACGTCGGCAAGTCGTCGCTGCTCAACAAGATCGCGGGCGCCGAGCGCGTCGTCGTCGACTCCGTCGCCGGCACCACGCGCGACCCGGTCGACGAGCTGGTCGAGCTCCGCGGCATCCCGTACTGGTTCGTGGACACGGCCGGCATCCGCCGCCGCGTGCACCAGACCAAGGGGGCCGACTTCTACGCGTCCCTGCGCACGCAGGCCGCGATCGAGAAGGCGGAGGTCGGCGTGGTCCTCGTGGACGCGTCCGTGCCGCTCAGCGAGCAGGACACGCGCGTGATCTCGCAGGTCGTGGACGCCGGCCGGGCCCTCGTCATCGCCTACAACAAGTGGGACATGATGGACGAGGACCGCCGCCCCTACCTGGAGCGCGAGATCGAGAAGGACCTGGTCCAGGTCACGTGGGCGCCGCGTGTCAACGTGTCGGCCAAGACGGGCTGGCACACCGACCGTCTCGTGCCCGCCATCGAGAAGTCGCTCGAGTCGTGGGACACGCGCATCCCGACCGGCAAGCTCAACGCCTTCCTCGGCGAGCTGGTCTCGGCGCACCCGCACCCGCTGCGGGGCGGCAAGCAGTCGCGCATCCTGTTCGCGACGCAGGCGTCGACGCGCCCGCCGCGGTTCGTCATCTTCGCGACGGGCTTCATCGAGGCCGGTTACCGCCGCTTCATCGAGCGCCGCCTGCGCGAGACGTTCGGGTTCGAGGGCACGCCCATCGAGATCAGCGTGCGGGTGCGGGAGAAGCGCAAGCGCTGACGCGGCCGCCCGCTGGTCGTGGCGCAGCACGGGGTCACCTATCCGTACGGAGGGTGACCCCGTTCGTCGTCGACGGAGCGCACCGTACGCACGGCAGCGAGCGTCGTCGCCGTCGTATCGTCACGGAAAACGGTTGATCCGCAGCCTAAACGTTTCGGGAAACCGGTTCCCCTTCCATCGTTGTAGGTCTGCTTCTACGGTCGAGCGACCTACTCACCCATGAGGGGGATCAATGAGGATCACCAAGGTCATCAAGGAAGTGCGGTCACTGCGTGCGGCCGTGGTCGCCGCCGTGGCGCTCGCGGTCGCCGCCGCAGGGCTCGGTGGGCTCGCCGCAGCGCCGGCGAGCGCCGCGACCGTCGACACGGGCGCGTGGTACGTGCTCGTCAACCGCCAGAGCGGCAAGGCGATGGAGGTCGCCAACTGGTCCACCGCCGACGGCGCGATCGTCCAGCAGTGGACCCGCAACGACGGCGCCTGGCAGCAGTGGCGGTTCGTCGACTCCGGCGGCGGCTACTACCGGCTGCAGAACCGGCACTCCGGCAAGGTGCTGGACCTGTGGGAGTGGAGCACCGCCGACGGCGCCGGGTTCCGCCAGTACACGGACAACAACGGGTGGAACCAGCAGTTCCGGCTGGTCGACGCCGAGGGCGGGCGCGTGCGGCTCCTCAACCGGCACAGCAACAAGGCCGTCACGGTCACCGACCGCTCCACCGCGGACGGCGCCACCGTCACCCAGCTCACCGACGGCAACCAGTACAACCAGCAGTGGGAGCTCGTGAAGCTGGGTTCCGCGCCGGCGGCCGGCGTCGTCGGCTGGGCGTCGCAGAACGGCGGGGTCACCGGGGGCGGCAGCGCGTCGGCCGTGACGGTGACCTCCGCGTCCGCGCTGACCAGCGCGGTGTCGAGCGACACCGCAAAGGTGGTACGGGTGCAGGGGAACATCTCGTGCAGCGGGCTGATCCGGGTGGGCTCGAACACGACGATCGAGGGTGCGTCCGGGTCGCAGCTCACCGGTTGCGGCCTGCACCTGTACCAGGAGCGGAACATCATCGTCCGCAACCTCAGGTTCGACGACTGGAACGACGACGCGATCAGCGTCGAGACGTCGACGAACGTGTGGATCGACCACAACTCGTTCGGCATCGGCTACGACGGCTCGGTCGACACGAAGCGGGGCTCCGACTACGTGACGATCTCGTGGAACCTCTTCCGGGGGCACGACAAGAACTCGCTGGTGGGCCACTCGGACGACAACGGGTCGCAAGACCGCGGGCACCTGCGGGTGTCGTACCACCACAACTGGTTCGACGGCACCACGCAGCGCAACCCGCGGGTGCGGTTCGGCAACCCGGTCCACGTGTTCAACAACCTGTACACGAACGTCAGCGGCTACGGCGTGGCGTCCACGATGGAGGGCGGTGTGCTGGTCGAGGGCAACTACTTCGAGAACACGCCCGACCCGTTCCACCGTGGCGAGGGCAGCTCCCCGGCGGGCACCCTCGTGGCGCGCAACAACCACTTCGTGAGCTCGGGCAGCGGCGACCAGGGTGGCTCGGTCGGCTCGATCCCGTACTCCTACACGCTCGACACGGCCTCGTCGGTCAGGTCGATCGTCACCGCGGGGGCCGGCGCGCGCTGACGCCTGCCCCGGTTCGACCGACGGCCCGCGCCGGCTCACCCCGGCGCGGGCCGTCGCTGCGTCGTCGTGCCGGCCCGGATGCCAGGCAGGTACTACCCGTGCCTGCCTCGCGCGGGAGAGCCGACGTAGCGTCGGGGCATGACCACCGAACTGACCCTCAACAACGGCGTGACGATGCCCGCGCTCGGCTTCGGCGTCTTCCAGACCACGCCCGACGTGACTGCGGAAGCGGTCGAGTCGGCCCTGCGCACCGGGTACCGGCACATCGACACCGCGGCCGCCTACCTCAACGAGCGCCAGGTGGGGGAGGCGCTGAGCCGGTCGGGCGTCGACCGGTCCGACGTCTTCCTGGAGACGAAGGTCTGGATCAGCGACTACGGCTACGACGGAGCGCTCCACGCGTTCGAGAAGGCCACCCGCAAGCTCGGCACCGACTTCCTCGATCTGTTCATCCTGCACCAGCCGCTCCCGTCGGAGTTCGACCTGACGGTGGCCGCGTACCACGCGCTCGAGACGTTGCTCGCCGACGGCAAGGTCCGCGCGATCGGCGTCAGCAACTTCATGCCGGAGCACCTCGAGGAGCTGGTCGAGCGCACCACCGTGGTGCCGGCGGTCAACCAGGTCGAGCTGCACCCGTACTTCACGCAGCCCGAGGTCCGCGCGGCCGACGCCGCACACGGCATCCTCACTCAGGCGTGGTCCCCGATCGGCGGCATCACGTTCTACCGGGGGAGCGGGAGCGGGACGCTCGCGGACCCGGTGATCGCCGGGATCGGGAAGGAGCACGACAGGACGCCCGCCCAGGTCATGCTCCGCTGGCACCTGCAGCACGGCCGGTCCGCCATCCCCAAGTCCGTGCGCCCGGAGCGGATCGCGGAGAACTTCGACGTCTTCGACTTCGCGCTGACCGACGAGCAGGTCGCGGCGATCGACGTGCTCGACACAGGGGTGCGCGGCGGCCCCGACCCGGCGGCGATCACGCGGGAGACGTTCGGGCGGGAGATCCCGGAGTACTGACGGGCAGCGCTGGGCCGCGGCCGGTCAGGCGTGGATCGCCACCGCGATGCCGTCCAGCTGTTCGGGCTCGGGCGGGAAGCTGACGGACACGCCGTCGGCGTAACGTTGCGCGGACCACGACCCGACGGCGGCGTCCAGCACGTCGTCAGGCCCGACGAGGAGCCCGGCGCGGCCGACGTCCGCCGGGACCACGATTCCCGCTCCGGCCAGGAGCGCCCGCCGCTCCTCCTGGCCGGCCCACGTCTTCTTCCGGGTGGTCAGCGGCCGCCCGGCGAGGGTCGCGAACGACACCTCGGGGTGGAACTCGACGATGGTCCTGGTGGAGCGGTGCACGACGTCGTCGACCTCGAGGATCTTGGGGCCGAGCGCCCAGGACTGCCGGCTGACGCCCTTGCCGGAGCTGTGCTGGCTCAGCTCGATGGCCTCCGCGTACGACTCCGCCTGCAGCACCGAGCGCGGCGGCGTCGTGAACACGGAGGCACGCAGCGGCCCGACGGCGGAGCCGGCGAGGACGTCGGCCAGACGCCGCCCGGCGTCCGGCAGACCGATCGGGATGTCGATCGCGACGACATCGAGCACGCCGTCCGCGTCGGCGAGCGCCATGAGCTCCTCGATCGAGTGGTCCGCGTACACGCGCTGGTCGCTGGTGACGCCCACCCAGCGCGGCCCTGCGGCGTCGACGCCCATGACCCTGACCATGGCACCCTCCACGACCGATGCTACGGGCCTGCGACGTCGCGGGGGCTGTCGGGCGATGGCACTGACGCTGGCGCCGGCTGCGCGCTCTCCCTCTCGGCGGCTGCGGTGCCGCGTCGCTCGATGAAACTGGGTGTCGCCGTCGCGGCGGTCCAGGTCGGCGAGCCCGAGTCCAGCACATCGTCCGACGTGCGGTAGTATTTCGGTCGGCCCTTCGGGGCACAGATCGGTAGCCTGAGCATGCTCGGGAAGCCGACGGGCTGTGGCGCAGCTTGGTAGCGCACTTGACTGGGGGTCAAGGGGTCGCAGGTTCAAATCCTGTCAGCCCGACCATTTCAGGCCTGGAAACTCAACGGTTTCCAGGCCTGAAGGGTTTCTGAGACTTGAACCGGTCATCACATACTCATCAGATTGGCCGCCGTGGCGGTCCGATCTGGGCATCTGGGACGGCGGGCGCGCAGAGCGCTCGGGTCGTCTCGGGTTCGTGCGGAGCGTGCTTCGCACCTGTGTCTCATGGAGACGCACACCACATCCCCCGCGGGTGGGCTGGACCCGCTGCTCTCGCTGGACGAGCTGGCCGCCTATCTCGGCGTCCCGGTCCGGACGATCTACGACTGGCGCACCGACGGCAAGGGTCCGTGCGGGGTGCGGGTCGGCAAGCACGTGAAGTTCTTCGTCTCGGACGTGCGCGAGTGGCTGGCGCAGCAACGCGAGTCCTCTCCCGGCCGTCCGGCCGAGGGGCGGTGAGCAGTCGTGGCTAAGCCTCGTACCCCCATCGGCACGTGGGGCGACATCAACGTCGACCGCGTCGGGTCCGGCTCCTACCGGGCCCGGTCCTGGTTCCGGGACCTGGACGGCAGGTCACGCCTCGTGCAGGCCAGCGCGGACACCGGCCCGCGGGCCGAGGTCGCGCTCAAGGCGAAGCTGGCCCGGCGGATCAGACGATCCTCCGGGTCCGTGGAGCTGAGCGCGGACAGCCCGTTCACGCGGCTGGTCGAGGTGTGGCTCGAGGACCTCGAGCTGGACGACCTGGCCCAGGCCACGCGCGACCTGTACGAGCGGGACATGCGCACCCTGGTGCTGCCGGCGTTCCGGGAGATGACGCTGCGGGAGATCACGATCATGAAGGTCGACCGGTTCCTCAAGCAGCAGCAGAAGTTCTCCTACGCCCGTGCGAAGCACGCCAAGGTGGTGCTGAACCTCGCGCTGGGGCTGGCGCTGAGGTACGAGGCGATCGACCGGAACCCGGTCACCGGGACCAAGCGGCTCAAGCGACCGCCGTCGGAGGCCAAGGCGCTCACGCTCGCCCAGGTGCAGGCGATCCGCGCCGCGGTCAAGGGGTGGCGGCGAGGCGAGGAGAAGCTGCCAGGCCCCAAGCCCGACGGGCAGCTCGAGGCGATCATCGAAGTGATGATCGGCTCCTCGCTGCGCATCGGCGAGGTCCTTGCGCTGCGCAAGTGCGACGTCGACGTCACCTCCACACCGGCCACTGTCCGCGTCACCGGGACGATCGTGTCCCCGAAGGGCAAGCCGACCTACCGGCAGCCCAAGCCGAAGACCAAGACGTCGGTGCGGCGCATCGCCGTCCCGTCCTACACCGCCGAGGCGCTACGAGCCCGTCTGGTGGAGCTTGCCGGCGAGCCACCCGAGACGCTGATCTTCCACTCGCGCAACGGAACCCCACTCACCACCAACAACGTGCGTCGCAGGCTGCGGGACATCCTCAAGGAGGTCGGGATCACCGGCGTCACACCTCACGCGTTCCGGCGTACCGCTGCCACGACGGTCGAGAGGTCCGGCGGAGCGGATATGGCGGCCGAACTGCTCGGGCACTCGTCCACGGAGATCACCAAGAAGCACTACATCGAGCCGGACGAGAACGTGAACGTCCTCACCGCGCGGATCCTCGAGTCCCTGGCCCCTGGGCCAATGCCCGAGCAGGCGGCGGCCGATGGCGGGGCGAACGCCGACGAACCGGGCGCCGCCACGTAGCCCGGCCGCGCCAGACGTCACCGCCGTTCGGGCATGAAGAACTTGGCCGACTTGGAACGCCCAGACGACTTGATGAGGAGACCCTGCGTATGAGTCTGACCGCTGCCCCGGCATCGCCCGTCGCGGTTCGCCGCCCGGCTCGTCTGGATCCGGACACGCTGCCGTCGCTGGTGACGGCCGTGCTGCTGACCTCGACGCTCGGGGCTGTCTCGTTCGTGTTGTCGTACTCGGGCCTGGT
>NZ_JAKGSG010000025.1 GCF_021568775.1 Antribacter soli | reverse complement strand
TGGCGCCGGTCTCGGTGCTGCTCACCACGCACACCCTCGCCGAGCTGATCGTGGCCAAGCCCGCTCACCGGCGTGCGTCTCTGAACGCGGTGCCGAGCGGGACGTCCCGGACGCCGGACCCGGGACAGCGTGGGACGCCCGAAGAGCCGACACGAACTGGGGCGACATTGCCTGACCGTGGCGCACGATCTCATGACGCGGGCCGGCATCGAGGTGCCTTCACTTCCGCGGGGCATCGAGGTGGTCCCACCGGAAGCGCCCCTGACCGCCCACGACTTCGAGGCAGCGAGGCTGACCGCCCATGATCCCGCTGTGTACAACACAATCCTCAAGGGGACGCCAACCGGACAAGAGGCGGGCGCCCGCTACGACGGTGCGACGGACAAGTCCGACCACAACGCTCTCGACCGGCTCGCTCCGCTGCGTGTGGAGGCTGAGAACGACGCCAGCCAGGAGCACGCTACCTACATCGAGCTCGACGATCTGACGGAGCCGCCTGAGAACTACATCGAGCTCGACGACCCACCGACCGAGACCGGCACGTACATCGAGCTCGACCCGACGGAGCCGCCTGAGAACTACATCGAGCCCGACACCACCGTCGACCTCGGGACGGGCGACGATCTATCCGACCCTGACATCGACATGCACATGGGCGGTCACCCGCGCTGAGGAGGCGAGTGCGGAACGTGCTGGCCGACCTCGAACTGACCCAAGGCCCGGCTGTGATCGATGTCCGTGAGCTGAAGGTCGCGGACCTGATGCCCGATGAGGGCGTGGAACGCGACCAGCGCGACCGCCAAGGCGATCGCTGGGTCTTCGGAGTTGAGTGCTTCGCGGACCGCAGCGGTATCGAGGGGCAGACCGGTCAAGGTCCGCCTGGCCCCCTGGCTCGACCACCGCGCCCGGCGCTGGCCGCACTCGCACAACACGCGCCTGTTCCTCACCACCCAGTTCACCGCCGGACGGCTCGTCTCCCGAGCGAGAGCTTCCCCTGGCACAAGACCAACCTCGACCTTCGAGCGCTGCGCGAGGACAGGATCCTCGCGGAGGCTCACGCCAGCGGCGGCGCCGTGCGACGACTCTGCGACCTGTTCGGCATCTCCATCGACACCGCACTGCGCTACGCCACCACCATCGAACGACCCCCCGCCCCGGAGCGGCCCCGGCCCCGGTCGCGGCCCTGACCCGCCGCACCGGATCGGAGATGACATGCCACACGAGCTTCGCCTACCAACCGACTTCCCCCAGTACGCCTGGGAGGTCGAAGCCCAAAAGTGTCTTCTGGGATGCCCAGGTCTCCGACGGAGCACGCACGGTCCCGGTCACGTTCTACAACACGACGCGCCTGCTGCAGGACCTGCAGGCCGAGGTCGCTCCGGACTACGCGGTCACGATCACGCGGCTCATCGTCGTCGACAGCCTCACGATCGAGCAGATGACAGCCGCGGTAGCCACGCTGCCGGACGGCTTCTGCACCTGACGGCAATCCGTCCGCCAGCGGTGGGTTGGCCGAACCCACACAAGAAACGACGATCAACGCGCCCTACCACCGCGAGTTCCCGCCAAGACGCCCGTCAGAATTCGTGAACTCACCGGAAAGAATCTCCAGGCATTGATGTTCGATCCGCCCGCTCTCGGCCGCACTGACCTGTTTTCCCTCGTGGTTGCAGGTTCGTCGTGTGCGCGACACGCGGTGACGAACCGTCATCGTGGCTGACGGTTCGTCGGACTTCGCGTTCCCCAAGGAGGAGCGGGCCGACTTCGTCGCGAGCGACCCGCGCAAGTTCCAGCTGCCCTCCGCGTCGGACATGCGCTTCAACTGGGTGCACGCCGACCTCGCCGTGCTGGATCGAGAAGAGGCGCGTGAGCTCGTCGTCGACGCGTGGCGCATGGTCGTGCCCCAGAAGGTTTCCCGCGCCTACGACGTCGCGCATCCCGGAGCTGCTGGCTGATGCGGAGGCGCCCGTCCTCTGACGCGGTCGGACGCGCACCGTCAAGGCGGGCTCCATAGGTCGCCCGTACCGTCTTGCGCCAGGTGCTTCTCGTACATATCGATCTTGAAGCCGATCACCTCGAGGCAGGTGGTCAGCTCCGCGATCCGCTCCACCACCAGGTCCCTGTGCTCGTGCAGCAGCCCGAGCCGGATGTGCTCGTTGCCCGGCCCTTGCCGCACCAGCTCGGCAAAGCGCCGGATCGTCACCAGCGGCATTCCCGATGCACGGAACCTCGTGCAGTACTCCAGCCACTCGACGTCCCACGCCGAGTAGACGCGGCGGCCGCGTCCGTCGCGCCGCACCTCGCCCGCCAAGAGGCCCTCGCGCTCGTACAGGCGCAAGGTGTGCACACCAAGGCCGGTTCGTGCGGAGACCTGGCCGATAGTCAGCTCGCTGGATGCTGCAGTCATGCGCCGAGCGTATGCCGTTGACCTAGACCTCGGTCGAGCATCTAGCTTCGGGTCCATGACCACACCGCAGCGTGGGATCGGCTCGGGTTTCGGCGCCCGTAGCACCACCGATGACGTTCTCAGAGGGATCGACCTGACCGGCAAGACGGCCATCGTGACCGGCGGATACTCCGGCCTCGGCCTGGTGACGACACGTGCACTGGCCCGCGCCGGCGCTCGCGTCGTCGTCCTCGCCAAGAGACCCGAGTTCGCAGGCCACGAGCTCGGCGGCATCGGCGGCATCGAGATCGACGCACTCGACCTGGCCGACCTCGACAGCGTCCGCCGGTTCGCCGAGCGCTTTGTCGCCTCCGGCCGCGAGGCCGACATCGTCATCAACAACGCGGGCATCATGGCCTGCCCCGAGACCCGGGTCGGCCCAGGCTGGGAGGCGCAGTTCGCCGTCAACCACCTCGGCCACTACGCGCTGATCAACCGGCTCTGGCCCGCGATCGCCCGCGCCCGTGGCCGGGTCGTCGCCGTGTCCTCCGGTGCCCACGGCATTACCGGCATCCGGTGGCACGACGTACAGTTCACGAGGGATTACGACCGCTGGCAGGCGTACGGGCAGGCCAAGGCGGCTAACGTGCTCTTCGCCGTGCACCTCGACAAGCTCGGCCGCGACGCTGGCGTGCGGGCGTTCGCGCTACACCCCGGTACCATCCTCACCCCCCTGCAACGGCACTTGTCCAAGGACGAGATGGTTGCTGCGGGCTGGATCGACGACGACGGCAACCTGGCCGACCCAACATTCAAGACCCTCGAGCAAGGCGCGGCGACGCAGGTGTGGGCGGCGACCTCGCCGCAGCTCGCCGGCATGGGTGGCGTGTACTGCGAGGACTGCGACATTGCCGGGCCAGCGACCGAAGCTGGCGGCGTGCATGCCCACGCGATCGACTCCGCGGAGGCGGCACGCCTGTGGGAGCTGTCGGCAGAGCTCACCGGGGTGGACGCGTTCAGATCTTAGGATCCGACCGCAGGGTCGGAGCCGACCAGCTCGTGCTCCGGATCATCCCGGCGACCCGCCGTCGGGTACGAATGTACTGAATTGCGAATCGAATACTGGAGGTTTCGTGCCCAAGGGCTACTGGGTCAGCGTCTACCGCACCATTTCAGACCCTGAGAAGCTGGCTGCCTACACCAAACTGGCCGGTCCGGCCGTCCGGGCCGGGGGCGGGCGGCTCCTCAGCCGAGGCGGCCGGGTCGTCGCACACGACGCCGGAATCGCCGAGTTCACCGTCCTGATCGAGTTCGACAGCTTCGAACAGGCCCTCGCGGCACGCGAGAGCGAGGCATACCAGGAGGCGCTGGCCACACTTGCTGACGGCGTCGAGCGCGACTTCCGCATCGTCGAAGGCCTCGACTGACAGTCGGTGACCCGCCCGGCGTCCAGCTCCGACAAGCACCACGACGGAGAAGAAGCACCACACCGCCGGGCAGGCAGGCGGCCAGAGCTCCGGCAAAGTCATGGGTCGGGGATGAGGTCGGCGGGCCGGGTTGGATTTCCGATCGCGGCGTTTCGGATCGAGGCCATGACGCGGGGTCGGTTGCCGGCGCGTGCCTGAGAACGGTCTTCGTCGAAGGTGACGTCGCGGACCCAGTGGAGCCGGTTGTACGAGTCGGCCAGGGGCGCGGTTCCGCCGTTTCCGGTCGGTCGTTTCCCCTGGCCGCTCGCCCGAACCCGGCGTGCCAGTTTCCCGGCACCGGGCTCTCCACGAGTCCCTCAGGCGGTGGCCGTCTCGGGTCGCTGGGTCCACGGCGTCGGGATCGCGCCACCGCGGTAGCGGTACCGCTGGGTGGGTACCTTCGCGGGGTTGAATAGGTCCACGCCGGCAGTGGTGAGCAGTTCTGCGCCCTCGCCACCCGCTACGCTAAACGAGCCACCTACTGCCGCCGAATGCAGGCATGACGCCCTCGTCCACGGTTCAGATCATGCCTCCATCAGACCCAGGCCGATTCAGCGCGATGGCGCGTACTAACCGGTGTCGGCGTCCCTCCCTATAAGGGTCACAGCTCGTTCCCGCACCGGAGGGGCGCGAGCATCGACACACACCGAAGTTCATTGCGACTGGCGGCTCAGGATCCATTGCTCGGCCTGCCGTAACACGCGTGCTCGCCGGGGTCGGCCGAGGCACGCCTCCGAGCCGTCGTCGGCCTCGGCGACCGGCTCTCAAACCGCCGGACCAACAGCCCCGACGTCGGCGACAACAGGGCGCGACGTCGCGGCCGATCGGAGGTGCCCGATGGGGCGCGAACAGCTGCACGAATGGACGATCCAGATCCCCGGCGACGGGTACATGGAGTCGAGACACGTCTACCACGACGCGAACGGGAAGCCGGTCGAGTCGCAGATCGTCGTCAAGTGGAACGACGGAACCACGGTGTCAGCGCAGGTGATCAGGGTGCTCCCGAATGGGGACGTGACGACCGAGGGGCAGCTCCGATACCCGGACGACACGCACGTGTCCACGCGCTTTCACACCGACGGGCGGTTTGACGTGGTGCACCTGCACCCGAGCTCGCAGGAGACGACGACATGGAAGTACGAGCGTGACGGATCGGGCACGGTGGAGCTTCGCCGGCAGATCGATCTCGGGCAGAGCACTGGCATCGCGCTCCTTACCTGGACGGTCATGCCGGACGGCTCACCGTCCGGGGACGTGTGGGATCTCGAGGAGCTCACTGACTCCCAGACCGGCGAGCAAACGCAGGTTCAGACGCGACGAGCGCCTGACGGCACCATGACGACCACCATCAAGGTCTGGGATCACAACGGTCAGCTCATTCGTGAGGACACGACAACCGTGCACCCGCAACCGGCGCCGGATCCCGGCCCGCCGATGAGCAAGGTCCCCACACCGCCGACACCAGGGCCGGTCACGGGAGGGTCTCCTGTCGACATCATCACGCCGACGACGCGAGTACCGGATGGCACGCTCCCGGGTGGCGGAGGCTGGGTCGGCCCGGGTGGCACGATCGTGGAGCACTGGAAGGACTGGTGGATCGAGACGCCGGACGGCACCGTGACCTTCCTCGGTTCGGAGCTGGTGACCAAGAAGGAGTAGCCGGAACGGCTCTTGCCGATCGCGGTTGCGGTCGACTTGGTCGGCTGGCCATGCTAGGGACGACCAGCGGCGGAAGCCGCCCTCTCGGGTCACTTGGTGACATGGCGGCAGGGGGACCGGCATGTACGACGGCGCAGTGGTTGGTCGGGCGCTGGACATCGTTCATTGCGTCGCGGCCACCGGCTGCGGGCTCTCGCTGGCTAGGCTCGCGGAGGGGACCGGTATCCCCAAACCGACCGTCCGCCGCATCGCCATGGACCTGGTCGCGCGCGGCGTGCTGGTGCGCCGGGACAACGTCTACACGTTAGGCCCCACACTCGAACTGCTCGGACGCAAGGCTGCCTTGCACCAAGCCTTCGCCGAGGTCCACGAGAGCCTGGTGGAACTCAACGCAACTTTCGGGGGCGTGGCTTGGCTCCTGGCGGGCGAGCAGGTGAAGACCCTAGAGCCGTTCGACCTCGTCTGCAGCGACGAGGTCGCGCGGTTCCTCGACCGATGGCCGCCGCCGTCGCTGGAAAGCCTGGTCAACACCGCCGGTGGCCGGCTCTTCCTGCTTGACCGTCCAGACCTGCTCGAACGGGCCACCCGGAACGGTCTGCCGCGCTGGACCCCGAACTCTCCCGCCACCCGGGCGGAGCTTGACGGAATCCTCCGGCAGGCCCGTGACCTCGGGGCGGCCGTCGAGTCCGAACA
The DNA here is from genome assembly GCF_021568775.1 of Antribacter soli. Taxonomy (GTDB): domain Bacteria; phylum Actinomycetota; class Actinomycetes; order Actinomycetales; family Cellulomonadaceae; genus Antribacter; species Antribacter soli. Next base: position 368,435 of record NZ_JAKGSG010000025.1, on the reverse strand, counting down.
GAGCATGATTGGCTGGCGCTGCGTCGCCGTACGCCTGACCGGGCCACAAGGACAGCCAGCCGCGGTCGGCGTCACTGTCCCTGTCCAGCGCGGCGACCTCAAGAGCCTGATCCGCGCAGCGCTGCGTGTCGCCGACGCCATGCCCGTTCGGCGCAACGCGGCGGACGTTCCCACGGCCGCAGCGCTGGCACCCCGTTCGCCCTAACACGTGTCACTCAGTGACACGCCCGCTTGGCCCCTCACTCGGAACCCCCAAGACTGGGGCTGAGAGCGCACCTGATCGGTCGAAGCGCTCACTCGCCAACTGGCCCATGATGCTGTGCACCATCGCCTCCCAAGGAGTTCGCCACGTCCCGACGTCTGACAGGCCGTCAGATCACGACCATGGTCGTGGCTGTCTGGCTCGCAGTGCTCGCCTTCCCCGTCGGCAGCTTCGCCGCCGGCCTGGCCAAGGTCAGTGTGGCCGACTCCACCTATTTCCATCCGGGTTGCGCACGTGACGGCCCAGGGCCGACTGACCACCGGCACGTGTGACAACGACTCGTGTGCCTCAGCCGACACCGGCAAGCACCGATCCGTCAACGGTCGGCGTGCCGGCGCCGGCGCCCCGACCGTCGACGGATCGGTGCTTCCCTATAACCCCGGCGCGGCGTTCTCGCGCATGATCTTCACCCCGGGGCTGATCAAGCCCGGGCTGACCTCGGGCAAGGTCATGATCACCAGCCTGTCGTTCACGAACCCGGGCGCCGGTGCGGCGGTTGTCACGATCCGCAACCTGAACACCAGCGGGACGGGGTGCGGCGTGACGCTGGGCGACTACGTGTACAACGCGCTCGTCAGCGGTGCCTCGACCCTCGTGGTGACGTTCCCGTCCCCGCTGGTCGCGACCCGGCGCGCATTCGCCAACAACCTGCCGACTCCGTGGTCGTGACCGGCTCCGTCTTGCCCTGAGCGAGCCGGGGCCAGGCGACTCCCCGTTCTTCAATGCGGTCGACTCAGCTTTCAGTGAGGGTCGTCTTGTGAGAAGGGCAAATTAAGGATCTTCCGCTAACCACAAGAGGGAGGCATACCAATGGCAGAACCAAACAAATCGGTCGAGCCGCCTCAGACCAGTGTGCAGCCACAGGGCCCTCTCCCCGGTGTGGGCCCCAAGGCCGAGAACCACGGTGCAGCGTCGACCGGCCGCGGTGAACCGCCAGAGCCCGGCGCCACGTACCAAGATCCCGGTCTCGAGAAAACTGGGGCAGAGTTTGGCAAGTATGCCGGGGATGCCGTGGGCCAGCTCGTCGGCCATTATGCGCTCGGGCCTGCAGGGGAGGAAGTGCTCGGCCAGGTCGGCTCAGAGTTCGGCCGAATGATAGGTGGCACTCTTGGGTCGGTGGCCGACACCATGTTCGGGTATTACACCCCGGGCGGGGACGGCGGAATGAGCACTCCCGAGTCGGGTGCGGGCATGTCTCTCCCTCAGGGCGCGTCAGTCGATGCTGACCATGTCGTAACGGCGAGCACCGCATACCCGCAGGGGCCGAACGCGTCCCACGATCCCAGCATTTCGGAGCCGAACGCGTCCCACGATCCCAGCGTGTCGGAGCCGAACGCGTCCCACGATCCCAGCGTGTCGGAGCCGAACGCGTCCCACGATCCCAGCGTGTCGGAGCCGAACGCGTCCCACGATCCCAGCGTGTCGGAGCCGAACGCCTCTCACGACCCGGGTGCTGCGAGTTTCCACCCGCATTAGGCCATGGGAGAGGGGATCACGATGCGTCGATCTTCAGCCTCGTCCGAGCAGGACGCCGTGTCGACTGCTGCGGAACAGGCACATTTTCAGCAAGACCTCGCGGCACATGCAGCCCAGGGATTCATTCAAAGTCTCGCGGACCCGGCGGGCGACCCGGGCATGTCACAGGACCCCGGCGCTCACGACCCGGCGGGCGACCCGGGCATGTCACAGGACCCCGGCGCTCACGACCCGGGAACCCACGACCCGGGCATGTCACAGGACCCCGGCGCTCACGACCCGGGAACCCACGACCCGGGCATGTCACAGGACCCCGGCGCCCACGACCCGGGAACCCACGACCCAGGAACCCACGACCCGGGCATGTCACAGGACCCCGGCGCCCACGACCCGGGAACCCACGACCCGGGCGCAGCTGCGCATGACACGGCAGGAGCTGCTGCTCACCGCTAACCCGGCTATAGGAGATATCTCAATGCCCACATACAAAGGGAAGGTCTCTGGATACGTCCCAAGGACCGAATCCGGCGTCTTCAGGAAGCGACAGACACTCGTCTGGAACTTCAGGTTGGAACGCTACGGTCCTGGAGGCAAACCCCTGCCGAGGGTGGCCGTCGAGATGCGAGCTAAGTACTACCGCGGCGGCTCGATCAACAACGGCGATGTCGTAGAAGTGACCGGTCGACAATCACGCAATGGGCTGGTGACGGTTGATAAGGCGAAGAACCTGACAGCGGGAACAGTCGTCCGCGCGCGCAGGTGGAATCTCAGCGTATTCATCGTCAAGGGCCTCGGATTGTTGCTGATCCTTGCTGTGCTCGCGGTCGTCGCAGCTGTCGCGTACACACTCGCGACTGGAGATGGCGGGTTCTCGCTTGAGTAGGGGAACTATGCCTCGATCCACGAATGGGCAGGGTCTGAGTCCGCGGGTTCGCTGATGGTGGATCGCCGATTGCAGGGGCATGGGTGAGTCCCTCGCCTCGCTGCCAGGTCGTTCCAGGTGTTGGTGCGTCGTGCCGTTTCCGGCGGGGTGGTCAGGACGTCGGTGCGAGCGGCGGTCCGCAGACCCGGGTGGACAGGTCGGCCCAGGCGGTCTCCCAGGGCCAGGGCGCCGGTTGCCCGTGCGGGACAGTGCCGGTCGAGTACCGGACTTGGCCGAGCGTGGATTCCCGGTTCCGGGACTGGCAGCTGGACGGTTCGTGGGACGTGCTGGCCGACCGGCTGCGCACGCAGGCCGACGGTGCGGGCCTGATTGACTGGGGGCTGAGCGTGGATTCGACAGTCGCCGCGCTCACCAGCACGCGGTCCCGGTGCCCGCCGCGACCCCGACGCTCAGGCCGAGCCGCCGCACGGCCCGGCCCGGCGGGAGTCGGCCGATCACGGGCTCGGCCGGTCGCGTGGCGGGCTGACGACCAAACGGTTGTCCGACGCGACATCCTCGCCCACCAGAAAGGTGCTCCGATCCTGCGCTCCGTATGCTGTCTCGACAACAGCATCCTTGCAGGTCAGAGCACCTTTCCCATGTCTTTGGTCACCTCACTTGCGAAGCATCGAGGCCAGGCAGTTGCCGATTCGCGCGTGGCTGAGAGACCTTCTCGGGCAGCGCTGACGGAGGTCATTCCTGGTGGCTCTGCGCCGCCAAGGCCGCCTTCTTCGCGGCTGCATGTGCGGCGTCGATCGCCGCCGACCGTGCGCCGGGCTCGGTGGGCGCGATCTCGTCATCGAACCGGGTCCAGAGCTCCTCGGCGATCTCCTTGGCCTTCTCGGGGTGGTCGTCGGCGACCTCCAGGAGCGCCTGGTCCTTGGCGAGGGCCTCGCAGCCCGGGTCCGCGGCGCGCCAGGTCTCGCAGGCCCGGCGGGCGAGCGGAAGGTCGCGGCCCCGTAGGGCGTGGGTGATGACCAGGTGCGCGATGTCCCCGACCAGGCCGGTGTACTGGTCGGCGAGGCGCTCGCCGTGCACGGCCCACAGCCACTGGTCGTGCTTTTCTTCGGGGATGGTGAACGGTGCCAGAGGGAACGAGTTCGTGACCCCTTGGGGTGACACGAATTGGACACGCCTTTACGGGCTCGGTGCCGGGCATGGCCCTCAGGGCTTTGTCGCTCTCCGGCGACCAGGGCCGGCGAGGATGCCGTCGATCAACGTATCGATTGCCCAGCGGCTGCGCTCGAGGTGGCTGCCTTCGGTGAAGATGGATGCCCCGAGAGCTGTCAGGGTGGGGTGCCTGGTCGGGTCCGCGCCGGCGAGCGTGCCGGTGAGGTCGGCGATGTCTTGTCCCTCCTCGCGCGCATGGGCGGTCCACTCCGCCGCAGAGGCGGTCGCATGCTGAAGGAGCAGGTCGACTGAGCGGGCCGCGGTCTGCTCGGACACCCCGGCGGAGAGAAGCAGCCGCACTACCAGCTCGACCAGGTCGAGATAGTTTGGGCCGTCTGGCCACACATGCAGCGCTGCATTCGCCAGTTCCGCGCGACGTGCCAGGAGGGCCGAGTAGTCCGAGAGGACCCGGTGCAAGCGTTCGCGCCACGACTCGGCCCCGTCCCAGGACAGATCGAGCTCCGCGAGGAGTCGGTCGATGAGCTGCGCGTTCAGCTCTGTCGTGTTCTTCACATACACGTACAGAGAGGCGGGTCCGGTGTCCAGCTCGGTGGCGAGTCGGCGCATCGTCAGTTTGTGAGCCCCCTCGCGCTCGATGACGCGGAGCGCGGCATCCACGATGGCCGCACGTGAGAGTGCTGGTTTGGCGGGCCGCTCCCGCCGGCTGACGGGTTCTGTTCGAGGCATGAACCAGATCATAGCAACGTCGAACACAATCGTAACGAACATGTTCGCTACGATCGTGTTCGTTCACCATCGTCATCGAGGAGCCCCGCCATGACCCACATCGCATCACCCGCCCCGACAACGGGAACGCGAGGACTCTGGCTGACCCTGATGGTTGTGCTCCTGGCCGATGTCATGGATCTGATCGTCGCCTCCGGAAGCATCTCGGCGATGACCATCACCTTGATCGTCGTCCTGGCCATCGTCGCGCTCTGCCTCCTGGCCGTCCCTCTGCTCCCGCGCAAGGCGGCCGACATCGAGGAATAGCGCCGGAAGGCCCGAGCTGCAAACCCAGGATCCACGCACCCAACCACATCACAGACCCACCCACAGGCCCATCACAGACAAGGAGAACCCACCCATGTCGAACGGACCCTTGCGTATCGCCGTCCTCGGCGCCGGCGGTCGCACAGGCCGCCTCATCCTCGACGCCGCCCTCCGCGCCGGCCACAAGACACTTGCTGTCGTCCGGTCACCCGCGCGAGCAGGCATCGAACCCCGCCCCGGCCTCGACATCACCGCCGCGGATGCCCGCGACTCCGCATCCCTCCAGCGGATCCTTCGCCCTGGCGACGTCATCATCTCGGCGATCGGCCCGTCCGGACGCACATCGAATGGTCTGTACGAGAGCGTCGGCACCGCTATCGTCACCGCGACCGCGACAACCGGTCCACGACGGTTCATCGGCATCACCTCGAGCGGTGTGCGGGACGACGACCCGAACCACCCCTGGTGGTACCGCACGTTTCTCGTCCCGGTGATGCGGGACACCTATGACGACATGAGCCGCATGGAAGCAGTCATCGAGGCCAGCGACCTGGACTGGACCTTCGTACGCCCCGCACGGCTCACCGACGACGACGCAACCGGCACCTTCCGAGTCGAAGACGGCTCCAACCCACCGGGCGGGATCGCCGTCCCACGGCAAGACGTCGCCGACTTCGCCATCAGCTGCACCACCGACGACGCCTGGAGCCGGACACGCCCCACCATCTCCAGATGAAGCTTCGGGCGGGCAATGACCCTGATCGGCATCGTTGAACCGCCTTACCGAGCCGACGTATCGGGGGCGGAGCACTAGCCATGACCGCTACATCGTGACAAGTTCCGCCACCCACCGACCACGTCTGCACCTATGCGGCGCCCCAACCTTGACTCTGCGTTCAGGCGGTGCCCTCGATGCATTTCGGTGAAGGCTGCCGGCGCAGCCCGTCCAGCAGGAGGGTGATGACTCCGTCGGCCTCGGCTCGCCAGTCGGGGCGGTGGTCGTGGGCCGCGCCGATGCCGTGCAGCACCATCATGACGGCACCGGCGTCCACGTCGGCGCGGACGGTACCGTCTCGCACGGCGTCGGCCACCAGGTCTCCGACAGCCTCCTCCAGTGCCTGACCGCCGTCGGCGAGCGCACCCGAGCGGGTGGCCATGAGCGTGGCCAGCGTCCGGGCGAGGCCCTGGTAGGCATCCATGTGGTCGACCATGCCGCGCAGGAAGGCCGCCAGGGCCTCCTCCGCGGGCAGCGTGGCCCGCAGGTCGCGGGCGCGGTCGCTCAGCGTGGCGACCTCCTCGTGGTAGACCGCCTCGGCCAGCGCCTCCCGAGTGGGGAAGTGGCGGTACAGCGTGCCGGTGCCCACGCCGGCCAGCCCGGCGAAGTCGTCGAAGCGCAGGTCGAAGAAGTCCCCGGCGTCGAGAACCTCCCGGGCCGCGGCGAGCAGGGCCTCGCGGTTGCGCCGGGCGTCGGCCCGCAGCGGCTTGGCGGCGTTCATGCGATACCTCTCGTTGACAAATGGAGATAATCTCCATATTTTAGAACTGGAGATGATCTCCAGTTTGAGCCTAACCCATCGAGGTGCAGCATGAAGATCCTGATGTTCGGACGAGGCGTGATCGCCACCGTGAACGGCTGGGCCCTGGAACGGGCCGGGCACGACGTCGAGTTCTACGTCCGGCCGGGCCGCGCGGCGGCGTACGGGGAGGCGGTCGACCTCGATCTGCTCGACACCCGGCGGCCGGTGTGGAGGCAGCGCGTTGTCGAGAAGTGGCCGGTGCGCTACCGCGAGGAGCTGGAACCGGACCACGACTTCGACCTGATCGTGCTGAGCGTGCAGCACTACCGCCTCGCGGAGGCGGCGGCCTTCCTGGCGCCGCGCATCGGCAAGGCTTTGGTGCTGGTCTTCAGCAACGTCTGGGCCGAGCCACTGGACGCGATCGGCACGCTTCCCCCCGACCAGGTCGCCTGGGGCTTTCCGCAATCCGGTGGCGGCTTCGGCGAGAACGGCGTGCTCCGCGCGGTAATACTGCCGTCGGTCATCCTCGGCACCTTCGGCACGCCCCCGACCGAACGCGAGCGGACCGTGCGCCAACTGTTTCGCGAGGCCGGGTTCCGGATCCTGGAGCAGCCCGACCTCCGCGGCTGGTTGTGGATCCATTTCGCGGCGGATGCCGGCGTGCACTCGCAGGGCCTGAGGCTGGGTTCGCTGGCCGACCTGGCCGGAGCGCGGCGCGACCTGCGCGAAGCGCTGCTGGCCAGCCGTGAGCTGCTGCCGCTCCTCGAGGCGCGCGGTGTCGACCTGCGGCGCCATCGAGGCAGCGTGCTGCCCATGCGCGCACCGACCTGGCTGACGGCCTCAGTGCTCGCCTGGCTGACCGCTCATGTCGCGCCGGCGCGCTTGAGCCTCGAGATGCACTCCGACCCCGAGGCCGAGGAGCCACGGGAGGTCTGCCGGGACACTCTCGCGGAAGCGCGCCGGCTGGGCGTCGCGGCACCGCGACTGGAGGCGGCGGAACCGAGCTTCGCCCGTTAGGGAGGGCCACCGAAAGGCCCGCTCGACGGACGGCCCGAACCGTTGAGCCGGCCGGGGCGCCTCTCGCTCTCGGTCGTCCGCCGCTCAGCCCTGGAGGCGCTCGATCGCGCGCGCGAGCCATTCGGACATGAGCCCGCGCTCGGCCTCGGTCAGCGCCGGAAGCTCCGGCACGGCCGCGCGGAGCGCGACGGCCAGCGTCGCGGCGTCCGATGTCGGAGGCGCGGGTGCGGTCGTGAGGATCCGGGCCATGACCGCATCGAGCAGGGCGTCGGCGAGCGCGGGGTCGCGTCCCGCTTCGGGCTGGGTCAGGAGGGTGAGCACGACGCCGTTGCCGGCGGCGCGGAGCATGTCGACGGCGCGGGCCTCGGAGACCCGGAGGAGTCCGGCGGCGGCGACGCGGGCGACCCTGGTGCGGAACACGTCGTTGCCCGTGGCCATCGCCGGCGACTGCTGGAGCCGTCCGGGCGTGACGAGCAGGCCGTACAGGTCGGGGTTGGCGAGGCCGAAGTCGATGTTCGTGTGCCACGCGGCGCGGAGGTGCTCGACAGGGTCGCCGTCCTCGGTGGTGACGGCCACGGTCTTGTCCGCCACGTAGCCCGCCAGCACGTGTTCGGCGACGGCTTCGAGAAGCCCGTCCTTGTCGCCGAACAGCCGGAAGATCGTGGGCGGCTGCACGCCGGCGGCCTGCGCGACGGCGCGTGTGGTGACCGCGCCCGCGCCCTGGTCGTGCAGGAGGCGAGCGGCGGCCTCGATGACCGCGGAGCGGCTGTCGGTCCGGGTGGGTGTTGGTCGGCGCGGCACGGATCAACGATATCAGGAGAGTGTTTCCGATGATCCGACCAGTGGTAGCGTATTTGTCGAACCATTGATCCACCGCAAAGGACGACCATGATCATCGTGACCGGAGCCACGGGCCGCCTCGGCGCCCGCATCGTCGACAGGCTGCTCGAGCGCGTTCCCGCCGACACTGTCGGTGTGAGCGTGCGAGACGTCGCCAAGGCGGCCCACCTCGCCGAACGCGGGGTCCGTGTCCGTGCCGGTGACTTCACAGACCGTGCTGAGCTGGACCACGCGCTCCAAGGCGCTGACCAGGTGCTCGTCGTGTCACCCAGCATCCGGGACCCGCGGGAGTTCGTCCGGGCCACTCGGGCAGGGCTGGACGCAGCCGTGCGGTCGGGAGCCCGGCGGGTGCTGTACACGAGCCACCAGATGGCCTCGCCGTCCTCCTCCTTCACGCCGGGGCGCAACCACGCCGAGTCCGAGGCCTACCTCGCCGAGCGGGCGTCGGCGCACGGCGTCGCCTGGACGTCGCTGCGCCACGGCTTCTACGCAGGCGCGTTCGAGCTCTTCGTGCCCGCCGCGCTGCGGTCGGGCGAGCTGCGTCTGCCCGCGGACGGCCCGGTCTCCTGGACGGCGCACGACGACCTGGCCGAGGCGGCCGCAGCGGTGCTGACCGAGCACCGAGAGCTCAGCGGCGCTACCTCTCCACTCGTAGGCCCCGAGCTGCTCGACTTCGCAGACGTCGCCCGGATCGTCAGCGAGCAGACCGGCAGCCCGGTCGAGCGCGTCGTGGTCGACGACGACGCGTGGAAGGCCGAGGCCGTGGACGGCGGTATGCCGGAGAGCGTCGCCGAGTTCACGCTCGGGATGTTCCGTGCTTCACGCGCCGGCGAGAACGCCGTCACGGATCCTGCCCTCCAGACCCTCATCGGTCGTGCCGCGACACCGGCGCGCACGGTCCTGGCGGGCATCCTGAGCTGGGCTCTGCCGGTGTCGCGGCACCGGTAGCCCGACTGGCCGGCCGGGTCGGGACGCTCAGCGCAACGCCGGCCCTTCCACGGCCACCGGCCCGGGTGCGACGGGGTGCTCGATCTGCAGGTTGAGGGTGTTGCGCGACGTCGGGATCACGGCGAGCTGGGCCTCGCCGCCGCTTGTGTCGATAGCGCGCACGTGCAGGTGCCCGTCCTTGAGACGGATCGCGAACTGGTCGGTCCCGGCGACGAAGCGCACCTCGCTGTCGTCGTCGATCACGGTGGGGCCCGAGGGCAAGGTCTTCGGCATGGGTACAGCATGCCTGGCGCAGCGAGGAGACCCGTCGCCGCCCACCGTATGACACGAGTGCCCAGGGATGACGGCCCTGATGCCGCGTGCCCGCGGCGCCCGCCGGATCGCTCGGGAGGAGTAGGCCTTTCCCGCAGGGACCACCCCCTGAAGTCACACCGAGAAGTACTTCGCTTCCGGGTGATAACGGTCTGACCTGCGACAGCACCGTTCGTGAACCCTCCGGGACACGAATTGGAGACGCTTTGGCTCACACGCTGGCCGGGCTGGTCACGCCGGGACGTCGCGGTGCGGCTCGGCGCGCGACCGGCGCCCGGATGCGCCCGACCCGCGCTCCATCCGACCCCCATGCCTCGTCGATGTGCGCGCCTGCTCGCCCATGCCGCGCTCGACGGCCTGCCTGGCAGGGGCCGCTAGCCCGCGCCGGCCACGGCACGAGCGATGTTGTCGATGTCGGCTGGGCGTACTCGGCAGCATCCGCCCACGATCCGCGCCCCGTCGGCGACCCACAGTTGTGCTTGCTGCGCGGAGTGCTGCGACGTGCCCACCCAGGTGCGCTGCTGGGCGTCCCATGCCTCGCCGCTGTTCGGGTAGACGATCACCGGCTTCCCGGTGACGTCGCGGGCGGTGGCGATCGCCGCCGACACGTCGGACGGGGCGCAGCAGTTGACACCCACCGCCACGACCTCGGGCGCATCCCGTACGAGTGCGAATGCCTCGGCCAGCGGTTGCCCGGCGCGTGTGCGGTCGCCGACGATGCTGAATGTCAGCCACACGGGGATCCCGATCCCGGAGATCACGGTCATGAGCGCTTCGGCCTCGTCCATGTCCGGGATGGTTTCGAGCGCAAGCAGGTCCGGCCCCGCGTCGACCAGCACCTCCAGGCGGGGTCGATGCCAGGCTGCCAGGTCGGCCACGCTCAACCCGTATCGGCCTCGATACTCCGATCCGTCGGCCAGCGCCGCACCGTAGGGGCCGACCGACGCCGCCACCCAGCGGTCCCGCCCGTCCCCGGCCATCTCATCGCGGGCAGCCTGGGCCAGTTCGACACTGCGCCGCAGCAGCTGTACGGCATCGTCCCGACCGATGCCGCGCGCCTCGAACCCGTCGAACGACGCCTGGTAGCTCGCCGTCGTCGCGATCACCGCGCCAGCCCGGAAGAAGGCCAGGTGAGCGGCCTTGATCTCGTCGGGGGCGTCGACCAGCAACCGCGCTGACCACAAATGGTCCGAGAGGTCATGCCCGCGCGCCTCGAGTTCGGTCGCCAGGCCGCCATCGGTGATCAGAACAGGGCCGTTCGGTTCGAGGAACACCACGACGTGACTCTAATCCCCGCGCACTTGTACGGGTCGACGCCGCGTGACGGTCGTCGATGTGTCGCGAACCGAGGATCGGGCCCGCGAGGTCCCCCACCCGGACAACGGGCAGGCTCCTGCGGTCGTGCTGGTCGCCAGCCTGACCATCGGGTCCGGAAAGCTCGGCGAGACCGTCGCGAGATCGGACGACGTCGTGGTCGGCCCGCACCACCGCGTACGACTTCCTCGCCGAGAGGCTCCAGAGCCTGGAAGCGGCCTTGACGGGACCCCGAGGATCGGTCCAGGTGCTGTGCGAGCCGATTGGTGGGTACAGATCGCAGGATGTGCCCGTGGGAGCCTGACCCGGTTTCCCGGACACGGTTGGTGCGGCGGTCATCGCCTTCTCCGGGCTTCCCGGACGAGCCGGCAAGACGTCGTGGCACGTGGAGACCAACACCACCACCGTCGCTCACGTGGCGGATGCGTACGTCTTCGCCGTCCACACGACTCAGCAGGACGACGCGAAGCGAGAAGCTACGGCGTGGGGTCCAGCACGACGACGGGGTCTCGCGTGCGCGTCGCCGAGGTCGCCCCAGCCGTCGTCGGTCGCGGCCAGGAGCTGCCACAGGCGCTGGCTCTCACAGCTCGCCAATGAGGTCGAAGTCGAATCCCTCGGCGCGCGCGATGTAGAGCCGGTGTTCGGCGTGGTTGCCGTGGAACCGCATGGGGCCGCGCGGCCCTTCGTACACGACGCCGTCGACCGAGCGGTCGGTCGCGGCCACCGCCGCGCTGCCCGCCCGCTCGACGATGGTGCGCAGGGCGAAGATGCCCTCGTAGCAGGCCTCCGCCGCCGCCCCGACGGCAGGGGCGTGCACGCCGTGATGGGCGGTGTAGCGCCCGATGAGGTCGAGAGCCTCGCCTGTCGCCAGGCTCCGGAACCAGCCGCCTGTCGAGTAGAGGTTGGCGGTGCTGCCCGCGCCGCTGCCCATGAGCATGTTCTCTTCCATGAGTGTGCTCAGGCGGACGATGCGCTCGTCCAGGCCCTGCCGGGCGAACGCCCGGTTGAACCGGACCGCGTTCTGCCCGACCATCAGCATCAGCACGCCGTCAGCGCCCGAGGCCTCGATGTCGTGCATGACGCCGCCGAGCTGGGCGCCGCTCGCGCCCTGCTCGTTCAGGAACCGGGCGCCGGCGAACTGGACCCCGAGGGACGCGACCTGCGTGGACAGCACCTGGAACGTGCGCCGCGGCCAGGCGTAGTCGTCGCCGACGACGTACCAGCTCCGCACCCCGAGCTCCGCCCGGAGCCGGGAGATGGCGGGGAAGAGCTGGGCCGATGGAATCTCCCCGGTCACGTAGAGGCCGGGCCGCGTCTCGGCGCCCTCGTAGGCGGCCGGGTAGACGTAGGGCACACGGCGCTGCACCAGCGGCACGAGGGCGTTGCGCACCGCCGACGTGTGCCACCCGGTCAGCGCGTGGATGCTGCCCGCCGTCAGCGTCCGGGCCACCTGACGCCGCAGAACCGGGAGCGGCTGGCCCGCGTCGAGGAACTCGGCGCGCACGGGGCGGCTGAGGATCCCGCCCGAGGCGTTCATCTCGGCGACGGCCAGCTCCGTCACGGCCTGGCACGACGGGCCGTAGATACCCCCGGGGCCCTGGAAGTGCAGGAGGGCACCGATGACGAAGTCCGACATGACGCCCCGTCCCGTGATGGGCCCCTCTTCCTGGGCTCGGCCTGTGTTGGCCGGTAGTGTACGAGCACACAGGAAGGGCACGCGATCATGCGCACTGGGAGTGAGACGGTCACCGCTATGCCCCACGTCGGCGACGTGGATGGCGCGAAGTCCGTGGCGATGCTCCGCGAGTCCGTACTGGCCGCGCGGCGCGCCGCCAGAAACGCCGCAGACATACTCGGCCCTGAGGGCTACACGCTCGACGAGTGGCTGGTCCTCGACGTCCTGGGCGCGGGCGACGGCCTCACGATGTCCCAGCTGCGCGAGGCCGTGCTCGCCGACAAGGCGACGCTTGGCCGCCGGGTCGACGACCTCATCACCAAGGCCCTCGTCTACCGCGAGGTCGACGGCCTCGACCGCCGCGTGATCCGGGTCTTTCTCTCGCCCCGTGGCAGCGACGTCCTCTCACGCCTCACGGCGCGACTGGCGCAGGGCTAGCAGCCCGACCCCCCAGACCACCAGCAGCACCACCGTGAGCACCACCCCGTAGGGCTCGAGGCTGACCGAAGCTGCCGGGACCCGGCCGGGCCACGGGGCGTGCTCGACGGCGACCTGCACCAGCGTCACCGTGCCGATGCCCAGCGCTGCCAGCGCCGACACGCCCGTCACGACGACGTCGTAGCGCACCCGGGTGCGCGCCCGGACGCCCGCGCCGCCGGCGCCACCGGTCCCCGCCCGCGCATAGACTCGCCTGGCCACCGCGCCCTGAGCAGAGTCCAGCATCGACATCCCCGCGGCGAAGAGGACCGCGAGCGGAAGGGCCGAGTACCACGCGACCTGGCCGAGGGCAGCGGACGCCGTGATCGCCAGCAGCCCGATCTCCGTTGCCGTGTCGAACCCGAGCCCGAACACCAGCCCGACGAGGTACATCCGGGCCGGCCTCTCCGTGGACCACCCGAACCGACGCAGCGCCCAGGTGACAGGCCCGCCGGCGTGCTGGTGGGAGTGCGCCCCCGAGGCGTCGCCGCCCCGCTCGCGCAGCGCGCGGCGCAGCATGACGAGGTTGACCACGGCGATCGCGAGCAGAAACGTGCCGGAGACGAGCGGCCCCCAGATGTCGGCGGCACTGCGCAGCACCGACGACTCGTCGTCGAGCATCGGAGCCAGGGCGTTCACGCCGAGGGCGAGGAGCAGTGCCGCGCCGAGGACCACTGTCGAGTGCCCCAGCGAGAACCAGAGCCCGACGCCGCGCGCGTCCCGGTCGGCGCGGACCAGCCGGCGGGTGGTGTTGTCGATGGTCGCGATGTGGTCGGCGTCGAAGGCGTGGCGGAGCCCGAGCGCGTAGGCGGCCAGTCCCATGGCCGCGGTGATGGCCCCGGCGCCACCGTCCACGAGCAGGGCCACGGCCATACCGCCGATCCCGACGACGTGCAGCGCGACGACGACGGGGACCGTCGCGCTCCGGCGTTCGCTGCGGACCGGGCGGCCGCTGTGCCGCTCGGTCGGCGTGGTGCGGGTCATGCGACCTCCGAGGGGTTCGTCGGGGCGGGAGCGGCGAGCGCCGGGGGTTCGAGCGGACTGAGGTGAGTGGCAGGCCCGAGCCAGCGGGTGAGGGTCCCGCCGCGTTCCAGGCGGAGCGTGACCGCGTCGCCCGGGTCCGGCGCGGGGGTGCGCTCCGGCGCAGGGCCGGTCGGGTCGACGACGCCGTCGTCGGGGCACCCGCGCACGTCGGTGACGGTGTCGAGCACGGAGTGGCCGCCGAGCACACCGGGAACGGGGTGCTCGCCGGCGACGGACAGCTCCTCGACCAGGATCGGGCCGACGTCGTCGACGACGTCGGTGCGCACCACGATGCGGCCGCCGCGCTCGCCGGACCGCCCCAGCACCACGGTCTCCCGCAGGGAGAGGTGAGCCCCGGCGCCGAGCCGCGCTGTGGTGGTCCGGCGCACGTCGGCGCCGGCGGCCACGACGAACGGCAGCCCCGCCCAGGCGAGGCCCGCACCGGGCCCGAGGTGGATGTCGGCGTCCCACCGGCAGCCCTCCCCGTCGCCGTCGTACGCGACGGTCCCACCGACGTCGGTCAGCGTGAGCGCGCACCCGGGGTCCACCCGCACGATGACGACAACGTGGTCACCGCCGAGCAGCATGGCGCCGCTCGCGAGGAGCGCCACCTCCGCGTGCGCACCGTCGCGTGCGACGAGCCGCACGGCCAGCAGGCCGTCGGACGTCCGGACGCGTACGGGCGCGCCGAACCTGGCCGGTCGTTCGACCGTCACCCGGGTCACCCGGCTGGCCTGCGGGACCTTCGGTTCTGGCGAGCCCGACGAGGCCGGGAGGGCTGTGCGCAGCATCGCGGGTCAGTGCGTGTGCGCGTGGTCGTGCGCCTGGCCCTCGTCGTGGCTGTGCACGTAGCCGCCGTCCTCGTCGGCGTGGAAGTGCGGTGCCATCGGGCCTGGGTCCTGGGCGACGTGCGTGCCCGATCGGAAGCTGTTCAGCATGCCGAGCACCCAGGCGCGCAGCTCGGCGACCGACGTGTCGTCTGTGCGGGAGAGCGCGACGACGGCACGGTTCTCGCGCGCCGCGGACGCGTCGGCGACCATCTGGGCGACGTCGACGCCGACGTGCGGCGCCAGGTCTGTCTTGTTGACGACGAGGAGGTCGGCGCGGCCGATCCCCGGGCCGCCCTTGCGGGCGACGTCGCCGCCGCCCGCGACGTCGAGCACGAAGATCTGGGCGTCGACGAGCGCGGGGGAGAAGGTCGCGGTGAGGTTGTCCCCGCCGGACTCGATGATCACGAGGTCCAGCGGGTCGAAGTCGCGCTCCAGGTCCTCGGCGGCCAGCAGGTTCGCGGTCACGTCGTCGCGGATCGCGGTGTGCGGGCAAGCGCCTGTCTCCACGGCGCGGATGCGCTCGGGATCGAGCACTCCCGCCGACCGCAGGAACCGCGCGTCCTCGTCGGTGTAGATGTCGTTCGTGATGACGCCGATGCGGAGCTCGGCGCCGAGTGCGCGGCACACCGTCGCGATCAGTGACGACTTGCCCACGCCGACGGGTCCGGCGACCCCCAGGCGGAGGGCTCGGGCGGCGGGGGCCGGCGCGCCGTCGGGCAGAAGACCGGACACGGCGGCGGACACGGGATCAACGGCGGAATCAGGCACGGAACAACCTTTGGCTCAGGAGAGCGTGGGCCTGCGCCCAGCCCTCGGTCTGCGGGGAACCGGAGGCCGGGATGTCCTCCGGGGTGGTGCACGACGCGACGCGCGGCACGTGCGGTTCCGCCGCGGCGCACGCTTCGAGGACCCAGCGCGCGGGCGCGAGCGGGTCGAGCGGTTCGAGCTTGAGCAGGGCCGACGCAGCCGTCTGGGCGTCGTCGTACACGGTGAGGCGCACGGTGTCCGCGGCGGGCAGGCCGGTCGCTGCGGCGATCGCCCCCAGCACGACCGCGCGGGGGAGCTGCCCGTGCGGTGCGTCGTGCGCGGCGAGAACCCGCATGGCGGGGGCGTCCGGCCACAGGTTCCGCGCCAGCCGGAGGTAGCCGCGGCCGAGCAGGCGGGCGGCGTCGCGCAGCGCGGGCGCGGGCGTCCGGGCCGCCCACGCGCGCACGACGTCGGCGAGCCGGACGCCGTCGGGCGGCCCGCCGGCCCCGTCGCGCGATCCTCCGAGCAGCCGCGCCGTCACCACGGCGGTGCCGGCCTCCACCAGGCTGACGGTCGTCGCGCGCCCGACCAGCCAGGCGGGCACCGCATCGGCGGCCATGCCGCCCAGCAGGGCGGGCTCGAGGCTCGCCGAGTGCGCGTGCCCACCGCTGGGCAGGCGCGCGTCGGCGAGCAGCATCGCTACGGAGAGGGCGTGCGGTGAGCTCACGAGCCGCCCCTAGAACATCGAGTAGAGCTGCGCGAGCGGCAGGCGGACGGCGGGCGCCGGCTCGACGAGGTCGCCGTCGACCCGGATCTCGAACGTGTCCGGCCGGATGTCGATCCGTGGCAGGGCATCGTTGTTGCGCATGTCCGCCTTCCCGATGTCGCGGGTGGGCGTCACCGCGGCCAGCTCGCGCCGCAGCCCTAGCCGGTCCGCCAGCCCGTCCTCGATCGCCGCCGGGGCCACGAACGCGAGCGAGAGGTCGCCCGCTATCGCGTCGCCGAACGCGGGACGCTGCAGCACCGGCTGTGGGGTCGGGATGGACGCGTTCGGGTCGCCGAGCGCGGCCCACGCGATGACCCCGCCCTTGAGCACGACGTCGGGCCGGACGCCGAAGAACCGCGGGTCCCACAGGACGAGGTCCGCCAGCTTGCCGGGCTCCACCGAGCCCACGTGGGTGTCGATGCCGTGGCCGATCGCCGGGTTGATCGTGTACTTGGCGACGTAGCGGCGCGCGCGCTCGTTGTCCGCGGGCTCCGAGCTCCCCAGCGGGCCGCGGCGGTGCTTCATGACGTGGGCCACCTGCCACGTGCGGGTGATCACCTCACCGATGCGGCCCATCGCCTGGGCGTCGGACGACGTGACGGACAGCGCGCCCATGTCGTGCAGCACGTCTTCGGCGGCGATGGTCGTCGCGCGGATCCGGGATTCGGCGAACGCCAGGTCCTCGGGGACCGCCGGGCTCAGGTGGTGGCAGACCATGAGCATGTCGAGGTGCTCTGCCACGGTGTTGACCGTGTGGGGGAGGGTCGGGTTCGTCGAGCCCGGGATGACGTGCGGCAGGCCGGCGATCGTGAGGATGTCGGGCGCGTGCCCGCCGCCCGCGCCCTCGACGTGGAAGGCGTGGATCGAGCGGCCGCCGATGGCGTCGATGGTCGACTGCACGAACCCCGCCTCGTTGAGCGAGTCCGAGTGCAGGGCGACCTGCAGGCCCCACTCCTGCGCTCCCCGCAGGGCGGCGTCCAGCGCGGCCGGGGTGGCGCCCCAGTCCTCGTGGATCTTGTAGCCGCCCGCGCCGGCCAGGGCCTGCTCCGCCAACGCCTCGGCGCTGACGGTGTTGCCCTTGCCGAGCAGCAGCACGTTGACGGGCACGGGGTCGAGGGCGCGGAGGATGTGGCGCAGGTGCCCCGCCCCGGTCACGGTGGTGGCCTTGGACCCCTCGGACGGCCCCGTGCCGCCGCCGGCGACCGTCGTGATGCCGGTGGCCAGCGCCTCGTGCAGCTGCGACGGCGAGAGCAGGTGGACGTGGGCGTCGAAGGCCCCGGCCGTGAGGATCCTGCCCTCGCCGGAGATGACGTCGGTCGACGGCCCGATCACCAGGTCGGGGTGGACGCCGTCGGCGATGTCCGGGTTGCCCGACCGGCCCAGGGCGACGATGCGCCCGTCGCGTACCCCGACGTCGGCCCGGACCACGCCCCACCAGTCCAATACGACGGCGTTGGTGATGACCGTGTCCAGGGCGCCCTGCGCGCGGGTGCGGGTCGACTGCGCCATCGACTCCCGGATCGACTTGCCCCCGCCGAACACGGCTTCCTCGCCGCCGGCCGTGCGGTCTTCGGTGACCTCGATCCACAGGTCGGTGTCGCCGAGGCGGACCTGGTCGCCGACGGTCGGGCCGAACAGGGCGGCGTACCGCTCGCGGTCCACCCAGGCCATCAGCGTTCCCCCTGCTCGTCGTGGGACGACGGGCTTCGGGGGCCGGAGTCGCCGAGGGCCGGGCGCTCGGCGACCGGCCCGAGCGCGCCGTCGTCGATCTTGCCGCGCTGGAGCCCCGGCACGCGCCGCGCCCCGCGGATGGCCACGGCGTCGACCCGGCGGCTCGCGCCCGGCTCGAACCGCTGCGACGTGCCGGCGGGCACGTCGAGGCGGAACCCGTGCGCGGCCTCCCGGTCGAACTCGAGGGCGCTGTTCGCGTCGGGCAGGTGCAGGTGGGAGCCGATCTGGACGGGCCGGTCGCCGGTGTTCAGGACGACGAGGCGCAGGCGCTCGTGCGGCGCGCGGTCCGCGTTGATCTCGATGCGGCCGGGGGCGACCCGGACCGCACCCGGCCCGGTGGACGTGTGAGCTGACATGAGGCCTCCTACTGGACCGGGTGGTGCAGGGTGACGAGCTTGCGCCCGTCGGGGAACGTGGCCTCGACCTGTACGTCGACGAGCATCTCGGGGACGCCGTCCATGACCTGCTCGCGGACGAGGACCTCGCGGCCTGTGTCCATGAGCGTCGCGACGTCGGCGCCGTCGCGCGCCCGCTCGATCACCCAGCAGGACAGCAGCGCCACGGACTCCGGGTAGTTGAGCCGCACGCCGCGCGCAAGGCGGTCGCGTGCGACCATCCCGGCAGTGGCCAGGAGCAGCTTCTCGGTATCGGCGGGGGTCAGGTGCACGAGCACTCCTCGGGCGTCGGGGCGGTCACAGGGCAAGCGCCTTGCGGGCGTCGGCGGAGGCGCCTTCCCCGCCGCCTTGCCCGCGGTGGGCGACGCGGCCAGAGGTGAGCACGGCGAACTCGGCGGCGTGCTCCACGGCGTAGCCGATGTGCTGCTCGACGAGGAGCACCGACAGGCTCCCCGCGGCGGTGAGCGTCGAGATCGCGTCGTAGATCTCGGTGACGACGTTGGGCTGGATGCCCTCAACCGGCTCGTCGAGGACGAGCAGGCGCGGCCCGGTGACCAGCGCGCGGGCGATCGCGAGCTGCTGGCGCTGCCCGCCGGACAGCAGCCCGGCCTGGCGCCCCAACAGTTCTCGCAGCGCGGGGAAGAGGTCGAGCGCCTCGTCCGTCCTGCGCCGTCCGGCCCGCCCGTGCGCGTCGGCGACCACCTGCAGGTTCTCTCGCGCGCTGAGCTGGCCGAAGGACTGCTGGCCCTGCGGCACGTAGGCGATGCCGCGCCGCACCCGCTTGTGGGGCGCGAGCGCGGTGACGTCCTCACCGGCGAGACGTACCGTCCCGCCGCGGACGGGCAACAGGCCCAGCACGGCGCGCAGCAGGGTCGTCTTGCCCGCGCCGTTGTGGCCCAGCACGGCGGTCAGCGCGCCGTCGGGGACGGTCAGGTCGACGTCGTGCACCACCATCGTCCGCCCGTAGCCCGTGGTCACGCCGCTCAGCTCCAGCATCACGGGAGGTCTCCTTCTGTCGTGGCGGGCTTCGCCGGGGCAGCGCCCGACTCCGCCGCCGGGGCGCCGAGGTAGACCTCGACGACCGCCGGGTCGTTCTGCACCTCGTTCACCGTGCCCTCCGCCAGCACCCGCCCCTGGTGCATCACGGTCACGGAGTCGGCGAAGGAGCGGAGGAACTCCATGTCGTGCTCGACGACGACGACCACCCGCTGGGACCCGATGCGGCGCAGCAGGGCCCCGGTCTCCTCGCGCTCGGCCTGGGTCATCCCGGCCACCGGCTCGTCGAGCAGGAGCAGGTGGGCGTCCTGGACCAGCAGCATCCCGATCTCCAGCCACTGCTTCTGGCCGTGCGCGAGCACACCGGCCGGTACGTCGCGCAGCGCCGTCAGCCCTACCGTCTCCAGCGCGCGCTCGACGGCCTCCGGCGTGTCCTGCCGACGCCGCAGCAACGTCAGCGGCCGTCGACGTGCGCCCGCAGCGATGTCGAGGTTCTGCAGCACGGTCAGCTCCTCGAAGACGCTGGCGGTCTGGAACGTGCGTCCGACGCCGGCGCGGGCGATGCGGTGTGTGCTGCGCCCTAGCAGCTCCGTCCGGCCGAAGCTGACGGAGCCGGTAGCCCGGACGAGCCCGGTCACCGCGTCGATGAGCGTCGTCTTGCCCGCGCCGTTGGGGCCGACGAGGAACCGCAGGTCGCCCTGCGTGACCGTCAGGTCGACGTCGCGCACCGCGACGAAACCGTCGAACTCGACGCGCAGGCCGCGCACCTCCAGGTAGTCGTGCCGGAAGCGATCGGCATCGGTCCCGAGCAGCGCCTCGGCCGCGGCCAGGTCGATCTCGGTCTGCGGCTGCTCCTGGGTCGAGAACATGTCGCTCACGCTGGGCTCCTCTCCGGAACGAGCTCGTGATCGCGCGCCGCGTCGCCCGAGGCACCCGCGTCGCCGGGGGCGGCCGCGGCCCGACGACGGCGCAGCTTCCCGGCGAACGACGCGAGGCCGCCGGGCAGGAACGCGATGACCAGGATGAACAGCGCCCCCTGGAAGTAGATCCACCCCGACGGGAACTGCTCGGAGATCGAGGTCTGGGCCCAGCTCACCGCGATCGACCCGAGCACCGGGCCGAGCAGCGTCGCGCGCCCGCCGATCGCGACCCCGATGAGGAAGCCGATCGACGGCACGACGCCGACGTCGGCCGGGGAGACGATCCCCGCGATCGGCACGAAGAGCGCGCCGCCGACCGCCGCCATCACTGCGGCGACGGCGTACGCGACGACCTTCACAGCGGCCGGGTCGTAGCCGAGGAACCGGACGCGGTCCTCCTGGTCGCGAACGGCGACCAGCAGCTCGCCGAACCGGGAGACGGAGAGCTGGCGCACGACGGCCACCATCACGAGCAGGGCGCCGGCGGCGATCAGGTAGAGCATCTGCTTGTTGAGCGGGTCGGCCAGGTCATAGCCGAAGAAGGCGCGGAACCCGTTGAGCCCGTTCGTTCCGCCAGTGGTCTGCTGCTGACCGATGAGCAGGATGGCGAAGGCCGCGGCCAGCGCCTGGGACAGGATCGCGAAGTACGCACCCCGCACCCGGCGGGTGAACACCGCCCAGCCGAGGAGCGCGGCGAGCCCCGCCGGCACCAGCAGGATCAGAACGATCGCCGAGACCGGTGATCGCAGCGGCTCCCACCAGCCCGGCACCTGACCGGTCCCGTACAGGAGCATGAAGTCCGGGACGCCGCCCGGGCCGGCGTCGGCCAGCTTGAGGTGCATGGCCATCAGGTAGGCGCCGAGGCCGAAATAGACGCCCTGGCCCAGGGTGAGCAGCCCGCCCCGGCCCCACGCCAGGCCGATCCCGACGGCGACCATCGCGAGGCAGAGGAACTTCGCGAGCAGGTCGAGGCGGAACGGGCTGAGCACCATGGGCGCCAGGAGCAGGACGGCGGCGGCGAGGCCGAACGCCGCGAGGGTCCGGGCCCGTCCCGGTCGCAGCAGGGCGGTGAAGACGTTCATGCGAGGCTCCTCGTCCGGACCGAGACCAGCCCCTGGGGTCGTAGCTGCAGGAAGGCAACGATCGTGACGAAGACGAGCACCTTCGCGACCGAGGCCGTGGTCGAGTACTCGAAGAACGACTGCATCAGGCCCAGGGCCGTCGCCGCGATCACGGTGCCCTTGATCTGCCCGATGCCGCCGGCCACGACCACCAGGAACGCGTCGACGATGTAGTTGGTCCCGAGCGTCGGCCCGATCGAGCCGAGCAGAGTGAGCGCGACGCCGGCGACGCCGGCCAGCCCTGACCCGATGAAGAACGTGACCCGGTCGGTCGCGCGCGAAGAGATCCCAGACGCTTCGGCCAGGTCCCGGTTCTGCACGACGGCGCGGATCCGCCGGCCGAGCGGTGTGGCGCGCAGGGCCAGCGCCAGGGCGACCACGCACACGATGGCGAGCGTCAGGATGAACAGGCGGGTCCTGGGCAGGGCGAGCCCGCCGATCTGGACGGCGCCCGACAGCCACGCCGGCGCCCTGACGTCCACGTTGGGCGCGCCGAACACGTCCCGCGCGACCTGCTGGAGCACGAGCGCGACACCCCAGGTGACGAGCAGCGTGTCCAGCGGCCGCCGGTACATGCGGTGGATGAGCGTCGCCTCCAGGAGCAGGCCGAGCAGGCCGCCGACGACAAACCCCAGCGGGAGCGCGAGGAGCAGGCTCACGCCGGCATCGCCGACAACACCCTGGACGACGAACGCCGTGTAGGCGCCGGCCATCATGAACTCGCCGTGGGCCATGTTGATGACGCCCATCTGGCCGAAGGTCAAAGAGAGCCCCAGGGCGGCGAGCAGGAGGACGGAGCCGAGGCTCAGTCCGGCGAAGAGCTGGGCGATGATGTCCATCGAAGGCCTGTTCGGTCCGTTTCGTCTCGGCGCGGGTCAGGACAGGCCGTCGGCCCAGTCGTAGCCCTCGAGGTACGGGTCGGGCTCGATGGGCTCCTCGGAGCTCCACTCGGTGTGGATCAGGCCGTCCGCGCCGATCTTCCCGATCAGCGCGGTCTTGGCGATGTGGTGGTTCTCGCCGTTCACCACGACCTTGCCCTCAGGTGCGTCGTAGGTGATGCCGTCGGCCGCGGCGACAACGTCGTCGACGGCGAACGAGTCGGCCTTCTCGACCATCGCCTTCCAGAGGTAGAGCGAGGTGTAGGCGGCCTCCATCGGGTCCGACGTGGGCCGGTCCTCGCCGTACTCCGCCTTGAAGGCTTCGACGAACGCCGTGTTCTCGGGGCTGTCCACGGTCTGGTAGTAGTTCCAGGCGGTGAGCTGGCCTTCGATGTTCTCGACGCCGATGCCGCCGACCTCTTCCTCGGCGATCGACACCGAGACGACGGGCATGTCGTCGGCGGACATCCCGGCGTTGTTGTACTCCTTGAAGAACGCCACGTTGGAGTCGCCGTTCAGCGTGTTGAACACGGCGTCGGCGTCGGCGGACCTCACCTTGTTGACGATCGTGGAGAAGTCGGTGTGACCGAGCGGCGCGTACTCCTCGCCGACGATCTCGATGCCGTGGGCCTCGGCGTAGGCGTTGATGATCTTGTTCGCCGTCCGGGGGAAGACGTAGTCCGAGCCGACCAGGAACAGCGACTTCGCGCCCTGCTCGACGAGGTAGTCGAGCGCGGGCACGATCTGCTGGTTGGTCGTGGCGCCGGTGTAGAAGATGTTCGGCGAGGACTCGAGGCCCTCGTACTGCACCGGGTAGAACAGCAGGGAGTCCTGGGACTCAAAAACCGGCAGCATCGCCTTGCGCGAGGCCGAGGTCCAGCCGCCGAACACGGCGGCGACGCAGTCGCTGGTGATGAGCTTGCTGGCCTTCTCGGCGAAGACGGTGGGCTCGGACTGGCCGTCCTCCGACACGATCTCGAGCTCCTTGCCGAGCACGCCTCCGTCGGCGTTGATCTCCTTCGCGGCGAGCTGGAGGGAGTCGTGGACGGTCTGCTCCGAGATTGCCATCGTGCCGGACAGCGAGTTCAGGAAGCCGATCTTGACCGTGTCGCCCGACGTGTCGACGCAGCTCTCGGCCGAGGCTGACGTGTCACTCCCGCCATCGACCCGCGCCCCGCAGGCGCTCAGGCCGACGACACAGAGGACAGCGAGTGAGACGGTGCTCAGGCGCATCGCGCCGTGAGGCGACGTGGACCGAAGACGCATGGGGGATGCTCCGTTCGTGGCGGCCTGCCCGGGCGGGCCGACTGGTTAGGTTCAGATGAACCTAAATGCATGGAGGTGTCGGTCCCGTTCCTCTGCTGTAACTTTCGTGTTTCCTGCGTCCCCGTGTGCGGCCTGCGCGGAGCAGGTGCGGAGCGTGGCGTGAAGTTCGCCGGGCCCCACGGTGCGGGAGACCCCGTTGCCCTGCGAGCGACCGATGCGCGGCCGCGCTCCAGGTCGACGTCACCGACAGTGAGACCGGCAACCTCACTGATCCGCATGCCCGTCGTCGCGAGCATAAGCACCATGTCACCCCACGACTGGTGCCGCCCTTCTCCACCACTGTCGCCACGAGCCGGTTGAGCGTCGCCACGTCCGGCAGCGCCAGATCACGCGGGTTCGTGTCCGACCGTCTTTGACCTGCCCCGGCCGCTTGCGGCGGGCGCGGACCTTGGGTGGGTTCCTCGGCAGCAGACCGTCCCGCACCGCGTCGTCCAGGACGTGAACGAGCGCCGCGACGTGCGCTGAACATCTACAAGCCCCGCGGGATGACCCGCTACGGCTGGCGCCGCAAACAGGAACAGCGTGTGTGAGCCGACCACGCAACTGACCCCCAACGCACCGGCACGTCGACGCTCGAGCGTCCGCGAGCCTGAGGCCGGAGTCACGACCCGATCCTGTCCCGTCGCCGCACGACTGGGGTATCGTGCCGGACATGGTCAGCACGCTCAGAGCGGTCCTCACCGCGCCGCGGCGAGGTCTCGCCGTGGCGATGGCGGTGCTGACTCTGGTGCTCGGAGTGCTGGTCATGCACGCCATGAGCGGGTCGGTGACGGTGCACGTCGGCCCGGCGGCAGTCCTCGAACCCGCCCACAGCGCTGCGAAGTCGATGGGAGAACGTCCTATCGAGCCGGCGGGCGACGGCTTGCACGAGCCGTGCGCGAGCGAGTGTGCCGGGCATGAGCACGGAGCTGCTGAAGCGATGTGCGCGATGATGTTGACGGTCTTGCTCGCGCTGCGACTTCCCGGCATCGCAAAGTGGCGACTGGCGCCCGCTCTTCTAGGCGGGCTCCGGATCGCATCGTGGTTGCCTGCGTCGCACGCTGCCGGCGTGCGCCCATCCCTGCACGCCCTGGGAATCAGTCGGACGTAGAGGTCTCGGTTGCCGGTGCCCATGTCCATCGGCTGTTCATGCGGATGCGCACCGGCGTGCCTGCAGACCGAGTCCCACCGACTGAAAGGCAAGACCTTGACCAAGTTGGCGATTGCTGCTGCCCTGAGGCGGGCCGCAGCACAGAACGTGACCCCGAGGCGCATCACGGAGGCCGTGTGAGCGGCGCCAAGATGACACGAACAGGACGCAGCCGGCACCGGGCGGTGCGCCGTCCCGGACAGGAGGCGCTGGCAGTCGCCCGCACCGTGGCGCAGGGCCTCGAGGGTTCGACACGGCGCGGCGCCATCATGGTCGCCGCATCGGGTGTCCTGCTCTCGGCGCTGGCGTCACCCGCCGGAGCAGAGACGACGACCGCGAACACTCCGCAGCGGTTGTCGACCGTGGACCTCGACGCGCTCACCAGCGCAGCGCGGGAGTCACTCCGTTCGGCCCCCGTCGTGACCGTGGCGCCCGACGCCAAGCTGGTGGTCGAACAGGCCACCGTGAGCGTGACACCGGCGCCCGAGCCGGCCCCGGCGGCCCAGCGGACCTCGACGACGTCGCGCACGACCGTGCGGGACGTGCCGGCGTTCGCGTCGGGCTCCGCTGTGGTGTCCATCGCTGCTCGCTACCTCGGTGTGCCCTACCTGTGGGGCGGATCCAGCCCGGAGGGATTCGACTGCTCCGGCTTCACCTCGTACGTCTACGCCCAGGTCGGTATCGACCTGCCGCGCACGTCGTCCGAGCAGCGGTACGCCGGAACGGTCATCTCCCGCTCGGAAGCCCAGCCGGGCGACCTCATCTGGAGCCCAGGGCACATCGCGATCTACGCCGGCGACGGCATGCAGATCGAGGCCCCGGTCCCCGGGTCCACCGTGAAGTACAGTCGCATCTGGCAGTCAAGCCCGACCTTCATCCGGGTCGGCTGACACACGGTCGTGGGGGGGGGGGGGGGGGGGGGGGGGGGCGGGGGGGGGCGGGCCGCCGCAGCGCCCGCGGCACCAGGCCGCGCCACCCCCCCCCCCGCCGGGGGGCGCCCCGCCCGGCGGGGGCGGGCGGCCGGCCCCCCCCCCCCCCCCCCCCACGACCGTCGGGCATCCTCAGGCGACGGCCAGGCTCGCAACGAGTACCACGAGAGCAGCGCGGCGCACCCGCAACGCGCCGGCCACGGGCAGCAGCCCGCGGAGGTGCACTCGTTCTACCGTCACCCATTCACTCTCATCCGGTCTGTCGTCGCAGGTGATGCTGGCCAGGTCGTCGTAGGGCACCAAGCGCGCTCCTTCGCGCCGTCGGCGCAGCGGCTACGCTGCCCGAGTCATGCTGGTGATCACCGCGCTTCGATCGTTCCTCCCCGCACAGCGGCGAGGAACGATCTGCGTGCTCCTGATCACCGTCGTGATCGCGGGCGTGATCTCGATGCACACCATGAGCGGCTCGCCGAGCACCCACGCCTCGCGGGCCACGGCGGTCACAGAGCAGGCCACCGATCCGGCGGGCTGCGTCCAGGACGTACCGGACCGGACGGCCGGACTACCCATGCATCACCACGAGGACAGCTGTGGGTGCCACGGGACCACGGCGAGGTGCTTCATGGTGGTCGCGAACCTGCCGACCCTGGCCACGCCCCCCGACAGTGCCCTCAACCGGCTCATCGCCCCACTCGCTCAGCTCAACTTCTCGGTCGAACCCCGCGCGAGACCGGCGAGAGAGCCGTCCTTGCACGCTCTGGGCATCTCCCGCACGTAGAACGCACACCGATCAACCCCGCAGGACCGCGACCGAGTCGCCGTCCCAGGGGCGCGACGCTGTGTGCCCACCACTACGAGACGGAAGACCTCCCGCCCATGACAAGCGCTCTCGCGCCCAGGTTCGCGCGCACCCTGCTCCTAGCGATCATGATCTCGATCTACTGTGCGACGCCGGCCGCCGCCCATACCAAGCTCGCCTCGTCCGACCCCGCGGGCGGGTCGACGTCCAGCGGTGCAGTCGCCGCCGTCACCCTGACCTTCACCCTGCCGGTGACACCCCTCGGCGACACGGTCGTGATCGAAGGACCACAGGGAATCGTCGACGCCGAGATCACGCAAGCACAGGACGGCACCGCCGTCGTCGCCACGCCGGGCCAGCCGCTGACGGACGGCAGCTATGCCGTCAGCTGGACCGTGACAGCCCAGGACGGTCACCCGCTGGAGGGGACCCTCGCATTCACCGTGGCCGAAGACGCCACCCAGCCTGGCGCCACCCCGGGCGCCAGCACCGATGCCGACCCGCCGACATCGCACTCGGCGCACGTGATGGGATCGATGCAGGACCACGAGACGCCACCCTTCGTCGATGCCGCCGGACGGTTCGGGAACGCCGCGACGCTCTGGGGATGGCTCGTCGCCGCAGGCGGTCTCGCCTTCGCAGGGCTGGCCCTGCGCGGGCGCGACCTCGTCGACGTCCCCGTGGTGCTCGCCGGCGTGCGCTGGACCGGGGCGCTGATCCTCGCCGGCCTGGCACTGCGTGTCGCCGCACGATCGGTCACGCTGGTGAACGGCGACATCGCGGCCGCGGTCGCGCCGTCAGCGGTCGCCGACGCCCTCGCCGGAACGACGGGATGGGTGATCGGCCTGCAGGCGGCCGGGGCGCTCGCCGTCCTGGCCGGGACTGGCCGCACCGTACCCGGATCCGCGATCGCCGCGGCCGGCGTGCTGTCTGCCGGGGCCGGATTCGTCCTCGACGGGCACAGCAACACCATGGAACCCCGGTGGCTGGTGCTGACGGCCGACATCGCCCACCTGGCAGCCGCCGCCACCTGGCTCGGCGGAGTGGTCATGCTCTCGGTCGTCCTGCGCCGCCGGCAGCAGGACGGTCGCGACCTGGACGCCGCGCTGATGGGAGCACGGTTCTCCGTGATCGGCGCGGTGACCCTGGCCGTCGTGGGCGTGACCGGCACACTTCTCGCTATCGCGATCCTGGACCGTCCCGCGCAGCTCTGGGAGACCGACTGGGGCCTGGCCCTGCTCGCCAAGGTCGCGGTCGTGGCCGTCGTGGGGATCGTCGGCGCCTACAGCCACTTCCACATAGTTCCGCTCCTGGCAGCTGCGACCTCCCGACGCCGGCACGGCCGATCCTCCGGTGACGCGCTGCGCCGCAGCGCGACGCCCGAGACGGCGCTGATGATCGCGATCGTGCTCATCACCGGCTGGCTGGTCGGGGCGTCGACCGACGTGTAGTGCCAGGTCTACCCGACGCCGCCGGACACACCAGGAACCCTCCCATACGCGACCCCCGGGTCACCGGGCCGAGGTGGTGGCCCTGGGCGTTCCCACGGGCGCCCGACACACGGCCAGATACCCTATGGGGGTATCCTTCTTCGGTGACCAGTACCCACGATCCCGCCGAACGTTCCGCCGACTCGACCCCGGGCCTCACCGCCTGCAGCCTCTGCGCCGGTGAGACCCTCGGCGAGCGCGACCCGCTGCCTGGCGGCCAACTCGCACGGCTCCGGCGGCTTCAAGCACACGGCACGGCACGGCTGACGCTGTCCGAGTGCCTCGACGAGTGCAACCGCGGTGACGTCGTCGTCGCCCGCCCCAGCACCACCGGCCGCGCCCGCGGCGCAAAGCCCGTCTGGTTCCAGCGCCTCGCGGGCGAAGAGGCAACCACCGCCCTGGCCCGCTGGCTCGACCGCGGCGGACCAGGACTCTCCCCTTTGCCCGACGAGCTCACGCCACGGGTGATCGACCGCACACCGTCGATCGAGCCAGCAGTTCACGGCAACGTTGAGGCCAACCACACCGCGTGCGAGGCCTCGTAGAGCCCGTTTGCTCGGCGCAGACCTGCAGCCGCAGCCGAGCCAGGCGCGGGCTGAGCTCGACCCTGACCCGCTGGCCCCGGTAGAGGATCTGAGACTCGGCACGCAACAGCTCGGGCGGCAGGACCACTGCATCCCATGGAGGTCGAGGCCGGTCGCAGCACGAGCCCGAGGCTGGGTTCTAACACTCCGAGCCGCGATCGGCAAGGCCACCGCGTTGTAGATCGCGGCCGTCGGGGGCGAGCGGGTTGTGCTGGATGTAGTCCGGCCGCACGACGCTGTCGACGATTGTCGCGTCGCCCCCGGCGAACACGGCCCCGAGGGCGTCGACGGCGACCTGTGCCTGCCGAGTCTCCTCCACGGTCAGCACGATCTTGCCGGTCGTGCGGCCGGTCTCGCCGAGGGCGTGGGCCTTGGCGGCCTCGGCGAGCGGGAAGGTGGCCTCGATGTGGGCGCGAAGGGCGCCGGTCTCGGCGAGGTCGGCGATGGCTTGCATGCCGGCGCCGTCGGCCTCGACGAGGAGGGCCTCGAAGCGGATGCCGCGCTCGGCGATGTCGGCCAGCTCGGCGGGGTCGACGGGTACGGGAAGGAGTGTGACGAGGGTGCCGCCCGGGCGCAGCACGGCAAGGGAGCGGGCGCGGCCGGCGGCGTCGAACGAGAGCGGGTCGAGGACCACGTCGACGTCCGTGACGGCCTCGGCGATGTCGACCGTGTGGTAGTCGATGGCCTCGTCCACCCCCAAGGAACGCAGGAAGTCGTGCTTGGCTGCGCTGGCGGTGCCGATGACGTACGCACCGCGGGACTTGGCGATCTGGACGGCGAGATGGCCGACGCCGCCGGCCGCCGCGTGGATGAAGACCCGCTGTCCGGGCTGGACGTCGGCGGTGTCGACGAGCGCCTGGTAGGCGGTCAGGGCGGCGAGCGGCAAGGCACCCGCCTGGACGTGGTCGATCCCGGCGGGCTTGTGGGCGAAGACGCGGGCCGGGGCGGTGACGTACTCGGCGTGGGAACCGACCCCGTGCGGGTAGGGCAGCATGCCGAAGACCTCGTCGCCCGGCTTGAACACGGTGACGCCCACGCCGACGGCCTCGACGACTCCGGAGACGTCCCAGCCAAGGACGAGCGGCAAGCGGTTGATGGTCCTGACCTGGGCCCGGTTGCCCCAGTCGGTCGGGTTGACGCCGGCCGCGCGGACGGCGACCAGGATCTCGCTCATGCCCGGCACGGGCCTGGGCAGCTCCACCTCGTTGAGCACCTCGGGGGAACCGTGGGTGTCCTGCTGGATGGCGCGCATGGTGGCGGTGTTTGTCATGCCTCCAGCGTCGTCGTCGCCGCCGTCGAGTACCATGGCGGGATCGCCAACTTTCGACGGGATCCTGCCATGGCACGTGTTCATCGAGTGGTCGTCCTCGCCATCGACGGGGTCTATCCCTTCGACCTGGGCATACCCAGCCGGGTCTTCGGCGACGTGGGCGGCCGCTACGAGGTTCTGACCTGCTCGGTCGACGGCCGGCCGGTCCGCACCAACTCCGACTTCTCGATCACCGTCGAGCACGGTCCGGAGGCGCTGCGCACGGCCGACACCGTCGTCATCCCGCCCTTCGTCACCACCGCCGTCACCCGGGAGGTGCCGGGTGTGTTGTTGGAGGCGCTCGGGTCCGTGCGTCCCGGAACACGCCTCGTGTCGATCTGCACCGGCGCCTTCGTCCTCGCCGCCGCCGGGCTCCTCGACGGCCGGCCGGCCACCACCCACTGGGTGGTCGCGGACCTCTTCCGCGAGTGGTTCCCGCAGGTCGCGCTCGACCCGGACGTCCTGTTCGTCGACGACGGGGACGTGCTGACCTCGGCCGGTGCCGCCTCCGGGCTCGACGTCTGCCTGCACATCCTCCGCAAGGACCACGGCAGCGAGATCGCCAACCAGGTGGCCCGCATGTGCGTCGTACCCCCGTGGCGCGACGGAGGGCAGGCGCAGTACATCCAGCACCCGGTGCCCGAGATCACGGCCAGCGGAACGGCCGCCTCCCGCCAGTGGGCCCTGGAGAACCTCCACGAGCCCATGACTCTGACGGACCTCGCCGAGCACTCCCACATGAGCTTGCGCACCTTCGCCCGCCGCTTCACCGAAGAGGTGGGCATGAGCCCGGGACGCTGGCTGATCCAGCAGCGCGTCGACCGGGCACGACACCTCCTGGAAACCACCGACCAGCCGGTGGACGAGATTGCCGGCCAGGTCGGCTTCGCCGGCGGCACATCGCTACGGGAACACCTGCACGCTGCGATCGGGGTCTCACCGCTCGCCTACCGGCGCACCTTCCGGGCCGCGCCGTCGCCGGTGCGGTGAGCGCCACCGCACCTACCCCTCTGCGGTGCAGGTGCGGTGGCCGCACAGGTGGCGCTGAAGCCGGACCGGTCAGGTCTTCGCCTTCTCGCGGACCCACGCGCCGATCTGTGCGATGGCGGCGTCGGCCTCCGGGACCCGGCCTGCACCGTAGACGTACGAGTGCTGGCCTCCCGGGACCACGACGGTCGCCGTGTCGATCCCGGCGTCCTTGACGCGAGCGGCGAACTCCTCGTCCTCGCCGGCCAGGACCTCGTACGTCCCCCAGGAGACGAGGGTCGGGGGCAGGCCGGTCAGGTCGGACCGGTTCAGGTTGATCCTGGTGTCCGTGAACTCGATGCCCGTGCCGCCGATCCAGGCGTCCCGGAAGAGCTCCAGCAGATCCTTGCTGAGAATCTTGTCCGTCTCGGCGTTCGTCGCGATCGTCTCGTTGGCGATCTCGAGGTCGCACCAGGGAGAGATCGACACGATGGCACCGGGCAGCGGCTGCTTCTTGTCGCGGAGGCGAAGCGCCAGGGCGACGGCGATGAACCCGCCGATCGAGTGCCCGGTCGTGATGATGTTTCCAGGCTCGTACCCCTCGGACAGCAGCCAGTTGAAGGCCGTCTCGGCGTCGTCCACCTGAGCGGGGTACTTGTGTTCCGGAGCGCGCCGGAAGTCCAGGACCAGCACGGGGGCCCCGGCGGCCTTGGCAATGTGGCCGGCGAGCTTGCGGTCGACGAACGCCGACGACAGGACGGAGCCGCCGGCGTGACCGTGCAGGAGGACGTGGTCGGTGTTGGAGCCGACGGGTTCGCACCAGATGCCCGGGACGCCGCCCGCGTCCACCTCCCGATAGGTGACACCTTCCGGCTCGCGGGCCGTGAGATGGACGCTCTCCGTCACGATGCGCATCGCCTCCACCTCGGACTCGGGAATCGCCAGTCCGGCCATGAAGTCCGCGAACTCGATCGCTTCGGGGCTCAGCTCAACAACAGTGTGTTCAGACACGTGGCACCTCCAGGGGCCATGGGGGCGTGCCGGCTCGCCAGGACCGGTATCGCCGGTGTTTGTCAGGCAGTACAGGTGGGCAGGTCGGGGGTGTTCGACGGCGCATCGGAGCGGCGGTCAGCCGCGGTAGCGAGCGGCCGGGGTTCGCTGCGAGAGGTTCGGGACGAGCGCCTGGCGCGCCTTCTCGAACGACTCCCAGTCGCCGATCTCCGGCAGTGACGGGATGGTGACGGGCTCCCCGGCGTCAAGGCCGGCGAGGGCTGCGTCGACGGCGTCGTCCGCGCTCATGATCCACTCGTCGGGAAGTGCCGCGAGGTCGAGGCCGGAGCCGTCCCAGAACTCCGTGCGGACAGCGCCGGGCAGCACGGCCTGCACCGTGACGGGACTCTCGGCGAGCTCCTGCTGCAGGGCCTGGGTGAACGTCAGGACGTAGCTCTTGGTGCCGCTGTAGACGGCGCTGACGGGCAGGATGTTGAGCGCCAGGGCGGACGAGACGTTCACCACGGTGCCGCGCCCGCGGGCGATCAGGCCCGGCAGGACGGCGGTGGTCAGCCTGGTCAGCGAAGTCACGTTGAGGTTGATCAGCGCCTCGGAGATTGCGGCGTCAGAGGCTGCCACCGGGGCGAACAGCGACCCGCCGGCGTTGTTGACCAGCACCTCGATGCTCGCGTCGGTCCGTAGCCGCTCCTCGACCACGGCGATCTGCGACGCATCGGTGAGGTCGGCGGTGACAACGTCCACCGTGCGGTCGGTGCGGCTGCGGAGGTCCGACGCCAGCGCTTCCAGCCGCGCGGTGTTGCGGGCCACCAGGATCAGGTCGTAGCCCCGGTCGGCAAGGCGCTGTGCGTAGGCGGCGCCCAGGCCGGCGGATGCGCCGGTGACGACGGCGCTCTTGTTCTGCGTGGTCATGGGTGGATCTCGTCTCTGGTGGATGCGTGGCCGGGAGAAGCGCCGACCTGGTTAGATTACGATAAGTATCTAAAGCGGAGCCGTCAACAGCGTGGCGATCGAGCTACGGAACCGTCGCTTGACGCGTCCCGTATGATAGATGCGACTAACTATCTAAACTGGGCGGGTGGCCG
Organism: Antribacter soli; assembly: GCF_021568775.1. Classification (GTDB taxonomy): domain Bacteria; phylum Actinomycetota; class Actinomycetes; order Actinomycetales; family Cellulomonadaceae; genus Antribacter; species Antribacter soli. The sequence continues at coordinate 335,480 of NZ_JAKGSG010000025.1, read as the reverse complement.
ATGAGTCGCGTTTCGCAGGCAGAGGCGATCGAGAACCGCAGGCGAGCGGTCGCCGCGGCGTCCCAGCTCTTCCGGGAGCGCGGCGTGAACGGCATCAGCGTCGCCGATCTCATGAAGTCGATCGGCCTGACCACGGGCGGCTTCTACAAGCAGTTCCCCTCCAAGGAGGCCCTGGTGGGCGAAGCGGCCCAGGCTGCTTTCGGGGACCTGGACCGACTCCTGGCGGGGTTCGATGAGGCCCACGGCGATCGCGACACCGCGCGCGGCGCCCTCATCGATTTCTACCTGTCTGCCGAGCACCGCGACCAGCCCGGCACCGGCTGTCCCAACGCGGGATTCGCAGGGGACATGGCTCGTATGCCCACGGCCGGGAAGGTGCGTGAGACGTACGCGGCCGGAGTGGAAGACTTCGCCGCATGGCTGTCCGCCGACACCGACGGGGGCCTGCCGATGGTGGCCACCCTGGTCGGTGCGATCCTCCTTGCCCGGGCGACGGCGGGGACGGAGCTGTCGGAGAAGATCCTGGAGTCGACCCACAGGGCCCTGACCGCGCCGTACGAGCCCTGACCCTGGGTCCGAGGTGTTACTCCGGCAGGACCAGCCGCACCTGGTTGCGGATCTCCTGCACGACGTCCTCGACCGGGTTGGCGATGGTGATGGTCGCGGCCATGCTGATGAACATGATGGCCGAGACGATGTGCGCCCGGGCCGCGGCGTCCTGCGGGCTGGTGCGCCCGTCGCGCTGCAGGACGGCGGCGATCGCTTCCTCGGTCTGCACGGTCAGGGTGAGGGCGTCGCGGTGGTGGGGTTCGGCGGGGTCGCCGAAGACGATCTCGCGCAGGTAGGTCCGCCCGTTGTCGACCTGCTTGCGGTTGCACTCCACGACCGGGCGGACGATCGCCATCACCGCGTCGAGCGTGTCGGTGATGCCCTCGGCCGCCGACCTGCCCTGTTCGAGCGCGTCGGCGTAGGTGGAGTTCTGCACGAGCAGGAGGAGCTCGCCCTTGGTCTTGGCGTAGAGGAACAGGGTGCCTGCGCCGATGTCGGCCTTGTCGGCGATCTCCTGGGTGGTGACCTCGTCGACGCCGCGCTCGGCGAACAGCTCACTGGCGGCGGAGGTGATGCGGTCAAGCTTCTCCTGCTTGTTCCGCTCGCGCCGTCCGGGCGACTTGGCGGGCGACCTGGAGGTGAGTGGCATGGCTGGCCTCCTTCGTTGCTGAGCGGGCTCGGATCTGCCGGCGCTCATTCTTCCACGACGGCCAGCGGTGCCCCGGCGTCGCGAAGCTCCGGGTAGAGCGCCTCGACCGGAGCGCTCAGCGCCGCCTTGACCTGGGCGGTCAGCTCGTCGCCGATGACCTCGTACTCGTCGGCCTCGACGGCGTCGTAGACCTTCGTCACAAGGTCGGCCGGCGCCATCTTGGGCCCGTCGGCGTGCGCGGCCATCCGGGTCTCGACGTAGCCCATGTGCACCCCGGTCACGTGGACGCCCTGGGGTGCGAGCTCCAGACGCAGGGAGTTGGTGGCTGACCAGAGTGCGGCCTTGGCGGCGCTGTAGATGCCGCCGAAGCCCAGCCAGCTCGCGACGGAGTGCACGTCCACGAGGATCGACCGAGGGTTGGCGGCCAGGACCGGCGCGAAGGCGCGGGCGAGGAAGACAGGCCCGAAGAAGTTGGTCTCCATGTTCGCCCTGATGTCCGCATCGGTCACCGCCAGCAGGCTCGCGCTCGGCGGGTTCGCGCCCGCGTTGTTGATGAGCACGGTGACGTCCGGCGCGGCGACGACGGCCGCGTCGATCGACGCGGGGTCGGTGACATCGAGCGTGAGGGGGACGATGCGCTCGTCGTCCCACGTGCGGGGTGTGCGGGCGGTGGCGTAGACCTTCGCGGCGCCGCGGGCGAGAGCATCGTGGACGAAGTGGGTGCCGATGCCACCGTTTGCTCCGGTGACCAGGACGACTGCTCCGTTGAGTGACGGCATGTTCATGAACTTTCTGCTGGTGGATCGCTGTGCTGGTGGATCGCCGCGTGCGGCGGGTGGATCCACCGGCCGCAGTGCGAGCGATGTCGTTATCGCTGGTAGTGCGGGAGCTCCTTGCCGTCTTTCACGTAGGTCAGTGCGTCGGTGACCTCGTAGGCGTGGACGGCGGAGGTAAACGAAGCCAGCGTGTCCGACAGGCTCTCGACCTCGGGGCCCTTGAAGAAGGCCGCCCGCGCCGCCGGATCCGTGAAGCCCAGGATGAGGGAGGCGTGGAACCGCTGGTCGGCCGGGTTGTCGTGCGCGACGTTCGGGGTGTCCCAGAGCTTCTCGTTCCAGGGCATGAAGACCTGGGTCCGCAGTTCCTTCAGCAGGCCCGTGCCGGCGAGCGTGCGGGCGAGCTCGTTGACGTGCTTGCGGAACTCGCCGGTGCGGACCCCGTCCCGTCGTCGGAGGTAGACCAGGGCTCGGGCGTCGGCCTTCTCGCCGGGCCCGGCGACGTCGTACCAGCGCGCCGAGCTCGGCGGCCCGGCGTAGAGCAGGGTCCGCCGGAAGACGTTCACCTCGTCCTTGAACGCCAGACGGGTCTGCTTGCGGCCCAAGAGCGGAGACAGCACCGACCGGAACGTCACCTCGGCGACACCGTCGATCCGGCGGTCTGCGGGGATGGTGGTCTCGATGCCGCGGGTCGCGGGCCACAGCCCGGGGTTGTCCTCGGCGAGGTGGATCTGGCGGTACTCCTCGAACCCCGGGGTCGCGGAGATGATCTTGGAGTGCGGGCCCTTCCAGTGGTCCATGCCTGTCTGCCGTGGCTGGTCGGTGCGCATCCACAGCAGGATCGAGGAGACGAACGGCTTCGTTGCGAAGGGGCGGATGGCAGTCATCTTCTTGCCTTCGGTCGGTCGGATGGTCGGTCGGATCGTGGGCGGGGTCAGCGGGCGAGGAACTCGACCGCGACGGGGGCGAACTCCTGGTGGAACTGGAAGATGCCGCCGTGCCCGGAGTCGGGGTAGATGACCAGCTCGGAGCCCTTGATGCGGCGGTGCAGGTCGTCGGAGAGCACCGAGGGAACCATCCGGTCGTTGTCACCGTTCGCGATCAGGGTGGGCTGAGTGAGCTTCGACAGGTCGGACGGGGCAGACCGTCCATACTTCTGGATCGCCGTCAGCTGGGTCCGGAACGCCTTCACCGAGATGTCCGCGTCGCGGTCGACGGTGCGTTCCTGCAGGCGCTCAACGAACGCACGGGCGGCGGGCTTACCGGTGGCATTGCGGTTGAAGAAGAGGAACTCCTTCGGGTCGGACCGTGTCAGCGTCGCGCGCAGGATGTCCCAGTAGGTGGTGGCAACGACCTTGTCGATGTCCTTGCCGCCCCTGGGGCCGGTGCCGGTCAGGACCAGCTTGCGGACCAGCTCGGGGTGCTTGACCACGAGGTCCTGGGCGACCATGCCACCGAGGGAGAACGAGAAGACGTCGACCTTCTCGAAGCCGAGGGCCTTGATGAAGGTGTAGGCGTCGTCGGCCATCGCCTCGACGCTGTCCGGGACCTTCCCGGTCGAGGCCCCGACGCCGCGGTTGTCGAACGTGATGACGTGACGGCCGGCGGCGATGGGGTCGACGATCCGCGGGTCCCAGTTGTCCAGGGTCGCGGCAAGGTGCACGAAGAAGACGACGGGGATCCCGCCCTTCGGCCCCAGCTCCCGGTAGGCGTACGTGACGCCGCCGGCGTTGACGGTGCGGGCCGGGGCCTGCGCGTACGAGGTGATGACGGGTTCGTTCGAGGTGTCGTTGCTGCTCATGATGTTCTCCTGCTTTCTGGTCCTGCGGATGTCTTGCGGATGGTGTGAAGGGCTGTCAGGCCCTGGTGATGACGGCCTTGCCGCGGATGCCGCCCTTGCCGAGCGACTGCACGGCCGCCGCGGTCTGGTCGAAGTCGAAGACCCGTCCGACGACGGGGCGCAGCACGCCCTTGTCGACGAGGGCGCTGATCTGGCGGAGCTGGTCGCCGCTGGCGCGCATGAAGAGGAACTCGTAGGTCACCCCGAGCTTGCGCGCCTGCCGGCGGATCTTGCTGCTGAGCGCGGTCATCGCGAGGCGCAGCACCGGGTTCAGGCCCTTCTCGCGGGCGAACGCGGCGTCGGGCGGTCCGACGATCCCGATCGCCTTGCCGCCGGGGCGCAGCACCCGCAGGGACTTCTCGAGGTTCTGACCGCCGACGCTGTCCAGCACCAGGTCGTACCCGTCCAGGAGCTCTTCGAAGTCCTGGTTGCGGTAGTCGACGACGCTGTCCGCGCCGAGCTCCCGGACGAAGTCGGCGTTGCCGGCGCTGGCCGTGGTCGCGACGGTGGCGCCGAGATGCTTGGCGAGCTGGATGGCTATGCTCCCGACACCGCCCGCGCCGCCGTGGATGAGCACCCGCTGCCCGGGCTGCACGTCGCCCCTCTCGACGAGCGCCTGCCACGCGGTCAGAGCGACCATCGGCAGCGAGCCCGCCTCCTCGAGCGAAGCCGTCTCAGGCTTGAGCGCCAGGTCGGCCTCGTGCACTGCGATGCGCTCGGCGAAGGTCCCGATGCGGTCCATGCGGGGCTGGGCATACACCTGGTCGCCGAGGGCGAACTCCCGCACCTTCGCGCCGACGCGGATCACCGTTCCGGCCACGTCGCTGCCCATGACCTGCGGCAGCTCGTACGGCAGGAACGACTTGAACGCTCCCGACCGGATCTTCTCGTCGACGGTGTTGAGCCCGGCGGCCTGGACCTGGACCAGCACGTCGTGCTCGCCGACGACGGGCTCCGGGACGTCCGCTTCCTGCAGCGGCTCCTTGTACTTGGTCATGACGAACGCGCGCATGGTGGGTTTCCTTCTGGGTTTGATGGTGTGTGCTGTTGGCTTGTTCTGCTGGCGGATGAGTGCCGCGGCGGGAGCTAGCGGTGGAGGAAGTCGCGCGCGGCGTCGACGAACTCGCGGTGGTACTGGAAGACGGCGCCGTGGCCGGAGTCCGGGTACACCGTCACGGTCGCGGCGGGTAGGAGCCGGGCCAGCTCGGTGGCGTTCGCGGGTGGCACCAGCCGGTCGCTGTCGCCGTGGACGATGAGCACCCGGCCGACGGCCGCCGACAGCTCGGCGGGAGCCTGCAGCCCCCAGCGGCGGATCGCGGTCAGCTGCGCGTGGTACGTCCCCGGGCTCACGGCCTTGTCGCGCCCCGTCGTGCGTTCCTTCAGGCGCGCGAGGTAGGCGCGGGCGGCGCTCTTCCCGGTGGCCGTGGAGGTGAAGAACAGCGGCGTCTTCGGGTCATTGAGCGTGAGTGCTGCGCGCAGCCCCGTGGTGATCGCGGTGCCGGTCATCGCGGCAAGGCCGGGCCCGCCTGCCGGTCCTGTGCTGGCGAGGATGAGCCGGGCGATCAGCCGCGGTGCCCGCGCGGCGACCGCTTGGGCGACCATCCCGCCGACCGCCAGGCCGAGCATGTCCACGCGGTCGTGGCCGAGCGCCCCGAGCAGAGCCACGACGTCGTCGGCCATCTCCTCCATCGAGGAGCGAACTCGTCCTGTGGATCCGCCGACGCCGCGGTAGTCGACAGCGATGACGCGGTGATCCTGTGCGAGCCCGTCGACGATGCGCGGGTCCCAGCCGTCGAGGTTCGCCCCGAGGTGCGTCAGCAGGACCAGCGCAGTGCCCGTCTGCGGGCCGAGCTCGCGATAGGCGAACAGGGCGCCCGCCGCCGCGACCGTGCGCGTCGGTGCTTCCGCGTAGCCCTGCGCCGTTCCTTGCTGCGACATGTCGCTCTCCTGGGTCTCGTCCGGCTTGATGAAGCCGAGTTGGCTCAATCATGAGCGGACTCAGAAAAATTGTCAAGGGAGACCGCGTGGCGGAGAGAGCCGATCGGTCGCCATCCGTCCGGTCGTGGAGTAACAGGGCATCCAGAACGCCCGCAGGTTCCTGGGCTGAGAAGTAGGCCTGCCGGCTTCGGCCCGGCCTCGGCCGTCGTCTCGCAGGCCTTCCTCCAGGCCCGGACCACCGCACTGGACGGAGCCGTCAACGGCGGCTGAACGGACAACACGATGGGGTTCGGGCGGGTGATCATCCGGCCGAGAAACCTCACACCGAGAGTACTTCGTTCCCAAGTAACGAGCCCGTGACCTGCAGCAACCGGTTCGTGACCCCTTGGGGGTGACGCGAATTGGACACGCTTTCACGGGCTCGGTGCGGGGCATGGCCCCGACGGGGCGGCGGGAGCCGAGCCGCTGCGGCCCGACCTGAGTACCTGAGGTGCATGAGCCGCTGGCACCATTCGAACCGGCAGCCTGCTCGGCACCTCACGCTTCCCGTGATGGGTTGCTTCACGCCGCAACAGGCCGCGGAGTTGCTGGGTGTCTCGGTCCACACCCTGGAGAAGCGTCGGGCAGGAAGTCGCGGCCCCTCCCGCTGAGGGAATGGGCCCGTCGCCCACCACCGTGGTGGACGTCGAAGAGGCGATGCGCGACGTGATCGACCTCGAGCTCTGGCCGTCGACCGGGCTGGTGCGCTCGTTCGCCGCCCGCGACACCGGTGACCGCGATGGGTGCGGTGGGCATCTGGTCCTCCAGGTTCGGGAGTGGACGTGGCCCGGGTCGCGCGGTGGAGGCTGATCGGCCACCGTGACGGCCTCGGTCATTCACTCCACGCGACCGCGTCCTCCCACATGCGCACGTAGGCTTCGGCGCCTCTCATCAGCTCTTCCTCCAGCTCGGGACCGTCCTCGCCGGCCTGCGCGAGGATGTCGGCCATCCAGTCGGCGTAGAGCCCGTACTGCGCGACCCCGTCCGTGTTGAGGTCCCACGTGCGCGCACCGAGCACCTGCCGGTCGAACACCGCGCCGTTGGGTGCGGTGAAGGGGTACTCGAGGGGGTCCGCCGCGGCGTCCAGGCGTACTCCTGGCTGCACGGCGAGTCCGTTCACGTCGGAGCCGAAGCCGTACGCGCTCAGGCCGCCCTCGCCGGCCGCGGCGCGGTTCGCCTCCCACTCGGACAGGAAGTCGGGCTCGCCATGGCCGGCGTCGGAGGCCGCGTACGCGAAGCTCGCGACGAAGCCGCCGAGCCGGGCGATCTGCCCGACGATCTCGCGGTCGGACCAGGTATGGACGGACGTGACTCCCACATAGCCGGCCTCCTCGGCCAGGTCGAGCACGGCCTGGGCGGTACGGACCCCCATGTGGTCGATGTGGATGACCATGCCGCGCTCCATCATCTGCCCGATCAGGTACTCGCCGAGGCCGGTGAGACCGCGGGTGTTGCAGATGGGGCCGGTCGGGTAGACGGGCGCCACCGTGCCGGCGGGGAGCTCGGTGATCTCGGCGAGGAGGTCGGCGATCACGTCGCTCTGGATCACCTGCTCGTTGTCGGACGGGCCGGTGCAGCTCTCCGCGGTCCACCAGTGCCCGGTGCTCAGATAGTTGCCGATATTGAGCGCTGCACCCGTGACGCCGCCGTCGAAGCGCGTGCCGCCGAAGGCGTTGTCGAACTTGTGGACGGGGTAGAGCCCGCTGACACCGAGCCCTTCGAGGTCGTCGAGCCCGGCATCGATGTCGCTCTCGTCGCACTGCGGGACGTCGTTGGTCTCGCGGCAGCCGAACAGCTCGCTCACCTCGACGCCGATCGTGACGGCGAGCTTGCCGTCAGCCGCGATCTCGCGCACCTGCTCCGGGGTGGTGGCGATACGGAACCAGCCGCGTCCCTCGCCGCCGCTCTGCGCGTCGATGTAGTCCTGCATCTCGGACAGCAGCTCCGCCTGCACCCGGACCTGCTCCATCTCGTCGCAGCTCGTCACCCGAGAGGGGTAGATCTCACAGATGACCCGGTTGCCCACGAGCAGCGCGTTGAAGACACGCAGACCCGACTGCCACGCGCGCTCGATCCCCGTGAAGTACGCCCCCTGGTGGAGCAGGCTCGTCGTCGTCGGCCAGTCGGTGAAGGTCGGCCACCCGTCGTCGGAGGCGTCGACGTCGGTCCCGCCGATGATCGACTCGAACAGCGCCCCTGCGCCGACGGCGTGGGAGGCGCACCCCGAGAGGGCCACCTCGATGCCGCCCTCGGCGAACGGTTCGCCGCAGAAGAGCCTGCCGCCGAACCCTGCGTTCGAGACAGGGTGCGCGTGCCCGTCGATGAACCCGTAGAGGGCGCCGTCCTCGCCGACGGCGGGCACGCTCGCGGCGCTCACGAGCCCGGTGGCGGCGCTCGCCGGGGCGAAGCAGCCGGTCGCAGGCTCGAGCGCGAACGTCGCGTCCGAGACGGTGAGTGTGCCGGAGCGGCTGCCGATGACGTCCCCGGTCGCAGTCGCGGCGATGCGGTAGCCCGAGCCCGCCCGGGTGATCGTCCAGTCCGCGGCGTCCCCGTACGAGGAACCGGCCCACACGTAGTCCGCGATGCTCTGGTAGAGGATGCCGCCGACGGTGTCGTACAACCGGTAGCGGCCGAGCTGCGTCGCCTCGAAGGCGATCGGCTCGGCACTCGCGGCGGTGCCGCGAGTGCCATAGCCCACCGTCGACGCCTCGATGTAGTTGGAGGTGCCGGAGGTGGTGCCGGTCGTGGTGACGCGCAGGAGATAGCAGCCTCCGTGGAGGCCGGCGGCGAGGGGCTCGTCCGAGCCAGTAGCAATGGCGGGAATCAGGGCGAGGACCACGGAGAAGAGTGCGGCGCCGGCGCGAGCTGAGCGAGACTTCATGACGACTCCTTGGGTCGGGCCGGATCCTCCTCCGTGACCGTGGAGATGACGGCGCGCAGGAGCTCGTCGTGCGACTCGAAGACCAACTGCAGTATGTGAGGTGGAGATCCTTGGAGACAAGTAGTACGAAAAGTATTTACAGGACTTCGGACGCATCACCCAGGCCGTCGCCGATCTCGAGAACCCGTCGGAGGTGGGCCATCTGCGGAATCCGCTCGGCCGCCTGCTCGACGACCGCAGGACGCATCCACCCGGCAGCGGTGAGCGGGATGCCGTCGTCGGTCGCCTGGTCCAGGAACCACAGGAACGCGCCGAGCGCCTCGGCCAGCTGCGGATCGTCGTCGGAGAACGGGGGAGCCGATGGTAGAGCGGCCAGGCGGGCGCCCAGGTTGGCGCCCTCGTCCCGGGACGACAGGGCGTTCACGAGCTCCAGCAGTCGCGGTGAGAAGCTGCGTGCCCGCAGTGTGAACCACGGCCGGGCGAGGGCCCGGTTGGCCTCGGCCGGGTCGAAGTACTCGGCGTCGTCCACGACGGCGGCCGGCCCGCCGTCGAGGTACTCGAATCGCGAGTCGTCCGGCGGGGCGGCCATGCACTCTTGTGGCCAGACCGACCCTCATGCTCGGCTTCACGGTCGGGCGACGCACCGAGGCGGGTCCAGCCCGGTGGGCTCACGCGCTCCAGCCGCGGACGTGGTGCACCCGGGCCGTCTTCGGGTACGTGCCGCCGCGGGGCTCGACCTCGAACAGGTCGAGCAGCAGGAACACCGGGTATCCGGGGGACTGGGGGATGCGCCGGACCACCCGCCCCTCGCACCCGATGACCGTCTCGCCGCCGCCCCAGATCGCGGTCCAGGTGTGCGGGCGCGATGCGTCGAGAGGGACGGCGACCTCCGCCATGTCCGTGGTCAGCGACGGATCGCCGTGCGCCTTGACGCCGCACCGGGCCCGCGTCCCGCCGGGGCCGATCGCCGCGGCGTCGATCTCGAACAGGCACACCTCGCCGGCATGGGTTTCGGAGAGGTGCTCGGTGCCGACCAGCCAGGCGGCCAGCATTGATCCCTGGTCGCGGCTCGCGCTCACCGTGACGTCGACCCGCCCCCCGGAGGGCGCCCACAGCAACTTCGTCGGGGTGGGTGTCCGGACCACGAGCCCGTCCGGGCGGTGGCGGTGCGTGCCGCGGACCGACCCCGGCCCGCCCGAGTACGTCCCTGTCTGGAGGTTCGACACACGCAGCGGCGCGTCTTCCTCGCGCCAGTCCGGCTGATCGCCGTCGATCCGCAGCCGGAGGCCGTCTCCATCGAGGTCGTACCGGGCCAGGGAGCGGTCGGGGGTGGTCCAGTGCGGGAGGTAGTGGTCCACCCACAGTTCGCGGCGGAGCCCCGGGCCCGTGAACCGGTCGTCGAGGTCGGGCACCCGGGCGGGCGGGTCAGGCAGGAGCGCGCCGGTGGTGGTCATGAGGAGATTCTCCAGGGTCCGCGCGGTCCGTCCCGCCGGGAGCACCCCCAGGGTGCACCGGGGCGTCACGCGCTCCGCAGCCGTCCGGCTGGAGGTGGTGGCCCGCCGGCTGCCGGGCGCCCGCGCCGGTCCTCACGGCCGGACGGCGACGTCGGGGGAGTGGACCGAGCCGGGCGGCGGTGGCGTCTCCACGAACCGACGGTTGGATGCTGTGACGCTCGCCCGTGGCAAGATCAGCCGGGTGCAAATCGGGATGTTCGGACCGTTCGAGGTTCGGCTGGACGACGGCGCCTTCGCCGATGTGCCGGGCGCGCGGCTGCGCGCGCTTCTGATCGCCCTCGCGCTCAACCCCGGTCGAGCGGTCCAGAGGGCGACTCTCGTCGACTGGATCTGGGGTGAACGGCCGCCTTCCGATGCGACGAATGCCCTGCAGCGCTTGGTCTCCCGGCTGCGGAAGGCGCTGCCGGACGGGTCGGTCGAGGGGCAGACGAGCGGCTACAAGTTGCTGGTGGAACCCGACGCTGTCGACGCCGTGCGGTTCGAACGCCTGATCGCGCAGGCCCGCGCCGACGAAGGCCCACAGCGAGTGGTGCTGCTGCGCGAGGCCCTCGCATTGTGGCGCGGTGCGGCCATGCAGGACGTCGGTCTTGAGGGCAGCACGGCGCTGGACGCGGCGGCCAACCGGCTCGAAGGGCTGCGCCTGACCGTCATGGAGGACCGGTTCGACGCGGAGATCAGCCTCGGCCACGGTGCGGAGCTGGTCCCGCAACTGACCGACCTGGTGGCCGCGCATCCGATGCGGGAACGGCTTGTCGGCGCACTGATGCGTTCCCTTGCTGCAGCCGGTCGCGACACCGAGGCGCTGCTCCTGTACCAGCGCACGAGAGAGGCCCTGGCCGACGCGTTGGGCGTCGACCCCTCACCGGAGCTGTCCGCACTGCACGTCGCGCTGCTGCGGGGCGAGGTGGGGCGGCGGGATGAGAACCGCAAGACCAACCTGCGTGCCGAGCTGACCAGCTACGTCGGCAAGGACGCCGACGTCGCCGCGGTCCGCGACCTCGTCGGGGAGCATCGGCTGACCACCCTGATCGGGCCGGGCGGCGCGGGAAAGACCAGGCTGGCCACGGAGACCGCGCGCACGCTGCTCGGTGACCTGCCGGACGGGGCCCGGCTGGTCGAGCTCGCGGCCATCGGCGCCGACGGTGACGTGGCGCAGGCCACGCTCGCCGGGCTCGGCCTGCGGGACGCACTGCTCGGTGAGGCGCCGGACATGGAGCCGACGGACCGGCTCATCGCCGCAGTCCGCGAGCGGGAGATGCTCCTGATCCTGGACAACTGCGAGCACGTGATCGAGTCGGCGGCGGTGTTCGCCCATCGCCTCCTCGGGGAGTGCCGGCGGCTGCGGATCCTGGCGACGAGCAGGGAACCGCTCGGCATCACCGGTGAGGCGCTGTGGCCGGTTTTGCCGCTGGTCCTGCCGGATGCGGATGCCAGCCTCAGCGAGATCGCGTCCGCGCCGGCCGTTCGTCTGCTACGAGAGCGAGCGAGCGCGGTGCGCAAGGACCTCGCGGACGACGCCTCCACGTTGGCGACGATGGGGCGGATCTGCCGGGCGCTGGACGGGATGCCGCTGGCGATCGAGCTGGCCGCGACCAGGCTGCGCACCATGTCCATCGATCAGCTCGCCAACCGGCTCGACGACAGGTTTCGTCTGCTGACCGGAGGCAGCCGCACCGCGCTGCCACGGCACCGCACGCTGCGCGCGATGGTCGACTGGAGCTGGGAGCTGCTGACCGACGCCGAACGGACGACGCTGCGCAGGCTGTCGGTGTTCGCAGGCGGAGCGAGCGCGGAGGCGGCCGAACGGGTCTGCGCCGGCGACGCCGTCGAGCAGGAGCAGGTGCTCGACCTGCTCACGGCGCTGACCGAAAAGTCGCTGCTGGTCGCCGAGCCCGGCGGTTCCCCGCGCTACCGGATGCTCGGCACGATCAAGGAGTACGCCGCGCAACGCCTCGCGGAGGCGGGGGAGCTGGACCTCGCGCGCCGCGCGCACCTCGCCTGGTTCACCGAGCTCGCCGAGACCGCGGAGCCGCAGCTTCGCCGCGCCGGGCAGCTGCAAAGGCTCGCCACGCTCGATGCCGAGCGCGACAACCTCAGCTCCGCGATGCGCGGTGCGCTCGCGACCGGCGAAGCGCAGGCGGCCATGCGGCTCGCGGCGGCCGCCGGCTGGTACTGGTGGCTCAGCGGTTACCGAGCCGAGGGCATCGAGCTGATCACCGCGGCCGCTGAGATCCCCGGCGAGGTGGACGACGAGATCCGGGCCGCCGTGTACTCGCTCGTCGTGATGTTCGCCAGCTCCGGGCGGGCCGCTGACGAGCGCCAGGTGGCGGAGTGGATCCACAAGGCCTACGAGCTCAGCCGGCGCAGCCGGTCCCACAGCCCGCTGCTGGGGCTGGTCGTCCCGCTGGAACACATGCTGCAGGGGTCGGACCCCTTGAGCGCGTGGGAACCGGTGCTGGACAACGACGACCCGTGGGCACGCGCACTGGCGCGGCTGCAGCTCGGCAAGATGCGGGTCATGCTCGGCCACGCCGGGCGGGATGCGGACGAATGCTTCGAGCAGGCGCTCGCCGAGTTCCGGGCGCTCGGCGAGAGGTTCGGGATCTCCTTCGCCCTGACCGAGCTGGCGGACCGTATCGCCACGCGTGGCGAGTTCGCCGCCGCGTGCGAGTACTACGAACAGGCAATCGCTGTCGTGGCCGAGGTCGGTGCAGTCGAGGACGTGATCCGGATGCGGTCGGGACAGGCGCGGCTGTACTGGCTGCTGGGCGACCAGGACGCGAGCGCGGCCGCGCTGGCCGAGGCGGAGCGGCTCGCGGAGCGGGTCACGTGGCCGGAGGCGCTGGCGGAGGTTGCCCTGTCGAAGGCGGAGCTCGCTCGCTGGGGCGGCGACGCCGAGGAAGCTCGCCGCCAGCTCGATCTCGCGACGACCATGCTGGGCGACAGGGCGGCGAACCTCGACTCGCTGACGCACCACCTGCTCGGCTGTCTCGCCGTCGATCTCGACGAGGCTCGCGAACACCACGCCGCGGCCTGCCGGGCGGCGGCCGAGGCGGGGCACGCGCCCATGATCGCGCAGACACTCGTCGGGGTCGCGGACCTGGCGCTGCGGTGCGACCAGTACGACCAGGCCGCACGGCTGCTCGCGGCGAGCACCCGCATGCGCGGACTGGCCGATCGTTCCGACCTGGACGTGGCCCGGATCGAGGAGGCAGTGCGGAGCCGCCTCGGCGACGCGGGGTTCGCCGAGGCAGCTCGGGAGGGGACCGAGACGAGCTGGGATCAGCTGGTCGCGGTCACGCTCGCTTCGTGAACATGGACGACGCCCACAGGTAGCCGGCGAGAGCGATCCCGACGCACCAGGCGACGCGGTGATAGCGGTGCCGTGTCCGGTGCGCCGGCGAGCAGCCTTGTCGTTGACCATGGACGGCGCCCCCATCTTCGTTGGCGTGTTGCTACACGACGCCCAGCGCGATGGCAATGACGCCGACGGTGGTCGCAAGGAGTGCCGATCCGGGGTGCATCCAGATCGATGCCCGGATGTCGTGCCTGCTCCAGACGAACCAGACCCCCGGGAACAGGAAGACGATCTTCGACAGGATCGTCCAGGGCGCCCAGAAGTGGTACACGGAGAACAGGACCGTGTTGAACAGCGGTGCCCACCGACCCAGCTGGGGCAGGCGGGGTAGCAGGAACCCACGGAAGTAGTACTCCTCGATCAGCGGCAGGGTGAAGCCGGTGAACGGCAGGCAGATCAGCAGGGTGATCACAAGGAACTTCTGGGAGTAGTTGTCGAGGTAGGTGGTTGCAGAGCCGCCGGCGCCTTCGTAGGGGATCCAGGTGAAGAACGTGTCGAAGACGAGGTTGTCCAGTGGGATGAGCGCGAGCGACACCACGGTCATGTACACCAAGAGGCCGATGCCGATGGCGGTGACCTTCCCGCGCGAGAACGGCTTGTCCAGGTAGCGCAGCACGCCGCGCAGTGAGTAGTGGCCGTTGCGCCTGCGGCCCAGCCACAGGAGGCCGAACTGGAGCGGGAAGAGGACCACGGCCAGAGCAATCGCCCAGGCGAGGAAGATCGGGTAGCCGATCGCTCGGGTGAACGGTGCACCGATCAGCGCGTAGACCGCGACGATCAGGGCGCCGGGCACGAGGTGCAGCGCGATCGACAGCGCCACGGAGTGCCGGTCGGCGAGCAGCCGCTCGACTATTCGGTTGGTTCGAGTGTCTTCTGTGGCCCTGAGCCTGTGTGTGTTCTCCATGCCGAAGATGTTGGCCCGGTCCGCAAACACGGCCCTGACACGGCACTGACACGGCGCAAAGCCGGACTGACAGCTCCCCGGCTCGAACGACACCTCGGCACCGCGACGTAGCACAGCAAGCCTTCCTCTACGCGTACCTGTGTCGGTTGAGCACCGCGACAGCCCGGCCGACGGCTGCCTTCTGCGCCGCTACCGCGTCTGCGCCGTGTGCGGCCGGGCGCTACTGTCACGGGCATGGGACAGGCAGACCTGCTGACGTACTGCCTCGCCAAGCTCGGCGCCGAGGAGACCGACCCGTGGGACGAGGGCGGGGGCGTGATGAAGGTGGGAGGCAAGATCTTCGCGTTCGTCGGTGAGGCGACGCTCGGCGTCAAGGTCGCGAGCAGCACCGACGAGGCCCAGGAGTGGTACCAGCGCTATCCGGACCACGTCTCCACCATGGCCTACATCGGCCGGCACGGGTGGATCACCGTCCGGTCCGACGATGGCGTCGTGCCGCCCGAGGAGCTGCGCGAGCTGGTCGACATCTCCTACGACATGGTGGTCGCGGCCCTTCAGAAACGCCTCCGCCCGCACGGGTGACCTTGACCGGCGCACGGCTCGTGAGTGTCCGAACCGGGCGTTAGCAGCCTCGCTACGGGCATGGACACTCATGGAGGTCGCAGTCGCAGGTTCGTGACCAGGGCGCTGGCGGCGGCCGGGTCTCTCGCTCTGGTCGGTGTGCTCGCCGGGCCGGTGAGCCCCGTCGTCGCTGGCGACGAGGAGGCGCGGCTCAAGAGCTTGCTGGCGTGTGACCCGAGCGCGTGCTATGTGGCGTGGCGGGTCGTCGACTCGGACGACGACGGGTACGCCGATGCCGACGAGCGCGCCGCCGGCACGGACCCGTTCGACGCCGCCAGCCACCCGGGCCTGCCGCAGCTGGCCGACCTCACGCTGGGTCGCGCGCTGCCGTCCGCCGAGTACGGCCTCGGTGCCTGGATCCTGCTGCCTGACGAGGTTGTGGAGATCAACATCAAGCTGGCCGGCGGGCTGGAGAAGCTTACCGAGGATCTCGCGTTCCCGATCCCGAGCCGTGTCGACCGGCTCGAGAAGGTAGGAATCGACGTCGGCCGGCTCAGCGACTTCGGCCTGTCGACCGAGCAGGGGCTGACCCTGGGGTTCGGCCCGTCGTCCTCCTCGGGCGGGCCGACGTTCGAGGCGAAGGTGGCGGGCATCGCCAAGAGCTGGATCAGCGCCGGTACGGGCATCACCGTGGAGAAGTCGACCGACCCGTGGGGCGGGGTGACGGGCACGAAGACGACCCGCACGCAGACCGACCTGAAGACAGGCGCGACGACCGTCACGACGACCTATCAGGACGCCGTGGGGAACACGACGCTCGTCGTCGAGAAGCGGAACCAGACCACCACTACGACAACCACCAACCCGGACGGCTCGACGACCACGACGACGACCACGACGACGACCACGACCAGCTCGACGACGACCAACCCGAACCCTCAGCCGACGTCCGGCTCGACCCCTGCGCCGCAGCCGAGCGGTGGTTCGACGCCTGCGCCGCAGCCGAGCGGTGGCTCGACGGCGCAGCCACAGCCGAGCGCATCTGCCGGTACGGAACCGGAGGGCGACGAGGACGAAGAGGAGACCCGTACTACCGGCGAGGAGACCACCGTCCCGATCACGGCAGAGGACTTCGCTCGTGTCCTGATGGTCGAGGGACAGAACGTGCGCACGGTCGAACCGGGCACGGTCCCGGCCGTCGACTGGGACGGGGATCCCGTCAAGGACCCGGCCGTGCTCATCCTCGTCGACCCGGACTACATGGCCCCGGCCGTCCTGATCGACCCGGCGAACGCGACGGCGAAGCTCGACTGGGACCGCACGCCGGTCCGCGACGACATCACCTACCACCCCCAGTACACCGGTGGTATCCCCGGTGCCGAGTGTGAGAACGGATATTGCAGCTGACGACCCCACGGATCGCGGCACGGCTTCGGCCGTGCCGCCTCAGCGCGCCGGCTTGTCGGTGGCCCAGGGCGGATGACACCCCCGGCGACCACGACGCCGTAGGCCCGCCGTGCCGTCACGCTGACGATCTGGCTCGCCTCACGATTCCCGCCCTGACGGACCTAACCACAGCGTCGGGCGACGTGAGCTGCCGCTCGGGACGGATGTGTGATCGACGACGCGGGCGTCGGGTGTCACGCCTGACCGACTGCCGGGGTCTTAGTGGTGACACCAGTTCGCGAGACGGACGGAGACACCATGAGCAGGACCCTCATCGTGGGAGGCGGTCATGGAGCGGACGACGTCGGACGACGTCGGATCGCCCGGGCCCTTGGCCGGAGCGTGGTCTGGCGCACCTGCGCGGCGGCCTTCCTCGGCCTGGGTCGACGCCGCGTCCACCTGCACTGGACCAGCCTGTTCGGCGTCATCGCCTTCGCGTGCCTGCTCGTCCTGGCCGTGACCGGGGTGCTGCTCTCGTTCTCCTACACACCCTCCAGCGACCCCGTCACCTACCGGGGGCCGTACGCGCCGCTCGAAGGAACTCAGGTCACGGCCGCGTTCCGGTCGATGATGGAGATCTCGTTCGAGCAGCCGGGCGGCTTGCTGCTGCGCCAGACGCACCACTGGGCGGCCCTGGTGATGCCGGCCGCGATCGTCATGCAGATTCTCGTCATGTTCTTCACCGGCGCCTTCCGAGGGCCACGCCGGCTCAGCTGGGTCGTCCTCGTCGCACTGTTCGTCGTCGTCCTCGTTGGTGGCTGGAGCGGGTACGCGCTGCCCGACGACATGCTCTCGGGGACCGGGCTGCGGATCGTCGAGGGTGTGACCTGGGCCATCCCCGTCATCGGTGGACCCCTCGCGAGCTGGCTCTTCGGGGGACCTTTCCCCGGCGAGATCATCGAGCACCTCTACCCGGTGCACGTTCAGATCGTCCCCACGCTCCTCGCACTGCTCCTCGCGGTGCGTGCCGCCCTGGCCGTGGCCTTCCCGCCGGCCGAGCTACCCCGTCCCGTGCGGCCCACCCTCGGCCTGCGGCTGTGGCCCGACGTCGCTGTCCGCGCCGCCGGACTGGTCATGATCACCGCCGGGCTGCTCGTGCTGCTCGGAGCGACGTCGACCATCAGCCCCGTCTGGTCCTACGGACCGGCCTCCGTGGGCGAGGTCTCTGCGGGGAGCCAGCCGGACTGGTACATGGGCTTCCTCGACGGGGCCCTGCGGCTCGTTCCTCCTGGCTGGGAGGCCGAATGGTTCGGCTACACGTGGACGTTCGCCATCCTGGTCCCGCTCGCCGTGGTCGGCGGCTACTTCCTCGCCGTCATCGCCTACCCGTTCCTCGAGTCATGGGTCACCCAGGATGCCGGTCCGTCCCGGCTCCTGGACCGCCCGCGGAACGTCCCCGTCCGCACCGGGATCGGTGTCGCCGGCATCGTCTTCTACGGGGTGCTGTGGGGCGCGGCGGGCGCCGACGTCATCGACACCGCGTTCCGGGTCACCTTCGGGTCGGTCATCGGGTTCCTGCAGGTCGCCCTGGTCGTCGGCCCGCCGCTCGCCTTCGAGATCACCCGACGGATCTGCATCGGCCTGCAGCGCCGCGACCGAGAGGTCGCCCTGCACGGTCACGAGACCGGCCGGATCGTGCGCCTCGCCGACGGCGGATATGTCGAGGTGCACAGTCCCGCCGACCCGGCGGAGGTCGCGGTCCTTGCGGTGCGACCCGTGCAGGCTCTGGACGCACGCCCGAACGACGACGGCGACCTGACCCGTGCGGAGCTCCTGCGCGGCACCCTGTCGCGTGCCTTCGCCGAAGGGCACGTCCGACCGGCTGCCGATCCCCAGGAGGGCACCGCTCGCGGAGTCCTCCTGCGTGCGCAGGGGGGCCGCGACGGGTAGGCAGCGCTGCAGATCAGGCCGGGATGGAGAGTTCCTGCAGCCAGGCCTGCCAGGCCGGCGCCTCGCGCTGCACGTAGTCCGCGGCGTCGGCGGAGAACAGGTACGCCCGTACGCCCGCCGTCGCCTTGCCGTCGCCCTCGTCCCACGCGAAGACGTTGAGCATCCCCGGCACCGGAGCGGTGAGCCGGACCAGCGTCTGCCGTTCGCCGACCCGCTCGACCGTGCCGGTGGCGCCGCGCACCTCGGCCGCCGTGCCCTCGTCGCCCAGCCCGAGTGCGTCGTGCAGGGCCGACCAGAGCGTCTCCGCGTCGCCGGGGTGGGAGGCGCTGACCTCCAGCTGCGTGGCCTCCTGGCCCGGGAAGTGCGCCAGGTAGAGGCGCAGGTTGTCGAAGAACGGCATCCAGCCGGGGCCCAGGTCGTCCCAGAACTCCGACTCCCAGGCGGCGCCGGTCCCGAAGCCGCTGGTGGTCACGTGCACGACGCAGGTGCCACCGGACTGCGCCTCGACGAGGAACTCCGACGTCAGCGGGCTGAGCGCATCCGGGTCCTTGCCCATGAGGGCGGCCCAGTCCTCCTCGTAGACGAGGCGGCGCGGCGGGTCCCAGCCGGTGACGTGGCCGTCCGAGCCCATCTCGGGGCCCATGGTGAAGTGCAGGGAGCCGCCCTCGCGCTCCTCCATCTCGGTCGGCGCGAACCAGGCACTCATGCCCTTGGCGGTGGCGATGGCCTGCCAGACCTGCTCCGGGGTACCGGGGACCTCGACGCTGAACTCCAGGCGGTACGGGACGTTCGGTGTCGTGCTCATGACCTCTCCTCAGGAAGGGGGTGGGCGGCGACGACGAGCCGGTGCGGGCGCCCGTCGTCGTGGTGGTAGCGAGCGGCCAGGTCGAGCACCGCGGCGGTCAGGTCGTCCGCGAAGGCAGCCCGGTCGGCTGCCGACCGGAAGCCGATCTGCGTGTCGATGGTCAGCGTCGGCAGGCGCTTGCCGGACGCGCCGGCCCGGCGCGCCAGGGCGCCGACCTCGCGCACCAGCCGGCCGGCCAGCGCGACGAGGTAGCCCGCCGACAGGTGGTCGGCGTTGGCGTCCGGGTCGGCCGCGGACGCGCTGACGGCCCCTGGCGACACGACGTACGACGCCGCCGACGCCTGCAGCACCCGCTCGGTGATGCCCCCGTGCCGGCGCTCCTCGGACAGCTCCACCAGGCCGTGCGCCTCGAGCGCCTTGAGGTGGTAGTTGACCTTCTGGCGCGCGATGCCGACCCGGGCGGCGAGCCCGGCGGCGGAGGCCGGGACGGCCAGCTCGCCGAGCAGCCGGGCCCGGACCGGATCCAACGCGGCGGCGGCTGCCTCGGCGCTCTCGATGACCTCGACGTCCTGCATGACTCCACCGTGCCATTGACAAGAAATCTTGTCAACGGCGAGCTTGCGCTTGGCACGAGGGAGCGGGCTCGGTCAGTCCTCGCGCCGCTGCCTCGACGAGCGCAGCCGCTTGGTCGCGGACCGTTGCTTCTTGGCGTTCAAGCGCCGCTCGTGCGAACCGCGAGTGGCGCGGGTGGCGCGACGGCTCCGAGGGGGAGGGGCCAGGGCGTCGGCCACGAGGACTGCCAGGCGCCGAGCGGCGGCGTCGCGGTTGCGCCGCTGCTCCCGGTGTTCCGAGGCGACGACGGTGAGGGCGCCGTCGACGAGGCGGTCCACGAGCCGCTCCATGACGCGGTGACGTTGCACGTCGCTCAGGACCGTCGACCGGCCGACGTCCCAGGACAGCTCGACGCGCGAGTCTGTCGTGTTCACGCCCTGGCCTCCCGGGCCGGAGGAGCGGGAGAACCGCTCCTTGAGCTCGGCCTGGGGGATGGTCAGCGCGGGGGTGACCGCAAGACCGGGGCGGACAGGTGAGGGCATGCGCCCATCGTCCCGCCGCCGGCACCGCGCGTCACCACTGTGGGCTCCCTCCAGTCCCACCAGAACGTCCAGGCATTCAGAGAGGATGAGGACGTGCCGCTGACACACCGCATCAACCTGATCGCACTACGCGAAGCACTCGAGGCTTCGTGGAGCGCACAGACGTCGTACGGCGGTGTGTGGGAGGAAGGCAACCCCGCCCTCGGTCAGTGCTATCCCACGGCACGCGTCGTACAGCACTTCCTTCCAGCGAGTGAGATCGTCCGAGGAACGGTCTGGACCGGCACACGACATGAGGTTCACTTCTGGAACGAACTGCCGATCGAGCAGGGTGAGATCGCGATCGACCTCACGTGGCAGCAGTTCCCGCCCGGATCCGTCGTGACGACTCAGGAGATCCTGGATCGGAGCAAGCTTGGCGACAGTCTGTCGACCGTCGCCCGGTGCGACCTCTTGCTCACAAGCGTCCGAGCGCACCTTCGCCGGGCCGTGTGAGCCCGGGCGGCCGGCGACTCGCGCCTGCAGGCCGCGCACAGGCTCAAGACGAAGTCGCCCGCCGGCAATCGCATCGCCACCGGCTCATCAACGGCTCCATCCCAGGAGATCGGCGACCTGGTGAGGAAGTCTGAGCGGGTCGAACGGCTTGGCGATCACGCCGGCAACCCCGAGGTCACTCCAATGGCGCAGGTCGGCAGCCTGTGCTTTCGCGGTAAGCAGCACCACGGGGACGTAGCGGGTGCGCGGGTCTCCGAGGAGCCGGGCGACGGTGGTGGGCCCGTCCATCGTGGGCATCATGACGTCGAGGATGACCGCGTCGGGCGGATCGGCGCGGCACAGGTCGATCGCTTCGGCCCCGTTGGACGCGACCTGGACTTCCCATCCGGCCACGACCTCCAGGCCGGTCCGCACGACTTCGCGGATGGTGTCGTCGTCGTCGACCACCAGGATCCGGCGGCTCATCGGGTCGCCTCCTTGACCACCGTCTCGAGCAGACTCAGCATCAGCCGTTCTACCTCCTCGCGGTTGGTTCGTGCCTTGGCGTGAGAACTCCGCGGGCAACAGCCGCGGCCGATTTCGACGACGAACGGGATCCCACTGCCCACCGGATTCAGCGAGACGGGCACGAGCGCGGCTGGCCATTCATCGTGCCACGGCCGGGCGCGCTCCCGCCCGATGTCAAGCGGAGATCGAACGGCGTCAGCCAATGAGCGCCTCCTCGACGCTGCCGAATGGCCCCAGCACAAGGTCCACGGTTGTCAGCTCCAGCACCATGGACACCTGCTCGGTGGGCCGCGCGATCCGCAGGTCGCCGCCTGCGGTACGGGTGCTGCGCAGGCCGCTGATGAGCGCTCCCAACCCCGACGAGTCCATGAAGGCCGTCGCGCCCAGGTCTACGACCACCAGCGTCCGCCCGGCACCAACGGCCCGCTCGATGAGCGCCTTGAGCTCGGGGGCCGACGCCATCGTCAGCCGCCCCCGCGGCACGATCACGGCGGCCACACCGTTTACTACTCGGGTCTCGTACTCCACGTCAGGTCGCTCCTTCCCGGCCGGCCGGGTGGCCCCGGTAGTGAAGCGCTTGGACGATGACGCTCAGCACGAGCAGGTCGGCAGTGCCCCCATGGACCGAACGTAGCCGCCAAACCATCCGCCTGCACCGCCACGTCGCGCGTCCCCCGGGAACGCCGTAGCCTGCTGAGACGGGCCTGCAAGGAACGTCTCCAGGGGGCGGAGGGTGCAGGAGTGAGTGCACGAGGGGACTCGGCGCCCGTCGTCGGGCGCGGGCCGGCCGTGACTTCACGCGACCTGCGCATGGTCCTGTGGTTCGCCGTCGCCTATGGGGTGGCGGCCTATCTCGGGCGCGTCCCTGACGAGGCGGGCGTGAGCGTCGTCTGGCCGGCCGCCGGAGTCTCCGTGCTCTGGCTGGTCGCACGAGCGGGCCGGCCGTGGCGGTGGGTCGACCCTGCCCTGATCGCCGTTGTGACTGTGGCGGTTTCCTACGGGAGCGCCATGCCGCTCGCACAGGCCGCCATGAGCGGGATCGCCGCGTCGTTGCAGGCGGTGGTGTGTGCTGTGGTCGTTGCCCGCCGGATCCGTCGTGTGTGGCTTGCGCGGGGCGGCCAGGCGTTGCGTCTGAACGAGTTCGTCTGGTTCGTCGCGGCGGCGCTGTGCGGCGCACTCGCGTCCGCGCCGGTGATCGCCCTCGCCGGCACGTTGAACGGCGCCGGCATGCCTGGGGAAGACGCGATCCTCTGGTGCGTCCGCAACACCGTGAGCGTCCTCGTGCTCGGGTCGGCAGGGTTGGTGGTCGGCGAGGCCGTCCGACGCCGGCGGTGGAGACCTGACGGCGGGCCCGGCCAGAGGCCGTCGTCGACCGCGGAGCGCGTCGCGTGCCTGCTGTCCACGCCGATCCTCTATGTCGCGTGGTTCGCCTGGGTCGACGAGCGCGCGGTCGCCTTCCTGCTGCTGACACTCACGGTCTGGGCCGGGACCCGGCTGCCCTCACGGCTGGTCGTCGTGCACGTGCTCCTGGTGAGCATCGTGGTCGTGGCGCAGACGACCCTCGGTGCCGGACCCTTCGTCCAGTCCCCGACGCTGACCCAGTCCGTCGCCGTCGCACACGTCTACGTCGGCCTCGTGTGCATCCTCGGGCTCGGTCTGTCACTCGCCGGGGAGGAGCGCTCCCGCCTCGTCGCCGCGCTGACCGTGGCATCCGACGGCACGACGGCGCAGGCCGGGTTGCTCACCGCGATCCTCGAGACGATGTCAGAGGGTGTGCAGGCCGTGGACATCGACGGGCAGGTCCTGATCCGCAATCCTTCGGCGCGACGGCTGCTGACGGGCACGACCAACACCGCCCAAGGCCACGGACTTGACGCCGGAGCACAGCTCGCCGACCTTGCCGATCTGCGGACCCTCGACGGATCGCCCGTCACCGACGACCGGATCCTCTACGGTGGTGCGCCGCGCGGCGACGGCGGAGGCGCGCTGGACCTGCTCGTGCAGCCGCCAGGAACGACCGAGCCGCGGGTCGTCGCGTTTACGACCACGCGCATCCCTGACGCGTACGGTGGCGGGGCCGTCACCGTGATGCGGGACGTGACCGCCGAGCGACAGGAGCTGCGTCGCGCGGCCCTCGTCCAGGCCAGCCTGCTACCGACCCGCCCGCCCAACCTACCGGGGTATGACCTCGCCGCCCAGGTCGTGCCCGCGGGCTCGGTCGGTGGCGACTTCTACGACTGGCAGGAGGTCGCCGGCGGGGTGGTGGTAACGCTCGCCGACGTCATGGGCAAAGGAACCGGCGCAGCGATCCTGGCCGCCACGACGCGCTCGGTGCTGCGATCCCAGCAGGAGGATGACGACGTCGTGGCCACGGTGATCGCCGCCGAGCGCGCCCTGTCCGAGGACCTTGCGAACTCTGGGGCGTTCGTGACCATCGTCCGCACCCGGCTGCACGCCTCGTCAGGGCGCCTGACGCACGCCGACGCCGGCCATGGCCTGAGCTTCCTGATCCGGGCCGACGGCACCACCGACCGGCTCGTCGCCACAGGCCTTCCGCTCGGCATCGCCGTCGACGTGCCCCGCACTGCCCGGCATGCCGTCCTGGCGCCCGGCGACGTACTCCTCATCCTGTCCGACGGCGTCCTGGACGCCGCCGGCGGCTCGATCGCCGACCTGCGCCCGCTCGAGCCGGTCGTCCGGTCCGCCACGAGCGCCACCGAAGTGGTCGAGAGGGTGCTGAAGGCCGTCGCCGCCCAGGGCACCCAGGAGGACGACCTGACCGTCGTCGCCCTCCGCCGCGAACCAACCGCGAGGAGGTAGAACGGCAGATGCTGAAACTGCTCGAGACGCTGGTCACGGGTGCGGCCCGATGAGCCGCCGGATACTGGTGGTGGACGACGACGATGCCGTCCGGGAGGTCGTGCGGACCGGCCTGGAGGTCCTCGCGGGATGGAAGGTGGAGGTCGCCTCAGGCGGAGCCGAGGCGGTCGCCTTGTGCAGGTCGGATCCTCCGGACGCGATCCTGCTGGACGTCATGATGCCCGCGATGGACGGTCCCACCACGTTCGCCCAGCTCCAGGAGGACCCCCGCGCACGCAGCATCCCCGTGATCCTGCTGACCGCAAAGGTGCAGCCCGCGGAGCGGCGCCGATATGACGACCTCGCCGTCGCCGGCGTGCTCGCCAAGCCGTTCGACCCGCTCGTCCTGCCGGACCAGGTCGCCCACATCCTCGGATGGCGCCGGTGACCCCCGGGCGTGCGTCGTGGTCGTCAACGCGGTGATCCGGCGTGGTCGAGGCCGGCCACCGAGGCCCTCGATCGGGGCCTGAACTGCGGGGACGGCGATAGTCTCCTACGCTCGGGCATATGGGGGCGCGACGCGCTGCTGCGCGGTCACGGGACAGGTTCGTGCGTTGGTGCTGGGTGGCCGGCATCGCGGTCCTCCTGTTCGTCGTCGCTCTTTCTGGTCCGGTCGACCAGGCGACGCGTGAGCTGATCTCCATGTCGGCTATCGCTGCCGCGGGCGTCATCACGGCGGCGAGCTGCGGGTGGCGCGCGGCGCGGTCGACGGGCCGTCGCCGGCGGGCGTGGGGGATCCTCTCTCTGGGTGGGGTCGTCGGCCTGGCCGGTAACGTCTACGCGGGGCTCGTCGGCGACCCGGAGACGGGAGACGCCGCCTACATCGCAGCTCTCCTGCTCGGCGTGGTGGGGCTCTCGCTCTTCCCCGCTGTCCGCCCACGCGGCCAGGAGCTCGTGCGCATGCTCCTGGACAGCGTCGTCGTCGGCGGCTCTGTCCTGTACATCGCCCTGTTCGCCGTTGTTCTGGAGGGAGACGTCTGGGAGGCGCAGCCGGCGCTCACCGCCTACGCCTTGCCGGTGGTGGATGCCCTGCTCGCCACCCTCGCGGTTCTCGTCATGACGCGCTCGAGCGCCGCCGAACGTGTGCCGCTCGTGCTCGTGGGCAGCGGGTTCGTGCTGTACGCCGTGGCTGACGTCGCATTCGCGCTCCTGTCCGCGGGAGGTGGGTTCACGTTCGGCAGCCCCGTCGACGCGGGCTGGGTCGGCGGCTACCTGGCCATCGCGCTCGCCGCGCGCCACCCGGCTGCGTCCGGCAGCCCGGTCGTCGGCCGCCCCGGGGACGGGACACCACTGCTCGGCACGGTCGTGACGTTCTGCCTGTTCCTCGCCTCAGCGCTGGTGCGCGTCGGCCAGTCCGGGCACGGGATCCCGTGGGTGGCGAACGCGCTGTGGGTCGCCGTGCTCGTCGCCGTCGTCGTCCGCCAGATCATCGTCGTCGCGGACAACGAGTCGCTGCGCCACGGGCTGGAGCGGCGCGTGGAGGAGCGCACAACGCAGCTGCGCTCGCTCGCGAGCGAACGCGAGCGGACGCTCGAGTCCGTGGCCGACGGGATCTACGGGGTGGACCCCGAAGGGCGGGTCACCTTCGTCAACGCGGCCGCGGCGCACACGCTCGCCGCGTCCGCCGCGGACCTCGTCGGGCGCGACGCGCACGCTACCTTTCACGCGCCGGCCGAGGACGGCACCCCGTATCCGGCGGAGTTCTGCTACATCACCGGGGCCCTGCGGGACGGGATCACCGCCACCGCCGAGCAGGACGTCTACCGGCGCCTGGACGGGAGGACCGTGCCCGTCGAGGTCACGGCGAGCCCAGTACGCGACGACGAGGGGATCCAGGGTGCGGTCGTCGTCTTCCGCGACGTCACCGAGCGGCGTGAGATGGAGCGCATCAAGGACGAGTTCGTGTCCGTGGTGAGCCACGAGCTGCGAACCCCGCTGACCGCGATCCGCGGCGCGCTCGGGCTCATCAACAGCGGCGCTCTCGACGGCTCGTCCGAGCAGAGGTCTCGCATGGTCAGCATCGCGCTCACGAGCAGCGAGCGGCTCGGCCGGCTCGTCGATGACATCCTCGACATCGAGCGCTTGAACGGAGGCACGACACGGCTCGAGCTGGCAGATCACCGGGTCGATGCGCTCGTGGCCGCGGCGGTGGACCAGGTCTCCGTCCTGGCGGAGGAGGCCGGCATCGTCCTGAGGCCCGCCCGCTCCTCGGAGGTCGTCCGTGCGGACGGTGAGCGCATCGTGCAGACACTGACCAATCTGCTGGGCAACGCCGTGAAGTTCTCCCCCCGCGGCAGCACCGTCCGTGTGGCGACCGTCCCGGTCGGTGACCTGGTCGAGCTGCGCGTCGACGACGAGGGCCGCGGCGTCCCGGCGGACAAGCTCGAGACGGTCTTCCGCCGGTTCGAACAGGTCGACGCCTCCGACACGCGCGAGCGGGGCGGCACCGGGCTCGGGCTGGCCATCGCCCGCAGCATCGTCGAGCGGCACGGCGGGCGGCTGTGGGCGGTCAGCGAGGGCGAGGGCAGGGGATCGAGCTTCCGGCTCACCCTTCGCCGTGTCACCCCGCACACGACTCCCGCGGCAGAACGGCCCCAGGAGAGCACGTCCGCGACGATGCGGGTGGTTGTGGTGGACGACGACCCGCACGTCGTCGACGTGCTGCGCACGGTGCTGGAGCAGCGAGGGTACGTGGTCGTCGGCGTCACGGATGGAGGGACGGCGATCGAGGTGGTCGAGGCCGAGCACCCCGCCGCGGTCGTGCTCGACCTTGCGATGCCGGGCACCAGCGGGGCGGAGGTGCTGACTCGGCTGCGGCGCTCAGCCGCGACCGCCGATGTCCCGGTCGTCGTCGTGTCAGGGGCGCGCCCGGCGGACGCGCGGGAGACCGCCGCGCTCGCCGACGGCTGGCTGGTCAAGCCCGTGGACCCCGCGCGCCTTGCGGCGACCGCCCGGGACGTCATCCGGCGGCAGCCGCACCACGACCGCGTCCTCGTCGTCGAGGACGACGACGACCTGCGGACGGTGGTGGTGACGACCCTTGAACGTGGCGGGTTCGTCGTCACGCAGGCGCGCTCGGTGGCCGAGGCGCGGGACGCTCTCGCCCACGGCGCCGAGCCGGACCTTGTCGTCCTCGACCTCGTCCTGCCCGGTGGCTCCGGCCACGAGCTCGTGGCCGACCTGCGCCGTGACGGCCGCCTGCGGCGGGTCCCTCTCGTCGTCTATTCTGGCGCGGATGTCGGCTCGGAGGAACTTGAGGACCTTCGCCTGGGGAGAACCGTCTTCCTCGCCAAGGGTCGCACGGCGCCGGACGCCGTCCTGGGTTCCGTGCTCGACCTCCTGGACGCGGTCGCCGGTCGCACCGACGACGCCGACGAACTCCGAGAACTCCCGTCCTCGAGGACCTGATGACCCAACCCCTGACGATTCGCGTGAGCGCCGGTACCGGCACCGGGCGGACCACGCTCGCCGCTTTCGACGCCGCCCTCGCCGATGCGGGCGTGAGCGACTTCAATCTCGTCCGGCTGAGCTCCATCGTCCCTCCCGGCAGCCGGATCCTTGAAGTGGACGGTCCAGAGCAGCTGCGGGGCGACCACGGGGACGCCCTGTTCTGCGTGTACGCGCGGGCGCATGCCTCGCTCCCGGGGCACGAAGCCTGGGCGGGAGTCGCCTGGTCGCGACGCGACGACGGCAGCGGGGCGGGGCTCTTCGTCGAGCACGAAGGCCCCTCGCACGAGCAGGTCTCCAGCGATCTCACGCACAGTCTCGAGGACCTCTCGGCCACACGGGGCGGCGCCTACGAGCCGGAAGGCCGGCGGGTCGTCGGCATCAGGTGCGACACGCTGCCCGTGTGCGCCGTGGTCGTCGCAACCTTCCGGCGCGTGGGCTGGGAGGAGCCCGACCATGAGCGCTGACGTGGCCTTCGAGAGGACCCTGGCCGGCGACGTGGCCGATCGCTTCTGGGAGCTGTATCTCGAGGCCTTCGAGCCGTTGCGCACGCGGGCCGCTGCCCGGCACGTCCTGCGTCGCAACGAGTTCGACGAGGAGATGGCCGACCCCCGGGTGACCAAGATCCTCGCCCACGACGACCGGGGTCAGGCGGTAGGGCTGACCACGCTGGCGACGGACCTCGCCGCCGTGCCGTGGGTGAGCCCCGAGTTCTTCGCCGTCCGCTACCCCGAGCACGCGGCGCGGGGGGCCGTCTGGTACATCGGGTTCACGCTCGCGCACCCGAGCCGGCGCTCCACGCGCACCTTCATGGACATGATCGACGCTCTCGTCGCCCACCTTGCCGAGCACCGGGTGGTGTGCGCCTACGACGTCTCCCGGTTCAACGACGACGCGCTGCGGTTCGCCGACAACTTGCGCCGCCGCCTTGAGCGCACGCAGGACGTCACCGTGGAGACCGTGGACCGTCAGACGTACTACGCGACGACATTCCACTGACGTGCGCTGACGGCCCCGCGGCCCAGCCGGCCGACCGCGGCCTGGGCGTCACGGCGGCTACGCGTGAGTGTTGCGCCGGACCGTCCAGACGTTGCGGTCACCGGCGCGCCGGTACTCCAGCGAGTCGGTGAGCAGGTGGATGAGCGCGAGGCCACGGCCCCCCTCGGCCTCGTCGTCCGGCATCACCCACGGCTCTGCCGGCAGCTTCACAGGGCCTCCCGTGTCGGTCAGCAGCGCGGTCAGGGAGGTGTCGGTGATGTCGAGCTCGACGGTGCACCTGATGTCGCTGGCGGTGCGGCCGTGCCGCAGGGAGTTCGTGATGAGCTCGATGAGCGCGGTCTCGAACGCGAACCGGGCCTCCCCGTCGACCTCGGGGTGCCGCTTCCAGACGTCCTCCAGCCAGTCGTGCACGTCGTCGACGTCGCTGGGGGGCGAGGACAGCTCGAGCCGGGCGTCAGTCATCGAACGCTGTCTCGGCGACGGCGTACGCCACCACGCTCCGCAGGCTCGGGGCGGGGATCATGTTGAGGCGTCCGTTCCCGTGAACCAGCGTGATGTCCTTGCCGAGCACCTCGGTCTTGAGCTCCATCAGATCGGGGCCCCCTCCCACGCTGACACGCCGACTCTACGACACGCCGAAGTGGCCCGCAGCCGGTCGGTGCCCCCGGCGGGCGAGGTTCGCGCAAGCCTGGCTCTCACGCCGTCAAGTACTGGTCTGCCCAGGCGCTGATGATGCGGGCCGCGCGCTTGGCCTGACCGGGCGCGGTGAGCAGGTGGTCGGCACCCTCGAGGGACACGAACGAGCGCGGGTGCCGGGCCTCCCGGAAGATCTCGCCGGCGTTCGAGATGTCCACGGTGTTGTCGGTCGGTGAGTGCATCACCAGCAGTGGCAGCCCCAGCTCCCGGATCTTCGACCGCAGCTCGGCCCGGCGGACATCCTCGACGAAGTGCCGCTTCAGCGTCAGCGCACGCCCGCCCACCATCCACGGGGCGTGGCCCTCGTCGAACACGCGACCGAGGATGGCGTCGTAGTTGTGCTCCGCGTGCCGCGGCTGGACAGGTGCGCCGATCGTGGCGACGGCCTCCACGCCCGTGACGTCACCGGCGGCCGCGATCACGGCCGCACCGCCGAACGAGTGCCCCACCAGGAGATGCACCGGCCGCCCTTGGTCAGCCATGAACCGGGCGGCCTGCACGGTGTCCGCGACCTTGTGCGTGAACGAGCCGTCGCCCCAGTCGCCCTCGGAGTCGCCCAGGCCCAGGTTGTCGAAGCGGAGCATCCCGATGCCCTCGCTCGCGAGCTGCTTGCAGATCCGCGCGGCGGCCGGCGAGTCCTTGCCCAGCGTGAACCCATGGGAGAACAAGCCCCAGCCGCGCACCTCGCCGTCGGGCAGATCGATGATGCCCGCCAGGCGCGGTCCTGTAGTGCTCTCGAACGCGACGCGCTCAGCCACGGCCTCTCCCCTCTCGACAGGGCGCCGATCGTAACGCCACCCAAGTTTCCCGGAGATGAAGCCGACGCGCTGCGAGACGGACGCGGCGTCCGGGCTCCACGACCATGTAGTTGTGTTCATCTTCTCGAACCCAGGGCGTGAACACCTACATGCTCGGCGGAGCTCGGACGCCTCCGTACCCGCGGCTCAGCCCAGGCCGTGCTTGTTGTACGGATTGAGGAGGTCCTCCTCGGTCCCGGGCAGCACGCCCTCTTCGGTCGCGGACGGCTTGGCGTCCGGCGGGAAGCACTCCGTCATCGACATCGGCATCTGGCTGTTGCGGTAGAAGTTGTTCGAGCCCTGCGACGGCGTCCAGGTGTTCGGCTCCCAGTCCGGCACGTAGTTGCGGTACCCGCCGGTGTTCACCTCCACGCGCATCGAGCTCGGGTCGCGGAAGTACAGGAAGTTCTGCTCGCCGATGCCGTGGATGCTCGGCCCGTACTCGATGGGCGTGCCGTTCTCCATGAGGATGTCCGCGGCCTGCAGCAGGTCCTCGCGGGTGTCGACCCAGTAGGCGAAGTGGTTGACCCGGCCGGGACGCTGGGAGCTGTCGAGGACGACGCCGAGGTCGTGGGACTTCTCGTTCGTCGTCAGCACGCTGAACACGTTGATGTTCGCGTGCTCGAGGACGGTGTGGGCCATGATGCGGAAGCCCAGGACGTCCCGGTACCAGGTCGCGAACCCGACGACGTCGCTCGCCGCGATCGTGACGTGGTCCAGCTGGCGCGGGGCGACGGCGTGGCGGCTGCGGCGCTCGGGACGGTCGGGGTAGATCGACCTTAGCTCGCCCTCGCCCTGGTACTTGTCCACATCCCAGAAGAGCTCCATGGTGTGGCCGTAGGGGCCGGTGAACGTGTACGAGCGCCCGTGCCCGAACGAGGAGTCCTTCCAGGTGCCCGTGATGCCGGCCGCCTCGATGCGTCGGGCGGCCTCGTCGAGGGCCTCGGCGCTCGTGGTGCGCCACGCCATGCTCACGAGCGAGGGCTCGTCGCCGTGCTCCAGGACGAGGCTGTACTGGTAGTAGTCGCCCCAGGTACGCAGGTACACCGCGCCCTCGTCGTCGGTGTGGATGGTGCGTACGCCGACCTGGTCCTCGTAGAAGCGGGTGGTTCCCTCGACGTCGTGGGTAGCGAGCCGCACGTGCGACAGGTGTGAGAGCAGCTTGATCATCGTTGATCCTCCGGACGGTGGGTCATTGCCACGGACCACTGTGCCGACGGCAGGAGGTATTGGGAACGCTGATCTGGCGATAACAGATATCGACGACGATTATGTCTCGCGCGGGGGGCGGAGGCCGGCGCGGGTCACCGCCTCGTGCAGCTTGCTGCGAAACCACTGGTGCTCGGGATCCCGGTCGTACACGGGGTTCCACCAGAACGCCTCGACGAGCGGGACGACGTCGAACGGCGCCTCGAGGATCCGGACGCCGCCGCCCGCGCCCATCTGCGTCGCCAGCGACTCCTGCACCAACGCGATGCGGTCGCTGCCCCGCAGCAAAGCCGGGACGACGAGGAAGCTCCCGGTCACCACGTCGACGCGCGGCTCCACGCCGAGCAGCTGCATGTGCTTCGCCGCCGGCGTGTACTCGCTGGGCCCGCTGAGCGTGTAGACCCACGGCAGGGTCGAGAGCTGCTCGAGCTCGAGCCTGTCGCCCACCACGGTGTTGTCGGCGGCGACCACGCACACCCAGCGGTCGGCGAAGAGGTCCTCGTGGCTCCCGTCGGTGATGAAGCCGTGCGGCATGAGCAGGCCGTCGAGGTCGCGCAACGAGTCCGGGGCGTTGTTGACGGCGGCGGTCGTGATGGGGTGGAACCGCAGGCGTGCGCGCGGCGCCTCCTGGGTGAGCACCGTGGCCAGCGGGCCGCCGAGGACGGAGATGCCGTAGTCCGAGCTGACGACGGTGAACTCGCGCGTGGTGGTCGTCGGGTCGAACTCGGCCTGGGCGAGGAAGATCCGCTCCAGCCCTGCGAGGGCCGAGTACGAGCGCTCGAGCAGCTGCGCCGCGAGCGGTGTGAGGGTGTAGGCGTTGCCGCGCCGCTCCAGCAGCTCGTCGTTGAAGTGCCGGCGCAGCCGTGCCAGCGAGGCCGAGAGCGCCGGCTGGCTCATGTGCATGCGCTCGGCAGCCCGGCTGACGCTCCGCTCCTCGAGCAGGACCCGGAGCGGGAGCAGCAGGTTGAAGTCGATGTTGTGCAGCTGCATGGCGCCACAGTATCGCTGGCGTCAATACCGGTTATCAAGATCATCCGCTTGCCGAATAAGAGCGCGGGGCGCGACAGTGATCGACAACACCGGCGCGACGGCGCGCCCGGACCACCGGCGAAGGAGCCCGAATCCCATGACCGACCTCGCGCCCTGGGCGCTCGGCCAGCTCTCCTCCGACGACGGTTCGTTCGTCGGGGTCGTCGTCGGGGCCGCGGTCCGCGACCTGCGTGCCGACGCCGAGCACTTCCCCGGAGTCGACCTGACGGCTCGCACCGCCACTCGGGGGCTGCTGGAGACGTGGGACACCGCCCGGCCGGTGCTGGAGCACCTGGCGACCGAGCGCGACACCGGACGCTGGCACCCGCTCGACGACCTCCGCGTGCTCGCCCCCCTGCAGCCGCGCCAGATCCTGCAGGCCGGCGCGAACTACCGCAAGCACGTCATCGACCTCGCGGTCTCGCACGCCGACATCGCGAACGGCCGCACCGAGGACGAGGTCCGCGAGCAGACCGCGGCGATGATGGACGCCCGCAGGGCCGAGGGGATCCCCTACTTCTTCATCGGCCTCCCGTCTGCGATCACCGGGCCGTACGACGACGTCACCCTGCCCGGTTACTCCGACCGGCACGACTGGGAGCTGGAGCTGGCCGCCGTCATCGGCCGGGAGACGTTCCGTGTCGGTCCGGAGGCGGCGCTCGACCACGTCGCCGCGTTCGTCGTCGTCAACGACCTGACCACTCGGGACCTGGTGTTCCGGCGGGACATGCCCGAGATCGGCACGGACTGGTTCCGGTCGAAGAACGCGCCCGGCTTCCTGCCGCTGGGGCCGTGGCTGGTCTCCAGCGCCTTCGTCCCCGACCCGCAGTCCGTGCACCTGACGCTGACCCTCAACGGGCAGGTCATGCAGGACGAGTCCGCCGCGGACATGCTCTTCACCGTCGCCGAGCTGGTCTCCGCCGCGTCGCAGACCACGCCCCTGCTCCCGGGGGACCTCGTGCTCACCGGCAGCCCGGCCGGAAACGGGGCCCACTGGGGCCGCCTGCTGCGCGACGGCGACGTCATGGAGTCGACGATCACAGGGCTGGGCACCCAGCGCACGCGCGTCGTCGCCGAGGCTTCACGCGCATGAGCGCGCCCCACCTGGCACCGCTCGACCGGACCGCCGCGGTCGCCGCGATCGAGTCCGCGGCAGCGGCCTACCGGAACTGGGGCCGCTGGGGCGACGACGACGTCCTGGGCACCCTCAACTTCGTCGACGACGCGAAGCGGCTCCAGGCGGCGGGGCTCGTCCGGCGCGGCGCGACGTTCTCCCTGTCCCAGGCGTTCGACTCCCACGGCCCGCAGAACGGCTGGCGGCGCCGTACCAACCCGGTGCACACGATGCTCGACACGGGCGTCGACGCGGCGCTGGGCAGCCAGGGGTTCCCGCACGGCATCGGCGGAGCGGACGACGTCGTGTTCATGCCGCTGCAGGCCTCGACGCAGTGGGACGGGCTCGGGCACATCTTCGACCGGGGCTTGGCGTGGAACGGCCGGCGTGCCCAGGACGTCGTCACCAGCGAGGGCGACCTCGTCACGGGCATCGAGACCACGCGTGACCGGTTCGTCAGCCGCGGCGTCCTGCTCGACGTCGGGGCCGTGCTCGGCGCCGGGCTGGGCACCGGAGACGAGCTGCCGGACGGCTTCGCCATCACCCCGGAGCACCTCGACCTGACCATCGAGGCGCAGGGTGCCACGGCCGACGTCGGGCGCGGCGACATCGTCCTCGTGCGCACCGGGCGGCTGGCGCGGGCCCGGCGCGAGGGCTGGAACGGCTACGCCGGCGGCCCCTCGGCCGGGCTCTCCTTCACAAGCGCCGGGTGGTTGCACTCCCGCGAGATCGCGGCGATCGCTACCGACACGTGGGGCTTCGAGGTCCGCCCCAACGAGTTCGACGACGCCTTCCAGCCGCTGCACCAGATCGCGATCCCCAACATGGGCCTGTTCGTCGGGGAGCTGTGGGACCTCGACGAGCTGGCCCGGGACTGCCACGCGGACGGCCGCTGGGACTTCTTCCTCGCGGCCGCTCCGATCCAGGTCACCGGTGCCGTCGGGGCACCCGTCAACCCCCTCGCCGTCAAGTAGCGGTTCGATGAGCCTCAAGGAGCCCCGTATGCCTGCAGTCCAGCGAGTCCTTGTCGTCGGTGCCGGCGTCGCCGGAACCGCTGCCGCCATCTTCCTGGCCGAGCGGGGGGTCGACGTCGACCTCATCGACGCCAAGGGAGAGGTCACCGCCACCGGCTCCGGCATCACCCTGCAGGGCAACGCGTTGCGGGTGCTGCATGACCTCGGCGTGGGGGAGGACGTGCAGCGGCACGGCTTCGCGTTCACCACGCTCGGCCTGCGAGCGCCGGACCCGGCGGGGACGCTGCTCGTGGAGATGCCGGACGCCCGCACGGGCGGTCCGGACCTGCCGGCAACGGTCGGGATCCCGCGCCCGGAGCTGGCCCGCATCCTGATCGAGCGCGCGGCGTCGGCGGGCGCGCACGTCCGGATGGGCACGGAGCTGACCGGGCTGCGCCAGGACGACGACGGCGTCGACGTCGACCTCGCCGACGGCACGACGGAGCGGTACGACCTGGTCGTGGGCGCCGACGGGCTGCACTCGCGGGTCCGGGAGATCATCGGGATCCCCGAGCGCCCGGCCGGGACCGGTATGGCGATCTGGCGCGTGTTCACGCCCCGGCCCGCCAGCGTCGCGCGGACGGACCTCTACTACGGCGGTCCGTGCTACATCGCGGGGTACTGCCCGGCCGGCGAGGACTCCCTCTACGCCTATCTCGTCGAGGACGCCGACGTGGCCAACTTCCAGCTCACCGCGGCGGAACGGGTGGCCCGCATGCGGCAGCTCAGCGAGGCCTACCACGGGCCGTGGGACGACATCCGCCCGTACATCACCGAGGACCGCGGGGTGAACTACACGTTCTTCGAGACCCACCTGGTCGAGGGCGCCTGGAACCGCGGTCGCGTCGTGATCATCGGCGACGCCGCGCACTCCTGCCCGCCCACCCTCGCGCAGGGGGCCGCGCAGGCCCTCGAGGACGCCGCCGTCCTGGCCGAGCTGCTGCACGCTGTCGACGACCTGTCGCCGGCGCTGTGGGAGTCGTTCACGGCACGTCGGCTCGGCCGGGCACGGGAGGTGGTCGGCGCCTCGGTCCAGCTCGGCCGGTGGCTGCTGGACCACGAGCGGGACGCCGACGTGCCCGGCCTGATGGCCCGGGTCAACGCCCTGGTGTCGGTGCCGGCATGAGCCGCCCGGTGACCAGCCGCACCGTGGACGTCCACGCCCACGCGGTGCTCCCCACGCTGCAGGCCATGGTCGTCGCGGGCGACCCCGAGGGGTTCGCGGCGCACCAGGGACTCGAGGCGCGGCGCAACGGGCCCGAGTCCCTCGCGGCGTCCGGCGCGATGGTGGGTGCTCGGTTCGAGCAGCTCACCTCGCTGGACCGCAGGCTCGCGGACATGGACGCGGCGGGCGTCGACGTGCAGGTCGTCTCCCCGTCGCCGTCGCACTACTACCCGTTCCTGGCCCGCGACCTGGCCGCGCACGTGGCCCGGGAGGCGAACCGCGCCATCGAGGCCCTCGTCGCTGGGGCGCCCGACCGGCTGCACGGCCTCGGGCTGGTGCCGCTGCAGCACCCGGACCTGCTCGTGGAGCTCCTCGACCATGCCGTCGTGCGGTGCGGGCTCCGCGGGGTGGAGATCTCGTCCTTCGCCCCGGCGGCCGACGGCGGGCGCGGGGTGGAGCTCTCCGACCCCGCGCTGGAGCCGTTCTGGGCTCGAGCCGCCGAGCTCGACGCCGTCGTGTTCCTCCACCCCTTCGGCTGCTCGCTGGACGAGCGCCTGGACCGCTTCTACCTGTCCAACACGGTCGGGCAACCGACGGAGAACGCCGTGGCCCTCTCGCACGTCATCTTCTCCGGGGTTCTGGACCGTCACCCCGGCCTCACCCTGGTCGCCGCCCACGGCGGCGGCTACCTGCCGACGTTCCTCGGCCGCAGCGACCACGCGTGGCAGGTGCGCCCGGAGGCGCACGGCTGCGCCGAGCCGCCGTCGGCCTACCTGCGTCGGCTGTACTTCGACTCGCTGGTCCACACCCCGCAGGCGCTGAGGGCACTGGTCGAGGCGGCGGGCGCCGACCGGGTGCTGCTCGGCTCGGACTACCCGTTCGACATGGGGGTCGACGACCCCGTCGAGCGCGCTCGGGAGGCAGGCCTGGCCCCGGACGACGTCGCCGCCGTCCTGGGTGGCAACGCGGAGCGGCTGGGCCTCACCAGCCTCTCCGGGACGGGAGGTGCGGCGTGAGGATCGCCACCTGGGAGCACCGGGGCAGCACCGGTGCGGGCTTCGTCGACGGTGGCCGCGTGTTCGCGCTACCCGACGGCGCGACGACGCTCGACCTGGTCAGGGACGGCCTGGAGCGCACCCTCGACGCCGGACGCCGCGTCGTCGCCGACGGCACCGGCGTACCGCTGTCCGAGGTGCGGCTGCTGCCGCCGATCCAGCCCCCGGCGATGCGGGACTTCGTCGCCTTCGAGGAGCACGTCGAGGGCGTCGTGAAGAGCGTCTCCGGAGGCGCCGGCGTGGTACCCGAGTGGTATCAGGCCCCGACGTTCTACTTCACCAACCCGCACACGCTCGTGGCTACCGGCGACGACGTCGCCGTGCCGTCGGGCAGCCACGCCCTGGACTTCGAGCTCGAGGTGGCTGCGGTCATCGGCGCGGTGGACGGCAGCGACGGCCGCGACCTGGACCCGGTGGCGGGGCGCGAGCACATCTTCGGCTACACGATCCTCAACGACTGGTCCGCGCGGGACCTGCAGCGGCGGGAGATGAGAGTGAGCCTGGGCCCCTGCAAGGGAAAGGACTTCGCGAACACCCTGGGCCCGTGGATCGTCACCGCCGACGAGGTCGAGGACCTGCACGACGACGACGGGTTCCTCGCGCTGGAGCTGTCCGTCGCGATCAACGGCGTCACCTTCGGACGCGACCTGCTGTCCAACATGGGCTGGCCGTTCGCCGAGCTGGTGGCCTACGCGTCCCGGAGCTCGCGCGTCGCCCCGGGTGACGTGCTCGGCTCGGGCACCTCGGCCGGCGGCTGCCTCGCCGAGGCCTGGGGGCGCGCCGGCAGCCAGACACCACCGCCGCTCGCCCCCGGGGACACCGTGCGGATGGAGGTCGAGCGGATCGGCGTCATCGAGAACACGGTCGTCGCCGGGCGCGACCTCCCGGCGCCCGCACCGGCCCGCGTCCGTCCCCGCACGCGCACCCGCACTGTCTGAAGCGCGCACAGACGCGCGCACCGAAGGAGGTCTGGATGGACAAGGTCATGGCGTCGGCCGCGCTCGCGGTGGCCGGCATCCCCGACGGGGCGACGGTCGCCGTCGGCGGCTTCGGCCTGTGCGGGATCCCGAGCACGCTCATCGCCGCGCTGCTCGAGTCCGGCGCGCAGGACCTGGAGATCGTCAGCAACAACTGCGGCGTGGACGACTGGGGGCTCGGGATCCTGCTGCGCGAGCGGCGGGTGCGCCGGGTCATCGCCTCGTACGTCGGAGAGAACAAGGAGTTCGCCCGCCAGTACCTCGCCGGCGAGCTGGAGGTCGAGCTCACGCCGCAGGGCACGCTCGCCGAGCGCCTGCGGGCGGGCGGCAGCGGCATCCCGGCCTTCTACACCGCGACCGGCGTCGGCACGCAGGTGGCCGACGGCGGCCTGCCGTGGCGGCACGACGCCGACGGCTCGGTGGCCGTCGCGTCCCCGCCGAAGCCGACCGCGCGGTTCACCGTGCGCGGTGTGGAGCGGGAGTTCGTGCTGGAGCACGCGATCACCGCCGACGTCGCCCTCGTCCGGGCCTGGAAGGGCGACCGGGCGGGCAACCTCGTGTTCCGGTCGTCGGCGCGCAACTTCAACCCGCTGTGCGCGGCGGCCGGGCGCGTCGCAGTCGCGGAGGTCGAGCACCTGGTGCCGACCGGCACGCTCGACCCAGACGCCGTGCACCTGCCCGGGGTCTTCGTCGACAGGGTGGTCGAGCTGACACCCGAGCAGGCGGCCGACAAGCGGATCGAGAAGCGCACCGTGAGGGAGGCGGCATGACCAGCGACGCACCGACGGGCGGGCTGACCCGGCACCAGATGGCGGCCCGCGCGGCGGCCGAGCTCGAGGACGGCAGCTACGTGAACCTCGGCATCGGCCTGCCCACGCTCGTCCCCAGCTTCGTGCCCGACGGCGTCACGCTCGTCCTGCAGTCCGAGAACGGGGTGCTCGGGGTCGGCGCGTACCCGGCCGACGCCGACGTCGACCCTGACCTCATCAACGCCGGCAAGGAGACCATCACGGTAGGCCCCGGCGCGAGCTTCTTCGACTCCGCGACCAGCTTCGCGATGATCCGGTCCGGCAAGGTCGACGTCGCGGTGCTGGGCGCCATGCAGGTCTCCGCCTCCGGCGACATCGCCAACTGGATGATCCCCGGAAAGATGGTCAAGGGCATGGGCGGCGCGATGGACCTCGTGCACGGCGCGCGGCGGATCGTGGTGCTCATGGAACACGTCGCGAAGGACGGCTCCCCGAAGATCCTGCGCGAGTGCACCCTCCCGCTGACCGGCAAGGCGGTCGTCGACCGGGTGATCACCGACCTTGCGGTGGTCGACGTGACGCCGCACGGCCTCCTGCTGCGGGAACGAGCACCTGGCGTGACCGTCGAGGAGATCGGTCGCGCGACCGGCGCGCCGCTCACGGTCCTGGGCGAGGTCCCCGAGATGGTGCTGCCGTGACCGGCCGCGACGTCGTGATCGTCTCGTTCGCGCGGACGCCGAACGGGCGCCTCGGCGGCGCGCTGTCGACGCTGACCGCCGTCGACCTGGGCGCCGCCGCCGTCAGGGCCGCACTCGAGGGCGGCGGAGTCGCGCCCGAGCAGGTGGACCAGGTCGTGATGGGCCAGGTGCTGCAGGCCGGCGCGGGCCAGAACCCCGCCCGCCAGACCGCCGTGGCGGCCGGCCTGCCGTGGCGGGTGCCGGCCGTCACCGTCAACAAGGTCTGCCTCAGCGGCCTCAGTGCGATCATCGACGCCGCCCGGGCGATCCGGCACGGCGACGCCGACGTCGTGGTCGCCGGGGGACAGGAGTCGATGAGCCGCGCCCCGCACGTGCTGCCCGGCTCCCGGCAGGGCTGGACCTACGGCGACATCCATGCGGTGGACTCGCTCGCCCACGACGGGCTCACCGACGCGTTCGACCAGGAGTCGATGGGGTCCGCGACCGAGCGCGGCAACGCCGCCCGGGGCATCAGCCGCGAGGCGCAGGACGAGGTGGCTTCCCTCAGCCACCAGCGGGCGGCGGCCGCCGCCGCGTCAGGGCTGTTCGACGACGAGATCGCAGCCGTCGAGGTGCCCCAGCGCAGGGGGCGGCCCGTCGCAGTCACCGCCGACGAGGGCATCCGGGCCGGCACGACGGTGGAGTCACTGGCGGCGCTCCGTCCCGTGTTCGCGCCGGACGGCACCATCACCGCCGGCAACGCCTCCCCGCTCACCGACGGGGCAGCCGCCGTCGTCGTGGCGAGCCGGGAGTTCGTCGAGACCAACGGCCTGCCCTGGCTGGCCGCCGTGGGCGCGTCCGGGCAGGTCGCCGGCCCGGACAACTCGCTGCACTCCCAGCCGGCCGTCGCGGTGGCTGCGGCGCTCGCACGGGCCGGCTGGGAGCTGGACTCGCTGGACTTCGTCGAGATCAACGAGGCCTTCGCGTCCGTGCTGGTGCAGTCCTTGGCCGAGCTCGGCTACCCGCTCGAGCGCACGAACGTGCACGGCGGCGCCATCGCGCTCGGCCACCCGATCGGGGCCTCAGGGGCGCGGCTCGCCGGTCACGCGGCGCTCTCGCTGGCCCGGCGTGGATCCGGCCGCGCCGCCGTCGCGCTGTGCGGCGGGGGAGGCCAGGGCGAGGCCCTTCTGCTCTATCGGGACCCGCAGTGAGTGGCGTGGTGGGACCGCAGGCGATCGGACGCCTCGCCGGCAAGATCGTCGTCGTCACCGGGGCGGCGGGTGGTCAGGGGGCGGCGATCGCCGTCGCTGCGGCGCGCGAGGGCGCACGGGTCGTCGCGGTCGACGTCGGCGAGCCTGGCCCGGAGCTGGCGCCTGGCCTCGACGACGGCGAGCTCGAGCTGCGCACGCTGGACGTCACGGACGCCGCCGCGTGGCGGTCCCTCGCCGACCTGCTGCGGGACCGGCACGGCCGGGTCGACGGGCTGGTCAACAACGCGGGGATCACACGCCGCGCCCGGCTGGCGGAGGTCACCGTGGAGGACTTCCGGCTCGTGCACGCGGTGAACGTCGTCGGCCCGCTGCTCGGCATGCAGCACCTGAGCCCGCTGATGAGATCGGGCGGGTCGATCGTCAACATCGGGTCCGTCGCCGCCCGGACCGCGCACTTCCCGGTCGCGTACACGTCCAGCAAGTGGGCGCTGCGCGGGCTGAGTCAGGCAGCGAGCCTCGAGCTGGGCCCAGCCGGCATCCGCGTCAACCTCGTCCACCCGGGCTACATCGAGACGCCGATGACCGCGTCCGCTTCTCCCGCCTTCCGCGCCGCGAACCTGGCTGAGACCCCGCTCGGGCGCTCCGGGACGACGGCCGACGTCGCCAGGCTCGTCGTCTTCCTGCTGAGCGACGAATCGTCCTACGTCAGCGGTGCCGAGATCCCGGTCGACGGCGGCATGACGGCCCACGGCGGGGTGAAGTCCATCTCCGACGCCGTGCGCGGCTGACTCCCGCATCGACGCCGTGGATGCCCGACATCACTCATCTCGTCTTCTCGAACGCTACGGCTGAACGGCACGCTTTCTGCGACCAGTCCTTCCCGACCACGACGAGGTGGTTCCGTGTCCGACAACCCTCCACTCACCCGGGCCCCGGTGGCCTCACCGGCCGAGGCTCCCGAGAGCCGCGCAGCGGGCCTCCCGCAGCTGGTGCTCCTGCTCGCGGCGTCCTGCTTCCCCGTCCTCGGTGCGGTGCTGATCGCGCCGGTCCTGCCCCAGATGGCCGGCCACTTCGCCGCTACTCGGGGCGTCGTCGTGCTGACTCCCTTGGCGCTGGCCGTGCCCGCGTTGCTCATCGGCATCACCGCCCCGTTCGCGGGGATCATCGCGGACAGGATCAACCGCAAGCGCATCCTTCTGGTTGCGATGGCCGCCTATGCGGTGGCAGGCACCGCACCGCTGTACCTCGAGTCGCTCGAGGCGATCATCGGCAGCCGGGTCCTGCTCGGCGTGTGCGAGGCGGCGATCATGACGTGCGTGACCACCCTCATCGGCGACTACTGGGCCGGTCACCAGCGTGCCCGTTACCTGGGCATGCAGACCCTCGTCGCCGCGATCGCCGCGACGGTGTTCCTCGCCCTGGGCGGCGCGCTCGGCGAGGTCGGCTGGCGCGCCCCGTTCGGGGTCTACGCCGTCGCCGCCGTGCTCGTCGTGCCGATGGCACGGCTGCTGTGGGATCCGCAGGGAGACACGCAGACAGCGGTGGCCCGGCTCGAACCGCTGGCCTGGCGGCAGATCCTGCGGCCGT
This sequence comes from Antribacter soli, assembly GCF_021568775.1. Classification (GTDB taxonomy): domain Bacteria; phylum Actinomycetota; class Actinomycetes; order Actinomycetales; family Cellulomonadaceae; genus Antribacter; species Antribacter soli. The sequence goes on along the minus strand of NZ_JAKGSG010000025.1, from coordinate 293,653 downwards.
GCCTGGTGACGCTGTTCGGCGGCGCGGTGTTCTACGCCCTGATCGTGCAGCTGTCGTTCGTACTCACCGAGGTGGGCATGGGCTCCACCGCGGCGATCGGCGGCATCACTGCGGTCATGTCGCTGGCCACCGCCGTCGGCGCCGGTCTGATGGGGCGGCTGTCGTCGTCCTCGCCGCGTGTCCTGGTGCCGGTCGAGTTCGGCCTCGCCGCCGTCGGGCTGGGGGTCATCTCGCTCAGCGGCGGCGCCGTTCCGGTGATCGTCGTCGGCGCGGTGATCACCGGGTTCGGCACCGGTCTGCTCCTGCCGACGCTCCTGCTGTGGGCGGTCAACCGGCTCACCTTCGAGCAGCGCGGCCGGGGCACCGGCCTGTGGACCGGAGCGCTCTTCCTCGGCGAGTTCCTCTCACCGCTGCTCATCGCCGCGATCGGCGCAGGCGCGGGCGGGCTGCGCCCCGCCCTGGGCGTCCTCGGCCTGGCCGCGGCGGTCATGGCCGGGGTGGTCTGGCTGGTGGCCCGCAGCGACACCCACCAGCTCAGGTGACCGCCTCGGGCGCGGACCAGTCGTCACCTGGTCCCCGCCCGAGGACGTTCGCTCAGCGCTGCTGGGAGTACATCGCGTGTGCGCGTGTCGCCGCTCATCGTCCTCGAGCCGTGGAGGCACGCGACCCACTGATCAGCCGCACGCAGACGGTGATGACCCACACCCAGAACAGCCCGTAGGGCACGAACCAGAGTCCCTCGACGAACCAGAGGTATCGCGCGAGCACCAGGGCGATCCCGATGCCTATCGCGCTCCAGCCGGTCCAGCGTGGCTGGGCGCCGGTGCTGATGAAGACCGATCCGGCTGACAGGCTCAAGCTGGCCAAGGCGAGCCAGGAGTTGGCGAACCCGATGTTCCCGAGGTCGAAGGCGTACGCCGCGAGCGTCTCATCGATCTCGGTACCCCGGTGGATCGCAGCATCCCAGCTGGCGTCCAGCACACCGTACGCAGCAAGGAGGACGCCCGAGACGAGAGCGATGGTCGAACGCCACGCCGGCTGCCCCTCGGCGCGCCGAAGCAACAGCGCGAGCCCGACGACGAACCAGAGGAAGGCCAGGATGCCCAGGCTCGCCGTCGCCTCCGCCGCATCCACCCAGCCCGCGTCCGCGGTACGGAAGAACGTGGCGATGTCGGCGCTGTCCGCCTCGAGCGGCGGCTCGCCCAACGAGCTGATCGCGATGATCGGGGTAAAGATCACGACCGCCGAAACCAGGCCTGTGATTCCCGTCGCGCGTGCCAGGCGTGACCATCTCACAGCCTCGTCAGTTGTGCTGAGGCCTTCTCCGACGGGTTCCATCCGCTCGACCTGCTTCCGTGCCTGACTCGATGCTCACGCCTCGCACGGGAAAGCACCACGGCGCAGGGGCGTTCTTGTGGCCACTCTGTGACCACCGGGCCCCGAATGCCACTCCGGCGTCAGTCAGCGCCCGCCGCTTCTACGAGAAGAACGGCTGGCGTGAGGCGGGCGGGCCGACGACCTCGTCGTTCGAGCCGCACCCGGTGCTCCTGCGGTGTGAGCGCGACCTGGCCACGCAGAATCGCTGACACGCGCCCGCGTACCGCGCTCAGCGGGACTCGGCCCTCGCGGCGATGTCGTGCAGGTCGTTCGCCATCATCTTCTCGGTGGCCTTGGCGCCGAGCGTGCCGAACAGGGCCCACAGCGCCTTCTGCATCGGGTTGGTCCGCGCCTGGACGGCGGTGAAGCTCATCCTGAGGCGGGTGGCATCCCCGGTGGGGGTCAGCGTGAACTCGGTGACGTAGTGGACGCCCGAGGAGTCCGACTCGACCACGGTGCGTGTCGGCTCCTCGGCGAGGGTGACCTCCATCTGCTGGGTGTCCTCCCTGCCGAACATCCGGCGGGTCTCGCGCCACGTGGTGCCCACGCGGTAAGGCCCCTCGGTGACCTGCTCCACCTTCGTCACTCCGGCCAGCGTCTGGTCGGCATGCGCGATGTCGGTGAGGACCGCCCACACCCGTTCGGCGGGTGCCCGTACCAGGCGTTCGACCTCGATCCGGTGACCGGTCATGTGTCTCACCGTACCCACTGGACGGCGGCCTCGCGTGCGGCCTGCACCTGGGAGCCGGTCGAGCGGCGCGACATCCGACGCAGCACGCGTGGCGTCACGACGGCGCCCACGACCGCCCAGGCGCCGAGGACCAGCACCGTCTCGAGTGTGCGCCAGCTCCCGCCGAGCTCGAGGGCGGCGGCCGAGTCAGGGAGGAACGCGGACCGCATCCCCAGGCCGAGCCAGTACATCGGGAACAGCTGGGCGACCACCTGCACCCAGCCCCACAGCTGCTGGATCGGGTAGAAGATGCCGGAGATCCCGGCCAGCACCATCACCGGCAGCATCCCCCAGGTGCCGACCTTCTGCGCGCTGGGCACGAGCGCCCCGATCACCATGCCGATCGGCATGGCGGCGAGCAGGCCGAGCAGCAGCACCCACGCCACGGTGAGCCAGCCCGAGCTGTCGGCCATCAAGTTCTCGAACAGCAAGAAGCTCGGAAGCAGGATCACGACCATCTGCGGAAGCAGACTCAGGGTCTGGAAGACCAGCTGACCGGTGAAGTAGCCGGCCAACCCATGGGGCACCGCCTTGTGCCGCAACAGGGTGCCATCCTCCTTCTCCATGGCAAGGGCGTACGCCGGGCCGACCACGACGCCGAAGGCGACGAGCGCTCCGAGGATGCTCGGCAGCGCCACCGAGGGGAACAGCAGGTCGGTTCCGTCGACCTCGGTGTTGCGGCCCAGGAACAGGTAGCCGACCGCGAGGAACGCGGTGAACAGGTAGAACCCTTGATCCTGGCTGCTGCGGACGCTCTGGACGAACTCGATCCACCCGCGGCGCAAGCCGAGGCGCACGGCGTGCTGCGCCTTCACCGGGTCACCTCCCTGAACGACCGGGCCGCTGCCTCGGCATGGCCCGCCTCATGCTGTTGGACCAGGGAGAGGTAGGCGTCCTCCAGGCTCGCCCGCCGGATGTCGAGGTCGTTCACCTCGTCGCCGCCCTGGGCGAACAGGTCGCGGACGAACCCGGTCGGGTTGTCCGTCTGATGCACGAACCGCTCCCCGTCAATCGACCACCGCACTTCCGCGGCGCCCGCGACCCGCTGCGCCAGACCGTCCGGCGTATCGTCGGCGACGATGCGACCTCCGGCCAGGATCAGCACCCGGTCGGCGAGCTTTTCGGCCTCGTCCAGGTCGTGCGTCGTGAGCAGGACCGTCGTGTGCTCCAGGCTCACCAGCCGGTGTACGAGCCGGTGGAACTCTCGGCGGGCCTGCGGGTCGAACCCCGCGGTCGGCTCATCGAGAAACAACAGCTCCGGGCGCCCGACGATGCCGATGGCCACGTCAAGCCGGCGCCGCTGACCACCCGAGAGGGCGGTGAGCTTACGGTCCGCCAGCTCGGTCAGCCCGACGGTCTCCAGCAGGTCCTCGACGTCCCACGGCCTCGGGTGGCCGGGCGTCGAGTAGGGCTCGAAGTAATCGCCCAAGAGGGTCAGAAGCCGGCGCGGCGTCCACCGCGGGTGGTCACGCCACGACTGGAGCACCACACCGGTGTGCGCCCGCCAGTCCTCGTCGGCGTGTGCCGGGTCCTGGCCGAGGACGCTCACCTGGCCGCCGGAGCGGATCCGGAAGCCCTCCAGGATCTCGATGGTGGTGGTCTTGCCCGCGCCGTTGGGGCCCAGCAGGCAGACCACCTCGTCGGTGTGGACGTCGAAGTCGACCCCGGTGAGCACGTCGTTGTCGCCGTACCGCATCCGTAGGTCGCGGACCTCGATCGCAACCTCCACCCGAGCCAATCTAGTGAACACGTCCGGGACGCGCGCGAGCGCGGCGTCCAGCGCGGCTCGCGGGAGCCTCCGCCGCGGCCGGCGCCGGCGTCATCCTCACGCTGGTCGGACCGGCCCTGACGCCGGGCGCTCAGGCCCGGCGGCGCGCCCGGTAGGCCGCTGCGGCATTTCGGTTGGTGCACGCGACGGAGCAGAAGCGGCGTGACCGGTTGCGCGACAGGTCGAGGACCAACCCGGCGCAGTCGTCGTCGGCACAGACGCCCAGCCGGGAGGACTCGCCCTCGCGGATCACGTCGATCATCGCCATGGCCGTCTCGACGACGATGCGGGTGGCCCAGGGGGCGTCGTCCGCCACCGCGTGCACGTGCCAGTCCGCGCGGTCGTGTCGCACCAGCCGCGGCACCGCCCGGAACTCGGCCAGCATGTCGTTGACCAGGCCTGCCGCCATGTCCCGGTCGGCCGTGAGCAGCGCGCGCAGGCGGGGCCGGAGCGCTCGCACGTGGACGAGCTCCGCGACGGTCCGGTCGTGGCGGCCCGTGTACTCGTACTGCTCGAAGAAGTCGTCGAGCTCGGCCACTGTCGTCAGCGTCTCGGGCGGCTCGGCCGAGTTGACCAGCGCCACCGCAGCCAGGAGCGACATCTCGGTGTCATGAGCGAAGATCACGTTGACACATTACCTCCCGATCCGTACCGTCATGAGCCATGAGTGCCGTGACTCCTGACACCACCCACGCCCGACCGGGTTCGGGCGTACCCGCCGACGCACGGGATGCTGCCGGAGACCGCCGCCTCGTGACAGGGCTTGCCTTCGCGCTGCTCTCGGCCGTCGCCTTCAGCCTGTCCGGCACGCTGGCCAGCGGCCTGTTCGACACCGGCTGGAGCCCGGGCGCCGTGGTGCTGGTCCGCGTCGCGATCGGCGCCCTCGTGGTGCTGCCCGCAGGGATCATCTCGCTGCTGGGCCGCTGGGAGGCCGTGCGCCGAAACGTCGGGCTGATCGCCGCCTACGGGACGCTCGCCGTCGCGGGCGCGCAGTTCTGCTACTTCTCCGCCGTGCAGCACATGCAGGTGGGCCCCGCGCTGCTCATCGAGTACACGGCCCCGGCGGCCGTCGTCGTCTGGTTCTGGCTGCGCCACGGCCAGCGCCCCGGGCCCGTCACGCTCGTCGGCGCGGGACTCGCCGCCCTCGGCCTGGTGCTCGTGCTGGACCTGCTGTCCGGTGCGCAGCTCAGCCCGGTCGGCGTCGCCTGGTCCCTCGGCGCGATGGTCGGCGCGGCAACGTACTTCGTGATCAACGGCGACGAGACCACGGGCCTGCCTCCGCTGGCACTCGCCGCCGGCGGACTCGTCGTGGGCACCCTGGTGCTGGGTCTCCTCGGGCTCTCGGGCCTCCTGCCGCTCACCGCGTCGACAGTGCCGCCGGTCTACGCCGGGACGTCGGTCCCCTGGTGGCTCCCCATGATCGGGCTCGGCGTCGTCACGGCGGGCGTCGCCTACGTGGCGGGGATCGCGGCCGGGCGCCGGCTGGGCTCGCGCCTGTCGTCCTTCGTGTCGCTGCTCGAGGTCGTCGCGGCGATCGGATTCGCGTGGCTCCTGCTCGGCGAGCTGCCCCGCCCGGTCCAGCTCCTGGGCGGCCTGCTCATCCTGGCCGGCGTGGTGACCGTCCGCCTCGGGGAGGAACGGATCGCCCGGTCCGCGGCCGGCCACGGCACCGCAGCACCGACATCCTGAGACGTGCGCGCGGTTCAGCGCCCAGCCTCGCCGGCGCTCACCGCGCTCACTGGCGTCGTGGCCAACGGTGGCGCAGCGCCACGAGCACCAGCCCGGCGAGGACGAGTGCTATCGCGGTGGGGATGATCCAAGGCTGGGAGTATCCCGTGGCGGGCAGTGGCCCCGACGCGGGCACGACGTTCCGTGCGAGGTCGGCCTCCGGCACCGTCGGCTGATCGCCGCCGGCCGGCCCGTCGTCCGGCGGGTTGCCAGGCCCGGGGCCCGGGCCGGGGTCGGTGGGGCCGGGGTTCGGCGGATCGGTCGGGCCGGGGTCCGGTGGGTCGGTGGGATCCGGGCCCGGCAGCTGCACGACCGGGCCTCCACCGAGCCACGCCATGCTCTCCGTGTCCTCTGCGAGAGTGCCGATCGCGTCGCCCGTCTGGGCGGCCACCGGCACGCTCACTGCCTCGTAGGCCGCGCTGCGCACGGTCTTCGGCAGCGTGGGGTGCTCGCTCTCGAACCGCTCCGCGGGCATCGGGTCCCGCGGCGCGTCGGGGAACTGGATGCCCCCGGTGATCTCGAGCCAGTACTCCATGTCGCCGTGGGTCCACTCGTACCGGTACAGCGGCGTCTGCAGCCGCTCCAGGTAGGCGTCGAAGACGTCCTGCGGGTCCCACTCCGTCCGGGCGGGCCAACCGGAGACGTCGCCCGAGCCGATGACGTCGTGGAAGGCGCCGGGACGCTCGGCGTCGCGCTGCTTGAGCCACTCGGCGGCGACGCGCGCGGTGTAGACGCGACGCAGGTCGGCGTACTCGGGGGCGGTGTTCACCGCCTGCTCGAGAAGGGGCGCGAAGGTGTCGGCGAGGAGCTGGGTGTTGCGGTCGACGAGGTCCTCGGGGGCGTCCGCGCACAGGTCCTCGCCCGGCAGCTCCCAGTCGACCTCGATGGGCTCGATCTGGGCACGCAGCGGCGCGTCGAGGATGTACAGCTGGTCGCCGTCCTCGCGGACCGTGGCAGGCTTCGGGTCGACCCAGAACCGGTACCAGCCATGGCAGATCAGGCCGTCGTCCGTCCGCTCCACCGAGTCCCAGAAGGCCTGGCCCGTCTCCGTCTCCGGGTTCATGTGGTCGGCGATCGTGCGCTTGAACGCGAGGTCCGCCTCGAGCAGCACCCGGCCGGCGTCGGTGGTGGCGAACTGCTCGTCGATGATGGTCTCCGGCGTGTCCGGGTTGAGGTTGACCCAGAACTGGTTCGGGTCCAGCGCCAGCCACGTGAACAGGGCGTCGGAGGAGAGATCGAGCGGCGCCTCGCCGCCGTACGACGGCTCGGCCTCCCCCTCGTCCGCGAGCTCCGCGGCCGAGAAGGCGTACTCGAAGTCCTTGTTCGCGGGGTTCTCGGAGACGTACCGCAGCTCGAGCGAGGTCCAGTCGATACCGCCCGGGCGACCGGGCGAGAAGCCCGGTCGGCGGGTGTCGCCCGCGATCTGGTTCTGGATCCGCTGCCCCTCCCGCGCGGCGTTCGCGTTCCCGCCCGAGCGCTGGGCGAGATCCTTGACCGCACCGCCCGTCGGTCGCTGCGGGTTGGGGCTCAGCGCGTTGTTGATCGGCTGGGGCGGGTTCCTCGGGACAGCCGTGGAGCGGAGCTTGGTGTGCTCGACGCCGTACTGCTGCAGGAGCCGGAGCTGTCCCGGCTTCGGGTCCTGGCTGAAGATGTAGACGACGCGCCAGCCCTTGGCGCGCAGCGCGGCGTCGGCCCTCAGCTGTTCGATCTTGAGCGGGGAGTTCCCGGACTTCAGCTCGTAGGCGATCTTCAGGGTGCGGTTGACCGAGTCGTACCGGCGCCTCGTCTCGAGCTTCTCCTCTTCCCAGAGCTTGTTGTCCTCGCAGATCCACTGGTCCCCGCCGAGCTTGAGTCGCCGCGCGACGTTGCGGTGGAAGCCGTCACCCCGGAAGTCGTTGGACACTGCGGGGATGTAGGTGTTCCGCCAGCGCTCCCACTCGTAGTCGCCCTCGTAGACCTTCCAGCGCCGGAGCATGTGGTCCTCGGTGCCCGGTTCGAAGTCCTCGTAGCTGCCCTGCAGTGCATCGAGCTCCGCCTGGGTGGGCTTCTGACGGGGACGGAGCTGCTCGGCCGGGTTGTCGTACTCGTAGTCGTCGATCCGCTCGTCGTACCCGCTGTCCAACCCTCCGCCGGGCAGCTCCTCGAGGTCGGCGATGCCTTCGATCCCGTCGATGAGCTCGTCGCACTGGACGTTGAACCGCGGTGCGCCCTGCACCTCGTCCACCGGCACAAGCACGGCGGCGGCAGTGAGGGCAAACGCCGTCGCGAAGACGAGCGCACGGCGGATCCGGTCCCGGCGCGGCTCCCACTGCGCGATTCGTTGGTTCTGTTCATCCAGCGACGTCACGACAAGCTCCCCCTTGGTGCGTCTGCAAGAAAGTTTCCTGGATACCAAGACTGCCGACGGTGCAAACCCTGCCAGGTTGGAGCAAAGGGCACATACAAGTCAAGGTCTGGTCACCCGCCGCTGACTTCAGACACAGGCCCAGTGGGCCTCGCTCGGGGACGATGCCTACGGCGTACCGGGAAGCCGGACCATGACGAGGAGACCGCCGGCCGGGCGGGGGACGAGGTCGAGGGTCCCGTCGTGGGCGCGGACGATGCTGTGCACGATGGCCAGGCCGAGGCCGACGGCGGCGTGCTCGTCGGTGCGTACGCGTTCCGTTCCGCGCCGGAAGGGTTCGGTGAGGGTCGGTAGCAGTTCCGGTGGGAGCGGACTGCCCGTGCTCTCGACCCGCAGCACGCTCGTGTCGCCGTGCGCCTCGGTGTGGACCGTCACGGTGCCGCCGGCGGGGAGGTTGTGGACGATCGCGTTGTGCACGAGGTTCGTGGTCATCTGCAGAAGGAGCGCCTGCGACCCGATGGCCGGGGTGACGTCCCCGGAGGTCTCGAGGGTGACGCCGCGCTTCTCGGCGAGGGGCAGGAGCGTCTCGGTGGCTTCTTCCGCCAGGAGGGAGAGGTCGACGGATTCTCGGGTGAAGGATCGCTGGTCGGCGCGGCTGAGCAGGAGCAACGCTTCGGTGAGGTCGATGGCCCGGGTGTTGACGGCGTGCAGGCGTTCGACGAGCTCGCCGGTGTCGCGGCCGGGATCGTTGCGCGCGACGTCGAGGAGCGCCTGGGTGGTCGCCAGCGGAGTACGCAGCTCGTGGGAGGCGTTGGCCGCGAACCTCCGTTGCTCGGCGACGTGCGCTTCGAGCTGGGCGAGCATGGCGTCGAAGGCGTCCGCGAGCTCGCGGAACTCGTCGCTGCGGCCCGGCAGCCGGATGCGGTGGGAGAGGGACCGGGTCGCGGCTGTGCGGATGGCGTCGGTGATGCGGGTCAGCGGGCTGAGCATGCGGCCGGCGAGAAACCAGCCGCCCACGAGACCGAACACCAGCAGGAACGCCATCACTGCGACGGCTGCCGGAACGAAGGCAGCCGGCCCCCAACCCCCGAGCAGGAGCTGGGGGCTTGGCCACCAGTCGGTGATCTCCCAGATCCGACCGGCAGGCGTGCGACGCAGGAGGAATGCCCACACGGCCGCGAGCAGCAGGGCACCCGCGAGCATGACGAACCCCGCGTAGCTGAGGGTGAGCTTGAGGCGCACGCTCAAACCAGGCCTTCTATCCACGGCCTCCTCCCTCGTGCCCGGTGCCGGGCCGGGTGTCGATGCGGTAGCCGACACCCGGCTCGGTGGCGATGAGCCAGGGTTCGCCGAGCCGTTTGCGCAGTGCCGAGACGGTGATGCGCACGGCGTTGGTGAACGGGTCGGCGTTCTCGTCCCAGGCGCGTTGCAGGAGCTCTTCGGCGCTGACGACCCCGCCCTCGGCGGCGACGAGGACTTCCAGCACGGCGAACTGCTTCCGGGTGAGCGGGACATAGCGCCCGTCGCGGAAGACCTCCCGGCGGAAGGGGTCGAGCCGCAGGCCGGCGATCTCGCGGACCGGGGGCCGGGCATACGCGCGTCTGCGGTCGAGCGCCCGGAGCCGGAGCACGAGCTCGCGGAGCTCGAAGGGCTTGGTGAGGTAGTCGTCGGCGCCGAGCTCGAACCCGGACGCCTTGTCGTCGAGCCGGTCGGCGGCGGTGAGCATGAGGATCGGCATGCCGCTGCCGGAGGCCACGATGCTCGCGGCGACCTCGTCGCCGGAGGGGCCGGGGATGTCGCGGTCGAGGACCGCGAGGTCGTAGGAGTTGATGCTCAGCAGCTCCAGGGCGGTGTCACCGTCGCCGGCGACGTCGGCCGCGATCGCCTCCAGCCGCAGCCCGTCGCGGATGGCCTCGGCCATATACGGCTCGTCCTCGACGATCAGCACGCGCATGTCTGGAGCCTAAGCAGCACGACATGTTGCCGACGTACGCAAAGACGTGTGCAGACCGGACCGGCCACTCAGCCTGCCGGTGCCAGCGCGGGGCGAGGCTGGTCCGACGCCGCTTCCGCCGTGGTGCGCCACCAGCGGCGCGACGCCAAGGCGGCCAGCACGGCGCCGGCGGCGTTGACCAGTACGTCGTCCACGGAGGACACCCGGTCGAGCCGCAGGACGAACTGTGCGGTCTCGACCAGGACCGAGCAGCCCGCCCCGAGCGCCAGGATCCGCGGCACGGACGCCAGTGCCGCGAACCGCATCGGGGCGAAGAACCCCAGCGCCGCGAAGATCAGCAGATTGCCGACGAACCCGACCGGCCCCATCGTGAGCAGGTCCCGCAGCGGTACCAGGCTCACCCGGCCGGGGACGGTGCCGGCCCCGGAGCCCGGCATCAGGGTCATCCACAGGAACGGCACCGTCCCGTAGACCATGCCTACCTCAGCCAGCGACATGCGCCATGGCGACGGGACGCCGGCGGCGCGACGACGGCGCGCCAGAGCCCACACCGCCAGCGCGGCCACCGGCAGCGCCACCAACGTCATGAGCACCACACCGTTGAAGGTGTCCAAGCAGCCGTGCCACCGCCCTGCCAGGCACGTCGGCGCGGACATCATGAGCGGCCGCCGCAGGACGAACGCGGCGCTCGCCAGGCCGAGGATCGCCAGGCCGAGGAGCACGATCCCGCGCGTGCGGCGGGGCGGTGCTGACAGGGATGCGTCGCGGTTCATGCCCCCATTGGAGACGGAGGGCCGTCGCGGTGGCGTATGCGATTTTCGATACGCCCGCGATACTCCGCGCAGGCTGTAACCAACGTCCCGGCCGGGTACACCTGGACCGGTGGGACATTGCGGCCCCGGGCGGCTCGGTGCCCGGGTCGTACCCCGACAGCGGCACCGCCGCCACGACGACGGAAGCACGGAGACGATGAGTCAGATCGACTTCCCCAAGATCCTGGCCGAGTACGGCCTGCGCCCCACCGGTGATCCGAAGCTGCTCGAAGGCGGCGAGGACAACGGCAACTTCCGCGTCGCGACCGACCAAGGCGACATGGTGCTGCGGGAGTACCGGATGTCGGGCATCGAGAAGATCCGCGCCGAGCTGCGGCTGGTCGCGTTCCTCGGGGAGAACGGGTACCCGACGCCGGCACCGCTTCGGACCGCCTCGGGCGAGCTGGTGGTCGAGGCCGATCGCCGCCCGATCGCCGTCTTCCCCTGGGTGCCCGGCGACGTCCCGACCGAGATGACCGCGCCGCTGGCAGGGCAGGCCGGTGAGCTGCTGGCCCGGATGCACCTACTCACCACCGACTGGACCGACGTGCGGATCCCGGTGATCGACCGCCTCGGCCTCCTCCACCAGGGTCTGGCGTCCCGGCCCGAGCTCGACGGCGTCGACGACTGGCACGATCGCGTGCGGGACTTCCTCGAAGGCCGAGGCGAAGAGCTGGAGCGCTTGGACGAGCTGCCCTGCGGTCCGCTCCACCACGACCTCCACCGGCAGAACCTCCTGGTGGCGGCCGGGGAGGTGACCGCCGTGCTGGACTTCGACGAGCTCAACCGCGGTCCGCTCGTCATCGACCTGGCGCGCGTCTTCCACTACCTCGCCGTCGACCACCCCGACCTGCGACTGCCGCGCGACCTCGCCGACGCAGCCGTAGCCGGATACGAGCGGACGAGGGCGCTGTCCGATGTCGAGCGCGAACTGCTGCCGGTCGCCTTCGACCTGGCCGGAATGGTCGACGCCGCCGCCTTCATCATGTGGGCTGCACCCACCATCGGTCTGACGCATGTGGACGAGTGCAACAGCTGGATTGCCCACCTGCGCAACGTGGACGCGCTCTCCTGACAGCAGGGCGAAGAACGACTTCATCGCGGCGTTGTCCCCGGCGCCGACGTGGCCCATGGACCTCTCCGTGTTCCGGGGGATCTGGAGGCACCGTTCGCATCAGCCGGCCAGCTGGCGGATGTCGTCCTCGATGCTGTCCAGCGGGTCGGTCGTGCCGTTGCTCGCGAACCAATCCCACAGCTCGAGGGCGTGATAGAGCCGGTAGAGCGCGATCCGCTCGTGGGCATCGCCAGGCAGGTCGCCGTAGCCCTCCAGGAGCCCAGAGAGGACGCCGGCGGACCGGTGGCGCGACTCGTACTGGAGCGTCTTGGCCAGGTCCATGAGCGGATCAGCCGCGATGGCGTTCTCCACGTCGACGATGCCGGTCACACGCCAGCCGTGGCCGTCGGGCGCCACGAGGACGTTTCCTGCGTGCAGGTCGTTGTGGCACAGGTGGGCGCCGGCGCACCACGCGAACAGATCGGAGTCGGCAGCCAGCCGTTCGCTGACCCGACGCGCCGTGCCAGGGCTCCCGCCGAGGTCGGTGAACTCGGCGAGCTTCTTGTCGAACTGCCGCGACATGTAGGCCGTGTTGTCCCGCTCAGGGTCGACGATGCGTGTGGTGAGGTACCCGAACTCGGCCTGCCGCACCGAGTGGATCGCCCGGGCGATCACTCCGACCTGGCGGAACAGGTCCCGTTCTGCATCCGGGGGCAGCGTGGTCTGTGACAGCGGCGTGCCGGGGACGAGCGTCAGGACGGTGACGGCCCGCTCGGCGTCCAGGCGGACGACCGACGGCAGCGCCGGCAGGTCGGCGAGCAGCCCGTAGACGTAGGCCTCCTTGGCCTGCTTCCACCGCCATCGGTCGGCGTACTGCTTGACGATCAGCGGTGCGCCGTCGGCCAGCCGAACCTCCCAGACCGTGGACAGCGCGCCGCTGGTACGCGGGACGACCTCGGTGACGCGCACGCCGGCGGGCAGCACGGAGGAGACGTCGATGCTGAAGTCCATGCAGCGAACCTACGGCGTTGCCCAGGAGGCGAACCAGTGGTTTCCCGAACCGTCGATCTCGACGGCGACGCCGCAATCCGGCGGTCCGCACCGGACCAGTTGAGAGTCGGTCTTGTGTGGGCGCCGTCGAGCAACAACAGGGGGTTGACGACCGCTCCTAACGCGCGTAAGTTCCCTCCTAACGCGAGTTAGTAAGAAGGAGCGTCAATGTCGACGAGCGATGCCAGAGTGCGCCGCCCCCGTACCGAGGGGGACGGGCGCGCGCGACGCGGCCCCACGATGGGCGACGTCGCGGAGAGGGCGGGCGTCTCGCGCACGACGGTCTCGTTCGTGCTCAACGACCGCGCCGACGCCGGGATCCCGGACGAGACGCGTCGCCGCGTGATCGACGCGGCCGCCGCGCTCGGCTACCGCCCGAACGCGGGTGCCCGGGCGCTCGCGGCCCGCCGGAGCGACTGGTACGGGATCGTGACGGAGATCGTCACCGCGCCGTTCGCGGTCGACGTGATCAAGGGCGCTCAGGACCGCGCGCTCGAGCAGGGAAAGTTCCTGCTGATCGCCTCGAGCGAGTCGGAGGTGGCCACCGAGGCCGCCGGGATCGAGAAGCTGCTCGAGCAGCGGATCGAGGGCCTCCTCTACGCCGCGACCTGGCACCGGGCGGTTCACGTGCCGGACATCGTCCGGGAGGTACCGGCCGTGCTCGTCAACTGCTTCGATGCCGACGGCAGCCTCCCCGCGGTCGTCCCGGACGAGGTCGGCGGGGGCCGGCGCGCCACGCAGCGGCTGCTCGACGCCGGGCACACCCGCATCGGCCTCGTCACGCTCGATCCGGCGATCCCCGCGAGCGTGGGCCGCCGGCAGGGATACGAGGAGGCGCTCGACGCCGCCGGCATCCCGGTGGACACGTCGCTCGTGGTCGCCGGCGACGCCACGGCCGACGGCGGGTATTCGGCCGCCTCTGAGCTCTTGGATCGCGCAGACCGCCCGACGGCGATCTTCTGCGGCAACGACCGGATGGCCATGGGGGCCTACGACGCGATCAAGGAACGTGGCCTCACGATCCCGGGCGACGTGGCCGTCGTGGGGTTCGACAACCAGGAGCTCATCGCCGCGTACCTGCGTCCGCGGCTCACCACCGTCGCCCTTCCCTTCCAGGAGATGGGCGCTCGGGGCGTCGACATGCTCGCCGCCCTCACAGCGGGGCAGTCGATCGGCACGGAGATCGTGACGATCGACTGCCCGCTGCTCGAACGGTCGTCGGTCTGACGCCAATCAACCCCGGCGACCGCAACACACCCACCCTTCGCCTTCAGCGATGAAGAGAGGAATGCGATACCGATGATGACACGATTCCGCCCGGTTCGGCGCGCAGCGCGCGTTGTTGCGCTGGCGTTGGCCGGCACCCTTGCCCTCACGGCCTGCGGGCCCGGTGGCTCCGGGGACGGCACCGAAGAGGGTGCCGCGCCGTTGATCATCCCGCGCGAGGACATGGGGACCTTCGTGCGCAACTTCAACCCGTTCTCGCCGAACGTCGCGCCGATGACGCAGCAGGCCGTCTACGAGCCGATGTTCGTCTACAACCCGGCCGACGGCAGCACGACGCCGTGGCTCGCGACCGAGTGGAGTGTCTCTGACGACGGTCTGCAGCTGACCTTCTCGCTGCGCGAAGGCGTCCAGTGGTCCGACGGGGAGCCGCTGGTGGCCCAGGACGTCGCCACGACGTTCGAGCTGCAGAAGGAGGTTCTCGGCGGCTACGAGTACCTCGACAAGGCAGAGGCGGTCGACGACGCCACCGTCGTCCTCCACCTCAACCGGGTCTACTCGCCGGCCCTGTACGAGATCGGCCAGCAGATCATCATCCCGGACCACGTGTGGTCCCAGGTGGCGGACCCGGCCAAGGAGACGAACGAGTCCCCGGTCGGCACGGGGCCCTACACGGAGGTGATCCGCTTCGAGAGCCAGTCGTTCGACCTCGGGCCGAACCCGAGCTACTGGCAGCCCGAGAAGCAGAAGATCCCGTCGATCCGCATGCTCGCGTTCGCGGGTAACGACGGCGCCAACCTGGCCGCCGCCAACGGTGAGGTGGACTGGGCGCCGCAGTTCATCCCCAACATCGAGCAGGCGTTCGTCGCGAGGGACCCGGAGCACAACCACTACTGGTTCCCGCCGACCGGCTCGATGATCAACTGGCAGCTCAACACGACGAAGGCGCCGTACGACGACGTCGACGTCCGCAAGGCGCTCAGCATGGCGATCGACCGCCAGCAGATCGTCGACGTCGCGATGCAGGGCTACACGTACCCCGCGGACTGCACCGGTCTGTCCGGCGCCTACGACACGTGGCGCGACCAGGGTCTCGCCGACTCGTGCGAGTGGACCCAGCGTGACGTCGAGGCCGCCAACGCGCTGCTCGACGACGCCGGCTACCCGCGCGGTGGGGACGGGAACCGCACGCTCAAGGACGGTTCCCCCTTCACCGCCACGATCTCGGTGGGCTCCACGTCGTCCGACTGGCTGTCGGTCGCCGAGATCATCTCGCAGAACCTGGCCGAGATCGGTGTCGAGGCCTCGGTCGACGCGCCCGACTGGTCCGCCGTGGTGGCGGGCTACGAGGACGGCTCCTTCGACAGCGGCATCGTGTGGAGCAACAACGCCCCCACGCCGTACCAGTTCTACCGCGGTGTCATGTCGACCGCGACGGTCAAGCCCGTGGGCGAGAAGACGTTCGAGAACTACCACCGCTTCGGCGACGAGCAGGCGGACACCCTGCTCGACGAGCTCGCGGCGACGGCGGATCAGGACGCACAGCACGCGCTCGTCAACGAGCTCCAGGCCGAGTTCGACGCGCGGGCCCCGGTGATCCCCCTGTTCCCAGGCCCGGAGTGGGGCGCCTACACCGACGCCCGGTTCACGGGATGGCCGACCGAGGAGAACCCGTACGCCACGTTGAGCACGCGCGCTCCGACGACGGTGCTGGTGCTCACGACCCTCGAACCCGTGCAGGGCTGACCGACGCCCGGCCGGCGCGCTCCCGCGCCGGCCGGGCGCCACACCAACAGACCTCCCGTACCGCACCGAAACGGAGGACACCGTGCAGTTCGTCCTGCGGCGACTGGGCTTCTACCTGCTCGCCTTCTGGGTGTCCGTCACCCTGAACTTCCTTCTTCCGCGCTTCATGCCGGGAGACCCCGTCTCGCGAATGTTCGCCCGCTCCCAGAGCAGGATGACGCCGGAGCAGATCACGCAGCTGCGGCAGCTCTTCGGGCTCGACGACCGCCCGCTCTGGCGGCAGTACGTCGACTACCTGGGCAACGTGGTCACGGGGGACATGGGCGTCTCGATCTCCCGCTTCCCGACGCCCGTCGTCGAGGTCATCGCCGGGCAGATCGGCTGGACCGTCCTCCTGGGCGGGACCGCGCTGCTGATCGCCGTCGTCGTCGGCAACCTGCTGGGCATCCTCGCCGCGTGGCGACGCGGCGGGTTCCTCGACTCGATGATGCCGCCCTTCCTCGTCTTCGTCGGCTCGTTCCCGTACTTCTGGCTCGCGATGGGCGCGCTCTACCTGTTCGGGGTCTCGCTCGGCTGGTTCCCGCTGCGCCACGCGTTCAGCGCCGGCACCTCCCCGGCATGGACCGGCGAGTTCGCGAGCGACGTCGCCCTGCACCTCGTCCTGCCCGCCGTCACGATCGTCGTTGTCTCCATCGGCGGCTGGATGCTCGCGATGCGCAACACGATGATCGCCACGAACGCCGAGGACTACATCGTCATGGCCGAGGCAAAGGGCCTGCGCCCGGGCCGCATCATGTTCCGCTACGCGGCGCGCAACGCCATGCTGCCGGCCGTGACGTCCTTCGGGATGTCCCTCGGCTTCGTGGTCGGCGGCGCACTGCTGACCGAGGTGGTGTTCGCCTACCCCGGCGTCGGCTACCAGCTGCTCGCCGCAGTGCAGGGGCTCGACTACCCGCTCATGCAGGGCATCTTCCTCACGATCACGGCAGCCGTGCTGCTCGTGAACTTCCTCGTCGACATCGTCTACGTCCGTCTCGACCCGCGCGTGCGGGTGTCCTGACGGCGCCAAGGAGACCGAGACCGTGTCCGTCACCGAATCCACGTCGGCGTCTCTCGGCGCCGCCCCGGGCGCCGGCTCACGTCCTGCCCCGAACGCACACCTCGACCTCGCGTCCGACGCGACGCCCCCGGCGGGCCCGTCCGGCGGGCCTCTGCCTCGCCGGGGGTTCGTGCGCAGCCTGCTCCGGAATCGCAAGGCGACCGTCGGGGTCGGAATCCTCGCCCTCTTCGCCGCGCTCCTCCTCCTCGCGCCCCTCCTCGCGCCCTCGGACCCCACGCTCATCACCGACGCCGGCTCGCAGCCACCGTCCGCCGAGCACCTGCTCGGAACGACGGCCAAGGGGCAGGACGTCCTCGCCCTCACCATCTGGGGCGCCCGGTCGTCGCTCGCGGTCGGCTTCCTGGTCGGTCTCGCCGCGACCCTCGTGGGCGTGACCGTCGGGCTCGCCGCCGCCTACTTCGGCAAGGTCACCGACGACGTCCTGTCCCTCGTGACGAACGTCTTCCTGCTCCTGCCCGGGCTTCCGCTCCTCGTCGTCCTGGCCGCGTTCCTGCCGCCGGGTACGGGGACGGTGATCGTCGTCCTCGTCGTGACCGGATGGGCGGGCGCGGCGCGCGTGCTGCGGTCGCTGGCGCTGTCCATCCGGGCGAAGGACTTCGTCGCCGCGGCGACGGTCACAGGAGAGGGCGCCGGATGGGTCATGTTCCGCGAGCTCCTGCCCAACATGGCGTCCATCGTGATGAGCACGTTCCTGGGCACCGTGATCTTCGGCATCGGCAGCCAGGCCGGGCTCGAGTTCCTCGGCCTCGGCGACGTCTCGGTCGTCTCCTGGGGCACCAACCTGTACTGGGCCAGCAACGACGGCGCGCTCATGGTCGGTGCCTGGTGGGCCTTCCTCCCCTCGGGCCTGTGCATCGCGCTCGTCGCCTTCGCGCTCTCCCTCCTCAACTACGCGGTGGACGAGGTCACGAACCCGCGGCTCCGCGTGCCGCGGCGCCGGCGCGCTGGGGTGCACGCGCCCGGAGGCGGCACGGTCGTGTCCGCCGCCGCAGGGACCGCCACGAGCCGCGCGAGCGCGAACGGGCACGGCGCGACGCCCGTGCTCGAGGTGCGCGACCTCACCGTCGAGTACCGGGGGGAGAACCGCACCGTCGTCGGAGCCGACCGCGTCTCGTTCACCATCGGCGAGGGCGAGGTCTTCGGCCTCGCCGGGGAGTCCGGCTGCGGGAAGTCGACGGTCGCCCACGCGATCATGCGCCTGCTGCGCGCGCCCGCGGTCATCACCGGGGGAAGCGTGCGGTTCTGCGGGCGTGACGTGCTCGCGATGCCGGACGACCAGCTGCGCAGCTTCCGCTGGCGCGACGTCGCGATGGTGTTCCAGTCCGCCATGAGCTCGCTCAACCCGGTCATGACCATCGGCGACCAGATCGTCGACGTCTACACCACGCACGAGCGAGTCTCGCGCCGCGAGGCGTTGCGGCGCGCCGCCGACCTGCTCGAGCTCGTCAAGATCGACCGCTCGCGCCTGCGCGCCTACCCGCACCAGCTCTCCGGGGGCATGCGCCAGCGCGTCGTGATCGCCATGGCCGTCGCGCTGCGACCGCGGCTGCTCATCATGGACGAGCCCACCACCGCTCTCGACGTCGTCGTGCAGCAGGAGATCATGGCGCAGATCGCGGACCTGCGCCGGGAGCTCGGCTTCGCCGTGCTGTTCATCACCCACGACATGTCGCTCATGATCGAGCTGTCCGACCGGATGGCCGTCATGTACGGCGGGCGGTTCGTCGAGTCCGCACCTGCCGCGACGATCCTCGCGGAACCGCGGCACCCGTACACGCGCGCTCTGATGAACGCGTTCCCGCCGCTGACCGGACCCCGCACCGAGCTCAGGGGTCTTGCCGAGGGCGTGCGGTTCACCGACATCGGCGACCTCGTCGAGGTGGCCGGGGGCCACTGGGTGGCGCCCCACGACGAGCCCCACGACGCGCCCCGCGACCAGGAGGTCCCAGCATGAGTGCCACGACCGATCACGCACCCGGCCGGTCCGGCGACGTCACCTCCGCCGGCACGCCGGTGGTGCAGATCCGCGGGCTGGTCAAGGACTTCCCGGTCGGAGGGCTCTTCTCGCGTGCCACGTTCCGGGCACTCGGGGGCGTCGACCTCGACGTCCGGCGCGGGGAGATCCTGGCGCTCGTCGGTGAGTCCGGCAGCGGCAAGTCCACGATCGCGCGGTGCGTGGCGCGGCTCGAGCAGCCGACGTCGGGCACCCTGCGCGTCGACGGCGTCGACGTCCTGCGGACCGAGCCGCGGCGCGCGTCCCGCGCCTACCGGGCCAAGGTGCAGATGGTCTTCCAGGACCCGTTCGGTTCCCTGAACCCCGCGCACCGCGTCGAGCACTTCCTCACGAGGGCTCTCCGGCTGCACCGTCGCACGGCCTCGGCTGTCGCGCTCAGGAGCCGGCTCGCGGAGCTCATGGACACCGTCGACCTCGACCGCGCCCTGCTGGACGCCTACCCGCACGAGCTGTCCGGGGGGCAACGTCAGCGAGTCGCGATCGCCCGAGCGCTGGCGGTCGAGCCGGAGGTCATCCTCGCGGACGAACCCACGTCGATGCTCGACGTGTCGGTGCGCATCGGGATCCTCAACCTGATGCGCCGGCTGCGCGACGAGCGGGGCATCTCTCTGCTCTACATTACCCACGACCTGGCGGCGGCCCGGTACGTCGCGGACCGGACGACGGTGATGTTCGCCGGCGAGGTGGTGGAGGCGGGGGAGTCGACCGCGCTCATGGCCGATCCCGCCCACCCGTACACCCAGCTGCTGCTCTCCGCCGTCCCGGACCCGCAGCGTGCGGGGACGTTCGACCCGGCCGAGAGGGCTGCGCTCCGTGCGCAGGTGCTCGGCGCCACCACGTGCCCCTACGCGGCCGACGGGCGGTGCCGGGACGACTCGCCGGTGCACCACGCCGTCGCACCGGGCTGGACCGTGCGCTGCCACCTCTACCGCCCGCAGACCGAGGTGGCCCGCCGGGCACTCGACGTGGCCGGCACCTCCAACGCCTAGACATCGCCCGACCCAGACAAGGACAGATCTGCATGAGTGAGCCGACCGTCGGCACCGCACGACGCGCCGACGACCGGATGGTCGAACGTGCCCAGGCCGACCCCCATCGACCCCGCTTCCACTTCGTCTCGCCGGCCGGATGGCTCAACGACCCGAACGGTCTGGGCCTCTGGGACGGCACGTACCACCTCTTCTACCAGTACAACCCGTACTCGCCCGTCCACGACCGGATCCACTGGGGGCACGCCACCAGCACCGACCTGGTCCGCTGGACGGACGAACCGGTCGCGCTCGTCCCCGGCGAGACCGGACCCGACGTCGAAGGATGCTGGTCCGGCGTGCTCGTCGACGACGGCGGGACCCCGACGATCGTGTACTCCGGACGGCACGACGGGCGCGAGCTGCCGTGCGTCGCGACCGGCTCCAGCGACCTGCGCGCCTGGACGCCGGTCGAGGAGAACCCAGTCATCGCCGCCACACCACCGGGCGTGGACGTCACGGCCTTCCGCGACCACTGCGTCTGGCGGGAGGACGGCCGGTGGCGTCAGCTTGTGGGGTCGGGCATCCGAGGTCGGGGCGGCGCCGCGTTCCTGTACGACTCCACGGACCTGCGCTCCTGGGAGTACGTCGGCCCGCTGGTCGTCGGCGACGCGTCGATCGGCGAGGCGGGGGAGCCGGACTGGACCGGGACGATGTGGGAGTGCGTCGACCTGTTCCGGCTCACCGCCCAGGATGCGGCCAGGGACGTCCTCGTCTTCTCCGCGTGGGACGAGGGAGTCACCCACCACCCCCTCTACTGGATCGGCGCCTACGAGGGAGACGTCTTCACGCCGCACCGCCTGGGGCGTCTCGACTACGGCGGCCGGCACTTCTACGCCCCGCAGACCTTCCAGGACGTCCAGGGCCGACGGCTCGTGTTCGGGTGGCTGCAGGAGGGCAGGCCGGATGCCGCGAGCCTGCTCGCCGGGTGGTCGGGTGTCATGTCGCTGCCGCGGCACGTGACGCTTGCGCCGGACGGGACGCTCGCCCAGGAACCAGCGGCCGAGGTCAGCCTCCTGAGGCGCGGTGGCATCCGCACCGTTCCCGGTCGGCTGAGCGCCGGCGAGCGCCGAGTCGTCGCGATCACGGGAGATCAGCTCGACCTGGAGATCGACGTCGTCCTGACCGCCGGCAGCAGCCTGGAGCTGGACGTCAGGGCCGCCGGGCCGGTCGACGACGCCGCCGGCGAGCGCACGCGCCTCCTGCTCGAGCGTGACGGCGGCGGCGCGATCATGCTGCGCCTCGACCGCTCGCGGTCCAGCCTGGACGCCGCCGTCGACGCCACGCCCCGGTCCGGGGAGGTCCCCACCGAGCCCGACGGCGCCGTGCGCCTGCGGGTGATCGTCGACCACTCGGCCCTGGAGGTCTTCGCGAACGGCCGGCCGCTCACCGCGAGGATCTACCCCACCCGGCCCGACGCCACCGGCGTCGAGCTCGCCGCGTCCTCCGGCGCGGTCACGGTGACCCGGCTCGAAAGCTGGCACATGGCCGACGCCTGGGACCACCGCTCCCGAGAGCTCTGGCCCGGTACGCCCTGACGCACCCCGCTTCAGCAGCACGCATCAAACGCAATGACGACAGAGAGGTCGACCCTGTGACCACCATCCAGCCATCCCGCCGTGCCCTGCTCCTCGGTGCGGCCGGCGGCCTCGCCGCCGGTGCCGCCGGTGCGATGCTCGGGCCGACCAGCGCGGCAGCCCTCGCCTCCACCCGCCCAGCATCCAGCCGGACCGGAGGTCCGCACGTGAACCAGACATATCGCCCGGCGTACCACCTGAGCGTCCCGGACAACTGGAAGAACGACCCGCAGCGCCCCATCTACCTCGACGGGGAGTACCTGTACTACTACCTGTACAACGCCGACTACCTCACCGGTGGCGGTGGCACCGCCTGGCGGCTCGCCACCACCCGTGACCACGTCTCCTTCATCGACCAGGGCGTCGCCATCCCGAAGTTCACCACCGCGAACGGCGACTGCTGGTCCGGGTGCCTCGTCGTCGACCACGAGAACACGGCGGGCTACGGGCCCGGCGCCGTCGTCGCGCTCGTCACGCAGGCGCCCGCCGGAAGGCAGGCGCAGTACCTGTGGTACTCGACCGACCGTGGCCGGACGTTCCAGCCCGGCCCCATCGACCCCGTGCTGCCCAACCCTGGCGTGAACGACTTCCGCGACCCCAAGGTCATCTGGGACGACGCGCGGTCGCGGTGGTTCATGGCGAACGCCGAGGGGAACCGGATCGGGTTCTACGCGTCGGACAACCTGCACCGCTGGGAGCGCGTCGGAGAGTTCGTGCGGGACGACATCGGGCTGCTCGAGTGCCCCGACGTCTTCTCGATGCGGGCCGCTGACGGCACCGACCACTGGGTCCTCGGAGTCAGCGCCAACGGCAAGGGACGTGGGCTTCCCGCCACGTTCGCCTACTGGACCGGCAGCTTCGACGGGTCGACCTTCGTCCCGGACGGCGCGGAACCGCAGTGGCTCGACCGGGGCTTCGACTTCTACGGTGCGGTGACGTACCCGCACCACCGAGCGGACGGGACGGAAGACCCCGGCCTGCGCCACGCGCTCGGCTGGGCGAACTTCTGGGACTACCCCCACAACGCGCCCAGCCTCGTCACCGACGGCTACAACGGCGACGACATGATCGTGCGGGACGTCCGCCTCGAACGCGACGACGACGGAACCTACTACCTCGCCTCCCAGCCGACGGCGGCGCTCGCGGACCACGTCACCGTCAGCCACGAGCTCGGCGACGTCCGCGTCGACGGCACGCTCGATCTCGACGTCACCGCGCGGGCGTACGAGCTGTCGTGCGACCTCGTGTGGGACCCGGCGAACCGTCCGGGCAACATCGGGTTCGAGCTCTGCCGGGCGCCGGGAGGTGGGCGGCACGTCGCCGCGGGCGCGTACCTCGACGGCGGGTTCGCATTCGTCAACCGGCGCCCGTCCTTCAACCCGAGCGGGGGAGAGTCCCAGACACCCGTCGACCGCACGGCCGGACGCCTGCGCATCCGAGTCCTTGTCGACCACGCGAGCGTCGAGCTCTTCGTGGGCGACGGCCGGATCGTGCACTCCCACCGGGTCTTCCCGCTCGCTGGTGACAACCACATCCGGCTCTTCTCCCACGGCGGGATGGCCGTCTTCGAAGGCCTGACGGTGCGCGAGCTCGAGGTGAGCTGACCGGAATTTTTCACCCGCCCAGCATTTCGGTCATCCCCGTCCGAACGGCACCGATCCGGCCGTCCCCGTGTATCAGGGTCTCTGCGCGTCCACTCGTTCGCTGCATACGGGCACCGTCCGAGGTGTCCGAAGAAGAGGGGGCGAGAGACATGACGGAGAACGTGAGTGAAGCCGTCGACAAGGACCTCGACGCGAAGGTGTCGGCGTTCCTGACGAACTTCCGGACGGGGCTCGACGAGGCCGCGTTCACCCTGAGCTTCAGCTCGGAGTCGAGCGAGTCGAGCGAGTCGAGCGAGTCCAGCGAGACGTCCGAGACATCGGAGTCGTCCGAGATGAGCGAGGGCAAGCTGATCGACGAGTACCTGAGCAAGATCGACCCCGACCCGGCGGTCTGGGCGGACATCCTCCGTGCCAGCGCCCCGGTCCTCGACCGGCTGCGCGCCGGCCATGGCCACTGAGCCGTTCATCCCCCCGGACGCCCGGCCTCCGGTCGTCCGGACCCTGGCGGTCGAGGCGTGGGCAGCCGCAGAGCTGCTCTGCACGGTGGCCGCAGCCGCGCCGTCGCCCCGGACGGGGTGGGCGCACGATGCCCGCCCGCGCGGCGGGCGGCGGAACGATCCGCACAAGGACACGAAGGAGAGATCGTCATGACTGAGAACGAGAACAGCACGGTCCGGGCAGCTGGGGACCTCGACGAGAAGGTTCGCACGTTCCTCGGGAAGATCACGGAGGACCTCGGTCGAGGCGTCCCGGTCTTCAGCTCCGACTCCAGCGAGTCGAGCGAGACCAGCGAGACGAGCGAGGCGAGCGAGACGACCGAGTCGAGCGAGGGCCACGAGAGCGGCGGCAGCGAGGACGGAGAGGGCTCGATCCTCCTCAAGTCGCTCCTCGCGGTCGACCCGTCGGCCGACCAGTGGGGAGCTATCCTCGACCGCGCCGCGCCCCTGATCGACGAGCTCGAGCGGCGGTGACGTGATGCTCGCAGTCGTCGCGGCCGGGTACGACACGGGTGCGCACGTCCTCACCCGTCTCCTGCGCACGGCCGGGGCGAAGGCCGAGGTCGTCGAGTCGTTCACCGAGCTGTGCTGGGACCTCACCATCACAGCCGACTCGACGGCCTCGGCCCGCGTGTCCATGACATCGGGCGACACCGTGGACGCCATCGTCCTGCGAAGCGTCCCCGGCGACGACGACCCGTTCTGCAGCGCCGAGCAGTCGGCATCGTGGTGGGCCTTGCTGTCATCCTTCCCGGGACCGGTGATCGGTCGCCCGACGTCCTCCGGCATGATCGCAACCATCGACCGGCTCCGCCTCGACGACCTCCCGGTCTGGGCGGGTCGGTGGGCGCTGCGCGACGCCGTACCTGCTGGGGGTCACGGGCACGACGGCGGCTACGTACGCCCGGGCGCTGACGGAGCGCCCGGTGAGTACCTGCACGAGGTGCAGGCGGGGGAGGAGGTCGTGGACATCACGCCGTGCTCGCCGTCGTCGACCGTCCGCGTCGTCGTCGCCGGCCTGCGCACGCTCGTCGTCCCGGGCACCGGCACCGTCCCGGTCGGCGTGCTCCGGGCCGCGGCGGGAGCTTTCGCCACGGGCGCTCCCGTCCTGGCGAGCGTCGTGGTGGACCACTCCCACGACGGCCGGGTGCTCGACGTCGGGCCGGTCCCGGCCGGCCTCCTGGACTCGCCGCTCGGCGAGGCCATCGCGGCCGGGGTCCTGGAGGCGGTCCGATGATCCTCTGCCTCGGCTCGGCGGCCGACCCGACCTTTCTGCACGGCCTGAGCTCCCTGCGCCGCACCCGGGCCGAGGTCCGGGCGGTCGACGTCGTCCAGCTGATCCTCTCGGGCGGCTTCGTCCTCGACGCGGCCGATCCGCTCGCGAGCCACCTCGACGTCGCCGGCGCCCGGTACCGGCTCGCGGACGTCTCAGGTGTCTGGGTTCGGATCCCCGACCTGGTGCACGACGGCCTCGACGACGAGACCGTCCGCCGGACCTGGTCCACGTCGCGCGCCCTCTCGGCGACGCTGACGGCCCTCGCGGCGACGGGCGTGCCCGTGGTCAACCCGCCCTCGGCCGACCTGACCGGCTTCAGCAAGCCGGTCCACCTCATCCACATGGCGGCCCAGGCCGGCTTCCGGGTGCCGGAGACGTGCGTGACCAACGTCCCCGAGCGTGTGCGGGCCTTCGTCGCCGAGCACGACGGCGACGTGATCACGAAGGGCGTCAGCTCCGCCAAGACCTGGGCCCGGGCCTGGGATGCGACCGTCGACGAGGGCCGGCTCGACCTCGTCCTCGCGACGCCGATCCAGCTGCAGCGGCGCGTGCACGGGCCGGACGTGCGCGTGCACACCGTGGGTCACGACCTGTTCGCGGAGCTCATCCACAGCGAGGACGTCGACTATCGCCGCGTCCGGGGGCGGAGCCGGTTCGTCGCCACGTCGTGCCCGCCGGACGTGGCCGCCGGATGCCGCGCCCTCGTCGACCTGACCAGCACGCCGCTGCTGGGCGTCGACTTCAAGGTCGACGACCGGGACGGGAGCTGGCTGTTCCTCGAGGCGAACACGATGCCGTGCTTCCAGGGGTACGACGCGCGGGCGGGCGGCGCGATCAGCTCCAGCCTCGCGCAGTACGTCACCCGGGCGGGCCTTGCGCGCGGATGAAGCGCAAGACTCCGGCATTGAACTCTGCCGGGTGTGTGGTGAACATGCCGTGGCTGGCGCCGGCGATGTCGAGGCGTTGAACGTCGGGGATGAGCTTCTCCAACCGGTCGGTGACGGCCGTGACGTGAGCCGGGGTCCTGGTGCCCGAGACGAGCAGGGTGGGCACCCGTATCGCCTTGGCGTCGTCCGGGCCGAACCTGGGGAAGCCGGCCCGTAGCTGGGCCTTGAGCGGCCCGGCGTTCGCGACGAACCGATCGAACTGTTCCTTCGGCATCGCTGCGATGACGTCCGCGCCGGCGTTGGCCGTGACGAACGCCCGCACCGCCTCCTCGTCGTCCCCGCGGGCGAAGGCCCTCATCGCGGGTCTTGCGCCCTTTGCCCCGAACTTGATGAGGGCCACTCCTGCCCGCGGGCTGCGTAGGAACAACCTGATGATCTGGAGTGGGCGAGGTGGGATGTTGACACCCAGGACGGGGAACGCCGGCGGTTCGAGCAGTACCAGGGAGCGCAGGAGCTCCGGATGGTTCCGCGCGAGGCACAGGCCGCCAAAGCCCCCAGGGGACGAGTGGCCGACGAGGTGCACAGGCCCGGCGCCGACCGTCCGCACGAACTCTGTGAGGTCGTCGACGAACGTGTCCAGCGTGATGGTCTCGTCGGGGTCGAGCTTCTCATTTGGCCAGTAGCCCCGGCAGCTGACCGCGATGGCGCGGTAGGTGCGGGCGAACGCGTCCCATTGCTGTGCCCACACGCGGTAGTCGCCGAAGCCGCCGTGGACGAACACGACGGGTTGTCCCTGACCCTGCTCGATGTAGTGCAGGTCGATGCCGTTGACCTGGGCGGTGCTGTCCATGGCGACCTCCTTCGGACGGACGGGCGGGCGTCGGGCGAGGCGATTCCGATTGCGATGCGGATCGTGCCAAGCACAGCGTTCCGATCACCTCGGCGGCCCGAAGTCGCACGCCGGTGTCTGTGGCCACCGCAGCCCGAGGCTCCAACGAAAAACCTAGCCACCACGCACTCGTTCCGCCGGACAGCGCCACCGAGCCCTCCGGATCCACACGATCGCGTGGATCGAGCCTGGGGGTGAACGGGCGGCGTCCGCCTGGCGAAACCTCCGCTATGTACGGCTCATGTACTATCGCCCTGCTTTCGACCAGGCAACCCGAGAGGACCGATCATGGCCAACATCAACGTGACCTTCCAGCAGATGGAAGACGCCGCCCAGCAGATGACGCGGGAGGCGAGCGACATGCAGGGCAAGCTGAGCCAGCTGCGGGCGATGGTCGAGAACCTGGTGCAGGACGGCTACGTCACGGACAAGTCCTCCAAGGCGTTCGACGAGGCCTACAAGGAGCTCAACAAGGGTGGCGAGCAGGTCATGGAGGGTCTGACGGGGATCGCCGAGTACCTCAAGCAGGCCGCCGAGGCACTCCGCAGGACCGACGAAGAGCTCGCCAACGCCATCAACAAGTGACCTCATGGCTGACCTGGTAGTCACCTCGGTCGCCGTCGACGACGCTGCCAAGCAGCTCAAGGGCGTCGTCCACGAGCTCGAGAACATGAGCGAGCTGTGGGACGACGGCGGCATCTGGGGCCACAAGACGGTTGAGCGCGCGATGGACGACTTCATCGACGACTGGTGGGTCAAGCGGGAGAAGCTCCAGGAAAACCTCAAGGACCTCCAGAGCAAGATGGAGCAGGCCGCCGAGACCTGGAACAACACCGAGATCGAGCTGGCGAAGTCGCTCGAGAGCGAATAGAGCCTCGTAGAACCGAAGGAGACTCGATGAGCGCCGCCCGCGTGGGTGAGTGGCACCTGCTGGACTACGACGAGGATCCGGTGCCGGCCGAGGCGTCCGGCCTGGACGCGGTCATCCGGCACTACAAGGAGATCGCCGAGTCGATGACCACGCAGGCGGCGCTCCTCAAGAGGATCGGCGACGGCGACGAGACCCTGCTCAAGGGCGAGGCCGCCGACGCGATGCGCAAGCGCGCCCAGGAGAGTCACGAGGCGTTGGGCAAGGCCGCTGCCCGCTACGAGAACGTGCACGCAGCGCTCACTACCTACCAGCCGCAGCTCAAGACCGCACGCTCGGAGACCGGCAAGGCCTTGGCGAAGGCCGAGGACGCTGCCGCCGCCCTGAAGGGCGCCGAGGGCATGAGCGACCCGGCGAACGCGGACCGGCCGGACGACGCGCCGCCGCTCACCGACACGGAGAAGCAGGCGTCCCAGAAGCGGACGGACGCGATCGGGACGGCCAAGGGCGACCTGGAGTCGGCCAGGTCGATTGCGCGTGCCGCGATGGCCGCGCTCGACGCGGCGGCCGAGGCGGCGGCGAGGACGATCCGGAAGAACTGGAACGAGGACGGCCTGAAGCACAGCGGCTGGGAAGCCTTTGTGTCCGGGTTCAACAAGTTCCTGAAGGGGCTCGTCGAGATCCTGGGCTGGATCGGCATGGCCCTGGCCGTGCTGGCCATGATCATCCCGGGGCTGGGTGCGCTTGCGATGGCCGCCCTCGTGGTCGGGGTCGTCGCCCTCGTCGGCACGATCGCCCTCGCCGCACAGGGCGAGGAGAGCTGGCTGGCCGTTGTCTGGAGTGTCGTCGGCGTGTTCGCTGCCGTCGGAGGCATGGTCGCGGCCAAGGCGATCGCCGCGAGCGTGAAGGCCTCGAGCGGCCTGGGCAGGACGGCGATTGCCGTGCAGATGGACGACCTGGGCAGGCTGGCAGAGAGGATGGCCGTCTTCAGGAACAACATCGATGGCCCGTTTAGCGCTTTCGCGCTCAGCCGGGTGTTCTCGGGCGGGCTCAAGATCAGCGAGTCCGTGAAGAACATCTTCAAGCTGCAGTCGCTCCTCAAGATCAACCCGAATGCGTGGAAGACCTGGTCGTTCACCGGGATGATCGGCCTCGGGGGCCTCAAGGAGCTCGGCGGGATCAACGCCGCGATCAAGAGCCTCAGCGTCTTCGGGATCACGGGTGCGGGAGTCAAGCCCTGGGCGTACGTCCTCGGCTCCGGGAGCTGGTTCATCGGACTCACCAGCGGAGCGTGGAGCACCGGTGTGCCGGGTTCGTCCTTCGGGGACGACGACCTCCGCCACAGCTGGGAAGGCCGGAGCGACTGGGAGTACAACCACATGACGACCGGGGCGGGGGAGCCGATCTAGTGAGCACCACGAGCACGCAGGGTGCGGGTACGACGGAGGCCGACGGGCAGGCGTGGTCGTGGACCGTCGATCCGGTGGCCGGCTGGGTGGTGGTGCCCTCCACCACGTCAGAGTCGCCCGAGGTGATCAGCTCGTGGGAGAGCGACGTCGTCGAGGCGGTGCTCGGCTCGGTCGAACCGGGGACTCCTGAGGGTTCGGACGGGGGAGTTGTCCTGTCCGACGAGGACCGGGCACTGCTCCGTCAGAATGTCGGCCTGGCGGTCGCGAACCTCCTGAAGTTCGCCGACCACGTGGCCCCGGACGCCCGGATCGCCGCGCTCGTCGGTCTCGAGGACCGGGGCCCCGTTCCCGTGGTCGTCAGCGTCGTCATGGGCGAGCCGGGTGCGTCGGACGACACGCTCCTGGAGGTGCTGGGAGCGACCGGCGGGAACCCGGTGAACCCGCCGAACATCGAGTACTTCGAGCTGCCTGACGGCGACGGGATCCGGGTCACCCGGCTCGACCTCGACCAGGCGACCGGCGGCGTATGGCTGAGCGTCGGCGTCGGCAGGCGCACCGAGCACCCGGACGCGGTGGTGGACACCGTCCTGCTCTGGCGTACCCAGGACATCATCACCGTCGAAGCGGTGGGGGAGGCGCTCGACGAGCTGCTGCCCGCCGTACGAGTCACCCGGAGCGCACAGTGAACCAGAAACAGGCCGCGGAGCCCACCCCGGGGCGCGCGGGCAAGCCGACCGACGCCTGGGTGATCCTCCTCCCGCCCGGGTGGGCCCGGTTCCCCACGGGCGAGGGGCTCCAGCGAGAGCTGAACGACGCGATCGAGCAGGTCGTCGCGCGCGCACTGCCGGAGTCCCTGCCCCGCGACAAGGCCGAGCCGTACCGGCACATGCTCCGCGACGAGCTGCACAAGATCCTCGGCGAGGCCCGCGAGGCCGGCACCGGCGCGGTGTACCTCCCGACCGAGCCGATGGAGGGTGTGCACATCCCTGCCTCGATCGCCGAGGTGGAGGTCGTCAGCGACGCGGGCACCGACCCGGCGCGGATCGTGACGAGCATCCTGAGCGACGGGTACGAGGAGAGCGAGCTGGTCGAGCTCGACGGGCGTCCGGGCATCCGGGTGGTGCACACCGAGCACGGGATGAAACGGGACGACGACTGGCCCGAGCTGTCGACCCGGCAGGTGCTGTACGCGGTCTCCCGGGACGAGGCCGACGGCGAGTGGCTGGTCCTGTCCTTCAGCACCGTCTGGAACAGCGAGAACACCGAGCGGCTGGCCGAGGCGCTGGTCTTCTTCTTCGACGCGGTGATGACCACCTTCCGCTGGGCCGGCCCCGGTACGAACATCCTGAACCTGCCGGAGACGAGCGTTCCCGGCTCCGCGTGAGCTGCCTCGCCCGACGCACCAACCTCGACTGACGCGACACACCTGAAGACGGAGCAACCGTGCACCACGCCCCCCGCATCGCCGCCGCCCTCGCTGCGACGGTCCTGTCCACGGCTGCGGCAGCGGTCCTCATGGTCGGGACCGCACTGCCAACGGTGGCGAGCCCCGCCCTCGGGGGCCTGGCGCCCGCCGAGCTCGGCACCGCCCTCGCCATGAGCCTTGCTACGGACGAGGGCAAGGACGGCGAGAAGGTCAAGTACTACGTGATGCAGACCAAGCCGGACGGCCAGCAGGAGTTCCTGTTCGAGATCGCCCAGCGATTCCTCGGCGACGGCAACCGGTACACGGAGATCTTCGAGCTGAACAAGGGGCGCACCCAGCCCGACGGGAACGCCCTGACCGACCCGGCCGCCGTCCTGCCGGGCTGGGTGATGCAGATGCCCGCCGACGCCGAGGGCGAGGGCATCGAGTTCGGGGTGCTGCCGACGGGGCCGGCGGGCAGCGGAGGCGGTGCGGAGGCGAGCGCACCGGCGGACGACGCGTCGCCGGAGGCGTCGTCCGCGCCGTCGGTGCCGTACTACGTCGTCGGCACGACGCCGGAGGGCGAAGCCGAGTTCCTCTACCAGATCGCCGAGCGGTTCCTGGGGGACGGCGAGCGGTACACGGAGATCTTCGACCTCAACGAGGGCCGCACGCAGCCCGACGGCGGCGTGCTCACCGACCCGAGCTCCGTCACGGTGGGCTGGGTGCTCGAGCTCCCGGAGGACGCCGAGGGCGAGGGCCTGCAGAACGGCCCGCTCCCCGGTCCGAGCACGACCGCGGAGGCGAGCGCCTCCGCGTCGGACGAGGCGGGCGCGGGCGGGCAGGACGCTGCGGCGAGCGCGTCCTTGCTGGTGCCCGTCCTGATCTCCGTGGGCGCGGTGCTGCTGGTGGGCGCCGCCGCCTTCGGCGGTGTGCTCCTGGTTCGCCGGCTCCGCGCCGGGCGTGAGGAGCCGTTCGACGACAGCCTGCTGCGCACCGACACGTCGGCGTCGTGGATGGTGGACCGTGCGCTGCGGGTGCTGATCGCCGCGTGCGAGCGCGACGGCCAGGATGTGCCCGGCGCCACCGGGGTGTTCATCGAGGGCGGGGCGATGCGGCTCCGGCTCGCGAGCCCGGCCTCTCCTGCGCCGTCGCCGTGGGTGGCGAACGAGGACGGGCAGAGCTGGTCCGCCCCGCTGGCGAAGCTGCAGGCGGCCCCGGCGTCGGAGGGGTCGACGGCCCGGTTCGCGCGCCTGGTGACCATCGGCGTCGCCGAGACGGGCCGCGTGCTCGTGGACTTCGCCACGGCGCGTGGCGTGATCAGCCTGGACGGCCCGACGAGGGCGCGGCACGAGGTGCTGCGCCGGTGGCTGGGCGAGCTGACCGGCAACCCGTGGTCGAACGACCCGCGGGTCGTGATGGTTGGCAACGGCCTGCCCCAGCCCGAGCTCGCGGAGCACCTGTCGGCGATCGAGCAGGTCATACCCGAGCTGGACGCCGCGGGCGGCGGCGTGCTGGTGCTCTCCCAGGCCCCGTCGGTGGCGCTGCAGGACATGCTCGCCGCCCGGTTCGCCCGCCCGGGCTTCCGCTGGGTGGTCATCGTCCTCGGCCCGTCGCCGTCGGCGAAGTGGCGGATCACCGCGGGCGACGACGGCTGGCTGCGCAGCGGGTTCCTGCCCGACGTCCGCTACACCGAGCAGACGGCGGTGCGGCGGGGAGGCGAGTGACGTGCATGCTCTGATCACCACGCGCCACGGCTCGCGTGAAGCCCTCCTGTCCCTGGACCTGGACGAGCGGACCAAGGCGTCCGACCTGGCCGAGCGTCTGGCCGCCGAGGTGGGCGCTCCCCGGGGCAGCACCATGTACGTGGACGGCCGCCCGGTGGCGGACCGCCTGCCGACGGGCGCGGAGGCGCTCGCGGCCGACTCGGGCATCCGGGACGGCGCCGTCGTCACCTTCGCCGATCTCGGCGCGCGGGACGACGCATCGGGCGGCCCCGTCGACCTGTGTGTCACGGGCGGGACGGGCGCAGGCGCGTTGGCCCGGCTCGGGGTCGGGGAGTCCACCGTGCAGGTGGGCTCCGACGGCCGCGTCCGTGTGGACGAGCCGCGCGAGGGTGGGCTCGCCGCCATCGCCGTCGTCGTCGCGCTCGACGGCGCGGTGCGGGTGCGGCGCCTGCCGGACCCGCGCTCCGCCGGCCGCCCGGTCCACCTGGACCGGCTGGAGGAACCGCTGGGCGAGGACGACGCGCCGTGGCCTGCGGGCACGCAGCTGCGGATCGGGCCGAGCGTCCTGACGGTCCAGCCGGCCACGCGGCCCGACGCCGACCTGCGGCCCGCCGCCCAGCCGGGGCACCTGGACTACAACCGGCCGCCGCGGCTGCTGCCGCCGATGCCCGCCACGCACTTCCGCCTGCCCGCGGAGCCGGCGGCGCCCAGCCGGAACCCGCTGCCGTGGCTCGCCATGGCGATGCCCGCGGTGATGGGCATCACGATGGCGTTCGTGTTCCGGCAGCCGTACTACCTGATGTTCGCCCTGGCGTCGCCGCTGATGGGCCTCGGCAACTGGTGGATGCAGAAGCGCAACGGCGTGACCACCCATCGGGACCGGCTGAAGCAGCACGCCGACGAGCGAGCCGCGCTCGAGGAGGAGGTGCTGGACGCCGTCCGGCGCGAGCAGCACCGGCGCAGGGTGTCGAGCCCGGGGGCCGCGGAGCTGCGGCTCATCGCGACCACGCCGACGCGCCGCCTCTGGGAACGCCGCAGCACGGATGCTGACCACCTGGCTGTCCGGCTGGGGCTCGGCGACGCGACCAGCCGGGTCGAGGTGGAGGACAGCGCGGAGCCGGAGCACCGGCGCAAGACCCGCGCGACCGTGCGGTCCGTGCCGGTCACGGTGCCGCTGCGCGAGGCCGGGGTGGTCGGCCTGGCCGGCCCGGGGGACTGGCCGCGCCGCCGCGCCCGGTGGATGGTGGGCCAGCTCGGCGTGCTGCAGAGCCCGCGCGACGTCCAGGTCTACATCCTGACCAGCTCCGAGCACGTGCAGGACTGGGCGTGGGCGGCCTGGCTGCCGCACGCGCGCCCGTCGCTCGGCCAGGACGCCGTCGCCCTGATCGGGACCACCACGGACACGCTGGCCGCCCGCGTCGCCGAGGTGAACTCCCTGATCACCCAGCGCCGCGCCGCCATGGAGGGGGCCGGCAGCAAGGTCATGTCCGACCCGCAGGTCGTCGTGGTGCTCGACGGTGCCCGCCGCCTGCGCGCGTTGCCCGGCGTCGTGTCCATCCTGCGCGACGGCCCCGGCGTCGGCGTGAGCGTCGTCTGCCTGGACGGCGACGAGCAGCTGTTGCCCGAGGAGTGCACGGTCGTGGCGCTCGCCCGCGTGGACGGCGGCATGACGCTGCGCAGGCAGGACGCCGACGACCTGCGGTCCGTGCTGGTCGACGAGGTGGCCGACGACTGGTTCGAGCCGGTCGCGCGCGCCGTCGCCGCCGTGCACGACGTGACCGCCACCGAAGGTGAGGGCCTGATCCCGGACTCCGCGCGCCTCGTCGAGGTGCTCGGCATCGAGGAGGTCGACGCCGGGCAGATGGTGGCCCGTTGGCGCATGATCTCCAACGGGGGCAAGGGCAGCACCGAGGCCGTGGTGGGCGTTTCGCTGGACGGGCCGTTCGCGCTCGACCTGGTGCGCGACGGGCCGCACGCTCTCGTGGGTGGCACCACCGGTTCGGGCAAGTCCGAGTTCCTGCAGACCGTCGTCGCGTCGCTCGCGGTCGTCAACACGCCCGAGACGATGAACTTCGTGCTCGTCGACTACAAGGGCGGCGCCGCGTTCAGCCAGTGCGAGCAGCTGCCGCACACCGTCGGGATGGTCACCGACCTGGACTCCCACCTCGTGGAGCGCGCGCTCGACTCGCTCCGTGCCGAGCTCACCTTCCGGGAGCACGTGCTTGCCGACGCGGGGGCGAAGGACCTGGAGGACTACCTCGACGCACAGAGCCGCGGGCACGTCGGCCCCACGCTGCCGCGCCTGCTGATCGTCATCGACGAGTTCGCCTCGATGGCCCGCGAGCTCCCCGACTTCGTCTCCGGGCTGGTCAACATCGCCCAGCGGGGCCGCTCGCTCGGCATCCACCTGATCCTGGCGACGCAGCGCCCGTCCGGTGTCATCTCGCCGGAGATCCGGGCCAACACGAACCTCCGGGTCGCGCTGCGGATGACGGACAAGAGTGAGTCCAAGGACGTCATCGACGCAAACGAGGCGGCTGAGATCGCCAAGTCGCAGCCCGGCCGGGCCTACGCCCGGCTGGGGCACACGTCGTTGATCCCGTTCCAGTCCGCCCGCGTGGGCGGACGGCGGCTGTCGCTGTCCGACGTCGTGCAGGTGGAACCGCCGTTCGTCGCGCGTGTGCCCGTGGCCGACCTCGGCGCCCCGCCGCCCAGCCGTCCGCGGGTGAAGCGTCAGGAGAACGTCGAGACCGACCTCGCGGCCCTGGTGGAGACCCTGCGCGAGACCGCCCGAGTGGGCGGCTGGCCCGTCCCGCGGCGGCCGTGGCTGCCGGCCCTGCCGGACCTGCTCCCGCTCTCCGGTCTGCCACAGCCGACCGCGGAGTCGGAGTTCGGGTGGGCCATGGAGGACTCGCCCTCGGATCAGCGGCAGGGTCCAGCAGTGATCGACCTGGACAGCTTCGGGCACCGGTACGTGATCGGCGCTGCGGGCAGCGGCCGGTCCACGGCGCTGCGCACCACGGCGTTCGCCGCGGCCACCGCCATGCCCGTGGCCGACCTGCACCTGTACGCGATCGACTGCGGCAACGGGGCGCTGACGGTGCTGAACGAGCTGCCGCACACGGGCGCCGTCGTGCAGCGCGGGCAGGCCGAGCGGACGAAGCGGCTGCTCACGCGCCTGCAGGCCGAGCTTGGGCGGCGTCAGCAGGTCCTCGCGGCCGGGAACTTCGCCAGCGTCACGGAACAGCGCGAGCTCGCGGACCCGGGCACTCGGCTGCCGCGCGTGCTCATGCTGATCGACCGCTGGGAGAGCTTCATGAGCACCTACGGCGAGGTCGACAGCGGCAAGCTCGTCGAGATCGTCCAGGAGCTGCTGCGCGACGGCGCGAGCGCGGGTATCCACCTGCTCGTGGCCGGGGACCGCAGCCTGCTGTCGAGCCGGATGAGCGTGCTGACCGACGACGCCCTCGTGCTGCGCCTCACCGACCGGTTCGACTACGGGATGGCGGGCATCGACCACAAGAAGCTGCCCGAGGAGATCCTGCCCGGGCGCGGCTTCCGGTCGGGCAGCGGGCTCGAGGTGCAGGTTGCGATCCTCGGGGACGACCCGGCGGGCCGGGCCCAGACCACTGCGGCACGCCAGATCGCGGCCGGGATCCGGGAGCGGGAGGACGTGGTGCCGGGCACCGGCCCGTTCCGGGTGGACGACCTCCCGTCCACGATCACCGTGGACGCCGCCTACCAGTACGTCGGCCCGGAGGCGGCCAAGCCGATGTGGGCGCTGCTCGGCGTCGGCGGCGACGACCTGACCGCGTTCGGCATGGACCTGGCAGGCGACGCGCCCGCGTTCCTCGTGGGTGGCCCGTCCAGGTCGGGCCGGTCCACGATGCTCGCCGTCATGACGGAGTCGCTGCTGCGCGGCGGTACCCAGGTGGTGATCCTCGCGCCGCGGCCGAGCATCCTGCGCGACTTCGAGGGCCGGGACGGAGTGCGCGCCGTGCTGACCGGCACGGAGGTCACCGAGGAGGACCTTGCACCGCACCTCGACCCCGACGGCACGCCAGTGGTCCTGGTCGTCGACGACGGTGAGCAGGTGACCGACGCCCCGGCCAAGAACTGGCTGCGCGCCTACCTGCGAACGGCCACCGACAACCAGCGCGGGCTGATCCTCGGCGGCAACGCCTCCGAGGTGGCCGGCGGGTTCTCCGGCTGGCAGGTCGACGTCAAGAAGAGCCGGCGGGGAGCGCTGCTCAGCCCGCAGGACCGGTTCGACGGCGACCTGGTGGGCGTGAGCCTGCCGCGTTCGTCCGTGTCGTCGCAGGTGAGCCCCGGCAAGGCGCTGGTTCACCTGGGCTCGGGCGAGCTGATGACGGTGCTGGTCCCGACGGTGTAGGGCCTCGCGGCCCGGACCCGCACCAGGTCAGGAGCGGCTCGCCAGCACCCGCCCGGCCTCGCGCTCCGTGTCGGTCGTGTTGTTCACCAGACCGCGGGAGCCGTTGAGCTTCGCCTCGATGTGCTCGCCGACGGTGATCGGGCCGTAGAGCTCGGTCTCGCCCTCGGCGACGCACCCAGGGAGCGTGGTGATCACCGCGTCGACGTTGCCGTCGAAGAAGAACGCGGCGGAGCGGCGCCGCTTGATGCGGCCGTCGATCACCGGCGGCTTCACGCGGTGCAGCGTCGACCTCCAGCGCTCGTTGGTCCACCGCGCCGTCAGGTCGCCGAGGTTCACCAGCAGGGCGCCGGGTAGCGGCGAGACGTCGTGCCAGCCGCCGTCGGCGTCGAGCACCTGGAGGCCCTTGACGTCGTCGGCCCAGAGCAGCGTCACGATGCCGAAGTCGGTGTGCTCGCCCATGCCGATGAGGTCGCCGTCGAGCTCGACCCGCTCGCCCTCGGGGAGGGCGTAGTTGTTCATGCGCAGGACGTCGAGCGAGTGGTCGGTGTACGCGTCGAAGTACCCGGCGGGCAGGCCGAGCGCGTCGGTGAAGATCCGCATCATGACCCTGGCGACGACCCTGGCGTGCGACATCCACAGCTCGACGTCGCCCTGGAAGGTGTCGCTCTCGCCGGGCCAGATGTTCTCGGAGTACATGCCGGGGTCGACGTCGGCGTGCGCGTAGTCGGCGGCGGTCGCGCCGACGTTGAAGGCCTCGAAGAAGTCGTTCATGCGCTCGGCCTTCTCGACGCCGAGGCTGAGGCTGAGGCGCTCGGACCTGGGCGGGCTGTAGCCGCGGTTGACGCCGTCAGGCGCCCGGTACTGCTTCTTCACGTCGAGCGGCAGCTCGAAGAAACGGTCGCTCGCACGGCCGAGGCGCGCCCAGGCCTCGAGGGGGATCCCGTGCCCGAGGATCTGCATGAAGCCGACAGTGCGAGCCGCCTCGTCGACCTGGCGGGCGACGTCGGCCCGGTCGGCGTCGGTGCCGCCCGCGATGTAGGGGGCGATGTCGATCGCGGGAACGTGGAATGCAGCTGACATGCCGGTCTCCTCCGGTGTTCGGATACCTTCGGTCCTGTTCCCCGGGCCCGTTCCGGGACCAAGGTGATAGGTATTGGTTATCAGCATGGACCAGGATCGAGCCGGAGGGGTTAAGGCCGTGTTACAGGATCCGGATGCCGCGGCCGATCTCCGCGTCGCGGTGGGGCAGGCGATCCGGCGGGCGCGCGAGGCGGCGGGCCTCTCGATGCGCGCCCTTGCGCGCGCGAGCGAGATGAGCCAGCCGTTCCTGAGCCAGGTCGAGAAGGGCGAGACGAGCCCCTCGCTGTCGAGCCTGTACCGGCTCGCCCACGCGCTCGGGCTGCCGCCGAGCCAGCTCATGCCGCCGGTGAGCGCACCCCGCGGCGTGACGGTGCTGCGTCGCGGCGAGGGTCGCGAGCTGCCGGTCTCCGACGCGCCGGGGACGGCGAGCGGACGGCTCCTGTCCGGGGGCGCCGGTCACCTGCTGGAGGTGGTCGAGTACCACGTCGAGCCCGGCGCCGACCTCGGCGGCTGGTTCGAGTCCGACGGCGAGATGACTGTCTACGTGATCGACGGCGAGGTCGAGGTCACGCTGGAGCACGAGGGCTCCTGGCGGCTGGGGGCCGGCGAGGCGATCAGCCACCCGGCCGACATCCGGCACCGCTGGGCCCGGGTCGGCGACGGGGCGGCCCGGATCCTGCTCTCGGTCGCCCACGCGCACCCGGCGGTGGCGCCAGTGGGACCGGCGTAGCGCTAGACCGACTGTCGTCATCGCCAGGCGCGAGATTGTGCTACCTCCGCCGAAATTATTCTTCACTCCTGCGCAACCCCGTTGAAACGGCCCGTCCCTACCTTGGTAAACGGACCCACAACGAGTGGGATCAAAAACGCTACTAGGTAGCGTAATGCTGCCTGCTTGCGTCGGCCCCCACCGACTCTCGCGATAGGAGTCCCCCGTGCCACTCTCCCGACACATGACGGCCCGGCTTGCCGCCGGTGCTGCCGCCATCTCCCTCCTTGTGCTTTCCGGCTGTGGCCGCAGCGACGAACCCGCATCGTCCGCCGCGTCAGCGCGCGTCGACGACGGACCCGCTACCGGAACCGTGGAGCTCTGGGCCCCGGACGGCGACGCAACCGTGCTCGACGACGTCCTCGCCTCCTTCAAGGAGGACAACCCGGAGCTCGATCTTCAGATCACCCTGATCCCGTCGGACGAGTACACGACCAAGCTGCAGTCGGCGGTCGCCGCAGGCGGCGGGCCCGACATCGCGCAGCTCTACACCGAGTCCCAGGCCCAGTTCATCGCGGGTGGCGCCTTTGCCCCCGTGCCCGAAGGGCTGGTCGACAGCACCGCGTTCTTCCCCGGCGCGTGGGAGTCCGGCGTCGTCGACGCAGTCGCCTACTCCGTTCCCTGGTACGCCTACACGTATGCGCTGGTCTACCGCTCCGACTTCGCCGAAGCCGCGGGGGTGGAGGCGCCGGCCACCTGGGACGAGGCCATCCCGTTCTTCGAGGCCCTGCAGGCCGGGGGCGCCGAGAAGGGCCTGGGTGCGGACGTGGGCTGGGACGTCTACAACGGCCAGGACGTCACCCAGTATCTGTGGCAGGCAGGGGGCCGGCCGATGTCGGACGACGGCACCGAGTGGACCCTCGACACCCCGGAGATGATCGACGCGCTGTCGTACAACGAGTCCTTCTTCACCTCCGGGATCGCCGACCCCGACGCACCCGGCTTTCTCGACGCTCAGCCGTACTTCGTCGAGGGCAGGACGGGTGCCATGATGACCGGCCCCTGGGTGATCGGGCAGCTGGACGACGTCGCCGGCGAGGAGGGCTGGACGCAGGAGCACGTCGCGACCGCGATGGTGCCCGGCGATGCCGGCGGCAGCGTCGGCGCGATCGCGGGCGGTAGCTGGGGCGTGCTGGCCGACAGCGACAACCAGGATGCCTCCTGGAAGCTGCTGCGCCACCTCGCCGCGCCCGAGACGCAGGTCGCCCAGTACGAGGCGTACTCCTCGCTTCCCGCTGTCCGTTCCGCCTGGGACGACCCTGCGATCGCGGACCAGCCACTCCTCGACGCCTTCTTCGAGCAGCTCCAGAGCACCGAGACGTACCCGCAGGTGCAGACCTGGGCGCAGATCGCGACGCAGCTCGGCGTCGAGATGGAGGCAGTGGCCAAGGGGAGCCAGACACCGGAGCAGGCTGCGGCTGCCATCCAGTCGTTCGCCGAGAGCCTGGGCACCGGGACGGAGTAGGGCGCTCATGACCGCAACCACCACGTCGGGGAAGCCGCTGAGCGTGCGGCTTCCCCGGCGTTCGCGAAGGTCCGGCGCTCGCCGCCGCTCCGTCATCGCCTGGCTGTTCCTGCTGCCGTTCCTCGCGGTGTTCGTCGTCTACACGGCGATCCCGACCATCGCGGCACTCGGCTTCAGCCTCACGGACCTGCGAGGAACCGACCTGCGCAACCCGTTCGCGGTCGACTTCATCGGCCTCGACAACTACGCATGGCTCCTTTCCGACAGCCGGTTCGTCCGTGCCCTCGGGAACACGGCGATCTTCGTCCTGGTCGGGGTCCCGCTCACCATGCTGCTGGGGTTCGTCCTCGCCCTCGCGCTGAACGAAGGAATACGCCGGATGCGCGGCGTGTTCCGGACCATCTTCTACGCCCCCGTGGTGGCCAACGTCGTGGCCGTCGCGCTCATCTGGCAGTACGCGTTCAACACGAACGGCACGGTCAACGAGGTGGTCGCGAACCTCGGACTCGCGGGGCCGAACTGGCTCGGCGACCCGAACCTGGCGATGCCGGTCGTGATCCTGCTTGGCGTGTGGCGCAACTTCGGCACCGCCATGGTGCTGTTCCTGGCCGGACTGCAGGCCGTGCCGCAGGACGTGCACGAAGCGGCCGCCCTCGACGGCGCGGGGTGGTGGCGCCGCCTGTGGCACATCACGATGCCCCTGCTCATGCCCACGATCCTGCTCGTCTCCGTGCTGCTCACCGTGTTCTACCTGCAGGTGTTCGACGAGCCCTACCTGCTCACCGACGGCGGCCCGCTGGGGTCCACCGAGTCGGTCGCGCTGTACACGTACCATCAGTTCGGATTCGGCCAGTTCGGGCTCTCCTCCGCCGCATCCTTCGCCATCCTCGTCATGGTGACCGTGGTGAGCATCATCCAGCTCAGATTGTTGAGGCCCCGCGCATGACCGTCGTCGCGCCGCCCGAGATCACCCATGACGACGTCCGCGTCGAGCAGGGCGCCCGCCCTGCGACGCGAGCGCGTCGCACGCCGGAGGTTTCTCTGTATGCGGCCCTCGCCGCCGCCGCCGGGCTCACGCTGCTGCCCTTCCTCTGGGTGGTGAGCGGCTCCCTGCGCAGTCTGGACGACATCCGCGCCGCTCCTGGCGCGTGGCTGCCGAGCGAGGTGACCTTCGACAACTTCGTGCGGCTGTTCGCGCTACCAGGATTCAGCACCTACCTCGTGAACAGCGTCGCCGTCGCCGCCGTCGTCGTCGCGGGCAACCTCGTCGCCGCATCCGCAGCGGGGTACGCGCTCGCCAAGTTCGACTTCGCCGGCAAGCGGCTCGCCTTCGGTGCGGTCATGGCGGCGCTCATGGTGCCGTACACCGCCACGTTCGTCCCGCAGTTCGTCATCACCGTGAACCTCGGCCTCGTCGACACCCTCGCCGGTATCGCCCTGCCGAGCGTCGCGCTGCCGATCTCGATCTTCATCATGCGGCAGTACGCGTCCGCGATCCCGGACGAGCTGCTCGAGGCCGCGCGCATCGACGGTGCGGGTGAGTTCCGCATCTTCTCCCGCATCTTCGTGCCGCTGGCCGGTCCCGCCCTCGCGACGATCACGATCGTGTCGTTCCTCGCCGCATGGAACAACTTCATCTGGCCGCTCGTGGTGGCTCAGAGCACGTCGACCTACACCCTTCCGGTCGGGCTGGCCGCGACGAGCCAGGCCGCGCAGAACGTCACCGACTACGGACTCATGCTGTCCGGCGCGATCGTGGTGATGCTGCCCGTGCTCGTGCTGTTCCTCTTCCTGCAGCGCTACTTCGTGCAGGGCGTCGCCGCCACGGGGCTGCGATGACGGCGGGGCTGGATCAGAGCGCCATCCGCCGGCTCAACACCTCTGTGGCGCTGCGGGCGCTCGCCGTCTCTGCCGAGCCGATGACGATGACGGTGCTCGCCGACC
The DNA here is from genome assembly GCF_021568775.1 of Antribacter soli. Taxonomy (GTDB): domain Bacteria; phylum Actinomycetota; class Actinomycetes; order Actinomycetales; family Cellulomonadaceae; genus Antribacter; species Antribacter soli. The sequence goes on along the minus strand of NZ_JAKGSG010000025.1, from coordinate 251,914 downwards.
AGGTCGGCCTGTCGCGGCGCACGATCGAGCTCATCCTCGCCGCCCTCGTCGAGGCGGGCTGGGTCGAAGAGCTCGAGCGGGTGCCCGTGACCGGCGGCGCGGGCAGACCCCCCCGGCGGTTCAGGCTGCGCGCGAAGCACGCCCTGCTCGCCGCGGTCCGGGTGAACACGCTCGAGGGCGCCGCAGTGGTGTCCGACGTGCGGGGGAACATCCTCGGCCGCGCCCGTCGCGCGCTCCGGGAGTATCACGATCCGCAGTCCACGCTCGACGACGCCGCCGACCTCGTGCGGGAGGCGCTGGTGGATGCCGGCGGGACTGCCGACCGCCTTCGCGCGGGCGCCATCGCGAGCGGTGGCGCCATCGACGACGACGGCGTCGTCCGGCGGCTGGTCTTCACCGAGCACTGGGAGGGCGTCGACCTGCCCGCTGAGCTGGGCAGACGCATCCGGATCCCGTGGTTCGCGGACAACGACGCGAACCTCGGAGCACTCGCCGAGCACTGGCGGGGGGCGGCGAGCGACCACGACGACGTCGTCTGGGCGCAGCTGGGCAGCCGCGCGGGCCTGGGCATCCTCATCCGCGGCAGTGTGCATCGCGGTTTCGAGGGAGCGGCGGGGGAGATCGTCGAGGCGGCCTCGATGCTGGCCGGGTCCCTCGACGACCACCCCATCGCGGGGCTGACCTCACCGGTCCATGAGCAGCGAAGGTTCGCGCGGGCGCGGATGGACGCCGCCCGGGCAGAGGACCTGGCGGCTCTGGCCGAGGTCGACGAGTTTGTCGAGCACATCGTGTCGATCCTCACCACCCTGTCCTGGACCATCGCACCGTCGCTCATCGTGCTGAGCGGTGGGCTGGAGGACGCCGCGGACGTCCTGTTGCCCCGCGTCCGGGACCGGATGCGGGCAGCGCGCAACCCGGACATCGAGCTGCGGGCCACCTCGCTCGGCTCCGACGGCCCGCTCATCGGGGCACTCAAGTTCGCCCTCGACCGCATGGACACCCAGCTGTTCGGCCCCGTCGTGCACGACGCATGACCGAGGCCGCGCCTACATCTCTGCGGCTCGCACCACCATCTATAGGAGTGACCACCTTGACCCACCCTCGCAGCGCCGACGTCCTGATCGTCGGCGGCGGCATCATGGGCTCGACCGTCGCCCGGCTGGTCCGAGAGGCAGACCCGACCGCTCGGATCCTCATGGTCGACGCGGGGGCGGTGATCGGAGACACCCCGGGACTGCACCTGCACGACGTGCCGGACCCCGAGCTGTGGGAACGCTACAACGAGCGTGTCGCGAGCGGTATCCAGGGCATGTACACCGGGGGCGGCGTGGAGCGCGAACCCGTCGGCGACGTCGTCGGGCTTCGGCCCGGGATGTTCCACGCGGTCGCGTTCGGCGAGGACGCCGAGGCGATGCCGGCGGCGGCGATCGCGTGGAACGCCGGCGGCATGGGCGTGCACTGGACGGCGGCGACCCCGTGGCCCGCCGGCGGAGAGGTGTTCGACGACGGCGACCCGCAGGGCTGGTCCGATGACCTGCGGACCGCGCGGCGCGTGCTGGGCGTGCATCCCGGCCCGATCGGTCCTACCGAGCCCGGTCGGGTCGTGCTCGACGTGTTGCGGGAGCACCTGGCCGGCACCGGACCGAGCGAGCGTGCGCCGCAGCCGATGCCCATGGCGGTCGTCCCGGCCGCCGAGGGCCTGATGACCCGCACAGGCCCGTCGGTGATCTTCCCGCCGATCGCAGCCGGCGGCGACGACCGCTTCGAGCTGCTCACCGGCGTCCTCGTGACCGAGCTGCTGGTCGACGGCGACCGGGTGCGTGGCGCGCGAGTCCGGCGGGTCGCCGACGGGACGGAGCAGGAGGTGCTCGCGGACACCGTGGTGGTGTGCGCGGACGCGATGCGAACGCCGCAGCTCCTCTTCGCCTCGGGTATCAGGCCATGGGCACTCGGGCGCTACCTGAACGAGCATGCGTTCGTCACCGGGCGGGTCCTCATGGACGTCGACCGGTTCGGGCTCGGCCTCACCACGCTTCCGCTGCCGCGGGTAGGGGAGTTCTGCACCGATTCTCTCTGGATACCGCAGAACGGGCCGGATCAGCCGTTCCACGGGCAGATCATGAACACGACCTACGTCGACGCGACCGGACATCCCCTCGCGCACTCGGTGGGCCTGTCGTTCTACTCTCCGGTGGAGTCGCGGCCCGCGAACCGCCTGGTGTTCTCCGAGACCGAGACGGACGCGGCGGGCATGCCGCGGATCAGCATCGAGTTCGCGTACTCCCGGACCGACCTCGAGCTCATCGACCGCGCGCTCGCCCGGGTACAGGAGATCGCAGAGCTGTTCGGCCCATTCGACCCCGGCACGGAGCGGGCTCTGCTGGCGCCCGGATCGTCGTTGCACCTCACCGGCACCGTCAGGATCGGGGAGCACGACGACGGCACGAGCGTCGCGGATGCCAGCGGCCGGGTCTGGGGCTTCGAGAACCTCTACGTCGCCGGCACGGGGGCGGTGCCGACCCCGGTTGTCGCGAACGCCACCCTCACCGGTGCGGTCACCGCCGTTCGCACCGCCCGAGCCGTCGCGCGGCGATCCGCCGCTCTCGCCAACTGACAGGAAGAAGCCGATCATGCTCGCGCAGCACATCTCGACCGAGTACCGCATCGCGTTGCCGCCGTGGGTGCGGGAAGAGCTCGCCGACGTGCCGGATCTGGTCCCAGAGCTGGACGACCGGATGCGGCTCGTGCACCGCCTGGCCGACCGCAACTGGCGGGAGGGGAACGGAGGCCCGTTCGCCGCCCTCGTCGCCGAGAGCGAGACCGGTCGCGTCGTCTCGGTCGGTGTGAATGTCGTGCTGGCGAGCGGGGTGTCCAGCGGCCACGCGGAGGTCGTCGCGCTGGGGCTCGCCCAGAGCCGGTCGGGAACGTGGGACCTCGGGGGCGCCGGGATGCCCGCGCACGAGCTCGTCGTCAACTGGCGGCCGTGCATCCAGTGTTATGGGGCGACCATGTGGTCCGGAGTGCGCACCCTGGTTGTCGCTGGCGAAGGTCCGGAGCTCGAGGAGATCACGACCTTCGACGAGGGTCCGCTCGGCGACGACTGGGCAGAGCAGTTCGAGCGCCGCGGCATCCGCGTCGTGAAGGACGTGCTCCGAGACGAGGCGCTCGGTGTCTTCAGCGCCTACCGCCAGGCCGTGGACTCCGGCGGACTGACGGTCTACAACGCGCGTCAGGGCGCCGGGGAGGGGGAGGCATGAAGCTGCGCGCCGACCGGGTCGCCCTGAACCCGATCCAATGGATCAACATCAAGGCCGATCCGTCAGACCCGGAGAGTGAGGATCTCTGGCTCTTCGCCGATCCGGCCTTCCGGGCCGACTATCCCGGCATCCTCGCCCAGGTGCGGGACGCCGGCTTCTCCGCGGTGATGATGGAGGTGCTCGATACCCAGACTCTGCAGTCGTACGAGCGGATGGTGGGGGATGCGGGCCTGGTCCTCGCGCCCGGCTATGCGAGCGTCGCCCTGCCGGAGGACCACGGCGCGCTGTTGTCCCGGGGAAGCGCCGAGCAGGTGCGCTGGTACGACGGCATCCGCCGCAAGGCGGAGGAGTCGAACTACTTCGGACTGGACACCATCTTCCTCGCGCCCGAGATGAGCTGGGCGCCCGGAACCCGGCGCACTCTGGAGCAGACGGCTGTCGGGGCGGACTTCGACGGCTCTCGCCTGGATCGCGTCATAGACATCCTCGGAACCGCGGCGGAAGTCCTCGGTCAGGAAGGCGTGCGCGCCGGACTGCACAACCATGTGGGCACGTGGATCGAGACCGAGGAAGAGATCGAGCGCGCCCTCGCCGCGATTCCCCCGTCCCTGCTGGGCGCCTCCTTCGACGTCGGGCACCTTGCGTGGGCGGGGATCGACCCCGTGCGGATGCTGAAGCGGCATGCCGACCGGTTGCTCGACCTCCACATCAAGGACCTCGACCTCACGGTGGTCGCGGCCAGCCGTGCCGAACCGTCGTCCTACAACAGTGCTGTCGACCGCGGCCTGTTTCGCGAACCGGGACTCGGAGACATGGACCTCGATGCTGTGCTCGCGGCGCTGCCGGATGGATGGGACGGCTGGGTGATCGTCGAGGTCGACCGTGCCTCGATGGACCCGAGGGCCAGCGCCGACGTGAGCCGCGCCTGGGTTGAGGCCCGGCTCACCGCCGCTGATCAGGCTCTCGGCCACGGCGGGCACTGAAGGTTCAGGCCGCAACCCGAGACAGCAGAAGGAGCCCCGCCCGGCCGGTTGGCTGGGCGGGGCCCCTTCGGGGGCGCCCGGGTCAGGCGAGGCAGCCGCCGAGGGCGATTGCCCCGTCGATGACGGCGATGCGGTCGATGACGGCGGCGTACTGGGCCTGCAGACCGGCGACGACGGTCTTCTGGGCGGCGACGGCGTCGCGGTTGGGCTTCTTGGCGCTCTCCAGGGTCCGCAGGGTCGCGGACTCGGTGACGATCTTGGCGTCGAGCGCGGACAGGTCGGCCTTGGCGGTAGCCAGCGCGGCCTCCTTCTCGCTGATCTGCTGGTTGAGCGTGTTCAGCGAGGACTGCAGCGGGGTGAGCTGGTTCTGCAGGGACAGGATCGTGTTCTCCGCCGCGGTGATCGAGGCGTTCACCGTGTCCAGGGTCGTGATCAGCGTGGCGACCTCACCGTCCAGCGTGGCCACCTCGGCGGTCTGCGTGGTGACCGCGGTGTTCGCCGCGGCGAGGGTGGCCTGGAGGCCAGGCAGAGCCTCCTCGAGGGCGTTGAGCTCACCCTGCTTGGTGGTGATCTCCGCCTTCGCGGCCGTCAGGTCACCGATCAGCCCCGGCAGGGACGCCTCGAGTGCGGCGATCTCCGCCTTCTTCGCGGTCACCGCGGCATTGGCGTCGTTCAGGGCGGTGTTCGCGGCGGCCTGGCCGGCCTTGGCATCGGCCAGCGCCTCGGTGGCGCTGGCGACCTGCCCGTTCGCGCCGGCGAGGCTGGTCTGCAGGCCCGGGAGCTGCTCCTGGAGGTCGCTGCTCTCCTGCTGCTTGGCCGACAGCTGGGAGTTGAGAGCAGCCAGTTGATCCTGCAGCTCGGTCAGGTCACCGTTCAGGGCGATGATCAGCGCGGTCTTGGTCGCGGCCTGCTGCTCTGCGGCGGCGATCTGCGCCCTCAGCGCGTCGATCTGGGCCTGCAGCTCGGCCCTCTTCTTGGCCGATTGGCTCTTCAGCTCCGCGAGCTCGGTCTCGACGGCCGCGAGCTGGGCTCGCAGCGTGGTCGTGTCGGTGGTCGGCATCGCGGTGGCGGCGGCGATCTCCTGCTGCTTCGCGGTGATCTCCGCGCTCTTGGTGGCGATGTCACCCTGCAGGCCGGCGATCGCGGTCTGCAGCGAGGGGAGCTCGGCCTCGATGGTGCTGATCTGCAAGGTGAGGGTCTGCACGCTCTGCTCGGCCAGGCGCAGGTTCTCCTCTGCCCTGACGACCGCGGCGTTCGCGGCGGCGGCATTGGTGGCAGCGGTCTCGGCGGCGGTCTCCAGCGCCGGCAGCGCCGCCCGAGCGTCGGCTACCTCCCTCTCGGCCGCGTCCACCGCGGCCTGCGCCGCATCCCCCTGGGCGACCAGCCCGGCCAGCTCCTGCGTCGCCTGCGCGATCGCGCCCAGCTGGGCGTTGACGGCGTTCTGCGCCGTCGTCGCCGTCCTGGTCAGGCTCTCCAGGCGGGTCTTCGCCGCGGCCAGGTCGGCCTCCTTGGTGGCCAGGCTGCTGACCACGCCGGCCTTCTGGGTGGTCAGGCCGGCCAGCTCGCTCTGGGCGGCGGTCAGCTTGGTCTGCAGCGGGGTGATCTGGTTGACCAGCGTCGTGCGCTGACCCTGCAGCGTGGTCAGCTCGGTGTTCGCCGTCGCGATCGCGGCGGTCAGCGTCGCCTTGTCCGCGGTCAGCTTGGTCAGCGACATCGTCACCGTGTCGATCTGCCCGACCAGCGCGGCGTACTGCGCGTCCAGCGCGGCGATCTCCTTCTCCGCAGCGGCGACCTGCGCCGTCAGGCTGTTCTGCGTGGTGACCAGCGCGGCCCGTTCGGCCTGCAGCTTCGCGATCTGCTCGGCGTTCTGGCGCGCCGCGGCCCTGAGCAGGTTCGGCTGCACGCTGCCCCGGTGGGCCAGCTGGTTCGTCACACCGTTGCAGATCCCGGTGGTCTGGCTCGTCGTGCCTGTGGCCGGCCCGGCGATCATCAGCATCCCGGCGAACATCCCCGGCAGAACTACGGCGGTACCAACACGGCGAGCGGTCTTCTGCGTGCGCACAGACATGAGGCGTCTCCTCGACAGAGGTGCGAGAGACTCCCAGATGAGAAGTCGCTCTTTCAACAGGTGAGACCGACTCTAAGGCAAACATGCGTGAGACGCAAGGTTTCTTCTCAAGTTAGTTTACCGCCAGCGAAAGGTCTGTGCGTCAGGGCGGTGTCGACACGACCGGACCGGGGCACCTCGACGCGCGGGACAGTTGAGCCATACGGTGTGAGCGACCGTGCGTCCCGGACCAGGAGGCGACCCATGGAGGTCGTACTGCCGATCCCGAGCCCCGCGACAGTTCGGAGGCAGACGTGAAGTCAGGCCTGATGGCGCTCGGCGTCGTCCTCGTGATCATCGGCTGCGTGTTCACGTTGCAGGGACTTGGCTACCTTGCGGGCAGCGTGATGACGGGCGTGACGCTGTGGGCGATCATCGGGCCGATCCTCGCCCTCGCCGGGATCGCGCTGATCGTCTGGGCCGCGCGAGCAGGCCGGTCCGGTCACTCCGGCTGAGGCGTGTCCGCGCATCGACCGGTCTACGCGGGGCCCTCGAGGATCCGCGCGAGCCGTGCGAGGTCCTTGTTCGTCGCACGTCGCATCGGGGCCTCCACGACCGGCGCGGCGACCGAGGCGAAGCCTGACGGCTCTCCCGTGTTGCGGAGCGTCATGCGCGTGCCGTCACCTCGGGCTCCCGAGGCCATCTGTCGGTCCGACCGAGCGCCCCCACCATCCTCAGCTGATCGCCGCGCGGCAACGAGCCCTACGGCTGCGCGCGAACACGACGCGTGTCGGCAGGGCGAGTGCGATGCCAGGCTTCAACCTGTCAGTGCGCGTCCTGGTAGCCCGTCGTCACCTCGTCCTTGTGGGCCGCGAAGGCGGCGAGGACTTCGCCCTTCTCGGCAGGAGGCACCTCGAAGAAGTCAAGGGTGCGACCGACCTCGGCCGCGACCTCGTCGAACTCGTCGGGCGCGATCTTCAGTTCGCGATGCGCTTCCTCGAGACCCATTTCGGTACTCCCGGGCTCGGTCGCCGCATACTGGAACGGCCCGCCGGCCACCGCACAGACCCACAGCGTTCGCATGAACTTGAGCCCCGGAAGCCTGCCCAGCTGCTTCGTGTGCCAGTCCCTGAGATTGGGGTTCGTCGTCTGCCGTCTGCGGTTCCGGCATCGGGTCCCACCCGCGGCCATCCAGGAGCTCGTCGTCGTAGGCGTCGAGCACCGCCGCGACGTCCGCATCGGCGTCCAGGGTGAGGGGAGGCCACGGAGCCGGTCCGCGCGAGCCCGCGCGGACGGGTGACGGGTCATCGCCCCAGCCTGTCGCGGCCGGGTGAACTGCAGGTGACGGGCAGCTCAGCGCCCGCTGCTGCCCGCGACGTCGACGACCACCTTGCCCAGGGCGCGGCCTTCGCCGTGGTGAGCCAGTGCCTGGGGTACCTCGTCGAGCGAGTACGTGCGGTCGATGCGGATGCCGACCTGCCCGGCCGCGCACAGCTCGGTCAGCGGCTCGAAGTGCTTCGGACCCAGGCGCACGACGAGGACCCCGAGCCGGCGGCCGGTCAGCAGGCCGGCGAGGGGGCCGAGGGTCGCGATCTGCACCAGTGTCCGCACGGGTCCGCCGACACACAGGTATTGGCCGCCCCGCGCCAGCGCGCGGTGGTACGCGAAGACCGATCGGTGGGCGACGAGGTCGAGCACCAGGTCGTACGGCCCGGTCCGGGTGAAGTCCTCGGTCCGGTAGTCGATGACGTGGTCGGCGCCGAGAGACCGCATGTACTCGAGCTTGCCGGCGGCGTCCACGCCGGTCACGTGGGCTCCGGCGCGCTTGGCCAGCTGGATCGCGAAGGATCCCGAACCGCCGCCTGCGCCGTTGATCAGCACGCGCCGGCCCGGGCGTGCGGCCGCGGTTCCCTGGAGCGCGATGGCGCCCGCCTGCGGCAGCGTCGACGCCTCGGCGAACGTCATGGCCTCGGGCTTGTGTGCGAGGGCTGACTCAGGTGCCACCGCGTACTCGGCGAACCCGCCCATGAGCCCGAGGTTGTCGCCGTACACCGCATCGCCGGGGCGGAACCGCGTCACCTCGGGGCCGACGGCCTCGACCCGACCGGCGATGTCCGAGCCCAGCACGCGGCGGGCCGGGGTGCGCAGCCCGCCGAGCCGCGCGTAGAACGGTGTCCCGCGCAGGCTCTCCCAGTCGGAGAGGTTGACCGACGTCGCGACGACCTTGACCAGGACCTGCTTCGGGCCCGGCGACGGCACCGGTATCTCCTCGATCCGCAGCCTGTCCGGCGGGCCGTACTCGTCGTAGGCGACAGCTCGCATGGTGACCCCTCGTCGTGGCCTGCTTCCGGGCGGGCACGAGCCTAGCCGCGCCGGGCGACAGGCTTCAGGCCAATGGCCCCAGCTCTTCGGCGGCGGGCGCGAGCCGGTCGTACACCCCTGCTACAGCTTTTCCAGCACCTCCGTCTTGACCCGCCCCAGGAGGTCCTGCCCTGCGTCTGCGTCGGCGCCCAGGTTCCGGTCCGGCAGGACGAGCTCGTCGTACGCGAGCTCGGCGTAGCGGCTCAGCTGGTCCCCGAATATCGGCTCATGTCCGATACGGTGCGGCGTGCAGCTCGCCGACGTCCGGAGGATCAGACCATGAGGTTGTACGCGGCCGCACCGGCCCGTTGTGCCCGCCAGGTGCTCGGCGACCTGGTGCTGCTCGCCTGGATCGCGGCCTGGGCCTGGGCCGGGCGTGCGGTCCACGAGGCGACCCTGGAGCTGGGGCGGCCCGGCCGGGCGACGGCGTCGGCGGCCGACGAGATGGCCGGCCAGTTCCACGACGTCGAGGGCCGGATCGGCCGTATCCCGGGTGTCGGCGACGACCTGGCCGCACCCTTCAGCGGCGCCGCGGACGCGGCGGAGAGCCTGGCCGCCGCGGGACGGTCCCAGGCCGAGACGGTCGCCGACGTCGCGCTGCTGGCCGGGATCGCGGTGTTCCTGATCCCGGTGCTGCTGGTGGCCGTGCTGTACGTGCCGCTGCGGATCCGGTTCGTGCGGCGTGCGGGCGCCGCACGTCGTTTCGTCGGGGCCGATCCGGCGCTGCTGGCTCTGCGCGCCCTCGCGAACCAGCCGCTGCGGGCCCTGACCCAGATCTCCGACGACCCGGTGGGCGCGTGGCGCGACGGCGACCCCGCCGTCGTGCGCAGACTGGCCGACCTCGAGCTGCGGGACCTCGGCCTGAAGCGGTGACGCCGTCGCCGCACCGCCCCGCCCCAAGGTGGGCGGGGCGGGGCCGACGTCGTCACACGGGCTGTGCCGGTCAGGCCGACCGTGCCGCGCCCGCCAGCACCACGGCGAGCTCGGCCGGGCGCGTGAACATCGGCCAGTGGCCCGCGTCGAGGTCGACCAGGTCGACGTGCTTGGCCCGTGCGAGCTCGGGCACGTCGCCGGCATCGATCCACTGCTGGGCCTGGGCGGGCGTGAACTCCGGGCACACGACGGTGACGGGGACGTCGAACCGGCGCTCGTCGGCCAGGCGCACCACGCCCCGGGCAACCCCCTCGGGGACGGGGACGGCCGCGGCCGCGAAGGCATCCTTGGCCTGTTCGTCGAGGTCGGCGGAGTCCGGCCCCTCGAACGGCCCCCAGCCGGGGAACGGCATGACGCCGTCCGTGATCTCGAACAGGTCCGCGTAGAGCTTGCCGTCGTCCCAGGGGAAGCCGCCGATGAGGACGACCCCGGCCACCTTCTCGGGACGCGCGTCGACGGCGAGCCAGGCCAGCGTGCAGGCGGCGGAATGCCCCACGACCAGCGGCTTCCCGGATGCCGCGTCCAGGGCAGCGAGCACGGCGGCGACCTGGTCGTCGAGCGTGGCCGACGTCGCCCCGTCGCCCTGGCCCGGGAGCGCGATCGGCACGGGGCGGTGGCCGAGCGCCTCGAGCTCGGGTACGACGTCGTCCCAGGCGGACGCGTCGAGCCAGAGGCCGCCGATGAGCAGGATGTCCATGATTTCTCCTCCGTGATGAGGTGCGGCCGGATGCCGATGACTCCCACGCTAGGACCAGTTCCGGACGTTCTGCTTCCGGATCATTCCCGGCACCACGCATCCGATGATTTCTTCGTGCCCTCCTCGTCTGTGTTGCTGGAGGGCCGCACCGTGCGGCCGGACGACAGGAGAAACTCGAATGCGCAACATCGTCGCCACGCACTTCGTCTCGCTCGACGGCAAGGTCGACCCGACCGGCGGCGACCCCGAGCTGCACGACACCGCGTGGACCTTCAAGACGGTCGACGCCCTGCCGGAGATGTACGAGCTCAAGGGCAGGGAGCAGGAGGAGGCCGGCGCACTGCTGCTCGGCCGCGTGAGCTACCAGATGTTCGCGCCCGTCTGGCCGGACATGGACGAGTTCACGCGCTACAACACCCTGCCCAAGTACGTCGTCTCCACCACGCTCACCGAGGACGACCTGACCGACAACTGGGGCGAGACCACGATCCTGCGCTCGCTGGACGACGTCGTGCGGCTCAAGGAGACCGACGGCGGCGAGATCCAGGTGCACGGCAGCGTGTCCCTCACGCGGGCGCTCGCGGACGCGGGGCTCATCGACGCGTACCACCTGCTCGTCTTCCCGGTGCTCCTCGGCCAGGGCAAGCCGCTGTTCAGCGACGCCGACAAGGCGGCCCAGAAGCTCCGGCTGGTCGAGCACGAGGTGTACAAGAACGGCGTCCAGAAGCAGATCTTCGAGGTAGTGCGCTGACGGCCTAGCCTGAGGGCGTGCCGTCCGAGATCAGCCCCACCGCACGCGCGCTCCGGGCCATGGAGATCCTGCAGACGCGCCCGGGCACGACGGCGGACGAGCTCGCCGACCGGCTGGGCGTGACGGAGCGTGCCGCCCGCCGGTACGTCGGGATACTGCGCGAGGCCGGGGTCCCCGTCTCGTCGTCCCGGGGCCCGCACGGCGGCTACCGCCTCGGGCGCGGGACCCGGCTGCCACCGGTCACCTTCACGCAGACCGAGGCGCTCGGCCTGGTCATGGCGGTGCTCGATGGTAACCCCGACGCCGACGGCGACGACCTCGTCGACACCGCTCTCGGCAAGGTGATCCGGGCGCTGCCCGAGGACGTCGGACGGCAGGCGGCCGCGCTGCGCGAGCATGCCTCGGCCGCGCCCGACCGGTTCGCCGCCCGCCCGGACACCGCGATCACCAGCGACCTGGTCGCGGCCATCGCCGCCCGACGGCGCGTGCTGGTCACCTACCGGGGCGAGTCCGGCAGCGAGTGGGTCGCCGAGGTGGACCCCTGGGCCGTCGTCGTGCGCTACGGGCGCTGGTACCTCCTGTGCCACTCCCACCGCGCCGGTGCGGTCCGCACCTACCGCGTCGACCGGGTCCTCGCCGTCGAGCACAGCGACCAGCGTTTCGAACCGCCCTCCGACCTGGACCCCGTGGCGGCGCTCGAGGAGCACCTGGGCACCGGCTGGCAGTTCACCACCCGCGTCGTGTTCGACGCCCCGCTCGCCGACGTCGCGCCGTGGGTCGGGGCGCAGATGGGGCGGCTCGAGGCGTCGGACGACGGGTGCGTGCTCGTCGGCAGCACGCGGAAACCGGAGATGTACGCGCAGGAGTGGCTGGCGAGCGTGCCGTACCCGTTCCGGGTGGAGGGCGGGCCCGAGCTCCGGGCCGCGGTCGGGGCGCTCGCGGCGCGGCTCGCCGCGGCGGTGGCGGACCCCTCAGGTTCAGGCTCAGGCGAGTAGCGGCCCCAGCTCGAGGGCGGCGGGCGCGAGCCGGGCGTCGACCTCGGCCGCGCCGGGCATCCGGTCCTCGGGGGCGACCACGACGAGCCCGGCGACCACCTGGCCGGCCTCGTCGACGACGGTGGCGCCGATGGCGGTCCACCGGTCCGCCACGCAAACTGCCGGCTGCCTCCCGGCGGTCAGCTCGGCGCACACACCGTCGACGACCTCGCGGACACCCGGTTCGGGGACGAGCGGGAAGTCGGGGTCCTCGTCGACCACCGCGTGCACCACGCCGTCGAGCCGGACGAGGTGGATCCCGCCCCGAAGCCCCGCGCGGAGCCGGTCCAGGATCGCCCGCGCCGCGCGGGGCGGACGCGGTGCGGGCGGCGGGAACAGCGCGGCCATCCTGCGGCCGAGCGCGAAGCCGCGCAGGTCCGGGAGCCGGACGAGGTACTCGTCCTCGGTCAGCACCTGGATGAGCCGGTACGTGGTCGCGCGGGACAGGCCCAGATCGGCCGAGATCTCCTGGCCGGTCACGCCGGCCCCGGACGCGGCCACGTACTCGAGCACCCGCAGAGCGTGCCGCGCGGCGCGCGGCTGACGCCCGCGCAGCCCTTCCTCGCCCGCGTCGTCGGCACCCTTGTCCGCTGCGCCACCGTCCGCGAGCCCGAGCAGCCGCGCGGCGGCCTCGGGGCTGGCGAAGATGGGGCGGCTCATTCGGCGCCGAGCAGATCGGTGACGACCGCCTCGTCGTGCACGCCCAGCCGCGCCCACAGCCGGGGGAGGCGTCCGAGCCGGACCAGGCCGGCCGCGACCCCGACGGCCAGCAGCGTCACGAACACCCACACGCCGGCCTGCCGGGGCGTTCCGCTCTGGACCACCAGCATGACGACGAGCGAGCCGGCCAGCAGCGTCGCGGTGCCCGCGGCGAGCGCGACGGGCGGCCAGGTCGCCTCGCCGATGCGGCGCAGGAAGGCGGGCACGGCGGCGCAGACCAGCGCGTAGGCGGTGATGTAGCCGCCGGCGGCGACGACAAGGATCGCCTGCATGGCCGACCAGAGGTCCGTGCCGAGCAGCACCATCGCGACCGGGCCGAGGGTCACCACGGGCATCGTCAGCGCCAGCGCCCGGGCAGGGGTGCCGTGCACGGCGTGCGCGATGCCGAACGCCCGGGGCGCCAGGCCTTCGCGCCCCATGGTGAACAGCACGCGCACGAGCGCCGTGGACGAGGCGATGGCGCAGGCGAAGAACGACGCCGTGATGCCGACGTCGAGCACCGGACCCGCCCAGCTCACGCCGTAGGCCACGGCGAGCTCGTTGGCGGGGGAGCGGGCGCCGGCGAGGTCGAGCCCGAGGCCGGCGTAGCCCACGAGCTGGCTCACCGAGGCGCCCAGGTACAGCAGGCCCGAGCCGAGCGCGGTCCAGGTGACGGCGCGCGGGACGGCGCGGAACGGCCGCCGCGCCTCGGCGCCGAGCGTGGCAGCGGACTCGAAGCCCACGAACGCGGTGAGCGCGATCGCCGTGCCGACCGCGACGTCGGCGGGGCCGGTGCCCGGCTCCGGCAGGGCCGCGCGGACGGCGGCCGTAGGCCCGGTGTGCGCGAGCATCGCGAGCACGAGCACGGCCAGGAGCACCACGGAGACGACCTCGATGACGAGCGTCACCCGGGCCGAGCGGCGGATCCCGCGCAGCAGCACCCACCACACCGCGGCGCCCATGAGCAGCACGACGACGAGCGCGGGCGCCGCTCCCGGCGCCAGAGCCGGGAAGAACCGGACGACCAGGATGTGCGCGTACCAGCCACCGCCTGCCAGGGCGAACATCGTGATGAACCCGTACCCCAGCAGCATCGCCACCCCGGTGACCACACCCGCTCGCGGGCCGAGGCCGCGGACGACGAAGGTGTACAGCGAGCCCGTGGCCGCGATCCGCCGGGTGAACTGGTTCACGCACGCGGCCACCGCGACCGCCAGGACGAGGGCGACGGCGAGGGCGAGCACGGTCGAGCCGCCGGCCACGGTGGCCACCAGGAGCGGCATCGTCGTGGCGGCGGCCGACGGCGCGACGGCCGACAGCGACTGCGCCACAACGTCGGTGAACGGCAGCGAGCGGCGGGCCAGGCCGTGCACCGGAGAGCGGGTTCCGACGACGGGCCGGCGGGCGCGCACGGGGGCGGGTGTGGTCACGAGCGCTCCCTCCGTCGTCCGACCGGTCTTCCGGCCGTCGTCCGGCCGGGTGTGCGGGAGCCTAACAACGGGCTGTTGCGCCGGCCGCCGGCTCGTGTTTCGGCGGTGTGACCCTCAACGAGACACGGGCTCGGCCGACGTCTCGGCGGCCTCCGACGAAGGTTTACGACGCGGAGACCCCGGAGCAACGGCTGCCTCGGACTCTGGTGGACGTCACGCTCCCCGTCCTGTCACGCCCTGGAGGTCCAATGTCCGCTCCGATCCGGACCGGCTCGTCGCCGTTCGACGCGGGCCCAGCCCCCGCAGCCCCCGCCGTCCGCGCGCTCACCGGCAAGCTCGGGCCCGTCGCGATCGTCTTCATGGTGGTCGCCGCCGCGTCGCCGCTGACCGTCGTCGGCGGCGCCGCCCCGCTCGGCATCCTGCTCGGCAACGGCGTCGGCTTCCCCGCCCTGTACGTCGCCTCGGGTGTCATCCTGCTGCTGTTCTCGGTGGGCCTGGCGGCGATGACCCGCGTGGTCCCGCGGCCCGGCGCGTTCTTCACGTTCGTCGGCCACGGCCTGGGCCGGCGCGCCGGCCTCGGCGCCGCATACCTGGCGCTGCTGACCTACACGACAGTCCAGGTCGCGGTGTACGGATACCTCGGCTACATCCTGTCGGTCACCTTCGCGCAGCTCGGCGTGGCGGAGCTGCCCTGGTGGCTGTGGGCCCTGGCGGTCGCCGCGCTGGTGGGCGTGCTCGGCTACCGGCACATCGACCTGTCGTCGAAGGTCCTGGGCGTCCTGCTCGTCGGCGAGATCGGCATCGTGCTGGCGGTCGTGGCCGGCGTCGTGCTCACGGGCGGCGACCAGGGGCTGTCGCTGGAACCGTTCGAGCCGGCCAACGTCTTCTCCGGGTCCCCGGCCATCGGGCTGACGTTCGCCATCGCCGCCTTCATCGGCTTCGAGGCGACGGCGGTCTTCCGCGACGAGGCGCGGGACCCGGCTCGCACCATCCCGCGCGCCACCTACGCCGCCGTCATCGGGATCACCATCTTCTACACCCTGGCCTCATGGGGCCTGGTGATGGCGTGGGGTCCCGACCACGCCGTCGACGTCGCCGCCGCGGACCCCGGCGCGATGATCCTGACGACCACGGCCAAGTACCTCGGCACGGCCGGTGAGGTGATCGTCAACGTCCTGCTGATCACGAGCATGTTCGCCTGCGTGCTCAGCTTCCACAACGTCATCACGCGCTACCAGCACACGATGGCGAACGCCGGCCTGCTGCCCGGCGCCGTCGGCGCGGTGCACGCCCGGCACCTGTCCCCGCACTGGTCGTCGCTCGTGCAGTCGGCCACCACCGTCCTGCTGGTGCTCGTGTTCGCGCTGGCGGGGCTCGACCCGGTGCTCGAGGTCTTCACCTGGTTCGCCGGCGTCGCCACGCTCGCCATCGCGATCCTGATGGCGGTCACCAGCCTGGCGGTCATCGTCTGGTTCCGCCGCACCCGGCAGGACGCGCGGGTCTGGAACACGGTCGTCGCCCCCGCGCTCGGCCTGGTCGGCCTGGCTGGTGCGGCGGTCGCCATCGTCGCGAACTTCCCGCTCCTGGTGGGCGACGTCGACGCCGCCGGGAACCAGCAGTTCGGCGCGACCAGCGCGGTGCTGCTCGCCCTGATCGTGCTCTGCCCCGCCGCCGGCTGGGTGCAGGCGGTCGTCCTGCGCCGTCGCAGCCCCGAGACCTACGCCCGCATCACCGAGGCCATCGGCTGACGCCGACCCTCGAGAGGAGAAACACGATGACCGCCACGCACTCCGTCGCGCCGGGCACGACCCCGGCCATCGAACCCACCGCAGACCCCACCACGAGGCATCCGCTCGCCACGCTGACCGCCGGCGAGATCACGGCCGCTGCCGCCGTCGTCGGCTCGGCCGGCCTGGTGGGCGAGACCACGCGCTTCGTCTACGTCGGGCTGCTCGAGGCGCCGAAGGCGGCCGTCCTGGCCTGGGAGGCCGGCACGGGCGGCGCGCCGCCCCGGCAGGTCCGGGTCCAGCTGCTGGACCTTGCCACCGGGGTCCAGCACGACACGGTCGTGGACGTGACCGCCGGCTCCCTGGTGTCCCAGGAGGTGCTCGACACCGCCGAGGTGGGCCAGCTTCCCATCCTCGACCTGGAGTTCGAGATCGTCCCCGAGATCGTCGCCGCGTCACCGGAGTGGCTGGACGCTCTGGCCAGGCGCGGCCTGGACCCCGCCGCGGTGGTGACCGTGCCGCTGTCGGCCGGCGTCTTCGGCTTCGAGGACGAGGCGGGCAAGCGCATGGCCCGCGTCTTCGGGTTCCGCATGGACCACGAGGCCGACCACCCGTGGGCGCACCCCGTCGACGGCCTGGTCGCGTACGTGAACCTCACCACGCGCGAGGTCACACGCGTCATCGACCACACGACCCTGCCCGTGCCCGCCGAGCACGGCAACTACACCCGGCCCGACCTCGCGGGCACGCCCCGCACCACGCTCAGGCCCATCGAGATCACGCAGCCGCAAGGCCCCTCCTTCCAGGTGACCGACGACGGCCTGGTGACCTGGGAGAGCTGGCAGGTACGCGTCTCGTTCGACGCGCGAGAGGGCCTGGTGCTGCACCGCATCTCGGTCGACGACGCGGGCGAGCAGCGCTCGGTGGCCTACCGGGCGTCCATCTCCGAGATGGTCGTGCCCTACGCCGACCCGTCCCCGACCCGGTTCTGGCAGAACTACTTCGACACCGGCGAGTACCTGTTCGGCCGGTACGTGAACTCGCTCGAGCTCGGCTGCGACTGCCTGGGCGAGATCCACTACCTCGACGCCGTCCTCGCCGACGAGCACGGCCGCCCCCGCGTGGTCAAGAACGGGATCTGCCTGCACGAGGAGGACTACGGGGTGCTGTGGAAGCACTCGGACATCTTCACCGGTGTCAACGAGACGCGGCGTCAGCGCCGCATGGTCGTCTCGTTCTTCACCACCGTGGGCAACTACGACTACGGCTTCTACTGGTACCTGTACCTGGACGGCACGATCGAGTGCGAGGCCAAGCTCACCGGCTTCCTGTTCTCCTCGGCCTACCCCGGGCCGGGGCCAGACGGCGAGCCGTACCCCTATGCGTCCGAGGTGGCTCCGGGCCTGGGCGCCCCCTACCACCAGCACCTGTTCTCGGCCCGGCTCGACCTGGACGTGGACGGCACCGCCAACGCCGTCGACGAGGTCGATGCGGTGCGCGTCCCGGTGGGGGAGGGAAACCCGTTCGGCAACGCGTTCACCGCCAGGCGCACGCGGCTGACCTCGGAGGCCGGGGCCGCCCGCCGCGCCGACGGGTCGGTGGGCCGCACCTGGCACATCAGCTCCACCGAGCGCACCAACCGGCTCGGGCGCCCGACGGCGTACGTGCTGCACGCGCAGGACGCCCCGACGCTGCTGGCCGCCGACGACTCCTCGATCGCGTCGCGCGCCGCGTTCGCCACCCAGCACGTCTGGGTGACGCGGTTCGCCGACGACGAGCGGTACGCGGCCGGCACGTACGTGAACCAGCACGCGGGGGGCGGGGGACTGCCGCAGTGGCAGGCCAAGGACCGGCCGCTGGACGGGCAGGACGTCGTCCTGTGGCACACCTTCGGGCTCACGCACTTCCCGCGGCCCGAGGACTGGCCGGTCATGCCCGTGGACCACACCGGCTTCAAGCTCACGCCGTACGGCTTCTTCGACCGCAACCCCACGCTGGACGTGCCCGCCTCGACGTCGGCGCACTGCGCGCCGACGTCGGCGTCGTCGACCCCGTGCTGCGGCGGCGCGCACGGCGACGGGCCCTGCCCGCACCACGGGGCCTGAGCGTGTACGTGCTCCACGCCCTCGCCCTCGGGCCGGCGGTGCTCGCGGTCGCGTGCACCCCGGCCCGGGGGCGGGGTGGGCGCGCGGCCGTCGCGACCGGGCTGGTCATGCTCGTCGCGATGGCGGACATCGCGCTCGTGCCCGGCGGGGTGCCGGACCTCGTCTGGGTCGCGGTGCTGCTCGCCGCCGCGGTCGCCCTGGCCGGGACGCGGCGGCACGGACCGTCCGACGGCGGCGAGGACCACGGTCGGCACCTGCTGCACGTGGGCTGCCTGCTCGCGATGGCGGCGCTCACCGCGGCCATGGCGGGGCCGGGCGCGGCGTCGTCGGGCCACCGTCACGGCGCCGGCGCGGACCCCCTCCTCGTGCTCGGGCTCGGCGGGGCGGCGGTGTTCGTCGTCGCCAGCTGCGTGGTCGCCGCGGGTGCCGGACAACGGACGAAGGACCGGGTGGCCGTCCTGGCGGGGGCGGGATCGGTGGCGCTCATGGCGGCCGCCGTCGTCGCCTGAGACCCTGCTCAGCCCGCCGTCTCGACCACGTCGCGGACGTAGAACTTGTACCAGAGCCGAACCGGTGTCCCCGCGCCCTCGCCCACAGCCATGCTGGGCTTGATCGCAGTGGACACCTCACCGGTCGAGCCGTTGTAGTTGTCCTTCGCGCGGGTCTCGTTGACGTCGGCGGTCTCGGCCCACCGTGCGGTCTCGGCCCATTCGGCGACCTGAGCGGCGTCGACGCCGAGGAGCGCTGCGTCCGCCACCATCCGGTCGGCGGCAGCCTGCCCGCCCGCCTCGGTCCAGAACAGGTCGACCGAGTCCACGTAGCCGTGCCGGGTGGTCACCGTCATCTCCTCGGTGCGCCCGGACCACGTGCCGCTGGGGAGCGTGAGGCTGACGGTGGCGTCCTCGGGCACGGCGACGATCACCATGTCGTCCGCCGGGAGTCCCAGGGCCTCCGCCTCGAGCGGTCGTGTCAGGTCCCACTGCATGCTGTTCGCCTCTCCGAATACCTGGGTGCCGTCGTTGCCGTCGTCGTCCTGGTCGCCGCCGACGTGGACGGTGCAGCCGGCCGCCACCGTGAGGGCGAAGATCGCGCACGCCGCGAGGATCACCTGTCGTACTGCCATCGGTCCACCTTGTCACGTCGCTGGGAGGTCACTGGTCGACATCCACGTCCCAGTTCGTCGCGAGGTCGTCCGCGATGCGGCCGAGCCGGTCCGGGTTGGTCAGGCGGTACTCCTCGATGCGGTCGGACACGTCGGTCTGCAGGATCTCCTGGACACGACCCGGGTCGTTCGCGAGCAGGTCCTGGTACGCGGGGAGCGTGTCGGCCTTGATGTAGTCCCAGCGCTGCCCGGTGTCCGCGATGTTCCCGTCCGGCAGCGGGGTGTCGATGGTGACCGACCCCTGGACGGGGTTGTCGACGGACAGGCCGGTGAACGGGATGTCCACGCTCTCGGGCCCGGGCGTCTCCACGGTCACGCTCAGCGGGTTGTACTCGCCGAACGTCCCCGCACCGGGGATCGACGCCTCACCGACCACCGTCATCATGTAGGTCATCGCCTCACCCGTGACCGGGTGGTTCCGCATGTCCCCGTAGTCGTCCGCGATGATGTCCTGCTGCTCGCGGCGCAGCATCTCGACGTTGCCCTCTTGGACGCGCTCGGGATCGCCGGACGCGATGTCCGCCCAGGCGTCGTACGCCGCCTCGTCGATCGCACCGGACTCGTACATCCGGTCGATCTCTGCCATGCCGCCGTGCTCGTAGGCGGCGTGCATCGAGGCCTGGTCGCGGAAGATCTCCTGCTGCATCGACAGGAAGGTGGTCTCGTAGAAGCGCAGCTCGTCGTCGGTCATCCCGGCGACCTGCTCGATCAGGACGCCCTGGGGGAGGCCGCCGGGGAGGTGCTGGACCACCTCGCCCGCGACCTCGAAGCCCTGCGCGACATCGCGCATCAGGGCCAGGTCGAGGAAGCCTGCGGCGAACGACGGCCCGATCATCGCGGCCATCCCGGCCCAATGCAGGTCGGGGTTCTCGAGATACAGCTGCGCGTAGTACTCGTAGACGGCCTCGATGTTCTCGCGGTTCGCCTCGGCCCCGAGGCTCGGGTCCCACTCGAGGTAGTCGATGCCGGCGTCCTGGGCCGCCTGCCGGGTCCAGTGCGCGTTGGCGACCAGGCGGGCGTCCGGTCCCGGGTACAGGCCCTGAGCCTCCATCGCGGCCAGGAGGGCGGCGATCTCCTCGTCGGAGGCGGTCTTCAGCCAGGCCTCGCGCTCCGCGTTCGAGAGGTCCGTGTACTCCTCGGGGGTGAGCGCAGGCGTCTGGGGAGTCGTGGGGACGCCGGCCCCGGGTCCGCCCGGCGCGGTGTCGGAGATGGGGCCGCTGGTGCCCGCCCCGGCGATCCCGGCGTCCTCGCTCGTCTGCTCCTGGCTGTCGGCGTTCCGGTCCAGCGCGTCGCCGGCCTGCGTGAGAGTGTCGATGGCCGCAGACATGTTCCCGCGGTGCATGCCCGACCACTCCGCGTAGAACTCTTCGGCGTTCGGGCCGAACCAGTCCAGGCCGTCGATCAGTGAGTCCACCTGAGCGCGCGCGGCCTCGAGGGTCTGCGTCTTCTCTCGAATGGTGGCCGCGAGGGTGCGCAGCTGGGCGATGTCGGCGCCCCATACCTCACCCATTGGTCCCCCGCTCCGCCGGTCGTCCGCGTACCGGTGGACCCGGTCAGCCTTGGGGCCGGTCATCCGGCAGAGGTGAACATAGCGGGATCCGGCTCGGGCGGCCATGGGGAGATCTGCCCCTCCACGACGGCACCACCCTGACCGTGCAGACCGAGGAAGCGATCGCCGCCGTCCTGCAGAGCGACGGGCGCACCACCTCGCAGGACGGCGGCAGGAGATCCGGGACCAGGTGCGGGTACTCCTGCCCGGGTGGCTCCGCCCGACGGCGTCGGCGCCGGCCACGGACGTGATTGTTGAAACCAGGCTGCTCAGGCAAGCAGGTGGTCCGCCGCCTTCTCACCGATCATTGCGCTCGGCGCGTTGGTGTTGCCCGTGGTGATCGTCGGCATGACCGACGCGTCCGCCACCATGAGGCCCTCGATCCCGCGCACCCGCAGCGTGGGGTCGACGACGGAGCGCTCGTCCGAGCCCATGCGGCACGTGCCCACCTGGTGGTGGTAGGTGATCACGCGCCGGCGGATGTACTCCACGAGAGCGTCGTCGCTCAGGTCGTTCGACGGGTAGTGCGGTCGCGCCTTCCAGTCCGAGGCGAGCGCCTCCTGCGCCCCGACCTCGAGGCACTGCTTGACCGAAGCGAGCATCGAGGAGACGTCGCGCTCGTCCTCCATGACGTGCGGGTCGATGAGGATGCCGTCCGCCGGGTCGGCGCTGGCCAGGCGCAGCGTGCCCCGCGATCGCGTGGTGACGATGCCCGCCATGAGCGAGAAGCCCCACGGGATCGGCTCCATGTCCGGCTCGAGCATCGGCACGGCGAAGTTGATCGGCTGCGTGTCGGGGACGGGCAGCGACGGATCGGAGCGCCAGAACCAGTGCGTCTGCGTCACGCTGCGGTGCGGGGTCGGAGGATCCACCTCGCGGTCGGTCGCGAAGATCACGGGGACGAGGTAGTGGTCGTGCAGGTTCTCGCCGACCGGCAGATCCGCGACGACGTCGATGCCGAGGGCGGTGAGGTGCTGCGCCGGGCCCACCCCGCTGCGCAGCAGCGTCTCGGCGCTGCCCTCGGCACCCGCCGAGAGCACGACCTGATCGGCGGTGATCACGCGGCCGTCTGCCAGCTCGACCCCCGTCGCCCGGCCGCCCTCGATCCGGACCCGGTGCACCACGACACCGGTGAGCACGGTGAGGCGGCCCTCGTCGACGGCGGGCTGCGCGTAGGCGTCCCACGTCGTGACGCGGTCGCCGTCGGCGACGGTCACCTGCTGGACCGAGACGCCTCCGAGCTCGTCCACGTTGTAGTCCCGGTTGAGGGGGAGGCCCGCCTGCACGGCCGCGTCGATGATCGCCTGCTGCACCGGGTGGAGCGGCTCGTTGGGCGCGACCGGCAGCAGCCCGTCGGTGCCGCGGCGTGCGTCGGCGGCACCGTGCCACTGCTCGATCCGCCGGTACACCGGCTCGACGTCCGCCCATGACCAGCCGGGGCAGCCGTCGGCCGCCCAGCCGTCGAAGTCCTCAGGGGCGCAGCGCACCCAGATCGCGGCGTTGAGGGAGTGGGAACCCCCGAGCACGCGCCCGCGCGGCAGGTGGATCCGGCGACCGGCGGCGTGCGGCTGGGGCACCGTGTGGTAGCCCCAGTCACGCTCGCTGTGCCATAGCTGGTTGAGCCGGCCCACGTCCTGGATCATGTCGTCGCGGTTGGACCCGCCCGCCTCGAGGATCGCGACCCTGCGGCCGGCGTCGGCCAGGCGCCGGGCGACGACGCTCCCCGCGGTCCCTGCCCCGACGACTACGACGTCGTAATCAGCCATGGCTGTCTCCTTCTCCTTCCGGGCGACGGGTGCGCCGCCGTGGTCATTGCTCGTTCAGTGCTCGGTGAGGCGGTACGCCGCGGTGAGCTTCTCCGGATGGTCCAGCAGCTCCTTCGCCGGCGCACGCAGCGTGACGAGGCCCTGGGCGAGCACCGTGACGCTGGTCGCCAGCTCGAGGGCGACACTGGTGAACTGCTCGATGAGCAGCACCCCGACGCCTCGTTCGGCGACGGCCCGCAGCGCGGGCACCAGGCGCGCGACGACCAGCGGTGCCAGCCCGAGCGACATCTCGTCGATCACCAGGACCTTCGGCCGGGCGGCGAGCGCGGTGGCGAGGGCGAGCATCTGCTGCTGACCGCCGGAGAGCGAGCCCGCAGGCCGGTCGGCGAAGCCGTGGATCTCGGGGAAGAGGTCGAGCATCGAGTCGACCGCCTCGGCGCGTTCGTGGCGCGGCAGCAGCAGGGAGGCGATGGTGAGGTTGTCGGCGACCGAGATGTCGCCGAACACGCGGTGTCCCTCCTGCATCGTCGCGACGCCGGCGCGGCGCACCCGGTTCGGCGCGAGGCCACGGATGGTCGTGCCGTCGGTCGTGATCGAGCCGCTGGTGTCACGCAGGATCCCGGCGACGGCCAGCACCGTCGATGACTTCCCCGCTCCGTTCGCGCCGAGCAGCGCCGTGACCTCGCCCGCGTTGACCGTCAGGTCGATGCCGTGCACGACCTCGATCCCGCCGCGGCGGATGCGCAGGTCGCTGATCTCCAGGGCGGTCACGTCGTCACCTCCTCGTCGATGCCGAGGTACGCCTTGCGCACCTCGGGGGAGCTCAGCACCTGGAGCGTCGGGCCTGCCGCGATCCGGCGGCCGAAGTCGAGCACCGCCACGGTGCCGCACGCCGCGCGCACCAGGTCCATGTCGTGGTCCACGAGCAGCACCAGTGCGCCCACCTCCTCGGGGATGCGCGTGATCAGCCCGAGCAGCCGCTCGGACTCCGCCGGGTCGAGACCGGCCGCGGGCTCGTCCAGCAGCACGAGGCGCGGCGTCCCGACGACGCAGGAGGCGATGTCGACCAGCCGCCGCTCGAACATCGTCAGCTCCGCGCCCAGCCGGTGCGGCCGCGCGAGCCGTACGTAGTCGAGCGCGCGGTCGGCGTCGGCGGCGGGGGAGCCGCTGTGCTCGGCGGCGAGCAGCACGTTCTCGCGCGCCGTGAGGGTGCGGACGACCTGTTCCTGCTGGAACGAGCGGCGCAGGCCCCAGCGCGCGCGGCGGTGCGCCGGGACCGCCAGCAGGTCGTCGCCGTCGAGGTCGACCGACCCGGCCACCGGGAGCGCGAAGCCGGACAGCACGTTGAACGTCGTCGTCTTGCCGGCGCCGTTGGGGCCGATGACCCCGCAGACACCTGACTCGAACGCCAGCGAGACGTCGTCGAGCGGCTTCACGCCGCCGTACCGGACGGTGATCCCGGACAGGGTGAGCCGGCTCATACCGTCACCTCCCGCCGGGGCCGCGGCCACAGCCGCGGCCGCAGCCGCCGCCACAGCTCGGCGAGCTGGCCGGCGATGCCCGCCTGGGCGGTCGTGACCGCCTGGACCAGCCCGAGGCCGAGGACGACGAACACGAGGTTGCCGTCGAGGCCGACCGTGCTGAGCAGCTGAGGCATGCCGTAGAAGAACAGGCCACCGATGACGGCGCCCAACAGCGAGAAGGCCCCGCCGATGAGCACCGTCGCGAAGAGCAGGACCGACTGCTGCGCCTTGAACGACGCGGGGTCGAGAATCCCGGAGCCGGCCGCGAGCAGCGCGCCCGCGACCCCGGTGACCGCGCTCGTCACGGCCAGTGCGAGCAGGCGGTGGGCGACGGTGTTGACGCCGAGGGAGACCGCGCCGGCCTCACCCTGCCGGATCGCGGCCCAGGTACGACCCGGCCGCACCATGAGCAACCACCGCAGCAGCGCCAGGACGACGACGACGACCACCCCGACGTAACGGAAGAACTCGTCGTCGGACTGTCCGAGGCCCGGCCGCGGCATGATCACCGCGAGCGTGCCGCCCGACACGCGGCCGAGGAACCCGTTGCCGCCGTTGGGGAAGCCGGCGTACGTGACGAGCACCTCGAGCGCGCCGGCGACCATGAGCGTGACGATCGCGAGGCTGAGGCCCGACAGGCGCAGGGCAGGCAGGCCCACCAGCACGCCGACGACGGCCGTGACCAGAGCCGCGAGGACCATGACCACCTCGAACGGCAGGTGGGTGGCGTGGTAGATCCGCAGGGTGGCCCAGCCGCCGACGGCGACCAGGCCGATCTGCATGATCGACACGAGGCCCAGCCGGCCGTACAGCACGCCGACGCCGGCGGCGGCCAGGGCGTAGATCGCGCACACCGTGAGGGTGCGGAGCGCCAGCCCCGCGCCGACGCCGGGCAGGAACGGCAGTCCGAGCGCGAGCACGAGTCCGACGGCGAGCCCGACGAGTGCGCCCCGCACATCGGTCCGGGAGAAGAAGTCCTGCTTCATGCGCGCACCACCCCGACCGTGACGACCCGACGCCGGGTCGCGACGAGGATGACGATCGTCGCGACGACGAACGGCACCGCTGTGCTGAAGGCGCTGACCGTGGGCCAGGCGGAGACGAGCGACTGCCCGACGCCGACGGCGAGGCCGCCGACGAGGGTGAGCCAGAGCGAGACGAAACGACCGATGACCACGGCAGCGAGCTCCGGGATGATGAGGAATGTGAGGAACGCGGGTTCCAGCCGCGTCTGGTCGGCCAGGAGGATGCCGGAGATGCCGGCGACCGCGCCGGAGACCGCCCAGGCCGTGTTCTCGACGAGCCGCACGTTGGTGCCGACGACGGCGGCGAGCTCACGGTCGCTCGCGAGCGCCCGCATCGACGTCCCCATCGACGTGTGGCGCAGCGCGAGGAGCGTGCCGACGACGACGAGCAGCGCGAGGGCGAGGCAGACGAGCTGGGTGACGTTGACCCGCGCCCCGGCGACGTCGAAGGAGATGCGGCTCGTCTCGAGCCTCATCGTCCGCGCCTTGTCGTTCCAGACGAACAGCATCACGCCGAGCAGGGCGAGGGCGAGCCCGAGCGTCGCGATCGCCTTCCGGAGCTGGTCGACCCGGGCCAGGGACGGCCCGGCGACCAGCCCGAAGAGGAAGGCGATCGCGGCCCCGGCCGCGATGCCCAGGGCGATCGCGACCGGGGGCTGCATCCGCAGCTCGACCGTCTGCCACACCAGCAGTGCGGCCATGCCGCCGACGGCGCCGTGGGCGAAGTTCAGGACGCCCGTCGTGCGGTACAGGACGAGCACCCCGACCCCGGACAGGGCGTAGACCGAACCGATGACGAGGCCGGCGACGACGAAGGGGAGCAGGTTCACGGTGCGGCCGCCCTACTCGGTGAGCAGTCCCTCGGACTGCTCACGCTCCAGGATCTCGGCCATGTCGGGGTCCGCGACGTCCTGGCAGCCCTCGAGCTCGACGTAGGTGCCGCTCTCGATGATCGCCATGCGCGTCGCGTGGTTGGCGTGGTGCTCGTCGGCCTCGCCGTAGTACCAGGGGGCGCAGAGCAGGTCGGACTCATAGCCCCTCACCCCGAGAACGGCCTCGGACACCGTCTCGCGGTCCAGGTTCTCGGTGTCGAGCGGCAGCAGCGCGTCCACGAAGATCTTCGCGGCGAGGAAACCGGCCTGGCTGAACGTGTCGCGCGGGGCGTCGGCGTCCGCGTACTCGTCCATGACGGCCCGCCACTGGTTGGCGTCCTCGCCCTCGGCGGTCACGAGCGCGAGCTCGGAGTTGGCGACGAAACCCTCCCAGTAGTAGCCGATCTGCTCGCCGAACTGGGCGTCGTAGCAGGAGGCGGTGCAGGCCCACTGGATGTCGCCCTTGGCGTCCTGCTGCTCGGCGGTGGCAAGGATCGACGCCGTGATGGGCGCCGGGTCGACGACGACGAGGCTCGCCGGGGCGGCCTGCTTCACCTGGCTGACCAGCGGCAGGAAGTTGCTCTCCGCCGGGTCGGACAGGACGTCGCCGACCAGGTCGATGCCCGCCTGCTGGGTGTACTTCTCGATACCGTCGGCCACCCAGTCACCGTTGCCGCGGGTGTTGAGGCCGATCGCGAAGAACGGGTCGGCCTGGCCCTGCCGCTCGAAGTACTGCAGCGTGGCCAGCGCCGAGGTGCGTGGGCCGGCGTTGACCGGCGCGATGTTCGAGGACTCGAAGCAGGCCTGCGGCACGCCGACGCCGGTGATGGAGTACAGGCCCGCCTTCTCGTACTCGACGTTGGCGACGTCGCAGCCGACGAAGGTCGCGTCGCCGACCATCGCGACGACCGACGTGTCGGAGGCGTAACCGGCGGCGAGCTGCGCGGTCTTCGTCGGGTCGAGGGCGTCGTCGCCGAACTCGTACCGGACCGGCCGGCCGTTGATGCCGCCGTTGTCGTTGACGCAGTCGAAGTAGGCCTTCGCGGAGCTGGGCGACGACGAGAAGTCGACGCCGCCCGACGCGGTCGCGACCGCGGCCACCTTGATGGGCTCGCCGGTCGCCTCCTCGCCGGTGCCGAGGCCGCATCTGAGGTCGTCCGCGTCGGCGGAGGGCGCCCCCTGGATGGTTCCGGTGTCGGTCTCCGCGACGCAGGCGGAGAGCGCGACGACCAGCGCTCCGACGCCGAGGGCGGCCGTCGCCCTGAGGATGCGATTCATTGCAGCACTCCTTCGTACTGGGGGGCAGGCATGGATGCACGTCCTGCCAGGTGCAAGGCAAGCGGACGCGGGAGGGCCGCGGATTGAACCGGCGCGAAGAGCGGTTGTCGTTCCGTGCACGGCGGCGTCGAGCCGCCAGGAGTCAGTACCGGTGCCGGAGGTTTTGGGGCTACGATCGCCGGTGACCTGGGCTCCACATCGGCGTGAACGAGCCCGACGGAGGTGAGGATGTCTTCCACGTACGCACCCTCGCTCGGCACGGTTTCCGTGCTCCAGCGGATCGGGTCGCTCTCAGACTTCCGGGGCATCGTCGACAAGTCGTTCGTGCCGCTCAGGGTGTCGAGCCAGCGCGCGCACGACTTCGGTGCCTCGGTCCGCGCGGCGTCCCTGCGGGACTTCAACCTAGTGGAGATCGCGTCCGTGCCGCACGTGGTGGAACGCACGCGCAACCTCATCGGTGAGTGCACGAACGAGCCCGCGTACAAGGTGAGCCTCATGCTCGAGGGCACCGGCTACATCTGCCAGGACGGTCACGACGTCGTCCTGCGGCCCGGCGACGTCGCCGTCTACGACACGACCCGGCCGTACACCCTCGTGTTCGACGACCGGATGCGCACCATCGTGGCGATGTTCCCCAAGCGGCTCGTCGACCTGTCCGACGACCGCGTCGCCCGCCTCACCGCGACGGCGCTCGGCAGCGACGACTCGCTCGGCGAGATGGTCAGCTCGGTGCTGGAGCAGCTTGCCGGCCGCCTGCACCTCGTGAACGCGTCGACCGGATGGCGGCTCGCCCGCAACGCCGTCGACCTCGTCACCATCCTGCTGCGCGACCAGCTCGGCGAGGACCGGGCAGTGCCCGCCGATCAGCTGCTCGACGCGATCTACGCCCACATCGAGGAGCACCTGGCCGACCCGGCGCTCTCGCCCACCGCGATCGCCGAGGCGCACTACATCTCTGTCCGCCATCTGCACGCGCTCTTCCAGCACGCGGGGATCTCGGTCTCCTCCTACATCCGCACGCGGCGCCTCGAGCGCTGCCGCACCGACCTCGCCGACCCGGCGCTCGCGGCGGCGACCGTGACGGCGATCGCGTCGCGCTGGTCGTTCGCGGACGCCCCGCACTTCTCCCGCACCTTCAAGGCGGCCTACGGCGAGACGCCGTCGGAGTTCCGCGCCCGGGTCGCCTAGCGCGGTCACGCGGCTCTGCCGCACCCCTGCGCGAGCGCACAACGGTTGCGCGCCCACGCGACCCGTTCCCGCTCGTCCCCGGGCACGAGTTCGTGGGCGTCGTCGTCGCCGTCGGCCCCGTGGACGGAGATGGGGACGACCGGGGGCTCGAGGTCGGCGACCCCGTCGCCGTCGAGATGCTCGTGCCCTGCCACCGCTGCGACCGGTGCCGCGAGGGCCGCCACAACCTCTGCGAGCTCGACGACCCCGTGCGCCATCCTGGCCCCGGCCGCCAGACGGGCGTGAACATCCCCCGCACGACCCGCCCGTTCTCCGGCGGGTACGCCACCCACCTCGTCGTGCCCCGCGAGGGTGTGGTCCACCGCGTCCCCGACGGGCTCGACCTGGAGACCGCCGTGCTCGTCGAGCCGCTCGCCGTCTCGGTCCGCGCCGTCGAGCGCGGCCGCGTGGGCCTCGGCGACAAGGTCGTCGTCATCGGCCCCGGTCCCATCGGCCTCCTCGCCGCGGCCGCCGCCTCGGCCGCAGGGGCGAGCGAGGTCGTCGTCGTCGCCGGACGCACCGAGCGTCGCACCCTCGCGCGCGCCTTCGGTGCCACCGACACCGTCGCCGAGCGTGGCGAACGGCTCGTCGCGGCGATCCGCGAGCGCCTTCCCGGCGGCCCCGACGTCGTGATCGAGTCGGCCGGCTCGGTCGACGCGCAGCTCGACGCGATCAGGATCGTCCGCCGTGGCGGACGTGTGGTCCTCGCCGGCGCGTGCGGCTCGGGCCCCGTCGTGTCGATCCCGTCCGACGAGTACCTCCTCACGCGGGAGATCGACGTCCTGCCGTCGTTCCTTGCCGCAGGCGGTTACGAGCGCGCGCTCGACCTGCTCGCGCAGGGCCGCTTCCCGTTCGCGTCGCTCGTCACTCACGTGTACCCGCACGCGGACGTGGAGCGGGCGCTCGCGGCGGTGCGCGAGCGCGCCGAGGGCCTCATCAAGGCCGTCCTCGTCCCGCCGGCACCGTGTGTCTCCAGGGCGAGCAGCGCGGCCACGGCGACGTCGACCTGTCGACGCTGTGGAAGTTCGCCGACGGCCTGTACCTGTTCTGCTTCCGCGAGTTCGTCATCCCCGTGGCAAGCGTCTGGCTGCACGACCTCGGGTACGAGCTGCGGACCACCGACGTCTTCGTCGGCATCAACGCCGAGGGGAGGGCTGACCACCGGCGGGCCGGCGGGCACATCTACCCGCTCGGCGCCGTTCGCTACCCCGACGTGCAGCCCGTCTGACCGACCCGTACCGAAGGAGGCCCTCATGAGGACCAACCACGACATCGTCACCGCTCACTACGCCGCGTCCGCGGCAGGCGACCTCGACGCGATGCTCCCACCGCTGTCCGAGTCCACCCGCTGGACCGAGGCAGCGGGCTTCCCCCGCGCGGGCACCTGCACCGGGCCCGAAGAGGTGCGGAGGAACGTCTTCGAGGCGATCGGCCGCGACTTCGACGGGTACCGGTTCACCCTGGAGAGGCTGCTCGACGCGGGCCCGGTGCAGGTCGGGATCGGCACCTACACCGGGACCTGTCGAGCGACGGGGAAGTCCTTCACGGCACGGGTCGCGCACGTGTGGCACCTGCGGGACGGGCAGGTCACCACCTTCGAGCAGATCGTCGACTCGGTGCCGGTGCGGGACGCGATGGTGTAGCAGCGGCGGCGCTCAGCCGCTGATCACCTGCGGGACGGCGACGGACTTGAGGCCCTCGGTGCCGAACTCGAGGCCGTAGCCGGAGCGCTTGGCCCCGCCGAACGGAACGAACGGGTGCACACCGCCGTGGCTGTTGATCCAGACGGTCCCCGCCTGCAGGCGGCCGGCGACCGCGACGGCTGCATCCCGGTCGGCCGACCACACCGAGGCGCCCAGACCGTCCTCGACGCCGTTGGCCGCCGCGATCACCTCCTCGATGTCGCTGAACCGGACGATCGGCAGGGCGGGCCCGAACTGCTCCTTCTGGACCAGCGCGGCCTCGTCGTCGATGTCGGCGACGAGGGTGGTGGGGTAGAAGTATCCGGGGCGGTCGCGGTCGGGGTCGCCACCGAGCACGATGCGGGCGCCGCGCGCCTTGGCGTCCTCGACGAGCGTGTCGACCACGTCGAACTGCATCTTGTTCTGCAGCGGGCCGAGCACGTTGGCCTCGTCGGTGCCCACGCCCATCGGCATCTTGGCGGCGAACTCGGCGAGGGCCTGGACGACGGCGTCGTAGACGTCGTCGTGCACGTACAGCCGCTTGAGCGCGGCACAGGTCTGGCCGGTGTTGATGAACGCGCCCCAGAACAGGTCCTCGGCGATCGCGGTGGGGTCGACGTCGTGCAGGACGACGCCCGCGTCGTTGCCGCCGAGCTCGAGCGTGAGGCGGGTGATGTTGCCCGCCGAGGCCGCGATGACCTTCGAGCCGGTCGCGGTGGAGCCCGTGAACATGACCTTGCCGATCTCCGGTCGGCGCACCAGTGCGTCGCCGACGTCGCCCGCACCCGTGACGACCTCGAGCACGCCCGCGGGCAGGACGTCGTTGATCACCGCCGCCAGGGCCAGGCCCGAGAGGGTCGTGTGCTCCGACGGCTTGGCGACGACGGTGTTCCCCATGCGCAGCGACGGGGCGATCTGCCAGATCGCGATCATCATCGGCCAGTTCCACGGCGTGATGACGCCGACTGTGCCTACCGGCCGGTAGGAGAGCTCGGCGTGCCCGGACTCGTCGTCCAGGACGGTCTCGGTCGGCAGCTCCAGGGCGGCGGTAGCGCGCAGCCAGCTCGCGCACGCACCGACCTCGAACCGCGCATTCGGCCCGTTGAGGGGCTTGCCCTGCTCCCGGGACAGGATCAGCGCCAGGGCCTCGGCGGATGCGTCGACGGCGTCGGCGAGCTCCAGGAGGGTCTGACGGCGGTCGCCGTCCGGCAGCGCTGCCCATCCGTGCCGGGCGTCGACGGCGCGGGCGACCGCGCTGTCGAGATCGGCGAGGGTGCCGACCCGGGCGAGGCCGATCAGGACCCCGGTGGCGGGGTCGGTGACCTCCCGGAAGGTGCCGCCGGTGGCGGTGACCTTGGCCAGGAGTGTGTCGTAGGTGTACATCAGGCCTCCTTGACGTGACGCGCGTTCGCGACGATTGTCGGCAGCGCCGGGACCCGCCGTATTGACCGTGAGCGCACGACACCGTGCATTCCGTGCATGTCCGGCCACGGGGCGATGTCCTCGTCTCCCAGGCGAGATCGCACGTTCCTGTGGCACGATGAAATGAGCCGCCGATCATTTGTTGGCAGCGCTGAATTGACGTTCGATGGGGGGCTCGTCATTTCATGACTCAAGCGAGCGCGGATTGGCTGCCGTTCCGGAGAACGGCGATCGCCTTTACGGTTCTCGGCGCCGCACTGGCTGCCTTTGGGCTGGGCGGTTACGGTGGGCAGGACACAACACGCGCGGTCTCCGATGCGTCTTTCGTGGTGTTCTCGACGCTGGCTGCGATCGCGTGCTTCCGGGCGGCGAGACGTCGTCCCCGCGGCCGTCGTCTGCCCTGGTGGCTGCTCGGTGGCGCGGCGTCGTGCTACGCGGTCGGGAACATCGTCTGGTTCTACTACCAGGTCATCGCACCGGAGACCCAGACCTATCCCGGCCCGGCGGACATCTTCTTCGTCGCCGTCGTGCCCTTTGCGGTCGGGGCGATGCTGACACTGCCCAGCCGGAGCCTTTCGGGGGCAGGTCGGGCACGGGCGATCGCGGACGGGCTCATCGTCGGCGCGGCGCTCTTGTTCATCAGCTGGATCCTGGTCGTGGGTCCATTGGTCGAGCAGCTGGGCGAGGCCTCGTGGATCTATCTCGCCGTCTACCTGTACTACCCGCTGACAGACATCCTGATCATCTCGGTCGCGACGGGCGTGGCGGTCCGGGCGACCGGCCGGGAGCGTGCGCCGATGTTGCTGGTGGCCACCGGCTTCGCCGCCATCGCCTGCGCGGACACCGGGATCAGCTACCTCGCCCTGCAGGGGCGGGAGGCGGCGGGCAGCGGATGGGACCTCGGCTGGACCTACGGCTACATGCTGCTCGCGCTGGCGGCGTCGATTCCGGTCTGGGAGAACGTCACCGAGGGTCGGGCGGATCCTCGAGCCCTGGTGCGCGAGCTCCTTCCCTACCTTCCGGTGGGCGCGGTCCTGGTGGTCGCCGTGAGCGACCCGTCCCGGCTGACCGACGGAGTGCTGGCCGTTCTGCTGGTCGCGGTCGTGGTGCTGCTGGTCGTCCGGCACATGCTGACACTGGCCGACAACATCCGGCTCACGGGCCACCTCGAGGACCTGGTGCGGGTGCGCACGGACGACCTGGAGCAGCTCAGCCGCCGTCACCTGGTGTACGCGCTCAGTGACGCCGGCGTCACGCGGACCGGCGAGGACGAGGGCATGGTGGAACGGCTCACCAGCCGCCACGAGGACGTCGGCGTCGTCGCCCAGTGGCTCCGGGAAGCCCACGAGGCCGGCAGGGCCGAGGGACGCGAGGAAGCCGGGCAGGGGGCGGTTGCCGTGAGGCGGCCGACCCGCTCCTCGATGAAGGGGGAGGACACGCTCTAGCGGACGCCGTTCTCCCGCAGGATCTCCTCCTGGTAGGGGGCGACGACGGACGCCGAGACCCGGCAGTCGACCAGCAGGAAGTGGCGGCCGGTGACGGGCTCGGCCGCCCACGAGGCGACGCGGTCCAGGTCGGCGAGCGAGCGCACGACGACGCCTTCCGCGCCGACGGCGGCGGCGAGGGCGCCGAAGTCCGTCTCGGGGATGCGCATCAGCTCCTCGGTGATGCCCAGCCGCCCGTACACGTGCACCTCGGCGCCGTAGGCGGCGTCGTTCCACACCACGGCGATGCCGCGCCCGCCGGCGGTGCGTATCGCGGTCTCGAGGTCGGCGAGGGCCATGAGCCCGCCGCCGTCGCCGGTGGTGAGCACGACGACGTCGTCCGGGCGTGCCGCGGCGGCGCCGGCGACGCTGGGGAAGCCGAGCCCGATGGACTGGAAGGCGGTGCCGACCATGATCATCCGGTTGGGGGAGGCGACGGGCCAGTACATGTTGGCCCAGCCGATGAAGTGCCCGCCGTCGGAGACGACGACCCGGTCGGCAGGCAGCAGGCCGGCGAGGCGGTGCGCGACGGTGCGCGGGTCGAGGCGTCCGTCGGGCGCGATCCCGTCCGCCGGGCCGGTCTCGTAGCTGCGGGCCGCGGCGACGTCCACGGTCTCGCGCCACCCGGACGGCTTCGCCCTCAGCGTGCGCAGCTCCTCCACGAGGGCGCGGGCGACGAGCGCGGCGTCGCCCCGGACGAAGCCACCGACGTGCCGGTGCGTCGCGGCGGGCGCGATGTCCACCTGGACGACTCGCGTTCCCGGCGCGAACAGCTCGCCGAAGCGCATCGTGAACTGGTTGAGCGACGCGCCCAGCACGACGGCGACGTCCGCCGCGCGCACCAGCGCCATCGCCCCCTCGGCGCCGAAGCCGCCCGCGACGCCGAGGTCGTACCGGCCGTCGCGGAAGACGCCGCGGCCCAGCGCCGTCGTCGTGGTCAGCGCTCCCGTCGCGTCCGCGAGATCGCCGAGCGCCTCGCCCGCGCCGGCGAGCCAGGCGCCGCGACCCGCGAGCAGCAGCGGCCGCTCGGCGTCGGCGAGGTGCCGGGCGAGGTCGGTGATGGCGGCCGCGTCGAACGGACCCGCCGGGGCCATCGGCCCGGGAAGCGTGAGCTCCGGGGCATCGGGGACCGGGCCGGCCTCGAGGGCGGCGACGTCGTAGGGGATCGCCAGCACCACGGGCACCCGGTAGGTCAGGGCGTGCTCGATCGCGATGACGGTGGTGGCCGCAGCGTCCGCGCGGCCCACCGTGTAGGTGCGGGCGCCGACGGCGGCCGCGAGCGCGATCTGGTCCACGTCCCACGGGCGCGGGCCCGACGTCGGCTCGTCACCCGCCAGCAGTACCAGCGGCACCCGGGCCTGCGCGGCCTCGGCGAGCGCCGTGAGCGCGTTGGTGAAGCCCGCACCGTAGGTGGCGGTGGCGGCGGCGATGCGGCCCGACGCGCGGAAGTGGGCGTCGGCGGCGACCACGCCGCCCGCCTCGTGCCGGACGGCGGTGAACCGCGCCCTCGTCGAGCGCTCGAGGGCGTCCAGGAACCAGGCGTTGCCGTTGCCCATCACGCCGAAGACGTGATCGATGTGCTGGGCGAGCGTACGGGCGACATGTGCGGACACGGTGGGCACGGGGCCTCCAGGGAAACAGGGACGGATGAGTGGTGCAGTCCGTATGTGTCCCCTGCGGGCCAGGCTCTGGGCCTGCGGCGCGCCCCTTTTTCGAGCGCAGGCGGCGCATTGTCCGCCTCGACGATCGGGAGTGTAGCCGCAGGCCGGGCCGCGCGCCTGCCGGCCGCCGTCAGGCTGGGGTCAGCGTGTACTTGGTCTGGAGGTACTCGTGGATCCCCTCGGCGCCGCCCTCCCGGCCGAGGCCGGACATCTTCCAGCCGCCGAAGGGCGCTGCAGCGTTGGAGACGACGCCGACGTTGAGGCCCATCATCCCGGTCTCCAGCCGCTCGATCATGCGCTGGCCCCGCGAGAGGCTCTCCGTGTAGACGTACGAGACGAGCCCGTACTCGGTGTCGTTGGCCAGGGCGACCGCCTCGTCCTCGGTGTCGAACGGGGCGATCGCGAGCACCGGACCGAAGATCTCCTCCCGCAGGATGTCGCTGCCGGGCGCGACGCCGGTCAGGACGGTCGGCTCGAAGAAGCTCCCTGCCCCCTCGACCCGCGAGCCGCCCGAGGCCAGCTCGGCTCCTCGGGCGACCGCGTCCTTGACGAGCGCCTCGGCCTTCGCAACTGCCTTGTCGTCCACCAGAGGGCCGATGGTCACGTCCGGGTCGGTGCCGCGCCCGATGACGAAGCCGTCGACCGCCGCGGTGACGCGGCGGGCGAACTCGACGGCGACCGTGCGGTGCACGAGGAAGCGGTTCGCGGCCGTGCACGCCTGCCCGATGTTGCGGAACTTCGCCGCGAGGGCTCCCTCCACGGCCTTGTCCAGGTCGGCGTCCTCGAAGACCACGAAGGGGGCGTTGCCGCCCAGCTCCATCGAGGTGCGCAGCACGCCGGCTGCGGCCTGTTCCAGCAGCCGCCGGCCGACCGGCGTCGACCCGGTGAACGACAGCTTCCGCAGCCGGGGGTCGGCGATGATCGGGCCGGAGACGGCGGACGAGCTGGAGGTCGTGATCACGTTGACCACGCCGTCGGGCAGGCCGGCGTCCTGCAGCAGGTTCGCGAGATACAGGGTCGTCAGCGGCGTCAGGGCCGCAGGCTTGACGACGACGGTGCAGCCCGCCGCCAGCGCCGGTGCGATCTTGCGCGTGGCCATGGCGAGGGGGAAGTTCCACGGGGTGATGAGGAAGCAGGGCCCGACGGGGTGCTGGGTGACGATCATGCGCCCGGTTCCCTCGGGGTTCGGCCCGTAACGGCCGGTGACCCGCACGGCCTCCTCGGAGAACCAGCGCAGGAACTCGCCGCCGTACGTCACCTCGCCGCGCGCCTCCGCGAGCGGCTTGCCCATCTCGAGGGTCATCAGGAGGGCGAAGTCCTCTCGGCGCTCCTGCAGGAGGTCGAACGCGCGGCGGAGGATCTCACCGCGGACCCGGGCAGGCGTCGCCGCCCACTCCGCTGCGGCGGCGACGGCAGCGTCGAGCGCCGCCATGCCGTCGTCGGGGCCCGCGTCGGCGACGGTCTTGATGGTCTTGCCGGTCGCCGGGTCCTCGACCGTGAGCGTGGCCCCCGCAGAGGCAGGACGCCAGCGGCCGCCGATGAGGAGCCCGTCGGGGACGGCGGTGAGCAGGTCGTGCTCGCGGGTGGCGGTCATGCGTTCTCCTTGATGCGCGTGGTGTCCTGCCGGAGCAGCGCACCGGCGAAGAATGCCGCGAGCTCATCCGTCGCGCTCAGCGGCAGCACGGCGGCCACGTACTGGTCGGGCCGGACGACGACCACTGCGCCGGCGCGGTCGATGCCACGCAGCCCGAAGATGTCCTGTGCCGGGTCGGTGGCGTAGACCTTCTCGTAGTCGACCAGTCCGAACGGGCCGACCCGGGGCTTGAAGACATCGGGCACGTCGGCGAGCTCGACGCCGAAGTGGTCCTGCTGGTAGACGACCTTGACGTCGAGCACCGAGTCCGGGTCGGTCCCCGCCGGCGTGTGCCGCAGCAGGGGAGAGCCGGGTGCGGTGCCCAGCCACTCGGCCCAGTCCCGCAGCGCCGAGGGCTCGCCCGGCGCGGCGGCGTCGGCGAACGCGTAGACACGCCACCGTCCGTCGGCGCGGGCGTGGTGCCCCAGGTGTGCGGGGTTGCCGTCGGCCACGCGCTCGACCGGAGCCGACTTGAACCGCTTGCCGACCGGGAAGCCCGTGGCGAGCTCCTGGTGGGCGCCGCCGGACACGATCATCGACGGCTGGTACTGGGTCATGAACCCGCACGGGAACTCGATCGTCCTGACGTAGAAGTCCTCCAGGTAGGTCGGGTCGGGCAGGTCCTCGGGAGGCGTGGCCATGAGGCGCGACCACTCCCGGTCGAAGTCGATGAGCTCCTGCGCGACGACCTGCCGCTCCGCCGAGTAGGTGGCCAGCAGGGCTTCTGGTGCCCGTCCGGTCAGCACGTGGGCCAGCTTCCAGGCGATGTTCCAGCCGTCCTGCATCGACACGTTCATGCCCTGCCCGGCCTTGGCGCTGTGGGTGTGGCAGGCGTCGCCGGTGAGGAACACCCGGGGCGTGCGGACGCCGGTGAGCTCGTCGGGAACGTCGTCGAACCCGTCGGTGACCCGGTGGCCGACCTCGTACACGCTGTGCCAGGGCACGTCCTTCACGTCCAGCGTGTAGGGGTGGATGATCTCGTTGGCCTTGGCGATGATCTCGTCCAGCGACGTCGCGCGGACGCGGGCGCCGTCGCCCGGCGGCACCTCGCCGAGGTCGACGTACCAGCGCACCAGGAATCCGCCCTCGCGCGGGATGAGCAGGATGGACCCGCCGTCGTGCGACTGGATGGCGCACTTGGTGCGCACGTCGGGGAAGTCGGTCACGGCGAGCACGTCCATCACGCCCCAGGCGTGGTTGGCCTTGTCGCCCACGGGCTTGCGGCCGATCGCGTGCCGTACGGCGCTGTGCGCCCCGTCGGCCCCGATGACGTAGCGGGCGCGCACCGTGCGCTCGGCGCCCTGGTGCGGCCCGGCCGTGTGCCGCAGCGTCACGGTGACCGGGTGCTCGCCCCGGTCTGCCACCGTGAGCCCCACGACCTCCAGGCCGTAGTCCGGCGTCAGCCGTGCGGGCGCCGTGGCCGCTACGTCGGCGAAGTAGTCGAGCACGCGCGCCTGGTTGACGATCAGGTGCGGGAACTCGCTGATCCCGTGGGGGTCGTCCGGCGGGACGGCGGCGCGGACGATGTTCCCCGGAACCTCGGGGTCGGGCTTCCAGAACGCCATCTCGGTGATCCGGTAGGCCTCGGCGGTGATTCGCTCGGCGAACCCGAACGCCTGGAACGTCTCGACGCTGCGCGCCTGGATGCCGTCGGCCTGGCCCATCTCGAGGCGCCCGGCCCGTCGCTCGACGAGGTGCGTGCGGATGCCCGGGAACTGCGCCAGTTGCGCGGCGGCGATCATCCCCGCCGGGCCGCTGCCGACGATGAGCACGTCGACCTCGTCCGGCGGCTCGGCAGGCCGCTCGAGACCGTAGCCCTCGGCCGGCCGTACGTGCGGGTCGCCGGTCACATATCCGTGGTGGTGGAACTGCAACATGACTCCCTTGTCATCCGGGCCGGCCGTCGTCGGCAGGCCCGTCGTCGTGGGCGAGGCCGGAGGGGCCTTGCCGTGTTACCCCCGACCATATACGATCTGTGATACGAAACGCCAGAGGTCGTGGAACCAGCGGAACGACGGGCAAGGGAGCTCATGGGTACGGAAGCGCAGGCCCCTCGGGTACAGACACGAACACTGCCCGTGGCTGTGCCGCTCGCGGTGCGGCCGGGGAAGATCGTCGCCGTCCACCTTGCGTACGTCTCGCGCGCCGACCAGCGCGGACGGCGACCCGCGGCACCGTCGTACTTCCTCAAGCCGACCAGCTCGCTCGCCGCCACGGGCGGGGTGGCCGAGCGGCCCGCCAGCACGGAGCTGCTCGCCTTCGAGGGGGAGATCGCGCTGGTCATCGGCGAGCCGGCCCGGCACGTCCCCGTCGAGAAGGCGTGGGACCACGTCGCCTCCGTGACGGCCGCGAACGACCTCGGCGTCTACGACCTGCGCTGGGCCGACAAGGGCTCGAACGTGCGCTCCAAGGGCCGCGACGGCTACACGCCGATCGGCCCCGCTCTCCTCGACGCCCGCGCGATCGACCCTGCGGGCCTTCGCGTCCGTACCTGGGTCAACGGCGAGCTCGTGCAGGAGGGCACGACCGACGACGACGCGCTGCTCTTCTCGTTCGCGCAGATCGTGGCCGACCTGTCCCAGCACCTCACGCTCGAGACGGGCGACGTCATCCTCACGGGTACGCCGGCCGGGTCGAGCGTCGTGGTGCCGGGCGACGTCGTCGAGGTCGAGGTGGACGCCCCGACGGCGCCCGGCGCGCCGTCGTCGGGCCGCCTGGTGACCACCGTGGTGCAGGGCGACGTGCCGTTCGGCGACGTCGGCGCGGGCCCGAAGATCGACGACACGCAGCGTGCCGAGGCGTGGGGGAGTCGCGAGGCCGCGGGCCTGGAGCCCGAGCCGGAGCCGTTCGTGCTCACCGACGAGCTCGCCGGCAAGCTGCGGCGCGCGCCCGTCGCGGGGCTCTCCGCCCAGCTGCGCCGGCGCGGCCTGGACAACGTGATCATCGAGGGCGTGCGGCCGAACGTGCCGGGCGCGACGATCGTGGGCCGCGCACGGACGCTGCGCTTCGTGCCGAACCGCGAGGACCTGTTCGCCTCGCACGGCGGCGGCTACAACGCACAGAAGCGTGCGTTCGACGCCGTCGGCGCCGGCGAGGTCATCGTCATCGAGGCGCGCGGCGAGACGGGCTCGGCCACCCTCGGCGACGTCCTCGCGCTGCGCGCGCGAGTGCGCGGGGCCGCAGGCGTCGTCACCGACGGCGGCGTGCGCGACTTCGACGCCGTGGCCGCCACGGGGCTGGCCGTCTTCTCGAAGGGCGCCCATCCCGCGGTGCTCGGCCGCCGGCACGTGCCGTGGGACACCGACGTGGCCGTCGCCTGTGGCGGCGCGACCGTGCTGCCTGGCGACGTCGTCGTGGGCGACGCGGACGGCGTCGTCGTCATCCCGCCGCACCTGGCCGAGGAGGTCGCCGACGCGACCCTCGCCCAGGAGGAGGAGGACGCC
The DNA here is from genome assembly GCF_021568775.1 of Antribacter soli. GTDB lineage: Bacteria > Actinomycetota > Actinomycetes > Actinomycetales > Cellulomonadaceae > Antribacter > Antribacter soli. The sequence goes on along the minus strand of NZ_JAKGSG010000025.1, from coordinate 212,163 downwards.
TGGGTCGCCGAGCAGGTCGCTGCCGGCCATCCGGTCGACGGGCTGTTCCCGCCCAACGCCGAGTGGCGGGCGCGCTACCAGGCGTGGAGGAGTGCACGATGACCGTCGCCGGCGCCGAGGCAACCGCGTCCAGCAAGTCCCAGCTCGCGTACACGTACCTGCGCGACCGCATCGCGCACCGCGAGCTGAGCCCGGGCTACCGCCTCGTGCTGCAGAGCATCGCCGACGAGCTCGCGATGAGCGTCGTGCCCGTGCGCGAGGCGATCAGGCGGCTGGAGGCCGAGGGCCTGGTCACCTTCGAGCGCAACGTCGGTGCGCGGGTCGCGATGGTCGACGAGCACGGGTACGTCGACGCCATGCAGGCCCTGGGCGTCGTCGAAGGAGCGGCGACCGGCCTCTCTGCGCCCGGCATCTCCGCCGAGGACCTCAAGCGGGCCTCGGACGTGAACGACCAGCTGCGCGCCCTGCTCGACTACTTCGACCCGCACGCGTTCACGGCACTGAACCGGCAGTTCCACTCGGTGCTGTTCGAGTCGTGCCCCAACCAGCTGCTGCTCGACATGGTCCACCGCGGATGGGCTCAGCTTTCCGGGCTGCGGGACTCCACGTTCGCCTTCGTGCCCGGGCGGGCCCGCGACTCCGTGGCCGAGCACGTCCACATCCTCGACCTGATCGCCCGCAAGGCCGACCCGCTCGAGATCGAGATCGCTGCGCGCAACCACCGCTGGGCGACCATGCAGGCCTTCCTGGACGCCCGCGCCGACGGAGCGCACCACCAGACACGACACACGGAGACACGATGACCGACCAGACGACCAGGCACGTGCCCGCCGGCCTGCCCGACCGCATCCAGCACTACATCGGCGGCAAGTTCGTCGACTCGGCGGACGGTGGCACGTTCGACGTGCTCGAACCGGTGACCAACGAGGTCTACGTGCGGGCGGCGGCAGGAAAGGCGGCCGACGTCGACCTCGCCGTCACCGCGGCGCGCGACGCGTTCGTGGACGGCCCGTGGCCGCGGCTGCTGCCGCGCGAGCGCTCGCGGATCCTGCACCGGGTCGCGGACATCGTCGAGTCCCGCGACGCGCGCCTCGCGGAGCTGGAGAGCTTCGACTCCGGCCTGCCGATCACCCAGGCGCTGGGCCAGGCGCGCCGGGCCGCGGAGAACTTCCGGTTCTTCGCCGACCTGGTCGTGGCCCAGTCGGACGACACCTTCAAGGTGCCCGGCCGCCAGATCAACTACGTCAACCGCAAGCCGATCGGCGTCGCCGGCCTCATCACGCCGTGGAACACGCCGTTCATGCTCGAGTCCTGGAAGCTCGGCCCCGCGCTGGCGACCGGCAACACCGTCGTGCTCAAGCCCGCGGAGTTCACCCCGCTCTCGGCATCGCTCTGGGCCGGCATCTTCGAGGAGGCCGGGCTGCCCGACGGAGTGTTCAACCTCGTCAACGGCCTCGGTGAGGAAGCGGGGGACGCGCTCGTCAAGCACCCGGACGTGCCGCTGATCTCGTTCACGGGCGAGAGCCGCACCGGGCAGCTCATCTTCGCCAACGCCGCTCCGTACCTCAAGGGACTGTCGATGGAGCTCGGCGGCAAGTCCCCGGCCATCGTCTTCGCCGACGCCGACCTGGAGGCCGCGATCGACGCGACGATCTTCGGCGTCTTCTCTCTCAACGGCGAGCGCTGCACCGCCGGCAGCCGCATCCTCGTCGAGCGCGCGGTCTACGACGAGTTCGTCGAGCGGTACGCCGAGCAGGCGAAGCGTGTTGTGGTCGGCGACCCGCAGGACCCGAAGACAGAGGTCGGCGCGCTGGTGCACCCCGAGCACTACGAGAAGGTCGTCTCCTACATCGAGATCGGCAGGACCGAGGGCCGGCTCGTGGCAGGGGGCGGGCGCCCGGAGGGTTTCGAGACCGGCAACTACGTGGCTCCGACCGTCTTCGCGGACGTGCCGCCGTCGGCCCGGATCTTCCAGGAGGAGATCTTCGGCCCGGTCGTGGCGATCACGCCGTTCGACACCGAGGAGGAGGCCCTCGCCCTGGCCAACGGGGTCAGGTACGGGCTGGCCGCCTACGTGTGGACCAACGACCTGAAGCGCGCGCACAACTTCGCGCAGGCCGTCGAGGCGGGCATGGTCTGGCTCAACTCGAACAACGTGCGCGACCTGCGCACGCCGTTCGGCGGGGTCAAGGCCTCCGGCCTCGGGCACGAGGGCGGCTACCGCTCGATCGACTTCTACACCGACCAGCAGGCCGTGCACATCACGCTCGGCAAGGTACACAACCCGACGTTCGGCAAGGGAGCCTGACGATGACAAACACCACCGGGCCTGTCGTGACCAGCGACGCGCCGATCACCGCCAGCGACCCGATCCCCACGCCCCTGGCGCCACCGCCGGACATCCTGCGGTGTGCGTACATGGAGCTGGTGGTCACCGACCTGGCCGCCTCCCGGAACTTCTACGTCGACGTGCTCGGCCTCGTCGTCACCGAGGAGGACGAGGACGCCGTCTACCTGCGGAGCCTCGAGGAGTTCATCCATCACAACCTCGTGCTGCGCAAGGGGCCCGCGGCCGCCGTCGCCGCCTTCTCCTACCGGGTGCGCAGCCCCGAGGAGCTCGACCGGGCCGTCGAGTTCTACACCGAGCTCGGCTGCCGCGTGGAGCGCCGCAAGGAGGGCTTCACCAAGGGCGTCGGCGACTCGGTGCGGGTGACCGACCCGCTGGGCTTCCCCTACGAGTTCTTCTACGACGTCGACCACGTCGAGCGTCTCGCGTGGCGGTACGACCTGCACACTCCCGGCGCCCTGGTGCGCCTGGACCACTTCAACCAGGTCACGCCGGACGTGCCGCGCGCCGTGAAGTTCATGGAGGACCTCGGCTTCCGCGTCACCGAGGACATCCAGGACGACGAAGGCACGACGTACGCCGCGTGGATGCGCCGCAAGCCGACCGTGCACGACACGGCGATGACGGGCGGCGACGGCCCGCGCATGCACCACGTCGCGTTCGCCACGCACGAGAAGCACAACATCATCGCGATCTGCGACAAGCTCGGCGCGCTGCGCCTGTCGGACCGCATCGAGCGCGGTCCGGGCCGGCACGGCGTGTCCAACGCGTTCTACCTGTACCTGCGCGACCCGGACGGCCACCGTGTGGAGATCTACACGCAGGACTACTACACGGGCGACCCCGACAACCCCGTGGTGACCTGGGACGTGCACGACAACCAGCGCCGCGACTGGTGGGGCAACCCGGTGGTGCCGTCCTGGTACACGGAGGCCTCGCTCGTCCTGGACCTGGACGGCAACCCACAGCCCGTCGTCGCCCGCACGGACACCTCGGAGATGGCCGTGACCATCGGCGCGGACGGGTTCTCCTACACGCGTGCCGGGGACGACGCCGAGGCGCTGCCGTCATGGAAGCAGGGCGAGTACAAGCTGGGGCACCAGCTCTGAGGGGAGCGTTCATGCTTGACGACGCGACGATCACCGCGATCGCCGACGAGCTGGCCCGCGCGGAGGCAGAGCGCAGCACGGTGCCGCTCCTGACCGCGCGGTACCCCGGCATGACGGTCGAGGACTCCTACGCCGTGCAGAACACGTGGCGCCGGCGCGGCATCGAGGCCGGGCGCCGCCCGGTGGGCCGCAAGATCGGGCTCACGTCGAAGGTCATGCAGGCCGCGACAGGCATCACCGAACCGGACTACGGCGCGATCTTCGCCGACATGGTCTTCGACAACGGGTCGGTCATCGAGCACTCGCGGTTCTCGAACGTCCGGATCGAGGTGGAGCTGGCCTTCGTGCTGCGCGAGGGCATCAAGGGGCCGGACGCCACCGTGTTCGACGTGCTGCGCGCGACCGAGTACGTGGTGCCTGCCCTCGAGATCCTGTCGTCCCGCATCGAGATGGCCGGGCGCACCATCGTCGACACGATCAGCGACAACGCGGCGATGGGCGGCATGGTCTACGGCGGCAACCCGGTGAAGGTCGGCGAGACCGACCTGCGCTGGGTCTCGGCGCTGCTGTACCGCAACGAGGTCATCGAGGAGTCGGGCGTCGCCGCGGCCGTCCTCAACCACCCGGCCACCGGCGTCGCCTGGCTCGCGAACAAGCTCGCCCAGCACGGTGACGCCCTGCAACCCGGCGAGATCATCCTGGCCGGGTCCTTCACCCGGCCCATGTGGGTGGAGCCCGGCGACACCGTGCTGGCCGACTACCGAGAGCTGGGGACCGTCTCGTGCCGATTCGTCTGACCCTTCCGCCCACGTTCCGTGACCGCATCGCCGGGTCCGACCGAGCGCAGATCGGCATGTGGGTGTGTACCGGCAGCCCGCTGGTGGCGGAGATCTGCGCGGGCGCCGGCCTGGACTGGCTGCTGATCGACGGCGAGCACTCACCGATCGGCCTGGAGACCATGACGGCGCTGCTGCAGGCGGTGGCGCCGCACCCGGTCACCCCGCTCGTGCGGGCGCCGTCGGGCGACGCCGTGGTGCTCAAGCAGATCCTCGACCTGGGCGCCCAGAACGTGCTGGTGCCCATGGTCGACACGGCCGAGCAGGCCCGCGCCGTCGTGCGGGCCGTGCGCTACCCACCGCGCGGCGTGCGCGGTGTGGGGAGCGCGCTGGCCCGCGGCGCGCGCTGGAACCGGGTCGAGGGCTACATGCAGGACGCCGACCGGTACGTGTCTCTGTTCGTGCAGGTCGAGTCCGTGACCGGCGTCGAGAACGCCGCCGCCATCGCGGAGGTCGACGGGGTCGACGGCGTGTTCGTGGGGCCGTCCGACCTGGCGGCCTCGATGGGCCTGCTCGGACAGCAGACGCACCCGGACGTCACCGCCGCGGTGCTCAAGACGTTCGAGGCCGTACGCACCGCGGGCAAGCCCGTCGGCGTCAACGCCTTCGACCCGTCGGCGGCCCGCGCCTACCTGGACGCGGGGGCGTCGTTCGTGCTCGTCGGGGCCGACGTCGCGATGCTCGCCCGAGGGTCGGAGGCATTGGCTGACACGTGGATCCGTGACGACGGAACGGCAGGGGAGCGGGCGAGCTACTGAGCCGTCAGAGCGCGAGCGGGATCCGCGTCGTCAGGAGGCCGACGTCGGTCAGGAACCGCTCCAGCGCGATCGTCGCGACGCCCGTCGCGACGGAGTTGCCGCGGACGGTCGAGACCTCGAGGCGCAGGTCGTCGGCGGACCGGCCGGGCGCCTGCTCGACCAGCCGGGCGCGCGTCGCGGGCAGCAGGTGCTCGCCGAGAGCCCACGTGGTCCAGCCGGTGAGCGTGACGATCTCGGGGTTGATGACCGCGACGAGGTCCGCGAGCGCCGACCCGAGGTAGTAGGCGGTGCGCTCGATGGTCTTCTGGACGGCGGGGTCGGGGTCGGGCCGTTCGGCGGCCTCGGCCATGGCGTCGATGAAGTCGCGCTGCATGGTGAGGTCGGCGAGGGGGTGGCCGGGCTCGATCTCGCGGAGGGTCTGCTGGATGCCGGGTGCGCCGATGTACGCCTCGACGCAGCCGCGACGCCCGCAGCGGCACTCGCGGCCGTCGAGGACGAGGAGGGAGTGCCCCCACTCGCCCGCGGAGTTGGTCGCGCCGCGCAGGATGCGGCCTTCGAGCACGATCCCGGCGCCGACGCCGGTGCCGAGGTTGATGGTGATCATGCTGGAGCAGTACCGGCCGCGGCCGAGCCAGAGCTCGGCGGTGGCGATGACCTTGAGGGGGTTGTCGATGATGAGCGGAAGGCCCACGCGCTCTCGCAGGCGTTCGAGCTCGACCTTGTGCCAGTTCCAGTGCGGCACGGTGACGGACACACCCGATGCGCCCTGGACGAGCCCGGGGAGGGCGACGCCGACGCCGAGGACGTAGGCGCGGGTGACGCCACCCTGCTCGAGGACGTTGTCGAGCGCGCGGCCGATGCCCTCGACGACACTGGCTGGGTCGTGGACGTGCTCGTCCCGCGGTTCCTCGACGGACGCGACCTCGTTGAGCGCGGCGTCGAACATGACGGCGCGCACGTAGGTCTCGGCGACGTCGATGCCGACGACGCGCCCGCGGGCGGCGTTCATCGTGAGGGTCGCGGTCGGCCGGCCCACCCGGCCGATGGTCAGCTTCGTCTCGGCGACGATGCCCTCGGCGATCAGCTCGCCGACGACGGTCGCGACCGTGGCCGGGCTGAGCCCGGTGGCCGCCGCGATCTCGTTCCGCGTGGTCTCTCCCGCGGCGAGGACCGCGTGGAGGGCGTCCAGCCGGGACTCGCTGCGGATGTCGCGCGAAGTCCTCCTGGGGACGGCCATGTTCACTCCTGGACCACGGTGGCTCGCACGCGTCCGAGGAGCGCGGACTCCTCCCCGCGTGTTGCGCGGACGATCAACCGGACAGCCCCAGTGTTCCACGCGGCGGGCAGCCAGAGCCGGGTGGGGTCGCCGCCGGTGAAGCGCGGCCGGGCGGGGTCGCCGAGCCAGACGCGGCCGAGCAGCTCGCCGTTCGCGAACGCGCTGACGCGGACCTGCCGCCCTTCGAACCGGAGCGAGAGCCCGCCGGCAGGGACCTCGGCGTCGAACCAGGCTTCGACACCGGGGGCGAGGTCGAGCGGGAGGCTCACCCGCTCGCCGGTCGAGTCGGTCGTGGCGAGCGCCAGGAGGGCGACGTCGGGCTGCGGCTCGACGTCCCAGCCGCGCACCGGCTCGAGCCGCAGCAGCTCGGCGCTCAGCCCGGCCCCCGGACGGTGCGGCACGGTGACGGCGACGTTCGCGCCCTCGCCGGGCGCGAGGGAGAGCCAGGGCTCGTCCTGCGTGACGACGTGGGTGATGCCGTCGACGACGACCGACGCCGAGCCCTCGACCCCGTCGAGGCGCAGCGCGTGGTGCGATCGCCCGTCGACAGGCAGGCCGCGCCGGTACGTGACCGGCCTGCCGGCCCGCGTGCTGCTCCAGCCCGCCAGCGTCCGCAGGGGCGCGGGGTCGCCGGACCAGGTTCCCTGCCCCGTCACCTCCCACAGCGCGGACACGTCCTCGCGCCCGACGACGGACCACACCCGCCCGAGCCCGCGCAGCGATCCCATCTGCAGGGCGGGGAGCCGCACGTCGTCGAAGTTGGCGTGGCCCCAGGTCTCGACGGTGGCCTCCAGCCGGCGCGCTCCCGCGACCGGCACCACGACCGAGGCCCCGAACCGTGCGAGGGTGGGCCGGACGTCGTCGTCCAGCGTGAGGTCCGCGATGTCCGAGGTGCCCTGGAGGAGCAGTTCGGTCAGGCCCCCGACGTCGACGCCGTAGTGCGTGCGTCCGCGGTAGACGCCCACCCCCTCGGACGACGGCGGCAGGTCGTGCCGTGTCGTGGTGCCCGTCCGGGTGCCGAGGTCGAGGCGGGTGGCCGTCTCGATCAGCACGGGCTCGCCCTCGGCGGGCGGGGCGGCGCACTGGTCGCCGACGTCGTCGGGGTGGAGCACGACGACGTTCCACACCGCACCTCCCGCTTCGAGCGTCGCCCGGACCGGGGCGCCCGGGGCGGGCGCGGCGAGCTCGGCGGCCGCGACGCCTTCGGGCACCTCGAGGACGACCACGCTCGTGCCGCGCGCCGACAGCGCGAGGCCGTCCGGCCCGGCGCCGACGAGGTCGGCCGTGGCGAGCCGGAGCGTGCCGGGCAGGCCGTAGGGCGCCAGGGGCAGGTCGCGCAGGACGAGGAGGCACGACGCCGGGGGGAGCGGGACCGTCACCTCGGGCGACCCGTCCGCGGGCCCGGGCAGCGTGACGGTGCCCGGCTCCTCGGTGAGGTTCGGGACGCCGAGGAGCTCGCCGCCGCCGTCGAGCACGAGACGCGAGGGCGACGCGCTCGTGGCGACGTCGGTGGTGTACGCGCCTGGCGCGGCCTCGGCCGAGGCCCGGGCGAGCGCCGGGCCGAGCGTGCGCAGGACCGCGGACAGGACGCGCGCCTCCGCGTGCTCGGGGCGCGCGGCGCCGACGGGGTCGAGGTAGCCGCCGAAGTCGTAGTCGTGCGACATGAAGCCGCCCGGGTCGCCCCAGTTGCCGACCGACGGCGTCCAGCCGAAGTCGTACCCGGACGCCTGGAGGTAGGGCGCGACCACCTTGGCCCCGCTGACGACCAGCCGCCGGAGCGTCGCGTGCAGCCGGTTCGTCTCCGTGACGAGCAGCGGCAGGCCGCGGTCGGCGACGAGGTCCGCGTAGCGCCGGACCTCGGGCTCGACGAACGACGAGCGGTCGTCCGGGTAGAAGTTGAAGGCGGGGGCGACGCCGTCGACGTCGCCCGTGGCGCCCGTCAGGTCGCCCTGCCCCGCGCACGCGACGAGCGGGACGCTGACCCCGTGCCGCAGGGCGAGGTCGCGCAGCCGGCCGACGTACCCGGCGCGGTCCTCGCAGTCGAAGAAGTCGAGCTCGTTCTCGAGCTGGACAGCGACCACCGCGCCGCCGCGCCCGTGCTCGCGCGCGGCGAGCAGCGGGAGGACCTGGTCGAACCAGGCCTCGACGTGGGCGAGGTAGCGCGGCTCGGCCTGCCGGAGCCGGAGCCCCTCCTCGAGCGTGAGCCACGCGGGCAGGGCGCCGCCGTCCCACTCCGAGCAGATGTACGGGCCCGGGCGGGCGATCACCCGCAGGCCCGCGGCGTGCGCGAGGTCGAGGAACGCCGCGACGTCGCGCCGCCCCTCGAAGTCCCACCGCCCGGGGGCGACCTCGTGGAAGTTCCACGGGACGTAGACGTCCACGAGGTCGTAGCCCGATGCCCGCACGGCCTCGAGGCGGGAGGCCCACGACTCGCGGGGGATGCGGAAGTAGAACAGCGAGGCGCACAGGCGTACCTGCTCGCTGCCGTCGAGCACGAGCCCCGAGGGGCCGAGGGCGACGGCGGCCGCAATCGTCTCGGTCAATTCACTCCTGCGCTTTCCACGGAGACGGTCGTCTGGGGTGCGATGTACGTGCCGAAGATGCTCGTGAACACGAACCCGTTCACAAAGGCTGTTCCCGCGAAGCCGATCAGGAACCAGAGCAGTCCGTAGACCGTCGCCGCCGGGTAGAAGACCGTGATGACGACGGGCAGCGCGGTGACAAGGAGGACGGTCAGCGACGCGAACAGGTGCCGGAGGGACATCAGGCGCGAGTTGTTCAGCACGTCCCGCACGCTGTTCTCGAACTTCGCCAGGTACGGAAACGCGTACAGCGCGGCCAGCACGACCCTGAAGGCCACCAGGTAGCAGATCGCCTGCAGGACCAGCTGGGCGAGGGCGGGCACGTCGAGGATCTCCACGGCCATGTACCAGGCCGCAAGGACCAGCGCCAGGAACGCCACGGCCAGGCCCAGGAGGGTGCCCTGCCTGAAGTTCGCCCGGAGCGACCTGAAGTAGTCGCCCGTCACGGACTCGCACTCGTTCGTCACGATCTTCATGGCGGTGTAGTTGAGGGCGGTCAGCGAGGCCCCCAGCGTGATGACCGGGACGGACGTGACGACAAACACGATGTTGAGGATCATCAGGTCCGCGACCTTGGTCAGGAACCGCAGGAGCGGTGAGTCCGCGTCGAAGATTCTTCTCACGATCGCCTTGTCTCTCAGGAGGGGCTGTGCAGGCCCGGCGCCGTTCGCGCACGGGCCTGCACAGCACCATGGGTCAAGCCGTGGTTACTTCAGGCCGCGCTCGTCAGCCCAGGCGTCCATGTCGGTCTGGATGGCAGTCCTGGCGTCCTCGTAGCCCGCGTCCTCCAGCTTCTGCCGCATCTCGGCGATGGCGGCGGCCGGGTCGTCGAACTTGCCGTACTGGAGCTGCGGGATGTACTCGGAGAGCACTCCGCCCATGGCCGCCAGCGTGGGATCGATGAGGTCCTTGTTCACGACGAGCGTCGAGTACTCGTAGTCCTTCGCCGCTGCGGCGAGCTCGTCGTAGATCTCCTGCTTGTTCGGCGCGTCCGTCACCCTGTCGAGCTCGAAGTCGTCCATGCGTCCGGCCCAGAAGTTCGACCCCAGGGCGTCCGTCGAAGAGTCGTAGCCTTCGGGGAAGCCGAGCTTGCCGTCTTCCGTGATGACGTAGTCGGTGCCCTCGATGCCCCAGTTGAGCAGCCGGTAGGCCTCCTCGTCGTTCCGGATGATGTCGTAGACCTCGAGCGCCTTCTCGGGGCTCTTCGAGGTGGCGTTCACGGCCATGGCACCGTGCGTGAGGATGTCGTTGAAGAAGTTCCCGTTCTCCTGGCCGAAGTAGAAGAACTTCGGGTCCGACCCCGGCTGCTTCTTCGTCATGTTGTCGACGATCGAGCCGATGAACGTCTGCGTGTGGTGCTGGTCCGCGCCGGACAGACCCGCGTAGAACTCCTCACGCGTGTCGCCGTCGTAGTTCAGCGCGTCCTCGCGCCAGACGCCGATCTCGTTCCACTCCTTCGCCAGCTCGGCAGCCTCCAGGAGCTCGTCGCCCTCCATGTACCAGGACGTCACCGTGTAGGGGTCCGACTCCGTGGTCTGGAACGGGTAGTAGTTGCCGGCGCTGATCTGCTGGATCGTCTGGCCGTCGGTGTGCCCCTGGAGGTACCCGATCAGCGCGGCGTCCTTGGCTCCCGAGACATCCCAGGGGTAGGCCTCCGGCTGGTTCTGCTTGACCCACGAGAAGTAGGTCGTGAACTCCTCGAACTTCGTGATCGTGCCGTCCGGGATGCCCGCCGCGGTGGCCCAGTCGCCGCGGTAGAAGAACCCGTGGTTCGTGTACTGGGTGAAGTTGTCCTCGGGGATGAAGTAGATCTGCCCGTCGTCGAGCTTGGTCAGATCCCAGTGCCCCTCCGCGTCGACCTGCTCCCAGGTCTTCGGCGCGTACTCCTGCAGCATCTCCTCGGACAGCGGGAGGAAGGCGCCCTTCTCGGCGTTCTCCCACGCGAAGAGCCAGTCCGTCGCGGTGGTGATCAGGTCGATGTCGTCATCACCGGAGAGGAGCTGGGTGTTGTATTGCGTCTGCCAGTCGGCCCACTCGACGTAGAACAGGTCGAGGTTGGCGTTCGCCTCCGCCTCCAGCTTGACGTTCAGCTTCTCGAGCATCGCCTCCAGGCGACCGTTGGTGGGCTTGTCGCCCAGCACGAGCATCGTGATATTCGTCGGTTCCCCCGACTCGGCGCCTTCGCCTGGCGTACAGGCCGCGAGGGCCGTCGTGCTCAGAGCCAGGACGATGGCCGCAGCCCCGGCCCTGGCGAGAGACTTCCTCATCATTGAGACTCCCTTGATTCGTTGGGTTGTGCAGGTCTTTGTCGTCGTCAGCGGTCAGCCCTTGACCGCACCGACCGTGATGCCGCTGACGAAGTACCTCTGGACGAAGGGGTAGAGCAGCACGATCGGCCCTGTCGCCACCACGGCGCTCGCCATCTTCAGCGTGTTGCTCGGAAGCTCTGTGATGCTCACGTTCGAGCCGGCCACAGAATTCCTCAGGGCATTCGCCGTGTTGATGATGTTGTACAGGTGGTACTGGAGCGGCTTGAACTCGACCGTGCTGCCGAGGTACAGCGAGGACAGATACCACTCGTTCCAGTACCCCAGGGCCAGGAACAGTCCGCAGGTCGCCAGCGCGGGCTTCATCATGGGCAGCACGAGCTGGAGGAAGATCCGGAAGTCGCCCGCCCCGTCCACCTTTCCGGACTCGATGATCTCGTAGGGGACGGACCGCACGAAGTTCTTCATGAGGATGATGAGCCACGGGGTCATCAGCAGCTGGAGGAACACCGCCAGATAGCTACCCCTCAGCTCGAGGTAGCGCGCGACCCAGATGTAGGTGGGCGCGAGCCCCGCCGAGAAGAGCGTGGTGAAGTAGATGAAGAACGAGATGCTGTTCCTGAAGGGGAAGTCCTTCCGCTGCAGGGCGTATCCCGTCATGGCGATGATGAACAGCCCGATGGCCGTTCCCGCCACCGTCATCACGATCGTGACGACGTACGAGCCGATGATCTGTCTCGGAGCGCGGAAGATGTACTCGTAGGCGGCGAACGTGAACTCCTTGGGCAGCAGGCCGAAGCCGTCCCTCATGATCGCGGACTCGCTGGAGAAGGACGCCGAGAGGATGAGGACGAAGGGGAGTGCACAGAAGGCGGCGAACGCTGTGACCGTGACGTACGAGATGCCCCGCAGCGCATAGTCGCTCCTGCCCAGCCTGACCTTGCGCGGCGCCTTCGCCGCGACCACGTATCTCATCTCGAACCCTTCGTGTCAGAACAACGCATAGTCTTCGTTGATCCTTCGTACTATCCAGTTGCACAGCATGACGAGCGCGAACCCGAACAGGGACTGGTACAGCCCGACCGCTGTGGATGACGTGAAATTGTTCTGAGAAATGATCATCCGGTACACGGAGGTCTCGATGATGTCCGTCGTCTGGAAGAGGGCCGCATTGTTTCCGACGAGGTTCCAGAACAGCCCGAAGTTACCCTTCATGATCCCGCCCAGCGAGAACAGGAGAAGAATGATGAACGTGGGCTTCAGGCTCGGGAGGATGACGTACCGGATCCGCTGCCAGGCAGACGCCCCGTCGATCGCGGCCGCCTCGAACAGGGAGTTGTCGATGCCCATGATCGCGGCGAAGTAGACGATGGATCCGTACCCGGTGCTCTGCCAGAGGTGGCAGATGATGATGATGATCGGCCAGGCGCCGGCGATGCTGTAGATCTTGATCGGGTCCCCGCCGGTCTGCTGGATGAGCGCGTTGAGTGCGCCGGTGTCGTAGTTCAGCAGGTTGAAGGCGATGACGCCGATGAGGACGACGGAGATGAAGTACGGCAAGAACATGACAGCCTGGCTGATCTTCTTGAAGTACTTCGACCGGATCTCGTTCAGCATGATGGCCAGCGCGATCTGGAGGATGTTCCCCAGGATGATGAAGGCCACGTTGTAGAGGATCGTGTTCTTCGTGAGGAGCCACAGCTGCCCGGACTTGATGAGGAACTCGAAGTTCCTGAACCCGACGAAGGGGCTCCCGAAGATCCCGTCCCGGTAGTTGAAGTTCGTGAACGCGATCCACGCCCCGGGGAGCGGGGCGTAGCTGAAGACGATGAAGAACGCGAGGGCCGGAAGGCACATGAGGAGCAGCGTCCTGTTGTCGCCGATCCTTCTCAGCAGCGGCTTCCGACTCTTCGTCGGCACGGCCTTCCCACTCCCTGTCGGCAAGGCTTCGTGCCGCCCAACGCTCGTCTGCGTCACCACTGCAAGCCTCCGCCTCTCTGCGGTCGGGCGCCGAGCCTCGTTGCCGGCGCCGCCAGGTTGTTTCGCGCCTAAACCTAACCGTCGATGAAATCCACGCAAGAGGCCTGAGGTCACGAAACGGTCACGATGTTTACGTTAACGTGGGTTGGGCCGCACCGGCCTCGAGCCGTCCTGCTGCCGGCGGCGGCGCCGCCACCCTGGACCTCGACGCGACCCCGGGGCTCACCTCGGCGCACCACCGGAGACGTTCTTCCTGGTGAGAGCGACGAACAGGCGAGCGCACTCCTGTGCCCGACAATGGGTCGGTGATCTCTACCGAGCTTGCCGCGAAGCTGCGAGACGCCGGCCTGGTCTGGAACCCGGTCGACGGCGACCGGTTCCGCATCGAGGCGCCCGAGCTCGCGAGCGACGTCTTCACCGTGAGCACGATGACCATCGAGGCGCACGAGTACCCGACGGGCACGATCCTCGGCTTCAACGGGACCACCGAGTGGGCGCTGGACTCGGTCGCGATCGAGGACGCCCTCTGGCTGCCGCGCGAGGACCAGCTGCGCACCCTCTTGCGCGCGAGCTTCCGCGCCCTGCGCCGCACGGACGGCGCCTACGAGGTCGAGGTCGAGCTCCGCGGCCGGCCTCGCGCCTTTGCCGACCCGGAGCCCGCCGAGGCCTACGGCCGGGCTCTGCTCGCGCTCATCGAGCTCAGCCGCTGACCGTCAGCCCCGGGCGCGGCCGGGTTCACTCCCGTGCGACGCCCGGCGCCCGCTCATAGCCGGCGGGCTGGATCGTGAGATCGGCACGGCCTCCCGTCAGCGACCGCAGGTCGAGGACGTAGCGGCCGAGCTCCGCCTCCGGCACGGTCGCGACGACGCGCGCACGGCCGTCGTCGGCCAGCTCGGTCGTGGAGAAGCGTCCGCGCCGTCCCGACAGGTCGGTGAGCACCGCACCCTGGTGCTCGGGCGGGACGGTCACGGTCACGGTCGCCAGGGGCTCGAGCAGCACCGTCCCGGCCTCGGCGAGGGCCGCCTTGACGCCGGTGGCCGCCGCGGTGCGGAACGCCATGTCGGAGGAGTCCACCGAGTGCGCCTTGCCGTCGTACACCTCGACGCGCAGGTCGACGACCGGGTGTCCCTGCGGCCCTCCGGCGGCCATGGCGTCGCGCGCGCCGTGCTCGACGGCCGAGATGTACTGCCGGGGCACCGCACCGCCGACCACCGAGTCGACGAACTCGAACCCGCCCTCGTGCAGCGGCCCGACCCGCAGCTGCACGACGGCGAACTGGCCGTGCCCGCCGGACTGCTTCTTGACCTTGCCCTCGGCCTGCGTGGGCCGAGCGATCGTCTCCCGGTAGGCGACGGGCACCGGCCCGGTCTCGACGTGGACGCCGAACACGCGCGCGAGCCGCTCGACCGCGACGGCGAGGTGCGTGTCGCCGAGGCCGCGCAGCACGGTCGCATCGCCCACCCGGTCGACGACGAGCGTCCGGTCCTCGGCGACGAGCCGGGCGAGCGCCGTCGACATGCGCTCGTCGTCCGACTGCGACGCCGGCACGAGCGTCGCGGCATAGACGGGCTGGCGCGTCGGCGGAAGGAAGGGTCGCGCCTGCCCCGACGACCGCGACCAGAGCAGCGTGCCCGACGGCGAGCCGCCCAGCTTGGCCACGGCCCCCACCTCGCCCGCGAACAGCTGGTCCACCGGAAGGTGCTCCTTGCCCTGCAGCCGGAACAGGCCGTGCAGGCGCTCGTCGGCGCCCGTGGTCGCGTTGCGCAGGCGGTCGGAGGTGCGCACGACGCCCGAGAGCACCTTGAGCATCGAGACCTGACCCACGTAGGCGTCGGCCACGGTGCGGAAGACGTGCACGAGCGGCTCGCCCGACGGGTCGGCGGCCACCGCGAGCACGCGTCCGCCGTCTTCGGCGGCGGCGTCGGCGCCGCCGCCCAGGACGATGCGGCTGTCATGCGCGCTCGGTGCGGGCGCGAGCTCGCACAGCAGGTCGGCGAGGCGGTCGACGCCCGTGGCGGTCACCCCGGACGCGACGACGACGGGCACCGCCTCGCCCGCGGCGACCTCGCGTGCGAGCGTGCGCTCGAGGTCCGCCGCCGCCGGCTCCTGGCCCGACAGGTACGCGTCGAGCTGCTCGTCGTCGTGCGACACGAGCTCCTCGGTCACGTCGACGTGCATCCCGTGCTCCTCGTCGACGACCTCGGCGGGCAGGTCCTCGTCGTGGTGCCGGCCGGCGTCGTCGTAGACGAGGGCGTGCTCGCTGAGCACGTCGGCGATGGAGCTGAAGGACTGCTCCTCGCCGAGCGGCAGCTCGATGGGCCACAGGTGCTCGCCGAAGGCCTCGCGCAGCTCGGCGAGCACGCGCCGGAAGTCGGCGCGGGCCCGGTCCTCCTGGGTCACGACGACGAGGCGCGGCACGCCGAGCGCCTCGGCGGTCGCCCACGCGGTCCAGGTGCCGGGCTGCACGCCGTCGACCGCGCTGACGACGACGAGCGCGAGGTCCGCGACCGACAGGGCCGTGTCGACGGCGCCCGCGAAGTCCGGGTGGCCCGGCGCGTCGGCCAGCGTCAGGGTGCTCACGGTGCCGTCGGGACACGTCCAGGTGAGCGTCCCGAGCGCGAGGCCGAGCGAGATGCCTCGGGCTGCCTCCTCGGGCTCGTGGTCGGTCACCGTGCTGCCGTCCTCCACGCGGCCCGCGCGGGGGATCGCGCCGGCGCGGTGCAGCAGCGCCTCGGTGAGCGTCGTCTTGCCCGCGCCGGACGCGCCGACGACGGCGACGGTCCGGTGGGTCGGGGTCGGTGCCGCGTCCATGAGGCCTCCCGCCAGTAGGTGCTACTGGACATGATGACGCCTCAGCGGGCGAGCACACCGGTCAAGGCAGCAGCGGGCATGAATCTCGCCCGCTCACCGCTCCTCCTCGCGACGGATCGCCGCGAGCACCTCCTCGCGGTCGGGGACCGCCTCCTGCGCGCCCGCCCGGGTCACGGCGAGCGCGCCGGCGACCCCCGCCGTCCGGGCCGCGTCCGCCAGGTCTGCACCGTGTGCGATCTCGGCGGCGAGCACGCCGCAGAACGTGTCGCCGGCCGCAGTGGTGTCGACGACGTCGACCGCGATCCCCGGGACACGGACGTCCCGGCGGCCGCGGCCCGCCACGAGCGCCCCGTCGCCGCCGAGCGTCACGACGACCTCAGGCACCCGCGAGAGCAGTGCCCTCGCGAGGTCCGCGGGCTCGTCCGGGGGAGCTCCCCCCTGCCGTCCGGCGAGGTCAGCCGCTTCGTGCTCGTTGACGACGAGGACGTCGACCGCGCGCCACAGCGACTCGGGCAGCTCGCGCGACGGCGCCGCGTTGAGGACGAACGTGGCGCCGGGCCGGCGCGCCTCGGCTGCGGCGACCACGGTCTCGAGCGGGATCTCGAGCTGAGCGAGGACCACGTCAGCGGTGGCGATCAGCTCGCGCGCGCCGTCGTCGACCGACAGGTGGTCGTTCGCACCCGGGGCGACGACGATCGCGTTCTCCCCGTCAGGAGACACCGTGATGAGGGCGGTGCCGGTCGGGGCGCCGACGCGGCGCACACCGGTCGTGTGCACCCCTGCTTCGCCGAGCGAACGCAGGAGGAGCTCCGCGCCGTCGTCGCGCCCGAGTGCCGCGACCAGGACGGTGTCGGCGCCGCCCGCGCGTGCGGCTCCGGCGGCCTGGTTCGCCCCCTTGCCGCCGGGAGTCCGGCGCAGCTCTCCGCCGAGGACCGTCTCGCCACCGCGCGGGTGCCGCGGCACGTCGACGACCAGGTCGACGTTGGCCGACCCGACCACGACGACACGCCCCTTTCCGGGTGCCCGCTCACCGCTGGTGCTCATGCCTGCTCCTGGCTCGCCCGATCGATCGTGCTTCTTCCGCGTGGGAGCCTACGGCGGGCGTCCAGTGCGCCGACTTCCTCATGGCTCGGCGGCCCGCGCGCGGGCGGCCTGACGGACCAGGTGGTCACGCTCGGCGACCTCCGTGGCCCGGCGGGCGGCATCCGCGTACGCCGTGGCGGCGGCAGGGAGGTCGCCGCCGAGCTCGTGCAGGTAGCCGCGGACGGCGTGCCACCGGTGCCGCTCGCCGAGCACCTCGCGCAGCCGGTCGGTCTCACGCAGCCCTGCGGCGGCGCCGAGCATGTGGCCGACCGCGACCGCACGCCCGAGCACCGCGGCGGGGTCTTGCCGCACCGGGTCGTCGGTGAGGGCGACGAGGTCGTCGTACCAGGCGAGGATCTGCGGCCAGTCGGTCTCCTCGGCGCGTGCCGCGTCGTCGTGGAGGGCGGCGATGGCGGCCTCGACCTGGTAGCGGCCGGGGCGCTGGACGGCCAGCGCCGACTGCAGGACGCGTACGCCCTCGGCGATCTCGCGGGTGTCCCACAGGCCGCGCTCCTGTCGGTCGAGCGTGACGATGCGACCCTCTGGGTCGAGTCGCGCCGGGAGGCGGGCGTGGTTGAGGAGCATCAGCGCGAGCAGGCCTCGCGCCTCCGGTTCCTCGGTGGCGAGGGTGAGCTGGCGGGCGAGCCGGATCGCCTCGCCGGCCAGGTCCACCCGGCCCGCGTGGCCGGCCGCGTAGACGAGGTAGAGCACGCGCAGCACGACGGCGAGGTCGCCGGGCTGGTCCAGGCGACGCCCCTGCAGGGCGCGTTTGGCCCGGCTGATCCGCTGCGCCATCGTCGCCTCCGGCACGTAGAAGGCGTCGGCGATCTCCCGGGTGGTGAGGCCGCCGACGGCGCGCAGGGTCAGCGCCACCTGGGAGGCGGGCGTGAGGTCGGGGTGGCAGCAGCAGAAGAGCAGGAAGAGCGCGTCGTCGCCCTCCTCGGTGGCGGCGGGCCGCGGCTCGGAATACGTCGCCTCCTCCCGGCGGTGCCGGGCGGCCTCGCTGCGGCGGGCGTCGACGAGCCGCCGGGTCGCGACCGTCGCCAGCCACGCGCGGGGGTCGCGCGGCGGGTGCTCGGGCCATACCCGCAGCGCCTCCAGCAGCGCCTCCTGCAGCGCGTCCTCGGCGGCATAGAAGTCCTCGCCCCGCCGGACCATGCCCGCGAGCACCCGAGGGACGAGGGCGCGCAGCGCACCGTCGTCCAGCCGTCGCGTCGGCTCGTCGATCATGCCGGGTCCGTCGTCCGAGGGCGCCTAGGACATGACCTCCCGGACGTCGATCCACTCGTACAGCGGCTTCCCGCCCGGGCCGGGCTCGGAGGAGACGTAGGCCGCGAGCTCGACCGCGCGCTCGTGCGACTCGACGTCGATCATGTACCAGCCCGCCACGAGATCGCTTGTCTCGGGCAGCGGGCCGTCGGTGGTGACCGGCGCGGCATGCGGGCCGCCGTAGCGCACCCAGGTGCGCTCCGGCGTGAGCGCCTGCGCGTCGACGAACTCACCGTTCTCCTCGAGCAGCTCGCTGACGTGCTTGAGGAAGGCCATGTGCGCCTCCACGTCCTCGGGGGCCCACTGGTCCATCGGGGGCACGGGACGGTGGGGCGCAGGGCCGCCGCGGTAGTGCTTGAGGAGGAGGTACTTCGGCATGGTGGTCTCCTGATGTCGTGGGCCGCGCCTGTCGTGGCCCCTTCACCTTCTGAGCGGAGCCGGTCAGAGCTTCTCGACATGTCATCACTCATCGAGCTCGGAGGTCCAGGGTCGGCCCGATGCCGAGCTTCGGCAAAAGGACTCGGTGGATGGCGGCGACGATGGCAGGGTTGCCGGATGGACGTCACTGGTGACCCGACCCGGGCTGCGTGGGCGATCGCCTCGCGCAAGTACGAGCACGAGTACGCCGAGCACCTCGAGCGGGCACGAACCGCTGAGCTCTTCCCTGCCGAGGTTGACGCTCTTGGCGAGATCGTCGGCGGCGCCGAGGTAGTTCATCCGATGAGCGGCCACGGGCTGGACGACATCGCTCTTGCGCGTCTTGGGGCGCGTTCCGTGCACGGACTGGACTACAGCGAGGCGGCCGTCTCGAGCGCGCAGCGCCGAGCCGACGAGCTGGGTGTGCCGTGCCGGTACACGCGGGCGGTCATGCCCGCGAGCGGGCTGGACGGTGCAAGCGCCGATCTGGTCTACACCGGGAAGGGCGCGCTCATCTGGGTCTCCGACCTCCGAGCGTTCTTCGCGGAGGTGCACCGCCTTCTCCGGGCAGGCGGCTGGTTCTACGTCTACGAGGCGCATCCGCTCGTGCCGTTGTGGGCCTGGGATGCCGATGAGATCCGAGTTCGCGCGGATCGCGGTTATTTTGCGCCCTCGCACGTCAACGACACGTTCCCCGGCAATGGCGCCGTGGAGCATCAGAACACGCTCGCGACGATCGTCATGACATGTCGACGTGCAGGCTTCGAGATCGAGCACCTCGAGGAGCACCCCGAGCCGTTCTGGCTCCCAGCAGGCGTCGGTGCTGCCGCCTGGGACGGACGCGTCCCCAACACGTTCAGCCTGCTCGCACGCCGAGTCTGACGTCCACCGACGCGGGAGACGCCCTTCCACCCGCTGCAGGGCAGGGTGGATGCGCCGGCGGACCTTGCCGGCCGTGGGGGAACCAACGGAAATTCTGTGGGGCCGCGGCCGGGCACGATCGAGCGCGAGCCCGCGTGGTCCCGGCGTGCCGGTCAGACGGTCACGCCGTTCTCGCAGAGCAGCGGTCCGGTCCCGGTTCGCTGGGCGTCGAGTGCGCAGGCGACGCGTCGGGCCAGTGACGGCTTGGCCAGACGGTGGACCTCGTCAGGAGGGCACAGCCGTGCGGAACGGAGCTCCGTGTCGTCGAGCGTGAACCGTGCGAGGTCGCCGTCGGTCACCTGCCCGCCCTCGAAGATCCAGCAGAGGCCGGCTGTGAGCGCCGCCGTGGCGTCGGCGGCCTCCTGAGGCGTGATGTGGCCGGCGGCGAGCAGGCTCGGCAGCATGCTCTCCGCCGTTGCCTGGGCAGTGAGGTGGTCGATCACCAGCGGGCGGCCGACCGTGAGCTCCAGCCCGAGCTCCTCCCGTACCTCCCGGGCAGCCGCGGCCCACGGTGCCTCGTCAGCCTCCACGACCCCGCCAGGGATCTCCCAGCCGGGCTTGTACGTCGGCTCCACCAGGACCACCCGCCCGTCGTCGCTGTGGAGCAGGACGCCGGCGGACAGGCGCTGACGCGGGAAGCGTGCGGCGTACTCGGCCCACGGGAGAAGGTCCACGACCAGCACCGTAGCCCAGGCGGCGGGCGAGCCGCCGGCCCACCACCGGTGCCGCCGTCGGACCGAGAGGATCGCCGCCGGTATGGTCGGCGTCGAACCGCGGCTTCAGGAAAGGCAGGCGCGATGCGCGCAGTGATCTTCGACGCCATCGGCGCGACCCCCGAGGTGCGGGATGTGCCCGAGCCCGTCGCGCCCGAGGGCGGCGTCGTCGTCCAGGTCGAGGCGACCGGGCTGTGCCGCAGCGACTGGCACGGCTGGGTGGGCCACGACGACATCGCGCTGCCGCACGTGCCCGGCCACGAGCTGGCCGGCGTCGTGTCGGCGGTCGGCGCCGGCGTGGAGAAGTGGGCTGTCGGCGACCGGGTGACCGTGCCGTTCGTCTGCGGCTGCGGCCGCTGCGAGTGGTGCGCGCAGGGCGACGCCCAGGTGTGCCCCGACCAGCAGCAGCCAGGGTTCACGCACTGGGGCTCGTTCGCGGAGCGCGTCGCGCTCCACGCGGCCGACACCAACCTCGTCGCCATCCCGGCCGACGTCAGCTTCGAGGCGGCCGCCGCTCTCGGCTGCCGGTTCGCCACCGCCTACCGCGGACTCGCAGGCCGCGCCGCCCTCCGCGCGGGCGAGTGGGTGACCGTTGTCGGCGCCGGGGGCGTCGGGCTGAGCGCGGTGATGATCGCCGTGGCGCTCGGTGCGCGGGTCGTCGCGGTCGACCGCAACCCGGAGGCGCTCGCGGTCGCGACGTCGCTGGGTGCCGAGGAGGTGGTGGTCGCCGACGGGATCACGGACGTGCCCGGGGCCGTGCACGCGCTGACCGGCGGCGCCCACGTCGCCGTCGACGCCGTCGGCAGCGAGCAGACGTGCGCCGACGCGATCCTCAGCCTCCGCCGGCGCGGCCGCCACGTACAGATCGGCCTCCTGCCGCCCGTCGACGGGCACCCGCGCGTCCCCATGGCACGCGTGATCGGGTGGGAGCTCGACGTGCTCGGCAGCCACGGCATGGCGGCGGTCGACTACCCGGGGATGCTCGCGCTCATCGAGCAGGGTGCGCTCCGGCCGCAGGACCTCGTGGAGCGCGTGATCGGGCTCGAGGAGGCCGCGGCGATGCTGCCGACCTTCGATCGCGCCACGGTCGCGGGGATGACGATGATCCGGCCCGGTCGCTGACGGGCTGCCCCGGCCGCATATCCTGACGGCATGGCCCGGCGGGTACGCGTGACGGTGCACGGAAGGGTGCAGGGCGTCGGCTTCCGAGCCGCCGTGGTGGACGCAGCGCGCCGGCTGCCCGTCGGGGGCTTCGTACGGAACGCGCCTGACGGCACGGTCGAGGCGGAGGTCGAGGGGGAGCCGGACGCCGTCGAGGCCCTGGTCACCGTGCTGCGCGAGGGCCCGCTGGGGGCGATTGTGACCGCCGTGGACGTCGCGGAGCTCCCGCCCCGCGGCGAGACGGGCTTCCGCATCACCCGCTGAAGACGTCTGCTCAGTGCCGCGGGTCGCTGATCGAGGCCAGGAACAGCGGCCAGCCCGTCGGCGCGTGCGCGATGCGCAAGGTGTAGGGGCGGTCCACGGTGAACGTGTCGTCGGCGATCTCGGCGCTGGTCACGGCGGCGCCGATCTCGGTGACCGCGGCGGCGACGGTGCCGTCGCCGTCGACTTTGAGCACCGCCTGCTGGGCGGCCTGCTGGATGACGAGGTCCTTGTCGGAGATGCCGTTGAGGTCGGGATCGGTGAACAGGCCGCCGAGGCCGGCTGCCGAGAGGGCGGGGCAGAGGTCGACGGGTTCGGTGGCGATGTCGAGGGTTGGCATCGTGACCTGTACGGAAGCGGGCTCTGCGGCAGTGAGGGCCGCGTCCAGGGCGGTTGCCACGGCGTCGTCGGGCACAGGATCCTCTCCCTCGGGCGGGAGGATCACATCCGCGTGGAAGCCCTCGGTGTAGGGGAGGCGGACCGCGGTCCACCCGTCGTGCTCCGCCCGCGCCACGTGGAGCCCCTCGCCGACCGCCTCGGCCTGGACCTCGGTCCCGTCAGGCAGCCGGAACGGCGCGTCGAACGGGTCGCCCATAGGCGTCTGCCAGCCGGCCACGAGCACGACCGCGTTCTGCAGCACCAGCCGGAGGTCGGGGTCGGGCTCGATCGCGCTCCGCTCGATCAGGCCGCCGGAGTGTTTCTGCACCCAGGCGTCCAGGACGGCCTTGCCGTCCTGCGTCGAGAGGTCAGCCTGCTGTACCCCCGCACCGAACGCAGCCGCCAACGCGTCGAGGTAGTCCTGCTTCGCGGCGAACCCGTCGTCGAGCACCACCTGGTCGGCCAGGTGCAGCACCGGCCGCTCAGGGAGGTCGTCGTCCTGGGCGACCCCGGGGTCGCCGTCGTACTCACCGACAGCCGCGATCAGCGCGTTGTACGCGTCGGTACGCTCGGTGCCCGTCGCGCCCAGGGCGGCGTCCAGCTCCTGCGCCGTGTGCCCTTCGGCACCCTCCGCAAGCATGGCCAGGGCCACGGCGAGGGACGCCGGAGAGACGACGTTCACCGGTGCCACCTGGTCCGACGGCGCGCACTGGCCGACGGTGTCTCCTCCCGTCGTCGGATCAAGCATCGTGAGGCCGAGGCGCTGCGTCGCTGCGACGACGTCGTCCACGGAGGCCGTGTCCGCGACGGTGACGCCGTTGCGGCCGACGTCGGACACCACGAGCCCCGCGTCCGGCGCCGGGCCGCAGGCACTCACGGCGAGTGCAGACGCGACAGCGGCAGGTACGACGGCGGCCAGGCGCGTCGGCGGGCGGAAGCTGCGGCGCATCGGGACTCCTGACGATCGAGCCGGTCTACCCCGCTCATGTGCCCGTGCCCGGCAGCCTTGCATTTGTGTCATGACCGCTGTGCGCGGGCGTAGCACAGCGGCAGGAGCTGGAGGCCGAGCGCGCTCGCGATGAACCGGTGGCGGCGGTCGTGGGTCAGCTGCGCGACCCAGTCGAACGCGCCGACGTCGACGATCTCTGGTGCGTTGCCCGCCGGGTCGGGTACGCGCACCCGGACGCGGAGGCCGCCGTAGTAGCCCGAGAACAGAGGCTCGCGCGTGACGGCCAGACCCATCGCGGTGAGTCGCGCGCTGACGCGGTCGCCGAGCCTGGCGTGCGCCTCGTCCACGCACACGATCGCCTCGGGGACACCGGCCTGGAGGCCGAAGCGGTCGGCGGCGGTGTGGATGGTGCGCAGGTGCACTGCGAGCTGCTCGGCGACCGCGTGCACCTCGAACCCGTCCTCGGGTTCGCCGCGTCCCGCCTCGGCGAGAGCGAACAGACGGAAGTGGGCGGTCCGCCCCGCTACGGGCTGGACCGGTCCGGGGCGCAGCGTCTGGTGGACGGTCGTGAGCCGCACGTGCGCCCGCGGCTCGATGGCCAGGCGACCAGCAGCCTCGATCGCCAGCACGTTGGTCGGGTCGGACACCACCTCGGTTCCGCGGGTGGTGGTGACCGCCCGGTCCTGAGAGGTTGGGGACACGACCGAGGTCGTGCCCAGCGGGGTCACCGGCGACAGCAGCACGGCGTCGTAGCCGACGGCGGCCTCCAGGGCGATGGCGTCGTAGGCCGTGGCGGTGCGCTGGTCGAGCGGGCTCGGCCGCACGGCGGCGTCCGCCTGCCACTGGCGTCGCAGGTCCGCGGGCATCGGCGAGGTAGGCAGGGCGTGCTTCGCTGGGCGACCGGTACCGCGCGGGCTCTTCCATGATCGTCACCCTGCCGGAGCCCCGGCAGCTCGACATAGACATTTCCCGTCGCCCGTCCAGCTGGGCCGGGCGGCGTGGAACCGGCCGTTGCACAGGGTCGAGTTGGTGGCGTGGGGCGTGTTGGTGGTGTTGTGCGGGTCCGACGCTGACGCGGGGGCCTGTGGATAAAGTATTTATCCACATCTTTCGTCATCATCTGGCATGTCGCACGGTTGTTCGATAGGCTGGCTGGTGTCGGGCAGGGGGCCAGGCGCCGGACCCCTTCGGGGTCCGGACAGGGGGCGGCGGGGGTGGTCGTGGTGGTGCTGGCGATGACGCCCGGGCGGGACGGCCGCATGGCCGGTGAGCTCCAGAACGTGCCCGCCGGGCTGGCGCGGGTGCTGGCCAGCCTCACCGGCCGGGCGGTGCCGTCCCTGGACGACGGGGGCCAGGCGGTCCTGTCCGGGCTGGGTGATGCCGGGCTGCTGGACGTGGCGGCGGGCTGGCAGCGGCTGATCGGGTGGGCGCTGGCCGGGCAGGCGGCGGTCGCGGCCGAGCTCGCCTCCCGGCGGGGCTGGTCGGCCGAGCACACCGCGGCCGCGTCCGAGCTGGGGGCGCACCTTGGGGTCCCGGACGGTGAGGCGAACAAGATGATGGCCCGCGGCGCGGGCCTTTCCACCCATCCCGAGGTGGCCGAGGCGCTGGTTGCCGGGCGGATCGAGGTGGTCAAGGCCGACCTGCTGCTGTTCGCCGGCAAGACCCTGACCCTCGCCCAGCGCCGGGCCGCGATCGACGATGTGCTGCCGGGGGCGGCGGACCGGTCCCGCGGCTGGGTGCGGGACAAGATGAACGACCACGCCCGCCGCCACCTGAGCGTGGTCGAGCAGGCCAGAACCGAACGGGAGGCCCGGGCGGTCTACCTCGACCCGGTCGACGGCTCCACGATGGCCTGGCTCAGTGCGCACCTGCCCGCCACCGACGCCGCCGCCGTCTGGCAGAGCGTCGACACCGCCGCGCGGGCGCTCAAGCGCGCAGCGGGATCCACCCGCACCCTGGCCCAGGCCCGTGCCGACGCCCTCACCGCGATCCTCACCGGCCGCCTCGTCGTCCCCGAGCGGCCCACCTGCACCCCGCCGGCCACCACGACCACGAACACGACCGTGACGGCGATCGAGGGGACCGTGACGGCCCCGGAGTACGCGGCGGGCGTGCCCCGCACCACCGCCGTCGGGTCGGGGTGCGTGTGCGGGGGGTGCCTGTGCGGCGCGACCCGGATCACGGTGCTGCCCGTGCGGGCGCAGGTCAAGGTCACCATCGCCGCGACCACCCTGGCCGGGCTCGATAGCCACCCCGGGCACCTGGACGGGTGCGGACCCATCGACGCCGACACCGCCGCAACGCTCGCCGCCGACGGGACCTGGCAGCGGCTGGTCACCGACCCCGTCACCGGGATACTCCTGGACCACTCCACGAGCACCTACACCCCCGGCGCCGCCCTACGCGCCGCCGTGCTCGACCGGGACCGCACCTGCTGCTTCCCGCAGTGCGACCGCCCCGCGACCGGCGCCGACCTGGACCACATCACCCCGTTCGACCACACCCTGGACCCCGCGCACCAGCCGGCGGGCACCCCCGGCCAGACCCGGGCCGGCAACCTGCAATCCCTGTGCCGCCGGCACCACAACGCCAAGACCCACCACGGCTGGACCGCCCACCGCCACCCCGACACCGGGCACACCGTCTGGACCGCACCCACCGGCAACACCTATGCACGGCCCGCCACCACCCTCGGCAGGCCGGCACCCACCAGCACCAGCACCCAGACCGGCACTGGCGCCGCCGACGTCACCAGCCTGCACGACCACACCCGACGACTCCTCGGCCGCACACCGACCGACCACCCGACGGCCGACACCTCGCCCACCCAGCCGACACGCCCTGACCCCGGCAACGCCCCACCCTTCTGACGCGGCCCGAAGGCGGCAACCTGCTCTGGCGAAAGAATCCAGGGTGAAAAAACTCCAGGAAAACGTCTTCCCAGCGGCCCGCTGGTGACGTTAACCTCGTGGCGGCTCAACGAAGAGCCCACCATCAAACGCAATGGGGCTGATGATGACCAGACACGAGCACGCGCACCACCACGCACGCACGACCGTCCCACCGGTGTCCCGCAGGTCCTTCCTGATCGGCGCTGCCGCAGCACCGGTCCTGGCCTGGGGTGCGGAGCCCGCCGCTTCCGCCGTGTTCGGCGTGAGCCCAGCCACCGCAGCCGCGGTGACCGCGCACCCGAGCATGCTGCACACCGCCTCGGACCTGACCCGGGCCCGCGACCGGGTCGCCTCCAGCCTCCAGCCGTGGAAGTCCGGCTGGGACCGCCTCGTCGCCAACGGGCGGTCGCAGTCGACCTGGACGGCGCGCCCGCTGGAGACCGTGATCCGCGGCGGGGACGGGTCCAACTACGCCCAGCTCTATCCCGACATCCACGCCGCCTACCAGAACGCCCTCCGCTGGCGGCTCTCCGGGAGCGCCGCGCACGGCAACACCGCGGTCGCGATCCTCAACGCCTGGTCCGGGACCCTGCGGACGGTCACCGGCAACGCGGACCG
Organism: Antribacter soli; assembly: GCF_021568775.1. GTDB lineage: Bacteria > Actinomycetota > Actinomycetes > Actinomycetales > Cellulomonadaceae > Antribacter > Antribacter soli. The sequence continues at coordinate 185,536 of NZ_JAKGSG010000025.1, read as the reverse complement.
ATTCCTCGCCGCGGGGATCTACGGCTACCAGTTCGCCAACGCCGCCGAGCTCGTGCGCGACCACCCGGGATTCGACCGCACCCGGTTCCGGAACATGCTCCTCAACATCTTCCACCCGCTCAACGAGCAGTTCCTCACCAACCACAACGGCGCGGTCATCACGAACTACTGGGCCAACTGGGACCTCTGCAACATGGCCTCGATCCTCGCGATCGGCATCTTTGCGGACCGCGACGACCTGGTGGCCCGCGCCATCGACTACTTCGAGACGGGTGCGGGCAACGGGTCGATCGAGCACGCGATCCCGTACGTCTACGAGAGCGAAGGCCTCGCGCAGTTCCAGGAGAGCGGCCGGGACCAGGGCCACACCGTCCTGGGCATGGGCCTGCTGGGCGCGTTCTGCGAGATGGCCTGGAACCAGGGCGTGGACTGCTACGGCTACGGCGGCAACAGGTTCCTCAAGGCTGCCGAGTACGTCGCGAAGTACAACCTCGGGTTCGACGTGCCGTTCACGGACTACACCTGGCAGTCCGGCCCCAGCACGACCGCCCCGCACGTCGGGTGGGCCACCCACACCGAGGTCAGCTCCGCCGGCCGGGGGCACATCCGGCCGGTGTGGGAGTCGATCCTCGGGCACTACGAGGGACGCCGAGGCATCTCGGCCCCGTGGGTCCGGCAGATGGCGGAGAGCATCCGGCCCGACGGCGGCGGCGGAGACTACGGCACGGCCTCGGGCGGGTACGACCAGCTGGGCTTCGGCACGCTCCTGCACGCCCCCGCCGCGACCGGGATCAACCGGCTTCAGTCGTACAACTTCCCGGACCGGTACATCCGGCACGCCAACAACGTGGGCCGGATCGACCCGAACGTCTCGCCGGCCGCGGACGCCCAGTTCCGCCTCCGTCGCGGCCTGGTCCCCGGGAGCAGCGGCCGTGTCTCGTTCGAGTCCGTGAACTTCCCCGGCTACTACCTGCGCCACTACGCCTACGAGATCCGGCTCGAGCGGCACGACGGCTCCGCGACCTTCGCCGCCGACGCGACGTTCCAGCAGGTCGCCAGCCCGCTCAGCTCGGCGCACGTCATGTTCCGCTCGCACAACTACCCGGACCGCTACCTCCGCCACCTGAACTACGTCCTGCGGGTCGACCCGCTCTCGTCGGACCAGGTTCGCGCCGACGCGTCGTTCCGGGTCGTCGCCTGATCACCAACATCGCCTGAGCTGGAGCTCGCCGGGCGGTCAGGCCAGCCCGGCGAGCTCCGCCATGCGCGCGACACCGGCCGGCGCGTTCCGCTTCAACCGCGCGACGACGTCGGCCACGTCAGCCCGGCCGACGTGCTCAGGCCCGATCCGCGACGGGTTGAGCACGGTCGTGTTCGCCCATGCGCGGATTTCCGGGTCGGCGCCGAACCGCAACGACGCTCGGTTGCCCAGCACCTGCATCGCCATCCAGTCGGTGGGCGTGTCGCTGTACGGAGTAGGGGGGCACAGTGCGTTCTTCTCGGCGTCGTCGTCGCGCGTCGCCTCGACGAACCCTGCGAGCGCGGCCCCGAAGCACGGGAACCCGGTCCGGATCGGCTGCAGCGTGATCGTCTCGCCCCAGATCGGGACCAGCGGCGAGTACTTCAGGCCGGGCGCGGCGCAGTGCACGACGACGGAGCCTCGTCCCGTGACGACCTCACCGCCGTCGAACACGAGCCGGTCGCTGACGGCGCGCCGGATGTGCCCCAGGCGCACGACGTTCTCGATCCTGCGGAGCTCGTCGAGCTCCCACCGCGCGAGGGTCGGCGTCTTGGCCATCGTGGGCGTCACCGAGCGGTCGATGCGGAGCATGATGCCGAGGTCCTCGAGGCGGAGGAAGAGGTCGTCGGGCGACGTCGCCTCCGCCGCGGCGCCCAGGAGGTCGCCGGCCATGCCGAGGAAGATCGCCGGATTCGGCTGGATGACGGCGCGGTTGAGCATCCACGGGTCGCGCGGCCGGACCCAGCAGATGGCGTCCGGATCGACACCTTGGGCAAGCAGCCAGATGCACGCGTCGGTCGCCGTCTTCCCGGAGCCGACGACGACCCACCGCTCGGGCATCCCACCGAGCTCGAGCGACGGCAGGGTCCCGACCGGTACGACGCGCGCACCGTCGTCGACGGCGAACGGTGGCGGGGTCGTCGCCGGGATGTCGGGGGAGAGGTACCGTGCGTCGACGACGCGGCGCCGGACGCGCACCTCGACGGTCCCGCCGGTGCCGAGCGAGCGGAGCGTCCCGCCGCCGAGATGCTCGTGCCCCGGGTAGAACTCGACCCTGCCCGAGGCGAGCAGCCGGTCGTCGAGGACCTTCGCGTAGTAGGCGGTGATCTCGGCGCCCGTGGCGCGCTCGTGCAGGCCGGTCTCGGGGCCCTCGGTCTGCAGCCGCCCGGTGCCCATCGGCGTCGACGCGACGCCGTAGAACGGCGAGGCCTGGTGCAGGCGGACGAACGGGTAGGCGTCGAGCCAGTGGCCCCCGGCGCCGGCGCGCCGGTCGACGAGGATCACCCGCGCTTCGGGGTCGTGGTCGATGAGCGCGTCGACGAACGCCATCCCGGCGGCCCCGGCGCCCACGACCAGGTAGTCCGTCTCCACCGCGCGAGCCATGGTTTCACTGCAGCATCGCCCCGACGGGGAGTCAACCGGCGGCGCGGGTGACTACATTGACGTCGCGGGCGGTTGACGTCGCGTGCGGCGTCAGGCGGCACCGAGGCGAGCGATGGGAGCGGGACGGGTGGTATCCAGGTTCTCAGGCATCGGGAGCCGCCTCGTCGCGGCCATGGTCCTGGTGGTGGTGTCAGGCGGCCTGGCGGCGTGGCTGGTCGCTCCCGCGGTGGGCCCGGGGGTCTTCCGCCAGCACCTGGAGCGGGCAGCGCACGAGCCGGGGAGCCTTGCCGCGCACGCGCTGGAGGCGTTCGCATCCGCCAGCACGGTGACGCTCGCGGTGGCGCTCGGCGCCTCGGTGATGACGTCGCTGGTGATCAGCCTTGTCATGTCGCGCCGGGTGGGCTCGTCGTTGGGCGGCATGTCGGCGGTGGCAGCTCAGGTCGCCTCGGGCCGGTTCGACGTGCGGGTGGTGCAGCCGCGCATCGGTTCCGAGTTCGACGAGCTCGCTGATGCCATCAACGGGATGGCGGGGCGCCTGGGCAGGAACGAGGAGATGCGCAGGCGGCTGATGGCCGATATCGCACATGAGCTGCGGACACCGGTGGCCACGATCGCGGGATACCTGGACGCGCTCGAGGAGGGCGTGGAGGAGCTGACGCCCGCGACGACGGACGTGCTGCGGGCGCAGGCGTCGCGACTGACGCGGCTCGCGGACGACCTGTCCGCCGTCGCGCGGGCGGAGTCCGGAGCGATGCCGCTCGACCTGGTGCCGGTCCATCCGGGCGAGCTCGTGGAGGTGGCGGCCCACGCGGTACGCGCACAGTACGCGAGCGGGGCGGTGCGTCTGACCACCCACGTGCAGCACGGTGTGGCGCCGGTGGCCGCGGACCGGGACCGGTTCGGTCAGGTGCTGGGAAACCTGCTCGACAACGCTCTGCGGCACACGCCGGCGGGAGGAGAGGTGCGGCTGACTGCCCAGCGGTGTGGGAACGGGGTGCGGTTCACGGTGGCCGACTCCGGGGAGGGGATCGAGGCCGAGCACCTGCCGCACGTGTTCGAACGGTTCTACCGCGTCGACTCCGCTCGCGATCGTGGCCATGGCGGTTCGGGGATCGGCCTGGCGATCGTCCGGGCGCTGGTCGTGGCTCACGGCGGTGCCGTGTCCGCCTTCAGTGCGGGCGCCGGGCGGGGCGCGACGTTCGTCGTCGACCTGCCCGCCCGGGCCGCGCGTCACCGCTGGCCGGCCCTTGCGGGTCCGCACCATCCGTAGCGTGGGGCGGACGACGTCGGTCAGCCGAGCTGGTCGATCGCCGACTGCAGCGAGTGCCGGTAGCCCTCGGACGTGGAGGTCGCGCCGGTGACCGTGTCGAGCCGGATGAGACCCCGCGAGCGCCGGCCGGGCCCGGAGTCCAGCCTCCAGCCGGGCGCGGGTGCCGACGCGTGACGAGCGGGGGAGGGCGTGGTGGCGCCGGTGATGGCGGTCATGCCCCCGTTCCGATCCGATACCCGACCCCGCGCACCGTGCGGACGAACCGCTGCTCGGTGGCTGTGTCGCCCAGCTTCTGCCGCACGTGCAGCACGTGGACGTCGACCAGGTGCTCGTCGCCGTACCAGTCCTGACCCCACACCGCCCCGATGAGAGCCTGCCGGGACAACGCAGTGCCCGGCCGCGAGGCGAGCGCGGCCAGGACATCGAACTCGGTGCGCGTCAGCGGCACAGGCTCGCCGTCGAGACCGACCTCGCGCGCCTCGACGTCGATCCGCAGCGCCCCGATCTCGATCGCGGGCGTGCGCGCCGCCTCGGCGGGCCGAGGTGCGCCTGTCGGCCTGCGCGGTCTGCGCATCATCGCCTGCACGCGGGCCATGATCTCGCGCGGCCGGAACGGCTTGGTCACGTAGTCGTCGGCGCCCACGGACAGCCCCACGACAGTATCGATCTCCTCGGCGCGCGCGGTGAGCATCAGGACGTAGCAGTCGGAGAAGGTCCGCAGCGTCCGGCACACCTCGATCCCGCCGAGCCCCGGCAGGCCCAGGTCGAGGACGACGACGTCGGGATCCAGCTCGCGGAGCACCTCCACGGCGGCGGCGCCGTCGTGGACCAGGTGCGCCTCGAAGCCTTCCCGCTCGAAGTACCCGCCGAGCAGGCGAGCCAGGGGGATCTCGTCGTCGACGACGACCACACGCTGGGGTGAGGGGGCAACAGGCACCGGCCCATTGTCCCAACCCATCGGACCGCCCCGGCCGATCGGGGCGACCTCGAGCGTTCTTCATCGAATCTTGATCCGGCCGCGAGACGGAGCGCAGGGCGGAACGCCCAGACTCGGACACGTCGAAAACCCGTGCCGCCGACCGGCGGCCAGAGAGAGGAACCCTTCGTGACCCTGACCCTCCGTCGAACCCTGCGTGCCACCACCGCCGCCATCGCGCTGGCGGTGGCGCTCGCCGCCTGCTCCGGCACCGAGGACCCCGCCGGGGGTGACGCCGAGGCGGGCACGACCGCCGCGGGGTCCGAGCACAACGACGCCGACACCGGGTTCGCGCAGATGATGATCATCCACCACGAGGGCGCGGTCGAGATGGCCGGTCTGGCCGCCGAGAAGTCGAGCACCCCTGAGATCAAGGACCTCGCGGAGCGGATCGCCGGGGCGCAGCAGCCGGAGATCGACCTCATGACCGGCTGGCTGACCAGCTGGGGCGAGGACCTGGAGGGGATGGACCACTCCGGCATGGACATGGGCGGGATGGACATGGACGGGATGGACCAGGCGGAGGCCATGGCCATGCTCGGCGGGCTCAGTGGCGCGGAGTTCGACGAGCACTTCCTGCACCTGATGACGGCCCACCACCAGGGCGCGATCGAGATGTCGCAGGCCGAGATCGAGGACGGCGTGAACGAGGAGGCGACCACCCTGGCCCAGACGATCATCGACGCCCAGACGCAGGAGATCAACGAGATGGCGGAGCTGGCCGGAAGTCCCGTGGGCTGACGTGCGCCCAAGGCGGGCGGGGCGGCCGACTCCGGCCGACCGCCCGCCGTCGGCCCGGTCTCTCACGAGGCAGACGAGAGCGTTCCCGGCGACGTTCTCGACATGCTTGCCGCCTGGATGTCGCCCCTCGAGGGCGCGACGACGGAGTCCGGGACGTGCTGAGCCGGCCTGCGGCGAAGAGGCGGCGTCAGTCCCGGTCGCGCGCGACGACGACGACCGTCACGTCGTCGTCCAGCAGTCCGTGCCGCCTCGCGTGCTTCTCCATGCGGGCGAGGAGGTCGTCTGCGTCGGCCGACACGTTGACCAGCGCCGCCACCTCGTCCAGGGCGGTGAGGGTCGAGTCGTACAGCTCGAGGACGCCGTCGCTCACCGAGACGAAGGAGTCTCCCGGACGGAGCGTCAGCGTCCGTTCGGGGCGGGTCCCCACGTCGTCCAGCAGGCCGAACGGGACCCCGGCGGACCCGACGCGCTCGTGGCTGCCGTCCGAGCGGACGTGGACCGACAGCCCGTGCCCGGCATCGACGTAGGTCAGCTCACCCGTCGCGGCGTCGAGCGACGCGTGCAGGAGCGTGGCGAAGGCTCCGCACCTGGCCATCTCGGGCCCGAGCTGCATCTCAGCCGCCTGGACGGCCTCCGCGGGCGAGAGCCCACCACGCGCCGTGAGCGCCGACCGCAGCCCGGCAGCGAGCACGGCGCCGAAGACGCCCTTACCCATCACGTCGGCGATGCACAGGTCGACCCGCTCGCCGTTCTCCCACCACGTGCAGAAGTCGCCGCCGACCACCTCCGCGGCCATCGCCAGCCCGGCCACGCGGTAACCCCGGCGGACGACAGGCCGGGGCTGGAGGTTGTGCACCATGTCCTCCACCTGCACCCGGTCCAGGTCCTCGGCGATCGTTCGCTCCGCCCAGCGGGCGAAGCGCTGGAGGACGGCCAGCTCGTCGCCGGTGACCGTCCTGGGCTTGGTGTCGACGATGCACAGCGTGCCGATCCGCGTGCCCTGCACCGTCAGCGGGGCGCCCGCGTAGAACCGCAGCCTTGGTTCGCCCGCGACGAGCGGCAGGTGAGCGAACCGCGGGTCCTTCGTGGCGTCCGGCACCACGAGCGGCTCCCGTTGCTGCACCGTCACCGAGCAGAACGTCTCCGGGCGCGGACGATACATACCGCGCAGCTCGCCCGGCATGGCGGAGCTGATGATGACCCGGTCGTCGTCCACCAGGTTCAGGAATGCCAGCGGCACACCAAAGGCGTCCTGAACCAGCCGCGTGATGCGGTCGAACCTCTCCTCACGCCCGGAGTCCAGGAGCCACAGCGCATCAAGGACAGCCAGCCCGCGGCGTTCCGCCGTGGCGACCGCACCGTTGGTGTCGTCCAGCATGGTGGCTCCCTCCTGACGTTCCCCGAACCGGGTCCCGCGCTCGCCACGATAGGCACCATCAAGACCGTCAGTCCCGTCGCTGGAGGCAACTTCGCCCGCCGCCGCCAAAATTTCGCCCGCCCCTGGGCTGTCCCTCGCGCGCCTGAGATCCAGCAAGAGGTCTCTCGCTCGTGGCGCGCCCCCGCACCTAGGCTGATGAGATGCCGAACCGCCTCGCGACGGCGACGAGCCCGTACCTGCTCCAGCACGCGGACAACCCCGTCGACTGGTGGGAGTGGGGCGAGGCCGCGTTCGCCGAGGCCCGGCGGCGCGACGTTCCGGTCCTGCTGTCCGTCGGGTACGCGGCGTGCCACTGGTGCCACGTGATGGCGCACGAGTCGTTCGAGGACGACGACGTCGCCGCTGCCGTCAACTCCCGCTTCGTCGCCATCAAGGTCGACCGCGAGGAGCGTCCCGACGTCGACGCCGTCTACATGTCGGCGACGACCGCCATGACGGGGCAGGGCGGGTGGCCCATGACCTGCATGCTCACCCCGGACGGCGAGCCGTTCTACTGCGGTACCTACTACCCGCGCGAGCACTTCCTGGCGTTGCTCGACGCCGTCACGCAGGCGTGGACGGAGAGCCGCGACGCCGTCGTGCAGCAGGGGGCGGCCATCACCGAGGCGGTGGCGCGCAGGTCCTCTCCTCCGGCGCCGGCCGCGCTCGACGCCGTCGCCCTCGACCGCGCCGTGCGCCTCGTCGCCCGCGACGCCGACCCGGCGAGGGGCGGGTTCGGCGGCGCACCGAAGTTCCCGCCGTCGATGACGCTCGAGCACCTCCTGCGCCACCACTCCCGTACGGCAGACCCCGAGGCGCTGGGCCACGTCGAGCGCACGTGCGAGGCGATGGCCCGCGGCGGCATCTACGACCAGCTCGCCGGCGGGTTCGCGCGCTATGCGGTCGACGCGGCGTGGGTCGTGCCGCACTTCGAGAAGATGCTGTACGACAACGCCCAGCTCGTGCGCGTCTACCTTCACCTGCATCGCGCGACCGGCTCGGCGCTCGCGGAGCGCGTCGTCCGCGAGACCGCCGACTTCCTGCTTGCGGACCTGCGCACACCCGACGGCGGCTTCGCCTCGGCGCTCGACGCCGACACGGACGGCGTCGAGGGACTCACCTACGTCTGGACGCCCGAGCAGCTCTCGCAGGTCCTGGGGCCCGACGACGGCGCGCGCGCCGCGCGGGTCCTGACCGTGACGCCCGAGGGCACGTTCGAGCAGGGCACCTCGACCCTCCAGCTCCGCAGCGACCCGGACCCGGACTGGTGGCCCGGCGTCCGCGCCCGGCTGGGCGCCGCCCGCGCCGGGCGGCCCCAGCCGGCCCGCGACGACAAGGTCGTCACGGCGTGGAACGGGCTGGCGATCGCCGCTCTCGCCGAGGCGGGGGTCCTGCTCGGCGTCCCCGCGTACGTCGAGGCGGCACGCCGGTGCGCGGAGCTCGTCCTGCGCGTCCACCTCGTCGACGGGCGGTTGCGGCGCGTGTCGCGCGACGGCGTCGCCGGCTCGGCACCCGGCGTCGCCGCCGACCACGGTGACCTCGCCGAGGGGCTCCTCGCGCTGCACCAGGCCACGGGCGAGGCGCGGTGGCTCGAGGGGGCACGTGACCTGCTCGACGTCGCGCTCGCGCGGTTCGGCGACGGCTCCGGCGGCTTCTTCGACGTCGCCGACGACGCCGAGCGTCTCGTGAGCCGCCCGAAGGACCCCGCCGACGGGCCCGAGCCCTCGGGGCAGTCGTCGCTCGCCGGCGCGCTGTGCTCCTACGCCGCGCTGACCGGCTCGCCCCGGCATCGCGAGGCCGCCGAGGCCGCTGTGGCGGCCGCGGGAGGGCTCGCTAGGCAAGCACCGCGCTTCGCGGGATGGACGCTCGCCGTCGCGGAGGCGCTGGCCGCTGGCCCTTTGCAGGTCGCCGTCGTCGGGCACGACGACGCGGCGCGGGACGAGCTCGAGCGCGTCGCCCGCCGCGCGACGTCGCCCGGGCTCGTGGTCGCCGTCGGTGAGCCGGACGCTCCGGGGGTGCCGCTCCTCGCCGACCGCCCGCTCGTCGACGGGCGGGCGGCCGCGTACGTGTGCCGCGGGTTCGTCTGCGACCGGCCCGTGACGTCGGCCGAGGACCTCGCCCGGGCACTCGGGACCCGACCCGGTCAGGCGCCGACGTAGGCCGCGAGGTGTTCGCCGGTGAGGGTGGATCGGGCGGCGACGAGGTCCGCGGGCGTGCCCTCGAAGACGATCCGGCCGCCGTCGTGGCCGGCGCCAGGCCCGAGGTCGATGATCCAGTCCGCGTGCGCCATGACCGCCTGGTGGTGCTCGATGACGATGACGGACTTGCCGGAGTCGACGAGCCGGTCGAGCAGGCCGAGCAGCTGTTCGACGTCGGCGAGGTGCAGCCCGGAGGTCGGCTCGTCAAGGACGTAGACGCCGCCCTTTTCCCCCATCCGCGTGGCGAGCTTGAGGCGCTGGCGCTCGCCGCCGGACAGCGTGGTGAGCGGCTGGCCGAGGGTGAGGTAGCCGAGACCGACGTCGTCGAGCCGGGCGAGGACGGCGGCAGCAGCCGGGGTCTTGGCGTCGCCGTGGGAGAAGAAGTCCAGCGCCTCCGCCACGGGCATCGCGAGCACCTCGGCGATGTCGCGGCCGCCGAGCGTGTACTCCAACACGGAGGCCTGGAACCGCTTGCCGCCGCAGTCCTCGCAGGGCGTGGCCACGGTCTCCATGAAGCCCAGCTCGGTGTAGACGACGCCGTTGCCGTTGCAGGTCGGGCAGGCGCCCTCGGAGTTGGCGGAGAAGAGCGCCGGTTTGACGCCGTTGGCCTTGGCGAAGGCCTTGCGGATGGGCTCGAGGAGCCCGGTGTACGTGGCGGGGTTGCTGCGCCGGGAGCCGCGGATCGCGCTCTGGTCGATCATGACGACGCCGTCCTGCGGCGACACGGACCCGTGGACGAGCGAGCTCTTGCCGGAGCCGGCGACGCCGGTCACGACGACGAGGGCGCCGAGCGGGATGTCGACGTCGACTCCCTGGAGGTTGTGGGTGGTGGCGTCGCGGATCTCGATCGCGCCGGCGGGTGTGCGCACGGTCTCCTTGAGGGAGGCGCGGTCGTCCAGGTGCCGTCCCGTGACGGTGCCGCTCCGCCGCAGCCCGTCGACGGTGCCCTCGAAGCAGATGGTGCCGCCGGCGGTGCCGGCTCCGGGGCCGAGGTCGACCACGTGGTCGGCGATGGCGATGGTCTCGGGCTTGTGCTCGACGACCAGCACGGTGTTGCCCTTGTCGCGCAGCCGCAGGAGCAGGTCGTTCATGCGGGCGATGTCGTGCGGGTGCAACCCGATGGTGGGCTCGTCGAAGACGTAGGTGACGTCGGTGAGCGACGACCCGAGGTGCCGGAGCATCTTGATGCGCTGCGACTCGCCGCCGGAGAGCGTGCCGGAGGGGCGGTCGAGGCTCAGGTAGCCCAGGCCGAGCTCGACGAAGGAGTCGAGGTTCTCTCCCAGGCCCTTGAGCAGCGGCGCCGCCGCAGGCAGGTCCAGGCTCCGGACCCAGTCGGCGAGGTCGGTGATCTGCATCGCGCAGACGTCCGCGATGGAGCGGCCGGCGATCTTCGACGACCGTGCGGCCTCGGACAGGCGGGTGCCGTCGCAGTCGGGGCACGTGGTGAAGGTCGCGACGCGCTCGACGAACGCGCGCACGTGCGGCTGGAGCGCGTCGAGGTCCTTGGAGAACATGGACTTCTGGATCTTGGGGATCAGGCCCTCGTAGGTCATGTTGATCCCCTGGATCTTGACCTTGGTCTGCGCCTTGTAGAGGAAGTCGTCGAGCTCCTTCTTGCTGTAGTCGCGGATCGGCTTGTCCGGGTCCACGAAGCCCGACTCGGCGAAGCCGCGCACCATCCAGCCGTCGGCCGTGTACCCGGGCACCTTGATCGCTCCCTCGGAGAGCGACTTCGAGTCGTCGAACACGGCGGTGAGGTCGAGGTCGGAGACCGAGCCCCGGCCCTCGCAGCGGGGGCACATGCCGCCGAGGTACACGGCCTCGCGCACCACCTTCTTCTCGGTGCGACCGTCCTTCTCGGTACTCATCACCCCGCTCGCCCTGGTCGTCGGGACGTTGAACGAGAAGGCGGTGGCGGGCCCGATGTGCGGCTCCCCGAGCCGGCTGAACAGGATGCGGAGCATCGCGTTCGCGTCCGTCACGGTGCCCACCGTGGAGCGCGGGTTGGCGCCCATCCGCTCCTGGTCGACGATGATCGCCGTGGTGAGGCCGTCCAGCGCGTCGACCTCGGGCCGCGCCAGCGTCGGCATGAACCCCTGGACGAACGCGCTGTACGTCTCGTTGATCATCCGCTGCGACTCCGCGGCGATCGTGGAGAACACCAGCGAGCTCTTGCCGGAACCGGAGACGCCGGTGAAGGCCGTCAGGCGCCGCTTCGGGATCTCGATGCTGACGTCCTTGAGGTTGTTCACCCGCGCGCCCTGGACGCGGATCAGATCGTGGCTGTCGGCAAGGTGCAGCTCGGTGCTCATGTCCATGACCGCCACGCTACGTGCGGCCCCGGCGACCGCGCTTCTCGATTCCTGACCAGTGGGGGCGTGCCCGACTCAGCCGGCCAGCTTCTCGCGTACCACGGCCACGACCTTGCCCACGTTGATCGTCCAGCCGACCCCGAACACCCGCGGGCCGACGAAGTGCTCGCCCTCGGGGTTCCACAGCCGCTCGCGGATGCGCGCGAGGGTCGGCACGCGGAAGTCGTAGGGCACCACCGCGGCGACCTTGCCGTTCCACGTGCGCTCGTCCGCCGGCGTACGCAGCTCCTTGACGACGGCGGCCACCGTCAGTGCCATGGCCACGAGCGAGATCAGCTTCTTCAGCCCGCCCCGGCGCATCTCCACCGTCGTGTCACCCTTGTCGTGCTTCGTCGAGCCCATCTCGTCCTCCGCGTCGTCGACGTCGTCCCCTCGACTCCATCCTGGACCTTTCCGCCGTCGGACGTCGGCCGCGCGCGGGTTCTCGCTACAGTCGATCCATGGTTGACGACACCCTCGCGTGGCTGCTCGACTCCGACCCGGCGGTGCGGTGGCAGGTCGAGCGAGACCTCCTGCACGAGCCGGCCGACGTGTGGGAGGCGACGCGCGCGAGGATCGCGACCGAGGGGTTCGGCGCGCGGCTCCTCGCGCTGCAGGACCCGGACGGACAGTGGGCGGGCGGCGCCTACTTCCCCGCCGGCTTCGACTTCTCGGGCCCGGAGGCCGCCGAAGGCGCCGGGCAACCGTGGACGGCCACGACCTGGTCGCTGACCATGCTGCGCGAGTGGGGCCTCGATCCGGGCGTCCTGCGGGAGCGGCGTACGGCCGAGCTCCTGGCGACGAACAGCCGATGGGAGTACGACGACCTGCCGTACTGGGGCGGTGAGGTCGACTGCTGCATCAACGCCTGGACCGTGGCGAACGGGGTGTGGCTGGGGGCCGACATCACCGGGATCGTCGAGTGGTTCCTCGAGCACCGGATGCCCGGCGGCGGGTGGAACTGCGAGTGGGTCGCGGGCTCCACGCGGTCGTCGTTCCACTCGACGCTGAACTCGCTGAAGGGGCTGATCGCGTACGACGCCGCCACCGGCGGGACCGACGCGACGCGCGAGGCGCGGCGCAGCGGCGAGGAGTACCTGCTCGAACGCGACCTCTACCGGCGCCTGTCGACGGGGGAGCCGGTGGCGTACTGGGTCAACCGGTACGCCTACCCGTTCCGCTGGTTCTACAGCGTGCTCAACGCCGCCGAGTACTTCCGGCAGGCGAGGCTGCTCGACGGCGGACGACCCGACCCGCGCATGGCCGAGGCGATCGAGATGATCCGCGCCGCCCGGCAGCCTGACGGCACCTGGCTCCAGGAGCGACGCCACCCGGGGCGGGTCTGGTTCGAGGTCGACGTCCCGGCGGGGGAGCCCTCGAAGTGGCTGACGCTCTACGCCACGCGGGTGCTCGACTGGTGGGACCGCGCGGCGTGAGCCGTGCCGGTCGCCCCCTCAGCCGATGCTGATGTGGGGGATCCGGTCGAGGCGTTCGAGGATCACGCCTTCGCGCAGCGCCCAGGGACAGATCTCGAGCTCGGGGAGGTCGAAGATGTCCATGCACGCCTCGGCGACGAGCGCCCCGGGAACGATCTGGTGTGCCCGGCTCGGCGAGACGCCGGGCAGGCGGGCCAGGTCGTCGGGAGTCATGCCGGCCAGCTCGCCGACGCTCTCGCTCAGGGCCTCGCGGGACAGCACGCGGCGGACGAGCGGCCCCTCGGCGGACGGGGCGGCGCCGCAGATCCGCGCGAGGGAACGGAAGGTCTTGGAGGTCGCGGCCGCCCGGTCGGGCCGTCCGGCGCGCAGCAGGCTCCCGGCGTTGCGGGCGATGTCGGCGCGGATGTCGCGGCGCAGGGCGCGAAGCGCCCCGGCGTCGGGCACGACGGCGAAGTGGGTCCGGGCCAGGCGAGCGGCCCCGAGCGGGAGCGACCAGGCGGCGTCGGGCGCCTCGTCGGCCCCGCCGGCGATCTCGAGGGAGCCGCCGCCGATGTCGAACACGGCCAGCCGGCCCGCCGACCAGCCGAACCACCGTCGCACCGCCAGGAACGTGAGCCGGGCCTCGTCCTCGCCGCTGAGGACCTCGAGCCGCACGCCCGTGCGCTCGTGCACGGTGTCGAGCACGGCCTCGGAGTTGATCGCGTCGCGCACGGCGGACGTCGCGAACGCCAGCATCTCCGCGCAGCCCTTGTCCTCCGCGACGCGCACGGCCTCCCCGGTGAACTCCACGAGCGCGTCGACGCCTGCCTGGCGGACGGCGCCGTCCTCGTCCAGGTGCTCGGCGAGGCGCAGCGGCTGCTTGTACGACGAGGCGGGCAGCGGCGCCGCGCCACCATGGGCGTCGACCACCAGAAGGTGTCCCGTGTTGGAACCGATGTCGAGGACGCCCAGTCGCATGAGGCAGACGCTACCGGCTGGGCGACGTCGGCTGCCGCCGGCGGTCAGCCCGTGGCTCATCGTGAGGGGTCATGCGCTAGATTCTGAACATGTTCAAAACGGCGAAGGCCGAGGCCACCCGGGAGCTCCTGCGCAGCACGGCCCTCCGGCTCTTCCGCGACGACGGCTACGAGCGCACCACGATGCGCCGCGTCGCCGCCGAAGCGGGCGTGAGCACGGGGAACGCGTACTACTACTTCCCGTCCAAGGATGACCTGGTGCACGAGCTGTACCGCGAGGTCCAGGCCGACCACGCCCGCCTGGTCGCCGAGCGGCTCGGGACGACGCCGGACGCCGTCGACTCACCTCGCCCGAGCCCGACACGCCTCGAAGACCGGCTCCGGCTCGCCTGGCAGGCGTCCGTCGAGGCGTTCGAGCCGTACCACGTGGTCGGCACGGAGCTGGTGTCCGTCGCGATCCGCCCAGGCGCGCGGACCAGTCCGTTCTCGGCCGAGTCCACGCCCGCGCGGACGGCCTCGCGTGCTGTCTTCGCGGAGGTCGTGGCCGGTGCCCACGACGTCCCGCCGCACCTGCGTGCTGACCTACCGGAGCTCCTCTGGTACGGCCAGCTGGGGCTCACCCTCTTCTGGGTCCACGACACCTCGCCCGGCCGACGTCGGTCGCTCGCCCTCGCGAGCCACGGCGCCCAGGTCGTGGCTCGCCTCGTGCGGTTGGCCAGGCTTCCGATCGCACGCGGCGTGACGGACGACGTCCTGCGCCTGGTCCGCCTGGCGGCATCGGACGCGACCGAGGGGAGCGGCTCGTGAGTGCCGCGAGCCGGGCGACGGGCGAGGGCGCCCCGGACGCCGTCGGGCACGAGTTCACGTATGGCGAGGTCGGTGCAACCGCCGGCGACGACCTTCCGCCGGGGTACGCGCACCTGCGCGTGCGGCACCACCTCGGGCCGGGCAGCCGGGACGACCTGGAGCTTGTCGGCGAGGCACTCCTGTCCTGGCGCGTCCATGCCCGGGCGCGGGTGCAGCTCGCCACGTCGGCGCCGGCCGCCGCCGTCGGCGTCCGGGTCACGACGCGGCTGGGGGTGGGCCGGCTGCGGCTCGTCGAGCCGTGCGAGGTGATCTGGGTGGAGCGGTCCGACGCAAAGGTCGCCTTCGGCTACGGCACCCTGCCCGGGCACGTCTTCACGGGTGAGGAAGCGTTCGCGATCGAGCGCGACGCCGACGGGCTGTGGTTCACGGCGGTCGCCTTCTCGCGGCCCGTCGCGTGGTGGGCGCGAGCCCTGCGCCTGCTGGTCCCCACGTTCCAGCGCGCCTACCTGGCGTGGCTGGCGCGGGGCGCGCGGGCGGTGCTCCGGTCGGGCCACGACCCGGTGGCCGGCCTCACCCTCCCCTGACGCCGGCCGGTGCGCTTCAGCGAGACCGGCCCAGCTCGTCCACGGCAGCACGGAAGACGGCGGGGAGCGCGGCGGCGGTGGGCACGATGGCGCGCCGTGACCACGCGGGACGTGTGGCCTGGAGGAGCGCGTGGGTCAGCGCGGCACTGCGCCAGACAGCACCGCGCCACGCGTGTTCGTAGGACTGCGGCCGGTCCGCCCGGATCGCGGCGACTGCAGCCCGTGCCTGGGCCAGGCCCGTGGAGATCCCCTCTCCGGTCAGGGCATCGACGTAGCCGGCCGCATCACCGACCAGCAGGATCCGCCCCGCGACGCGGCGGGACGTCCGCTGGCGGAGCGGGCCCGCGCCCCGGACCGGGGTCGCGGCACCGGCGCCGGCCAGCCGCTCCCGCAGCAGCGGGAACTCCGGGAGCAGGTCGTCGAACGCTGCCCGACGAGCGCTGAGCACCGCAACGCCCACCAGGTCGTCGCCGACCGGGGTGACATAGGCCTCCCCGGACGGTCCCCAGTGGACCTCGACGTGGTCGGTCCATGGCTGCGTGGCGTAATGGCGGCGCTGCCCGTAGCGCTTCGGAGCCCTGGCGGCGACCTGCAGGCCCAGCGCCTGCCGCGTGGGTGAGTGCAGCCCGTCGGCGGCGAGGACGTAGCGCCCCGCCACGTCGGGGCCGGGCCGCGCCCCGGCGGCACGCGTGTGGAGCCGTACGCTGCCCGACGTCTGGACCATTCCTTCGGCCGCCAGCGGGAGGATCTCCACGTCCGAGGCCGTGACGGCCGCGTGCAGGGCGTCGTGGAGCGCGGTCCGCCGCACTCCCAGACCATGCCCGGTGCCGAACCCGGCCTCTGCCTGGTGCGCGCCCGAGACGTAGCGGATGCCCGCCAGCTCGCGGCCCGCGGGCGTGACGCCGAGAGCGTCGAGCGACCGCACGCCGCCGGGCATGATGCCCTCGCCGCACGCCTTGTCGACGGGGCCGGCCCGGGGCTCCAGCACGGTCGCCGACAGGCCGGCCCGGACCGCGTACAGGGTGGCGGCCAGGCCGACCGGCCCGCCGCCGACGACGACCACGTCTCTCAGCGCGGTCTTCGGCATCACGAAGCCGCCGGGCTGGACGCCGTGGCCAGAGCCCGATCCTCCACGCGGATCCGGACGGTGAGCAGCCAGGCGTCGAGAACCGTGAAGAGGCAGGCCGTGATCCAGGCGGAGTGCACCAGGGGCAGGGCGGCACCTTCGAGCACGACCGCCACGTAGTTCGGGTGGCGCAGCAGCCGGTAGGGCCCCCGGTTCACGAGCGCCAGGCCGGGGACGACGATCACCCGCGTGTTCCACTGCCGGCCGAGCGTCGCGATGCACCACCAGCGCAGTGCCTGCGCGGCCACGACGATCGCGAGCATGGTCCACCCGAGGGCCGGCAGGAACGCGCGCCCGAGCAACCACACCTCGGCCACGGACCCGACCAGCAGGGCGCTGTGCAGGACCACCATCGGCCCGTAGTGCCCGGAGCCGTACTCCTTGGCCCCCCGCGCGAAGGCCCACCGGGCATGCCGTCGGGACAGGACCAGCTCGGCGAGCCGCTCGAGACCGACGGCCAGCACCAGGACGGTGAACAGCAGCTCCGAAGTCACCTGCCAACCGTAGGCGCATCGAGCGCCGGACGGGGCTCGCGCGCACAAGTGCGCGGTCGCGCCCTAGGCTCTGGCCCATGCGGTCTCCGTCGTCGCTGCCGGGCCTGTTGCGCGCGAGCCATCCCGCCCCCACGGTCGCGGTCACGACGCTGACCGCGCTCCTCGCGGTGGGCGCGGGTCACGGCCTGGGCACCGGTGCCCTGGTCACGGCCGCGGTCGGCACGGGGCAGCTGACGATCGGCTGGTCGAACGACCTGATCGACGCGGCCCGCGACCGGCAGGTAGGGCGGCTCGACAAGCCGCTGGCCCTGGGCGACGTGTCGCCGGCCCTGGTGCGCGCGGCCCTGGTCGCCGCCGCCGTGCTCTGTGTCGGGCTGTCGCTGGCCTGCGGGCTCGCCTCGGCGGCGGTGCACCTCCTGCTCGGGGTGGCCTCCGGGTGGGCCTACAACCTCGGCCTCAAGAGCACGGCGTGGTCAGCGGTGCCGTACGCCGTCGCCTTCGGCGCGCTGCCGGCGGTCGTGACCCTCGCCCTTCCCGAGCCTCGGCTGCCGCCGGTCTGGATGGTGGCCGCCGGGGCCCTGCTCGGGGTCGGGGCGCACCTGCTCAACGCCCTTCCCGACCTGGCCGACGACGCGCAGACCGGCGTCCACGGACTGCCGCACCGCCTGGGCGCCCGGACGCTGCGCTGGCTCGCGCCCCTCGTCCTGGTCGTCGCCTCCGCAGTCACCGTGCTGGGCCCGGGCGCGACGGCGTGGTGGGCCTGGTGGCCGTTCGCCCTGTGCCTGGTCCTCGCCGGCGTGGCCATGGGCGGTCGCGGGCGCCTGCCCTTCCTCGCCGCCATCGGCATCGCGGCGGTCGACGTGATCAGCCTCGCGCTGCGAGCCTGACCGGGTCGCCGTCCTTGGCCCGTGCGCGGAGACTGGCGAGGTGTGGGACGTGGTCGTCGTCGGAGCGGGACCGGCGGGCTCGGCCGCCGCGATCGCGGCGCTTCGGACCCGCCCCGGCGCGCGGGTGCTGCTTCTCGATCGCGCCGACTTCCCGCGGGACAAGCCCTGCGGTGATGGCGTGGCCCCGCACGCCCTGGACGTGCTCGCCGGTCTCGGCGTGCACGGTCTCGTCGACGACCGGACGCCTGTCGGCACGCTGGAGCTCGGCTTCGGCCGGCTGACGCTCGTGCGGCCGATGCGACGTGCTGCCTGGGTCGTGCCGCGCCTGGTCTTCGATGCCCGGCTGGTCGACGCTGCCGTGTCCGCGGGTGCGGACCTGCGCCGGGGTCATGTGCGCGCCGTCGAGATCCTGCCGGACCGCGTGGTGCTGGACGGGACGGTCGAGGCGAGGGTCGCGATCGGGGCCGACGGCGTCCACTCGGTCCTGCGCCGCGCCGTCGGCCTCGGCACACGCCGTCGGTGGGCCTTGGCGCTGCGCGCCTACGCTCCCACGCCCCGCGACTTCCGCGGTCGGCAGGTGATCCGGTTCGGCCGGACGCGCCGGCCGTCCTACGCCTGGTCGTTCGACCTCGGAGACGGCTGGTCGAACGTCGGCTACGGAGAGGTCCTCGACGCCTCGCTCGGGGCGCCCGGCCGCCGCCTCATGCTTGCCCAGCTCGAGGAGCTCCTGCCCGGCTCCATCGGGGGAGCGGTCGGGTGGCGCGGGCACCACCTGCCGCTGTCCTCGGCGCGATGGCACCAGCCCGATGGACGGGTGCTCCTCGCCGGCGACGCCGCCTCCCTCGTCAACCCGCTGACGGGGGAGGGCATCTACTACGCGGTGGCCTCGGGGGCGTGCGCCGGGCGCTCGGCCGTGGAGGCGGGCGACCGTGACGCCGGCGGGCTGCACCGCCGCGCCGTGCGCCGGCTGTTGTCCGCCCACCTGGCCGGTACGACGGCGATCTCCCACGCGCTGAACGGGCCGGGCGTCCTGGAAGCCGGCCTACGCGCCGCCCGCGCCGACCAAGACGTCTTCGACGACCTCGTGGAGGTGGGCCTGGGTCGCGGCGTCGTCACCCCGCGCATCCTGGGCGGCCTGGTGTCGCACGCCTTCGGCTGATCAGAGGCTTCCGGGCGCCGGCGCCGATACGGTCAGCGAGGCGTTCGACCACTGCATCCCCAGGTGCCGCCCGGCCGGCATCCACCGGGCAGTGGCGCCGGGCCCTCCTGGGCGGTGTCGCCTGGGCGTTCAACCCTGGTGTTCGTAGACCCGACAGGTTACCGAAACGTTCCCAGGTCTCGGAAAAGTGCCTTCTTCCCTGCTCGCGGCCAATCTCCTACGGTGTTCTGGTAACCAAAAGAGAGCACCAAGGAGGCACTCATCATGGCCGTAACCCTCGTCAACCCGACCGGACTCCCACAGATCGACGTGTACCAGCAGGTGTCCGTGGCGACCGGTTCCAAGCTCATCAACGTCGCCGGGCAGGTCGCCTGGGACGCCGACGGAAAGACGATCGGCGAAGGCGACCTGGCCGCTCAGGTCGAGCAGTGCTACCTCAACGTCGGCACGGCGCTGGCCGGCGTCGGGGCGTCCTTCGCCGACGTGGTGAAGCTGACCCTGCACGTCGTGGACTGGACGCCGGACCGGATGTCAGAGCTGCTCGACGGCATCGCCCGCGCGTCCGCCAAGCTCGGTGTGACGCCGGCGGCGCCGGCGTCGTTGTTCGGCATCGCAGCACTGGACGTTCCCGAGCACCTCGTCGAAGTTGAGGCGATGGCCGTGATCGACTAGGACTGCGAGGCGCCGAACCTGTCGCGCGACTCCTCGATGTGGCTCAGGTAGCGCTGGGTCCAGCCGCACATGCCGTCGACCACGCCGCGCAAGGCCTCACCCGCCTCCGTCAGGGCGTACTCGACCCGTGGCGGGATGGTTGGGTACACGGTCCGTTCGACCAGGCCGTTACGCTCCAGCATCCGCAGGTTCTGGGTGAGCATCTTGTGGCTGATACCGCCGACCTCGTCGCGCAGCTCACCGAAGCGCATGGTGCGCTGCCCGAGGAACTCGATGATCAGAAACGCCCACTTGTTGGCCACCTCGGAGAAGATCTCCCGCGCCAGCGAGTCGGCACGCGCCAGGTCGGCAGCCGGCGGCAGCTCGCTCACCTCGTGTCTGGTGCCCATCCGGACACTCTCTACTGGTTCCTCAGTAACCGCAAGAGAGCCCGCCGGTGCATGCCGTGAGGACGGGCGGCGCCGGGTGAGAAGCGCCGGACGTCCCAGGCGTCCAGGGTCAACCGCGGCTAGTGTTCACGGATGGAGAGCACCCTCCACCCGGGCGCGGCGTTGCCGATGCTGGGGCGCATCGTCGCCTTCGGCAGCAGCACCCCGGCGGCCTACGACCAGGACCAGCTCTGGAGCGGCTACTACGGGACCCAGTACGGGCAGGAACTGGTCGCCGAGCGGCTCTGGCGCGGCGCCGGGGTGCGCACCCGGCACCTGGCCGCCAGCCCGCTGAACGAGGACGTCAGCGGCTGGAGCACCGCCCAGCGGATGCGCCGGTTCCAGGCCGACGCGCTGCCCCTCGCCAAGGAGGCCGTGAGCGGCGCCCTGGCGACGGCGCCCTTCTCCGCGGACGACGTCGGCCTGCTCGCGACCGTGTCCTGCACGGGGTACAGCAACCCCGGCCTGGACGTCCAGCTCGCCAAGGATCTCGGGATGCCGGCGTCGCTGCGACGGCTCGCGATCGGGCACATGGGCTGCTACGCGGCCATCCCGGGGCTTGCCGCCGTCAGCGACTTCGTGACCGCCCATCGCCGCCCCGCGGTGCTGGTCTGCACCGAGCTGCCGTCCCTGCACGTGCAGCCGCCTCCGCACGACGCCGAGCAGACGGTCGCCCACGCGCTCTTCGCCGACGCCTGTTCTGCGGTCGTGGTGGCACCCTCCGACCGTGCGGGTCAGGGTCTCGACGTCGTGGCGGTCGAGACCCTGACGGACGCCGCCTCCACGGAGGACATGACGTGGGACATCACGGACCACGGCTTCCGCATGACCCTGTCCCGGCGGGTGCCCGCCGTCGTCGGCCGGCACGTCCCCGCGCTCGTCGACCGGCTGCTGTCCCACCGCGGGCTGGGTCGGGAGGACGTCCGGCACTGGGCGATCCATCCGGGCGGCCCGCGCATCATCGACGCCGTGCAACGGGCGCTGGAGCTGACGGACGCCGACGTCGAGCACTCGCGGGACATCCTGTCCCGTTACGGCAACTGTTCTTCCGCCACGATCTTGCTGAATCTTGCCTCGATCGGGCCCGTCGACGCCGGCGACCACGTGATCGCGATGGCGTTCGGCCCGGGCTTGACCGTCACCGGAGCCCTGTTGCAGAGCAGGTAGCCGGGGCCGCGCGGACCTCCGGTGGCGAGGGTCCAGCATGTGGGACTCGTCGACCAGCCATTGACACGCGGGTGCCCGGATCGTAGTTTCCGGCACATCCGGGCCGAAGGAGAACGACATGCACCGTGAGACGAACGGCACGGCGACGACCGCCATTGCCGCCCTCCTGTGTCGCTCCTGCTTCGTCGGCTGCTGCACCTGTTGTTGATCCCGCGCTGATCCGACAGGGCCGCCGCTCGCGCCCTGGGTAGACCCAAGCATCACGGCCGTACCGGCCGTTCCTCCGCCACGCCTGCCGCCGGGCGCGGGCGTCCCTCTGCCGTCCCCGACGGCTTCGTCGCGCCCTGACGCGCGCCCCGAGAACGGACACAGCGATGACGAGCACCTCCGTACCCCGCCCCCACGACCGGCTCCATGAGAGCCGCAGCCGCACGGTCCACCTGGGCGTCGACCTGTCCGACGCCGGCGCTCGCCCCGCGGTCTGGCGCGCGGTCGGGTCGCAGGCCCAGCGCCTGTTCGACCCCCAGCGGCTCGTCGAGCTGGTCGCGACGGCGCGCCGGGGTCGGCTCGACCTCGTGACGTTCGACGATGCGTTCTCGCTCCAGCCCGTCCGGCGGGGAGCGCAGGGCCGCCTGGACGCCGCGCTCGTCGCGGCACGGGTCGCGCCCCGCAGCTCGGGGATCGGCCTGGTGCCGACGGTGGACACGACCCACACGGAGCCCTTCCACGTGTCGAAGGCGATCACGACGATCGACCATGTCAGCGAGGGCCGCGCCGCGTGGCAGGTCGGCCGGTCGACGGCGGCCGAGGCGATCGACGTCGTCTCGAAGCTGTGGGACGCGGGGGAGAACGACGCCGGGTCCCGGGACGTCCGCGCGGGCCGTCTCGCGGATGACGTGACCCTCGACCACGAGGGCGTCCGGTTCGTGAAGAAGGTGCCCTCGATCGCGCCGCGCTCACCGCAGGGGCGGCCACCCGTGGTGATCCGGGTGACGTCACCGGAGGCGCTCGACCTGGCTGCGCGCCGCGCCGACGTCGTCCGCGTGCGGGCGACGAGCCTGGGCGAGGCCGCCGCCCTCCGGACCGAGATCCTGGACCGGGCCGAGGCGGCCGGCCGCGGCCGGTCCGAGCTGCGCGTCCTCGTCGAGGCGTTCGTCGTGATCGGCGACGACGCCCGGAGCGCCCACGCTCGCCTGGACCTGCTCGAGCAGCTCGACGGGGCGACCTGGGACACCGACTCGCTCATCCATGCGGGCACCGCGCAGGCCCTGTCCGCGCTCGTCGCGGAGTGGGTGCTGCTCGGCGCCGCGGACGGCTTCCTCCTGCGCCCGGCGTCGCTCACGACGGACCTGACGGCGATCGTCGACCGGACCGTCCCGCTGCTCCAGGAGGCCGGGCTGTTCCGCACGGAGTACCCGGGGACGACCCTGCGGGAGACGCTCGGCCTGCCCCGCCCGGCGAGCCGGTACGCGACCCTACCCGCCCGTGCCGCGGCGACCGCCTGACGGCCCGCCGAAGGAACTGCCGAGGTAGGACGCAACGCAGGTGGCCCGGGCGATGTCGCCCGGGCCACCTGTGTGCTCAGAGAGCCGAGTGGTCGCCGATCCGGTGATAGGTCCGGTCGTGGTACACGAGCGGCGAGGTGCCCTGGCTGACGCTCGACCGGAGCGCCCGCACGGAGACGAGGAAGCTGTCGCCGACCGGCGTGCGCTGCACGACGCGCCCGCGCACCCAGGACAGCGCGTCGTCGACGACCGGCTCACCGGTCGGCAGCGAAGACCAGCCTCCCGCGGCAAAGCGGTCGACGCCGCTCGTCGCGAAGCGTGCGGACACGTCGTCCTGGTGGTCGGCGAGGAAGCTGATCGCGAGGGTGCGCGCCTCGGCCAGCGCCGGCCATGACGACGACGTCGACGCGAGCGAGAACGCCAGCAGCGGCGGCGCCGCCGACACGGAGATCACGGACGTCGCCGTGAAGCCGACCGGCCGGCCCCGGTGGTTGAGCGCGACGACGGCGACCCCGGCCGGGTGCTGCCGGAACACCGCCTTGTACTCGTCGGGGGACAGGTGCGGCTCGTCCTGCTCGGCCAGACGCGCCTCGAGCTCGGTCAGGTCGGCGGTCATCGGACGACCTCCGCAAGGCTGGCGGCGGCACGCAGCCCCGCGGCGCGCCGCAGCGTGTCGCCCCACCGGTCCGCCCAGGCATCGATCACCGGGCCCAGGTCGGCAAGCTGGGACTCCACGACGGTGAGCGCCCGGGTCGGCACGACCGCGCCCAGCTCGACGAGTACCGGCCGCAGGTGCACCTCACCGACGAGCGAGTGCGCCGGGTTGCCCGACACGACCAGCGGCACGGCGACCACGCCGGCGAGCCCGTCGGGACCGTACCCGTCGAGGAACGACTTGAGCAGGCCCGTGTAGGAAGCCTTGTAGACAGGGGTGGCGACGACGACGACCGACGCGGCGGCCAGCCGCCTGAGCGCGGCGGCCACCGCGGGCCGGTCGGCGGCGAAGATCTCGCCGGAGAGCTCGGCGAGGTCGATCGGGAGGTCGTCGGCCCCGGCCGCATCCGGGCCGAGCAGCTCGGTGATCCGTCGTGCGGCCGCTCGTGCGGCGTCGAGCGTCCGGGAGCCGGGCCGGGGATTCCCGGCGACGGCGACGACGGTGAGGGAGGGGTTCTGGTCTGTCATCGGTACCTCGCAGCTGGGTCGATCGCGCCGGGTGCCGGCGCCTTGCCGCGAGGTCTACCCGTGGTGTCCGGGACCGCCAGGGGTTTGCCGGGATTTCTCACCATGTGGATCCGCGACACGCCCCGCCGTCGAACCCCCTTGAGACCCGTGCTTCCCATGGCGGGCTTCGGACCATATAGTTGGCATACCAACGAATGGCGACGAGGCCAAGGAGCAGTGACCATGCAGCAGATGGACGGCACGGGGGACTCCCCAGAGCTCAAGCAGCTCTACGCGGACTTCGACACCCACAACCTGTCCCCGTTGTGGACCCAGCGCGACGACCTGATGCCCTTCACGCCGTCGCCGAAGGCGGTGCCGCACGTGTGGGAGTGGTCCACGCTGTTCGGCCTCGCCGAGCGCTCGGGCGAGCTCGTGCCCGTGGGGCGCGGCGGCGAGCGGCGGGCGATCGGCCTGGCCAACCCCGGGCTCCCCGGCACGGCCTACGCGACGCCGACCCTGTGGTGCGCGATCCAGTACCTCGGCGGGTTCGAGACCGCGCCGGAGCACCGGCACAGCCAGAACGCCTTTCGGTTCGTCGTCGAGGGCGAGGGAGTCTGGACGGTCGTCAACGGCGACCCCGTCGCGATGCGCCGCGGCGACCTCCTGCTCACCCCCGGGTGGAACTTCCACGGCCACCACAACGACACCGACAAGCCGATGGCGTGGATCGACGGCCTCGACGTGCCGTTCTCGCACTACGCCGACGTCGGCTTCTTCGAGTTCGGCTCGGAGCGCGTCACCGACGAGGCGTCCCCGGACGTCTCCCGCTCCGAGCGGCTGTGGGCCCACCCCGGCCTGCGCCCGCTCAGCGGCCTCGAGGACACCACGAGCTCGCCGCTCGCCGCCTACCGCTGGGAGCACACCGACCGGGCGCTGACCGAGCAGCTCGCGCTGGAGGACGCCGGGCACCCGGCGACCGTCGGGCAGGGCCACGCGGCAATCCGCTACGTCAACCCGACCACCGGCGGCGACGTCATGCCGACCCTGCGCTGCGAGTTCCACCGGCTCCGCGCCGGCGCCTCCACGCCGGTCACGCACGAGGTCGGCTCCTCGGTGTGGCAGGTGTTCGAGGGCGAGGGCACCGTCGTGCTCGGCGAGACCGAGCACGTGCTGCACACCGGCGACCTGTTCGCCGTGCCGAGCTGGGTCCCGTGGTCGCTGCACGCCGACACCCAGTTCGACCTGTTCCGGTTCAACGACGGCCCGATCGTCGACCGGCTGCACTTCACGCGCACCTACCGCCCCGGCCAGCGAAACGAGGACCTCGCATGAGACTCGCAACCCTCCGTCTCGACGCGAGCACCGTCGCCGTCCGCGTCGACGAGCAGGTCGCGGTCGAGATACCGGGCCACGCCGACGTCGGCCACCTGCTCCAGGACCCGCGGTGGGCCTCGGTCGCGCGCGCCGCGAGCGGCCCGGCGCACGACCTCGCCGACCTGGACCCGCAGGCCTGGGCGCCGCCGGTGCTGCGCCCGTCCAAGATCGTCTGCGTCGGTCTCAACTACCGCAACCACATCCTCGAGATGGGCCGCGAGCTGCCCGAGCACCCCACGCTCTTCGCCAAGTTCCCCGAGGCGCTGATCGGCCCGTACGACCCCGTCGTCCTGCCGGCGCACGCCGCGGACGCCGTCGACTGGGAGGGCGAGGTCGCCGTCGTCGTCGGCCGGACCGCGCGCCGGCTCACCGTCGCGGAGGCCGAGGACGCCATCGCCGGCTACGCCGTGATCAACGACGTGACGATGCGCGACTTCCAGTACCGCACCCCGCAGTGGTTGCAGGGCAAGACGTTCGAGGCGACGACGCCGTTCGGCCCCTGGCTGACGACGCTCGACGCCGTCGAGCCCGGGGGCGAGCTGGTCACGGAGGTCGACGGCGAACCGGTGCAGCGCACCGCGATCGACGACATGGTCTTCGGCCCGGCCGCGCTCGTGGCCTACATCTCGGCGATCGTCACGCTCCACCCCGGCGACGTCATCGCCACCGGTACGCCCGGCGGCGTCGGCCACGCCCGGAAGCCCCCGCGCTACCTCGCGCCCGGGCAGGAGCTGGTCACGTCCATCACCGGGCTCGGCACCCTGCGCAACGCCGTCGTCAAGGAGGGCTGAGCCATGCCTGCCCGCACCGACCAGACCACCGACGCGGAGCTCCTCGCGGGCCTGCTGCTCGCCCGGCGCGGGCAGGCGTACTTCTCCCGCAAGCTCAACGAGCTGCCGGGCGACCAGCTCGACGCGCCGTCGCTGGTGGCCGGCTGGACGCGACGGCACGTCGTCGCGCACGTCGGCCTCAACGCCCGTGCGCTCACCCGGCTCACCGAGTGGGCGGCCACGGGCGTCGAGACGCCGATGTACGCCTCGCCCGAGGAGCGCGACCAGGAGATCGAGTTCGCCGCGACGCTCCCCGCCCGGGCCCTGCGCAACCTCTGCGCCCATGCCGCGGTGCACCTCGACGTGGAGTGGCGGGACCTGCCCGAGGAGGCCTGGCACGCCCCGGTGCGCACGGCGCTCGGCCGCGTCGTGCCCGCGTCCGAGACCGTCTGGATGCGGACGCGGGAGGTGTGGGTGCACGCCGTCGACCTCGACAACGGCGGCTCGTTCGACGACTTCCCGGCCGAGCTGGTCGACGCCCTGCTGGCCGACGTCGTCGGTGCCTGGCGGCGCCGCCTCGGCCCGGCCGGGCTGCCGCCCCTCGTCCTCGAACCCGTCGACCGGGAGCACCAGGTGCCTGTCGCCGAGCCCGGCGCGGTGCCGGGTGGGACGGTGACGCTCCGCGGGACCGCCGCGGCCCTGACCCGGTGGGCGACGGGCCGCGGGGCCGCCGGTGTGCTCACCTCCGACGGCGGTGCGGTGCCGCCCCCGCCGCGCTGGCTGTGATGATCTGTCCATGACCCAGCGAAGCGCCGCCCCGGCCGACGACGTCGGAGAGCGGCTCTCCCTCTACCTGCCCGAGCACATGGGCTTCCTCGTCCGGCGCGCCCAGCAGGTCCACCTGGCCGTCTGGGCCGAGGAGGTGGGTCCGGGGCTGAGCAACGTCCAGTTCGGCGTGCTCAACGTGCTCCGCCGCACGGGCGGCGCCAGCCAGCGCGAGCTGGGCGACGCGCTCGACCTCGACCGCTCGACGGTCGCCGGGCTCGTCGCCCGGCTCGAGGCCCGGGGGCTGGTCGAGCGGGCCCGGGCCGCGGCCGACCGCCGCCGCAACGTGGTCCGGCTCACGGAAGCCGGCGCCGCCGAGGTGCGTCGGCTCGTCCCGCACGCCGCGCAGGTCGACGCCTCGCTCACCGCGGGGCTCACCGAGGAGGAGACGGTCACGCTGCGCCGGCTCCTCACCCGGATCCTCGACGCGCACGGCCACCACGCGAACGACGACGCCTGACGAAGGTCGGGCGCGCTCAGGCCGGCTGCTGGGTCCGGTCGCTTCGTGTCATGCATGTCAACGGCCCGGTGTCGTCGGGCTCGCTCTGGAATACTCCGCGACATGCCGGAACCTCAGGACGGTCCCGAACGCGCTGTCGCGGGACGGGCGGCGCGCCGCCCCGAACAGCTGCTCCTCACGTTCCTCGGGGAGTTCGTGCTCGACGCCGACCTCGAGCGCGTGCCCGCGGCCGTGCTCATCGGGCTGCTCGCCGAGCTCGGCGTCGGCGAGGCGGCGACCCGCGCGACGCTGGCCCGCATGGTCAGCCGCGGCCTGCTCGCGAAGGTCCGCTCGGGCCGCGAGGTGGCGTACCGCCTGACCCCCACGAGCGAGGCCGTGCTCCGCGAGGCGCGCGTCCGCGTGCTGGCGGACGAGCCGTTCGCGCCCCTCGGCACCGGCTGGACCCTCGTGACGTTCTCCGTGCCGGAGAGCCAGCGCGACGCGCGCCACCGGGTGCGGGCGACCCTGACCTGGGCGGGCTTCGGCCTGCTGCGCGACGGGCTGTGGATCGCCCCCGGCGAGGTCGACGTGGCGTCCGCGTTCCGCCCGCTCGACGACGACCTCGCCGCGGTCGAGCTGTCCGCGTTCCGCGCGTACGAGATCGAGGGCTTCTCGGCGACGCGAGCGGTCCGCGCGGCCTGGCGGCTGGACGAGATCCGCGCGCACCACCTGGAGTTTCTCGGGGCCTGGGCCGACGTCGAGGCCTCCTCCCACCCGCTGCGGGACATGACGGCCCTGGGCGCCGACTGGCTCGCTCTGCTGCGCGCCGACCCCAGGCTGCCGGCCGAGCACCTCTCGGCGGACTGGCCGTCCGAACGTTCCGCGGCCACGTTCCGGCGCCTGCGCGCGGCGTTCGGCGGCCCGGCGCGAGCCGACCTCGAAGAGCTCGAAGGCTCTGGCGGGCGGGCCGTCCGGGAGTCCTGACATTCAACAATCTCGTGACGGGCGTCACGAGAACGCTTGACGTTCGCGTGGGTGGTGAGGCACGATCGAGTCCTCGCCGCCGGTTCGGCCGCCCGCCCAGGGCGTCGACCACGGCCCGCCCACGAGGATGTGAGCAGTGACCGAGCCGATCCCCAGCAACCACCTGAGCCGTGCGAACTACGCGACCATCTGGGAGTCCGTGGCCCGCGCGGTGCCCGACCGTCCGGCGGTCCTCGCCGACGGGCGCACGATGACCTATCGCGACCTGGACGACGCCGCGGCCCGGCTCGCCGGCGCGCTGCAGTCCCACGGCCTGCGCGCCGGGTCGCGCATCGCGATCTTCATGTACAACCGCGTCGAGTACCTGATCACCGTGTACGCGGCGTACAAGATCGGCGCGATCCCGGTCAACATCAACTTCCGTTACCAGGGCGGCGAGCTCGCCGCCCTGCTGCGCGCCTCGCGGGCCGACGCCCTCGTCCACCCGACGAGCCTCGGGCAGCACGTACGCGACGCCGCCGCGCACGTCCCGCTGCCGGACCTCGTGCTCGCCGTGCCCGACGACGACGGCCCCACCGAGCCCGGACGGCCCTTCGCCACGGCGCTCGACGCCGAGCCGCTCGACCCGCAGCCGCTGTCGCCGGACCACCAGATCTTCATGTTCACCGGCGGCACGACGGGCACCCCCAAGGCCGTCGTGTGGACCCACGGCAACCTGTTCGACAGCCAGCTCTTCTCGATCTACGGCTCGCTGCCCGTCGACGTCCCCACCGACCTGGACGAGGTGACGCGCATCGCCGCACGGACGGACCTCCCGCCCACCGTGACGTTGCCCCTCACCCCGCTCATGCACGCGATGGCGCTGTTCAACGTGATGAACACGCTCGTCCTCGGCGGATCGGTCATCTTCCTGCCGTCCGCTCGCTACGACGCGCTCGCCGCCGCCCGGACCATCCACGAGCAGGGCGTGACCCGGCTGATCGTGGCCGGCAACGCCGTCGTCGGACCGCTCGTCGACGTGCTCGACTCTCCCGAGGGAGCCGGGCTCGACGTGTCGAGCCTCACGACCGTGCTCAGCTCGGGGATGGCGTGGTCCGACGAGCTCAAGCTGCGGCTCATCGCCCACGCGCCCGGGTCGACGCTGGTCGACATCTTCGGCTCGAGCGAGGGCGGCCCGTTCGCCTACGGGGTGGTCGAAGGACCGCAGGACATCCCGTGCAGGCCGCGGCTCGCCCCCGGCACCGTCGTGTTCGACGCCGAGCTGCGCGAGGTCCAGGACGTCCCGGGGGCCACCGGGGTCCTGGCCTACCGCGGGGCGATGCCGCTCGGCTACGACGGCGACCCGGAGAAGACCGCGCAGTCCTACCCGACCATCAACGGCGTCCGGTACGTCATGCCCGGGGACTACGTCCGGGTCCTCGGCGACGGGTTCGTCGAGCTGCTCGGCCGCGGGTCGGGGGTGGTCAACACGGGCGGGGAGAAGGTCTTCCCCGGCGAGGTCGAGTCCGCCCTGCTCGAGATCCCGGACGTGACCGACGCGGTCGTCTTCGGCTCGCCCGACCCCCTGTACGGCGAGGTCGTCACCGCGTACGTCGTCACCGTGCCCGGATCGCCCCTCACCGCGGCGGAGGTCCAGGACGAGGTCGGACGGCGGCTCGCCGGCTACAAGAAGCCGCGCAAGGTCTTCTTCGTCGACGCCCTCGACCGGAGCCCCAGCGGAAAGCTCAGCATGCGCGCCCTGCGCGCCCAGGTCCCCGATCTCGAGGCAGGTCAGCACTCATGAAGTTTCGCGACGCGCACATCCCCTTCGGCCTGAGCTGGACCTCGCCGTTCGCCAAGTGGCAGGGCCCCCTGGCGGAGGTGAACAGCCTCGACATGGCGGTCGACGTCACCGGCCGGGCGCTGGAGGCCCGCGGGCTGCCGCCCGAGGAGATCACCGAGTGGACGCTCGGCTGCACCGTGCCCCAGCAGTACGGGTTCTACGGCGTGACCCTCGTGTCCCGCCGCCTGGGCGCGGGCCAGTACGGCGGGCCGTGGCTCTCGCGGGCCTGCGCGACGTCGGCGGTGGTCGTGGAGCACCTGGCCACCCAGGTCGAGCTCGGCGCGCACGCCACGACGATCGGCGTCATCACCGACCGGACCAGCAACGGCCCGCTCATGCTCTACTCCAGCCAGCGCAGCACCGGCGGCGCTCCGCTGGCCGAGCACTGGGTGCTCGACCCCATGAAGCTCGACCCGACCACCGGCCAGAGCATGAACGACACCGCGGAGAACACCGCCGTCGACGGCGGCTACACGCGCGAGCAGGTCGACGAGGTGGCGCTGATGCGCTACGAGCAGTACGTGAGCGCGCTCGCCGACGACCGTGCCATCCAGCGCAGGTACATGGTGCCCGTGCGCGTCCCGCGCAGGAAGGGCGAGGACTGGGTCGAGGAGGACCACGGCGTCTTCCCGACCACCGCCGAGGGCCTGGCCAAGCTGTCACCCGTCAAGCCCGGGGGAGTGGTCACCTACGGGGCGCAGACCCACCCGGCCGACGGCTGCGCCGGCGTCGTCGTCGCGACGGCCGACCGGGCCCGCGAGATCGGGCAGGACGGCATCACCGCACAGATCCTGGCCACCGGGTTCGGCCGCGCCGAGCCCGCGTACATGCCCAAGGCCCCCGTCGCGGCCGCCCGCGTGGCGCTCGCGGACGCCGGGATCGAGATGTCCGACGTCGACGTCGTCACCACGCACAACCCGTTCGCGGTGAACGACCTCTGGTTCGCCGACCAGATGGGCTACTCGCTGGAGCGGATGAACCCGTACGGGTCCTCGCTCGTCTACGGGCACCCGCAGGGTCCGACCGGCGCCCGGGCGATCACCGAGCTCATCTACGCGCTGCACGCGCGCGGCGGCGGCATCGGCCTGTTCACGGGGTGCGCGGCGGGCGACTCCGCCGGGGCCGTCGTCGTCCGCGTCGACGGATAGCCACCTCACCCAACCCCACCCCACCCACCTGACTGATCCACCCACCCCGATTGCGAGCGAGCCGATGACATCAGCACCGACCACGCCCACAGCACCTACGACCGTGGCCCTGGCCGACCTGCCCCAGTACGTCGGGACGGTGTTCGGCCCGTCCGCGTGGCGCACGATCACCCAGGAGGAGGTCGACCGCTTCGCCGACCTCACCGGCGACCACAACCCTGTGCACCTCGACGCCGAGTTCGCCGCGGGGACGCCCTTCGGCGGGACGATCGTGCACGGCTACTTCACGCTGAGCCTCGTCGTGCCGCTCATGGCGGAGATCCTCGAGGTCACCGGCGTCGCGACCGGCATCAACTACGGCCTGGACCGCCTGCGCTTCCCGGCCCCGGTGCGCGTCGGCGCGCGGATCCGCGTGGCGTCCACGCTGCGCGAGGTCGCCGACGTGCCCGGCGGGTACCAGGTCGTGTTCGAGAACACCTTCGAGGTGGAGGACCAGACCAAGCCCGCCGCCGTCGCCGTGATGATCGTGAGGTACTACGGATGAACCAGCAGCCGAGCACGCAGATCGACCTGACCGGCAAGGTGGCGATCGTCACCGGCAGCGGGCAGGGGCTGGGCCTGGCCTACGCGAAGGCGCTCGCCGAGGCCGGCGCGCAGGTCGTGGTCAACGACGTCGACGGCGCCGCGGCCGCGCGGGCCGTGCGGGAGATCACGGAAGCGGGCGGTACGGCGGCCGCCGTCGTCGCCCCCGTAGGCCCGTCGAGCACCGCCGACCTGCTCGTGCGGACCGCGGTCGAGGAGTTCGGCCGGCTCGACATCC
Source organism: Antribacter soli (assembly GCF_021568775.1). Lineage (GTDB taxonomy): Bacteria > Actinomycetota > Actinomycetes > Actinomycetales > Cellulomonadaceae > Antribacter > Antribacter soli. The sequence continues at coordinate 153,393 of NZ_JAKGSG010000025.1, read as the reverse complement.
TCGTGGCCAACGCCGGGGTGATCCGCGACCGGGTGCTCTGGAAGATGGAGGACGCCGACTTCGACCTCGTCGTCGACACGCACCTGCGCGGTACGTTCACCACGGTGCGCGCGGCCGCGATCCGCCTGCGCGACCAGGCCGAGGGCGGCCGGATCGTCGTCGTCGGCTCGCCGGCCGGGCAGCACGGGAACTTCGGCCAGACGAGCTATGCGGCGGCCAAGGCGGGCATCATCGCGATGGCCCGCACGTGGTCGCTGGAGCTGGCGCGCGCGCGGGTGACGGTCAACGCCGTGATCCCGACGGCGATCACGGCCATGACCGCGACCATCCCCGTGTACAAGGAGGTCGCCGAGGCGTACCAGCGCGGCGAGTCCCTGCCGCGGGTCGTGCGCCAGGAGCACGCGCTCGGCGGCCCGGAGGACGTGGCGCCGCTGATCGTGTGGCTCGCCTCGGACAGCAGCGCCGAGGTCACCGGCCAGGCGATCGGCGTCGGCGGCGACAAGCTCTCGCTGTACTCGTACTCCGAGGAGCTCGCCGTCACCTACCGCGAGGGCGGGTGGCCTGCCGAGGAGATCGCGGAGGCGTGGGCGTCGACCTTCGCCCCCTCGACGCAGACCAGCGGCATCACGCTGCCCCCGCTGGAGACCGATGCCCTCGCACCGTGAGCCGGTCCGTGTCGAGTTCGTCGACACGGACGCGGGCGGGCGCATCCACCACACGGCGGCCCTGCGCTGGGCCGAGCGCGCGGAGCACCAGCTGCTCCGCGCGCTCGGCTCGCCCGAGCTCACGCGGTTCCCGCGCCGCCGGATCGAGGTGGACTTCGTCGGCCCGCTGCACTTCGGCGACGAGGTCGTCGTCGAGATCGCGGCGTCGGCCGTCGGCCGGACGTCGATCACCTACGCGTGGCGGGTGCTCAAGGATGGCGTGAGCTGCATCGAGGGCTCGACCACCTGCGTCCACGTGGACGACGACGGCCTTCCGTGCGCGGTGCCGGCGGAACTGCGGGCAGCGCTCGCGGACGGGCCGCTCAGCTGACGAGCGGGCCTTGCGGAGCCAGGTTGTCGGCGAGCTCGGGCGCGTGGCGGGCGATGACCTCGCGCACGCGTGCCGAGGCGGGCACGCCGAGCCGCTCGTAGGTGTCGAGGAACAGGTTGCGGGCCTGCGGCCGGGGCCAGCCCGCCGGCAGGAGCGACGTCGGCAGGTCGGGGTCGAGGCCGGGGAACGCGCGCCAGGCGTCCATGAGCTCGGTGCGGCGCACGAGCGCGTCCACCGGGTCGATCGTGCCCCGGCCGAGCGCTGCGTGGACCGGCTCCCAGGCGTCGACGAACTCCTCGTACACCGCGGCGAGGCCGTCGAGGTCCCAGGCGCTCTGCGGGGGCACGCTCGCGGGCAGGTCGGGCGCGGTCGCCACGAAGGCGGTGGCCGCCGCGACCCCGAGGTCGACCAGCTCGGCGAGCGCCTCGGCGTGGTGCTCGCGGGGGGAGACCCACAGCGCGTCGTAGAGCGGCGCGAAGCCCAGCCAGCGCAGGCGCGTGCGCAACGCCTCGCGGACCGACCGGTTGGCCTCGCGCACGGAGAACGCGACGACGCTCCAGCGGCCGTCCCAGGGTGCGCCGTCGTCGGCGCCGAAGCTGAAGATCCGGGCGGCGCCGCTGCCCAGCACCTCCTGTGCGCGCGGCGTGAGCGCATGGAAGGTGTTCCGGCCGGAGCGCGTGGTCGCGAGCAGGCCGTGCTTGACCATCCGGCTCAGCGCGGCGCGGGCGGCGACGTCGCTGACCCCGAAGTCGGCGAGCAGCTCGACGAGGGCGGCGGAGGGCAGCGGCTCGGCGTGCCCCCACCAGTAGTCGCCGAGCAGGGTCAGCAGCAGGCTCGGCGGCGAGCCCTGGCGTGTGCGGGGCAGGCGGGGGTGCTCCCCGCCGGGCACCTTCGTCATGGGCGACCTTCCTGTGGTCCTCGCTCGATACTTGACATATCTTACGCCGTTCGCCAATAGTTGTGTCACACAATGCCGTTCCAAGGAGCAAACTGACGATGAGGTTAGCCAGCACCGTCGACGCACGCCTGCACACTGTCGTGGGCGACCGTCTCGTCGACCTGACCGATGCCCTGGGGGTCGCGGGGGCCGGCGCGGGCGGTCCGCTGCTCGCGTTCCTCGAACGCGGCGGAACCCTCGCCGAGCTCACCGCCCTGCCGCTCGAGGGGCTGCCCACCCGCCCGCTCGACGGCGCTCGCCTCGCCGCGCCGATCGCCCGGCCGGGCAAGGTGGTCGGCGCTCCGGTCAACTACCTCGACCACAAGGCCGAGATGGGCGAGCAGAAGACGATCGCCGAGTACGGGGTGTTCCTCAAGGCGAACTCCTCGGTCATCGGCCCCGACGACTCGATCCGGTTGCCGTACAGCGACGTGCGTACCGACCAGGAGGGGGAGCTCGCCGTCGTCATCGGAAAGACGGCCAGCCGCGTGGACGTCGCCGACGCCCTCGACCACGTGCTCGGTTACGCCCCGACCCTGGACATCACCGTCCGGTCCACCGAGGACCGCTCGACCCGCAAGTCGTTCGACACGTTCACGCCGCTCGGCCCCTGGATCACCACAGCCGACGAGGTCGGCGACCCCGGCGACCTGGAGCTGCGCTGCTGGGTGGGTGGTGAGCTGCGTCAGCAGGTGCGCACCAAGGAGCTGATCTTCGACGTCGCCGAGCTCGTCGCCTACACCAGCCACGTCATGACCCTGTACCCCGGCGACGTCATCGCGACGGGCACCCCCGCGGGCGTCGGTCCGATCGCTGCGGGGCAGCGCGTGGTGGTCGAGATCGACCGGCTCGGCCGGCTCGACGTCCCGGTGACCGACGAGGGGGCGATCCCCTACGGGCGTCGCCCGGGCGCACGATGACCGCCACGCGCGCCGGTGAGGCGCCCCTCGGCTCGTCCGCACGCTCCGCGCACCCGCTGGACGCCCTGCTGCGACCGCGCAGCATCGCGGTGATCGGCGCCTCGGCCAGCCCCGACAAGGCCGGGCACGCCATGATGCAGGCGCTCGACGGCTTCGACGGGGAACTCTTCCCGATCAACCCCCGCGGCGGCACCGTGCTCGGCCGCACCGCGCTGACCGGCCTGGGTGAGCTCCCGGGCCCGGTGGATCTCGCCGTCCTGGTCGTCCCGCCGCAGGTCGTCCCCGGCGCGATCGAGCAGGCCGCGGCGGCCGGGGTGCGTGCCGCCGTCGTGTGCGCGGGCGGCTTCGCCGAGAGCGGCCCCGAGGGCCACGACCTGCAGGAGCAGGCCGTCGAGGCGGCGCGGCGCGGAGGTGTCCGGCTGCTCGGCCCGAACACGTCCGGCTTCATGAACCCCGTCGACGGCGTGTTCGCGAACTTCATGCCCGCGGCCGCCGGGCTGCGGCCCGGGACGGTCGGGATCGTCGCCCAGTCCGGCGGCGTCAACCTCGCGATCGCCTTCCTCCTCGACCGCGCCGGCATCGGCCTGCGCCTCGGCGTGGGGCTGGGCAACGCGGCCGACGTCGGCTTCGCGCAGATGCTCGACTTCTACGCGGAGGACGACGCGACCACCGCCGTCGGCCTGCACGTCGAGGGCATCGCCGACGGCGGCGCGGTCGTCGAGGCCCTGCGCCGGGTCACGGCCCGCAAGCCGGTGGTCGCCTTCAAGGTCGGGCGCTCGGACGTCGGCGACTTCGCCAAGTCACACACGGGGTCGCTCACCGGCTCCTACGCGCTGACCCGCGCCGCCCTCGCGCAGGCGGGAGCCGTCGTCGTCGACAGCCTCGACGAGATGGTCGCCGCCCTCCAGGCGCTGCGGTCCGTGCGGCTGCCCGCCGCGCCCCGGTCCGCGACCGGCGTCGCGGTGCTCACCGGTCAGGCCGGGCCCGGCCTCGTCGTCGCCGACGCGCTCGGCGTCCGGGGCGTGCGGGTCCCCGAGCTCGCGCCCGCGACCCTCGACCTGCTCGGGGAGCTGCTGCCCCCGCTGACCTACCAGCGCAACCCGGTCGACACCGGGCGGCCCTCCGAGACGTTCCCCGCCGTGCTGCGCACCATCGCCGCCGAGCCCGGGATCGCCGCGATCGGGGTGTACGCGCTCGACGAGCCCGGCGTCCTGGACCCGGTGACCGCCGTCGGGGGAGCCGCCGGCCGGGTGCTCTACGCGACCGGCGGGCCCGCCTCGGCGGTCGAGCGGCACCAGGCGCGGCTGGACGAGATCGGCGTCCCGCTGTACTCCAGCCCCGGCGACCTCGCCGTCGGCCTGGCCGCGCTGGTCAGCGACGCCGCCGCCCGCGCCGTGCCCGACGCACCGGCCGTCACCGCCACGCGGACGATCGGGCGCGTGCTGGACGAGGACGAGGCCAAGGCGCTCTTCGAGGCCCACGGCCTGCGCACCATGCGCCGGCGGGCGGTCGCGGACCGGGACGCCGCCCACGACGGCCTCGACGAGCTCGGCGGCCCGGACGCTCCCGTGGTCGTCAAGGTCCTCGACGCGGCGGTGCTGCACAAGTCCGACGTCGGCGGCGTCCACGTCGGGGTCCGCAGCCACGCGGAGCTCGACGCGGCCCTCGACGCGATCGACGCGATCGACGGCCGGACCGCCGGGCGCCGCTACCTCGTCGAGGAGCAGGCGCCGCGAGGCACCGAGCTCATCGTCGGCGGGGTCCGCGACGCGGTCTTCGGGCCCGTCGTCCTGCTCGGCCTCGGCGGCGTCGGGGTAGAGCTCGCCGGCGGCCCGGGCTCCGAGCCCGTGCTGCGGCTCGCGCCGCTGTCCGCCGAGCGCGCCGCCGAGATGGTCGACGCGCTGCCCGCAGCAGTGCTCGACGGTTTCCGGGGGGCGCCACCCGTGGACCGCGCGGCGCTCGCGACCACCCTGCTCGCCGTGAGCGACGTGCTCACGCAGCATCACGACGTCACCGAGATCGATCTCAACCCGGTGCGGGTCACGGCCCGCGGTCCGGTCGTCCTGGACGCCGTCGTCGTCGTCCGGACCCCAGAAGAGGAGAACCATGAACAGCACGCCTGAGCGGGGCGAGGTCCGCGAGCGCGAGACGCTCGTCGTGGGCGCGGGGCCGGTCGGCCTGGTCGCGGCCCTGGCACTGCGGTCCTTCGGCCGCCCGGTGACCGTCCTGGAGGCAGGGCCACAGGGGCGTCAGCGCCCGGGCAGCCGCGCGATCTTCACGCACAGCCAGACGCTGCAGATCCTCGACCGGCTCAGCCCCGGGCTCGGCGCCGAGCTGTACGAGCACGGCGTCTACTGGAACACCCAGCGCACGTTCTACGAGGGCAAGGAGGTCTACGCCAAGACCTATCCCGACCCCGCGCCGGGGACGTACCCGCACTTCACGAGCCTGCCGCAGGTGCAGATCGAGCGATACCTCTACGAGCGGGCGGTCGCCGCGGGGGTCGAGTTCGCCTGGGAGCAGGAGGTCGACGAGGTCGTCGCCGACGACGACGGGGTGCGGCTCACCACCCTCGGCGGGGACCGCTGGCAGGCGCAGTACGTGATCGCCGCGGACGGTTCGCGCTCGGCCGTGCGCAAGCAGATCGGCACCCGGATGGAGGGCGGGCGCGACGACGGCTGGTACATCGTCGTGGACGTCGACGAGCTCGAGCAGCCGACGCTGGCGCAGGAGCGGCACTTCCACTACGCCCACCCGGCGGTCGACGGCCGCAACGTCCTCATCGTGCCGTTCGCCGGAGGATGGCGGGTCGACCTGCAGCTTGTCGACGGCGACGACCCGGACAAGCTCGCCTCGCCGGACGGGGTGCAGGAGTGGCTCGACGCGGTGCTCCCGCCCGGGTACTCGGAGCGCACCTCGTGGGTGTCGACGTACCAGTTCCTCCAGCTCGTCGCGCACGACTTCGCCGACCCGGCCCGCCGGGTGCTGCTCGTCGGGGAGGCGGCCCACCTGTTCGCGCCGTTCGGCGCGCGGGGCCTCAACTCGGGCGTGCCCGACGCCGAGGCGGCGGCGTCGGCCGTCGTCCTCGCGCTCGCGGCGGGCGCGAGGGCGTCCGCTCGCACGGCCGTGGAGTCGTTCGCCCGGGCCCGCCGGTCCGCAGCGCTGTTCAACCGCGACGCCGCGGGGGAGGCGCTGGCGCACCTGCGCCCCTCGCCCGAGAAGGCCGCAGAGGTCCGGGCCGCCGCCGATCGCGCCCCGGAGGACGAGGCCGCGTCCACCTGGCTCGAGAAGGCGCCCTATGGGCCGCGTGGTGTGCACACCGCGCAGACCGTCTACCGCTACTGACGCACCGTGGCCGGCGACGACGCCGGCCCCCCCGGGAAAGGAAGAGGAGATGTCCGCTCTCAGCAATGTGTACGTGGCCTCGGCGGTGGCGCTCGGGATGCAGCGCCTGGCACTGGCCGGTCGCCGGCTGGCCAGTCGCGGCAAGGAGGCGCCGCTCGCCGAGTACCGCGCAGAGGTCGAGGAGATCAGCGTTCCGACCTCGATCGGCCCGGCGAGGGCGTTCGTCTACCGGCCCGTCGACCACGCCCCGAACCCGCCGGTGCACGTCAACTTCCACGGCGGCGGGTTCGTCATGAACGACGTGGAGATCGACGACCCGCTGTGCCGGTACCTCGCGGCGGAGGCGGGAGTGGTCGTCGTCAACGTCGACTACGCCGTCGCGCCGCAGCACCGGTTCCCCGCGCCGCCGCACCAGGCCTACGACGTCGTGCGGTGGGTCGCCGACTCCGGGGACACCCACGGCTGGGACGGGACGCGGCTCACGGTCGGCGGCCAGAGCGCGGGCGGGGCGCTCGCGGCGGCCGTGGCACGCCAGGCCCTCGAGCAGGGTGGCCCGGCCATCGCGCTCCAGGTGCTCCACTACCCTCCGCTGGACCTTGTCACCGCCGCACGGGACAAGGAGGCACTGGCCGTCAAGCCGCTGCTCATGCCCTGGATGGGCGACGTGTTCGACAGCGCCTACATCCCGGACCGTGCGATGCGCGCCGACCGCCTGGCCTCACCGGCCCATGCGGGTGACAGCGCCGATCTGACAGGCATCGCGCCGGCGGTGGTCCTGACCTGCGAGCTGGACCGGCTCCGCGAGGAGGGTGCGGCCTACGCACGACGGCTGCGCGACGCGGGCGCCCTCGTCACCCACCGTGACATCCCCGGGGTGGACCACGCCTACGACATGAACGACGTCGACACCGCCCGGGAGACGTACGCGCTCATCGCCGAGCACGTCAGGAAGGCGACGCAGAGCACCCGGGCCGGCCGGGGGCCGTCTTTCAACCCCCCCCCTTTTTTTTGTCCACGTGCTGCGGCCCAGAACGTGAACAACTACATGGTCGCGTCTGTCTGGCCGACGGGTCCCCGGATGGCCCCGTGCTACGCTACATAGCAAGCGATGTAGATTCGGAGGACAGGGATGGGTGCGAGGCCGTCGTTTCGCCAGGTGTCGCTCGGTTATCAGGTGAACCACCTGGCCCGGGTCTACGAGGCCGCGCTTCGGGTGCAGATCGCGCCGTTCGGGGTGACTCCGGGACAGTTCCCGGCGCTGCTCTGCCTGTTCGAAGAGGACGGCCTCACTCAGCGCGAGATGTGCGCACGGGTGCAGATCGCGCAGGCGACGATGGCCAACACGCTGCGTCGTATGGAACGGGACGGCCTCGTCACGAGGACGCCGGCTCCCGACGACGGCCGCAGCGCGCAGGTGTGGCTCACCGACCGCGCCCGCAAGATCGAGGACGACCTCGTCCGCATCGGACGGGGGATCAACCGCTCCGCCGTCGTCGGCCTGGATCCGGACGAGGCAGACGCCCTCCTGAAGACGATCCGACTGATGATCGACAACCTCACGCCGCCGGAAGGTGATCGTGATGGGGACGGGGCCCTCGCACCCGACCACCGAGAAACGGACCTGACATGACAGCTCAGATCCCGCCCCTGCACCCGCTCGTCGTCCACGCCTCCGTGGTCCTGACACCGCTGCTCATCGCCGTCAGCCTGACGCGCGTCGCCGTCTCCTCCTGGTCCGGCGTGCTCGACTGGGCCGTGATCGCCCTGGCCGTCGTCACACCCCTCGCCGCAGTGGCGACCAAGTTCAGCGGGGACAAGCTCAAGACCGAGCGCTACGACGTGGCCGTCGAGGCGGAACGGACCAGGATCGCCCAGCACGAGCGCTGGGGTGTCCCCGCGGTTGCCTCCGCCGTCGGGCTGAGCGTGCTTGCCCTGGTGCTGGTACTCGTCGGAAGCGCCTGGGGCAGCGCCATGACCTCTGTGCTCTCCGGTCTCGTCCTGCTCCTGGCAGCCACCGCGGCCTTCTTCGTCGTGCGCGCGGGCCACTCGGGCGCCGTAACCGTCTGGAGCGCGCTGCGGCCATAGGTTCTAGGCCCGCAGCACGATCTCCCAGCCGGCGGCGCGAGGCCACAGCGCATGACGTGGCAGGACGTCGGGGCCGCACGTGCGCGACCCGAGGCCGTGCTGCGCGGCGTCGAGGTACAGGTACAGGGCGTCCGACGCCGGCAGCTCGTGGTCGTGCTCCGCCTCGGACCACTGCTGGGCCGTGTGCCGCGCGAGCTGGAAGCCGGGGCGGGGCGACGTGCCCGACGCGACGGTGTCGAGGCGGAGCGCGCCGATCTCCAGGCTCCGCAGCCCTGGCCGGTGCCCCGACTCCTGCGGCCTGGCGTACGGCACCCGCAGGTCGTCGACGTGCGCCCGGAACCTGCCCACGTAGGCCGCGTCGGCACTGTCGGCGTACGACTCGGAGGGGCCGGTGCCGAACCACTCCACCTCGGGCCGCGCCATCTCGGCGCCGAGCTCGAACCGCGCGCCGACCCGCGGCCACGTGCAGTCCCAGGGACCGAAGGGGACCACCTGGAACGCCAGGTGCAGGCCGTCGGTCCGCAGCGCCCAGGTGAACGTGGACTCGATCCCGTACGTGGCGTTGGCCGGCATCGAGCGCAGGCGCCGCACGAGGCCGTGCTCGGTGCGCACGACCGACAGGGTGCGGTGCCGCAGCCGGTGCAGCCCCCGCTCCCTCCACCGCGTGGCCGACGGCGGGGCGTCCGGGTCCCCGCGACCCGCGGTGAGGGCCGGGTCGGCGGTCTCGTAGGAGCCCTGGCTCGCGTGCCGGTCGTTCTCGGTGGGCGCGCGCCACAGCTCAGGCTGCGGGCCGCGGATCGGCAGGTCGCCCCACGCGACGAGGTCGCCGTCGGTGTCGAAGATCGCGTCGCCCAGGCGGTACGGCCCGCGCCAGGCACCCGCCGCGGGGGCCGCCGGACGTGCGGCCTCGGCCAGGAGCCGCTGCGCGCGGGCGACGACGTGACCCGGCTCCGCCCAGGCGGCTCCGTCGCGCAAGGTGGCGAGCACCGTGAGCCAGGTCTCGCCCGTGCCACCGACGTCGAGCGCCTGTTCGGGCAGGACGATCGTCGAGGTGGCGCCCGGCGCCGTGCTCGGCAGGGCGAGCCGCCCGGAGGCGACGTCGTGCCCGTCGCGCTCCAGCAGCCAGTGGAGCTCGACGTCGTCGGTGCTCGCCGTGTGGCGGCGGTTCTCGATGGTGAGCGTCGTCGCGCCGAGGGTGAGGCGCACCGGCGCCCACACGGCCGCCAGCTCCTCGAGGGCGGGGGAGGGGGTCCCGTCGGACAGGACGAGGCCGTCCATGATGAACGAGCCGTCGTGGACCGGCTCGGCGAAGTCACCGCCGTAGGCGAAGTACTCCGTGCCGTCCGGCGTGCGGTGCCTGATCCCGTGGTCGCGCCACTCCCACACGAAGCCGCCGTGCAGCTTCGGGTAGCGGTCGACGAGCGCCTCGTAGTCCGCCAGCGATCCTGGCCCGTTGCCCATGGCGTGCGCGTACTCGCACATGATGAACGGCTTGGCCCGCTGCCGGGCGCCCTCGGCCGGCCCTACCTCGTGGACGGGCATCGTCGTGGTGCCGCACACCGACTCGATCTCCTCGAGCGTGGGGTACATCCGGGAGTACACGTCGGTGTAGGCGCCCGCGTAGTCGCCCTCGTAGTGGATGGGCCGGGACGAGTCACGGCTCCTGATCCAGGCTGCCATCTCGGCCAGGTTCGCTCCCGTGCCGGACTCGTTGCCCAGGGACCACAGGACGACGCTCGCGTGGTTCTTGTCCCGCTCGACGGTCCGCCGGATGCGATCGAGGCACGCCTCGCGCCAGGCCGGGTCTGCCGTGGGGTTCCCCTGCCAGCCGACGTCCCAGAACCCGTGGGTCTCCAGATCGCACTCGAGGATCACCCAGAAGCCCAGCTCGTCGAGGAGCTCGAGGGTGCGCGGGTGCGGCGGCTGGTGCGACGTCCGTATCGCGTTGACGTTGTGGCGCTTCATCAGGTGCAGGTCGCGCACCAGGGCGCTCTCGTCGAAGACCCGGCCGAGGTCCGGGTGGGTCTCGTGGCGGTTGACGCCCCGGAACACCAGGGGGCGCCCGTTCGCCAGCAGGCTTTCGCCACGGATCTCGACCCGGCGGAACCCCGCCCTCAGCCGGACGGTCTCTCCCGGTGAGGCGACCTCGACGTCGTACAGCCGGGGCACCTCCGCCGACCACGGCTCGACCGCCTCGATCTCGAACGGCGACGCCTCCTGGGGGGTCTGCCAGGTGGCGTCGATCCCGAGCTCAGGGCACCGCACCCGCACGGGGAACGCGCCGGTCACGGCCACGTCGAGCCGGCCGGCACCGGTGGCGCTGTCGTAGTCCGCGTGGAGGAACACGTCGTCCACGGGCTCGGACGGCCGCGCCAGCAAGGTCACGTCGCGGAAGATCCCGGGAAGCCACCACTGGTCCTGGTCCTCGAGGTAGCTGGCCGCGGACCACTGGTGGACGCGGACAGCGAGCAGGTTGGACCCCGGGCGCAGAAGATCGGTGACGTCGAGCTCGGTGGCGAGACGGCTCCCCGTGAACCAGCCGACGTCGACGCCGTTGAGCCAGACCTTCGCCAGGGACTCGACCCCGTCGAAGCGGAGCAGGACGCGCGCGGCGTCGTCGAAGGCGCGCGGGACCTCGAACCAGCGGCGGTAGTCCCCGGTGGGGTTCTCGTCGGGGACGTGCGGGGGATCGATCGGGAACGGGTACTGGACGTTGGTGTACGCGGGGCGACCGTGACCCTGGAGCACCCAGTGCGCGGGCACGGGCATCTCGCTCCAGCCGTCGGCCGGGACGTCGTCCAGCACGAACGCGGGCACCGACCCGTGATCGTCCACCGGGGCGCGATCGTGCAGGCGGAACTGCCACGTGCCGTTCAGGCTGAGCTGCGGCGCGTCGGTGCGCAGCCAGGCGCGCGGCGGAAGGCGGTTGGCGGCACCGGGCGACGTGTCGGCCAGGTGCGTCACCGGGGTCAGGGTCTCATCACCATCGCCGGCGGAAAGGGTCAGGTCCGACTCGGGGTCCATCGTCAGCAACCTCCATCGGTGCCTGTGAATCGTCCTGCAGCAGCAGAGCGTACTCCACCGCACTTCGGGCCAGACCGGGCCGCTCAGTCGGGCCGGGCTCGCCCGAGCCGGACCAGGCGCTCGGCGATCCCGGCGAGCAGGACGACAGACCCGCCGATCACGGCCGACGCCGGCAGCGAGAGCACCAGCGCCACGCAGCCGACCATGCCGACCGCCTGGAACCAGCGAGGGAACAGTCGCTCCGTGGTGGGCTGCGTCCAGGCCGACACGTTCGCCACGAGGTAGTAGACGAGCACGCCGAACGACGAGAAGCCGATGGCGCCGCGCAGGTCGACGAGCAGGACGAGCACGCACACCACGACGGCGAGCGCCACCTCGGCGCGGTGCGGCACCCGGTACCGCGGGTGAACGGCAGCGAGCCACCTCGGCAGGTCGTCCTCGCGTGCCATAGCGAGGCTCGTCCGGCCGACGCCGGCGATCAGCGCGAGCAGCGCACCGAGCGAGGCCGCCGCCGCGCCGGCTCGCACCAGCACCTCCGCCCAGGGCATCCCGGCCCGCTCCACCGAGGCGGCGAGGGGAACCGGGGACGACGCGATCCCGGCGGGGCCTAGCGTCACGAGCACCGTCACGGCGACCCCGAGGTACACGACGACGGTGAGGGCCAGCGCCACGACGATGGCCCGAGGGATGGACCGCCGGGGGTCGCGGACCTCTTCGCCCATGGTGGCGATGCGCGCGTAGCCGGCGAAGGCGAAGAAGAGCAGCCCGGCGGCCTGGAGCAGCCCGTGCACGCCCGACGGCGTGGCGAACGCCGCCGGTGTGCTCCACTGCGTACCGCCAAAGGAGCCCGCGGAGAGGCTGATCGCGATCATCAGGCCCAGCGCGAGAAGGACGAACGCGACGATCCACCGGGCGAGCCGTGCCGTGCGGGTGACGCCGCGGTAGTTGACGGCCGCCAGGAGCGCCACGGCCGCGACGGCGACCGGCTTCTCCCAGCCCGCGGGCGCGGCGTAGGCGGCGAAGGTCAGCGCCATGGCTGCGCAGCTCGCCGTCTTGCCGACGACGAACCCCCAGCCAGCCACGTACCCCCACCACGGCCCGAGCCGTTCCCGGCCGTACACGTACGTGCCGCCCGACGTCGGATACCGCGCGGCGAGCTGGGCCGACGACGTCGCGTTCGCGTAGGCGACGGCCGCCGCGACGACCAGCGCGAGGATCAGTCCCGTGGCAGCCGCCTCGGCACCGGCGCGCACGACCAGCGCCTGCGCGGCCGGCGCGAACGCGGCGAAGACGCCGGCCCCGATCATCGAGCCGAGGCCGACGACGACGGCGTCGGTGGTCCCGAGCCGGCGGGCGAGCTCGCTCATCGGACGGGGCCTGCTGGTCCTACGACCTCGACGAGAGGGGTTCTTCGCACGGGGCCTCATGCTGCCACGCCGGGGACGAGCGCCGCACGAGGAGCAGCGAGCTTGGTCACGATCGGGGACCGGAGGTGGCGCCATGTCGTGAATTCCCGGAATTCAGATCTCATTTCGCATTTGCTCATGTTTCTCAGGGGCAATTTCTCAGGGGCAATCAAGTGCCATTCGAAATGAAGCGAAACCTGCGCTGCCGAGTGGCGAGCGGGACGAGTTTGGGATTCGCTGGGTCGAGGGGGCGGGACCACCGAACCGCTCAGTGTTGAACGGCAAATGTTCTCGCGCGTCGCGGCCAGCGACCCACGTGCGCAGAACCCAATCGCGCCGAACAATCCAGCGCCCTCTGGGCGCACCCTGTAGCACCAGGAGCACGAAGGAGTGCACCCATGTCCATTTCCACGCGTACGTTGCGCGCCTGTCTGGCCGCCATCACGGCATTGTTCGCCGTGCTGGTCTTCGCCAGCCCGGCGACGGCGGCCACCTTCCCGCAGTTCGCGCCCAACGGCACGCACCTGCAGGCGGGAGCCATCGGCTGTACCGAGACCGCCACCGGTGTCAGCTGCTCCGCGTTCGAGCTCGCCGGTGTCGGGAACACCAACGCGACGGTCTCCCTGGTGGCGACCTACTCGGCGACCATCCAGTGCACGAACCGGGGCGGTGAGCTCGTCGAGTCCCACGACGACTCGGTGACCACCTCGACCACCGCGCAGGTCTTCCCGACCAAGAACGGCCGGCTCGCCGTCCCGGCGCAGACCTCGACGGCCCCGACCGCGGCCCAGGTCCTGACGCAAGCCGACTGCCCGAACCCCAACTGGACCCCCTCGGTCCTCGCGGGCAGCATCACGCTGGCGAGCTTCACCTACACGCTGACGTTCGCGGGCTTCAGCAGCCCGTACATCGTGATCACCGGCTGACCGTCAGGTCGGTCGAACACAGCGAGGCCGGGGCCGAGAGCCCCGGCCTTCTCGCTGTCCCATCGGCCGTCTCGTGCCGGTCCGGACCGGTCGCACGACTCACCTGGTCCTGTGGAGAGCCGCCGGGCCCGGGATCTCGCCCGACCCGCGGACGACGAGCCGCGTGGGCACGACCACGTGCCGTGGGGCGCTGGTGTCGCCGTCGAGGCGTGCGAACAGGCGCTCCGCGGCGAGCCGGCCGATGCGGTCGGCGTCCTGCGAGATCGTCGTGATCGCGGGCTTGATGAGGTCGCCGGTCTCGACGTCGTCGAACCCGACGAGTGCGACCTCGTGCTCCAGGCCGAGCTGCTGCAGGGCGCGGATCGTCCCGATCGTGATCAGGTTCTGGCTCGAGAAGATGGCCGTCGGCGGGTCGGGCAGCGTGAGCAGCCTGCGGGCGACGGCCGTCGCGGTCGCGTCGTCGTGCAGGCCGAGCACGATCAGGGCCGGGTCGACCTCGATCCCGGCAGCGGTGAGCCCGCGGACATACCCGTCGCGCCGCAGGCTCGCCGTCTTGATCCGCTCGAGGTCGCCGAGGAAGGCGATCCGCCGGTGCCCGTACGACACCAGGTGGCGCACGGCGTCGCGCGCCCCCTCGACGTTCGAGGTGACCACGCTGTCCGTCTCGATGCCGTGCGGCTCGCGGTCGAGGCACACCAGCGGCGTCCCGCGGTCGGTGTGCACGCGCAGGTACGACTGGTCGTCGCGCACCGGCGTGACGATGAACCCGTCGACCCGGCGCTGGGCGAGCGCCGTCACGGCCCTCAGCTCGGCGCCGGGGTCGTCCTCGAGGCTTGCCGCGAAGACCGCGTAGCCGCGCTCGGTCGCGACGCGCTCGATCGCGCGGTGCACCTGTGCCGCGAACGGGTTGGCGACGCTGGAGACGAGGAGGCCGAGCGTGCGGGACCGGCCGTCGGCACGCCGCAGGTTGCCGGCGTGGAGATCCGGCTCGTAGAAGAGCTCCGCGGCGGCGCGGCGCACGCGCTCCGCGGTCGCGGCGGAGACGTTGGGCTCTCCGTTGACGACGCGCGAGACCGTCTTGATCCCGACGCCGGCGAGGCGCGCGACATCGCGCATCGTCGGCCGACGCCGCGTGGCCGACGGCGAGGAATCGCCTGACACCGATGTCACGAGATGGTCACTCCTTGCCTTCGTTGGCTTGACCCTACCCGGAGAGTCAGGTAGACAGTGACGTGACAACGTTGTCGGGCGCAAGCCCCCCACGGAGGAGTTCGACGGTGAACCTTGTGAACAGCAACCGAGCCTCGCTGCGGCGAGGTGTGGCACTGACCGGCGTGATGGCCCTCGGGGCGCTCAGCCTCACCGCCTGCGGCAACGATTCCGGCGGGGGCGGCGGCGATGGCGATGGCGACGCTGTCGGCGTCTCGCTGATCGTCAAGACGACGACCAACCCGTTCTTCGTCGCGATGCAGGAAGGCGCCGAGGCGGCCGCTGCGGAGCACGGCGTCGAGCTCACCATGGCCGCCGGCAAGGCCGACGGCGACGAGGACACGCAGATCCAGGCGATCGAGAACGCGATCGCCCGCGGTGACGCCGGCATCCTCATCACGCCGAACGGCCCGTCCGTCGTGGATGCCATCGCCAAGGCGCGCGACGCGGGCCTCTACGTCATCGCCCTCGACACGCCGCCGGACCCGGCCGACGCCGTGGACATCACGTTCGCGACCGACAACCGCGAGGCCGGCCAGCTCATCGGTGAGTGGACGGCCGCCCAGCTCGACGGCGAGAAGGCCACCATCGCGCTGCTCGACCTCTTCGACGACAAGGTCGTCTCGGTCGACTACAACCGCGACCAGGGCTTCCTCGAGGGTATGGGGATCGACGTGGCCGACCCCGAGGTCAACGGTGACGAGGAGTCGACCGGCACGTACAGCGGCGGCGACTACGAGATCGTCGGCAACGAGGCGAGCCAGGGCGCCGAGGACGGCGGGCGCACCGCCATGGAGAACCTGCTCACCAAGAACCCGGACATCAACGTCGTCTACACGATCAACGAGCCTGCGGCCTATGGCGCCTACCAGGCCCTCCAGGCGGCCGGCAAGGAGGGCGACGTCCTGCTCGTCTCCGTCGACGGAGGCTGCGCGGGCGTCGACAACGTCAAGCAGGGCGTGATCGGCGCCACGAGCCAGCAGTACCCGGTGAAGATGGCCGAGCTGGGCGTCGAGGCGATCGCCGAGCTCGCCACGACGGGCACCAAGCCCGACACCACCGAGGGTCTCGACTTCTTCAACACCGGTGTCGCGCTCGTCACGGACACCCCCGTCGACGGCGTCGAGTCCATCGACTCGGCCGCCGCGTCCGAGATCTGCTGGGGCTGACGACGGAGCGCCGCGTCGCCTCCGGGCGGCGCGGCGCCGCGTCCCGCCGCACGACCAAGGAGTTCCTGTGAGCACATCCATGCTGCCGGCCCACGACCCGGCCCTCGAGTTTCTCGACCACCGCACCCCGATCGACCGCGCGCGCGGCCTCCTGCACCGCTACCCGGCCCTGAGCCCGGCGATCGTGCTCGTGGTGTCGGTCATCGTCTTCGGCTTCCTCAACGACCGGTTCTGGGCGCCCGGGAACCTGTCCCTGATCACGCAGCAGGTCGCCGTGGTGGGCACGCTCGCCGTCGCCCAGACGCTGGTGATCCTCACTGCGGGCATCGACCTGTCGGTCGGCTCGGCCATGGTCCTGGCCTCGATGGTCATCGCCCAGGTCACGAGCGCCGCCGGCGTCCCGGCCGTGCCGGCGCTGATGATCGGGCTGGTCGTGGGCCTCGCCACGGGCGGGCTCAACGGCCTGCTGGTGACCCGGCTCAAGCTGCCGCCCTTCATCGCCACCCTGGGCACGCTCAACATCTTCCTGGCCATCACGCTGCTGTACTCGCGGGGCGCCACCGTCCGCGGGGCCGAGATGCCTTCACTGATGACCTGGACGGGGACCACCTTCCCGGTGTTCGGCGTCCGGATCTCCACGGGTGTGCTCCTCATGCTCGGGGCCTACCTCCTGGTCGCCCTCGTGCTCTCCCGCACCGCCTGGGGTACGCACGTCTACGCGGTCGGTGACGACAAGGACGCGGCGCGGCTCTCGGGCATCAGCGTCAACCGAGTTCTGCTGAGCGTGTACCTGTCCGCGGGGGCGATCCTCGCACTGGCCGCCTGGATCCAGATCGGGCGCTCCAACGCGGCGAGCCCCAACGTCGGGGTCGACCTGAACCTCGACTCGATCACCGCCGTCGTCATCGGTGGCACCAGCCTGTTCGGCGGCCGCGGCACGGTGTGGGGAACCCTGCTCGGCGCGCTGATCGTCGGCGTGTTCCGCAACGGGCTGTCGCTCGCCGGCCTCGACGTGCTGTACCAGACCCTTGCCGTGGGCGTCCTCGTGATCATCGCGGTCTCGCTCGACCAGTGGATCAGGAAGGTGCGCAAGTGACCACCATCGACGCCACCACGCAGACCGACCGCCCCGGCGGTCCGGCCACGACCCCCATCCTCGAGGCGCACGGTCTCGTCAAGACCTTCGGTCGCGTCGTCGGCCTCGACGGCGTGGACCTGGAGCTCTACCGGGGCGAGGTCCTCGCGATCATCGGCGACAACGGCGCCGGGAAGTCGACGCTGATCAAGTGCCTGACCGGGGCCGAGATCCCCGACCGGGGCGGGATCCTCCTCGACGGCAAGCCGGTGCACTTCAAGCGTCCGCAGGACGCGCGGACCGCGGGGATCGAGACCGTCTACCAGACGCTGGCCGTCGCTCCGTCGCTCGACGTCGCCTCGAACCTGTTCCTCGGCCGCGAGGTGCGGCGCAAGGGCGTGCTCGGCTCGGTGTTCCGCATGACCGACCGGGCGGGCATGCGCGAACGGGCCCGCCGCGAGCTGCGCGAGCTCGGCATCTCGACCCTGCAGGACGTGACGGTCCCGGTCGAGAACCTGTCCGGTGGCCAGCGTCAGGCGGTCGCCGTCGCGCGGGCCGCGGCGTTCGGCTCGAAGGTCGTCGTCCTCGACGAGCCGACGGCGGCGCTCGGCGTCCGCGAGTCGGGCCAGGTGCTCGAGCTCGTGCGGACCCTGCGGGACAAGGGCGTGCCGGTGATCATCATCAGCCACAACATGCCGCAGGTCTTCGAGGTCGCCGACCGGATCCACATCCAGCGGCTTGGCAAGCGCGTGGCGACGATCACGCCGAAGTCGCACACCATGACCGAGGCCGTGGCGATCATGACCGGCGCCGCCGAGGCCTGACCGCCCCGGCCTGCGCGGGGGCGCCCGGACTACCGGGCGCCCCTCCGCGCCGACGCTGAAGGAGAAAGCTGTGCACGCGTACCAGGACGGCCGGGTCCTCGTCGTCGGCGAGGCGCTCACCGACGTCGTCACGACGGCTGACGGGACGCACCGCGAGCACCCGGGCGGCAGCCCCGCGAACGTCGCGGTGACGCTGGGCCGGATCGGCCATCGACCGCGGTTCGCCACCTCGATCGGCCGGGACGATCGTGGTCGCCGCATCCACGAGTGGCTCACGGAGTCCGGCGTCGAGCTGGTGCCCGGCAGCGAGGGCAGCGGGGCGACCTCCGTGGCGGCCTCCCGCCTCGGCCCCGACGGCGCCGCCACCTACGAGTTCGCCCTGAGCTGGGCGCCGAGCCTGCCCCGGGCAGGGGTCGCGAGCATCGTCCACGTGGGAAGCATCTCGACCTTGCTCGAGCCGGGTGCGGGCGACGTGCTGCGGCTCGTCGAGGAGGCACGCGCGACGGCGATCGTCACGTACGACCCCAACCTGCGGCCGTCGATCTGCCCGGACCGACCCGCGGTCCGGCGCCGGGTGGAGCGACTCGTCCAGCTCGCCGACGTCGTCAAGGTGTCGGACGAAGACCTGGCCTGGCTGTATCCCGGGGACAGCTTCGGCGCGGTGCTCGGTCGCTGGTCCGACGCCGGGCCCGCCATCGTCGTCGGTACGCGAGGCGCTCGGGGCGCGGTGCTCCTGGCGCCGGGCGTCGAGCTCGACGTGCCGGGGCGCACCGTGCAGGTCGTGGACACCATCGGGGCGGGCGACGCGTTCATGGGCGGGCTGATCCATGGTCTGCTGGCCGCGGACCTCGACGGCGCAGACCGCCGGACCCTCCTGAGAACGGTTCCGGTGCCGACTCTGGAGGAGATCGTGTCCTTCGCCCGCGACATCGCGGCGGCCACGGTCGAACGGCCTGGCGCCAATCCTCCGTGGTTCTCCCAGGGCACCGCCTGAGGGGTGGGTGAACTCGCTGCCCTGGATGGACAGCCACGCCCGACCGGCTCACGCTGCTGAGGGGGGCGGGCGCTGCTACCCACCCGGCCGACGGCGTCGGCCACCGAGAGAGGGACAAGGATGTCCAGAACCAGACGCGTCACCGGGCGCCTGCTCGCCGTGGTCGCCGGGACGGCCGCGCTGTCCGTCGCCCTCGCCGGCACGGCGTCGGCCTTCCACTGTTACAAGGAGGACTGGAACGACGCCGCGTACGCGCACCTCGGTCAGGGCGGCACGGCGTGGCTGCCGCTCAGCGACCTCGGCGAGCTCTTGATCGCCGAAGAGCTCGGCCTGCCCCAGTGTGCGTTCGTGGCCGACGGCGTCGTCGCCGACTTCATGACCGCCAAGGGGCTCACCGAGGAGCCGCTGATCCACAGCCGGGCGGTCGCCGGGGGCGGCGCTGCGCACCAGGGCAAGGACGTCCCTCCGTTCAACTACCTGACGGACGCCGACTTCGTGCTGCTCGAATCCCTGCTCGGGCCGGCCATCGAGGAGTGTCTCTCCGCCTGACCGGGGCTCCGACGATGGGGCCGGCCCCCGCGCCGGTCAGGGCGCGGGGGCCGCTGCTGTATCGCCCCGTGGGCGCCGGTCCGGGCAGAGCGGCGGCCCCAGGAGAGACGGCCTAACTGTGATGTCCAGGGAGGTTGGTCAGTCGGCTGATGGGTGGCTGGTTGCCGATCGCGGTGTGGAGCCTGTGGTGATTGTAGAAGTGCAGCCATCCGGGCAGGGCCGCTCTGCGTTCGGTCTCTGAGGTGTAGAAGCGGGCGTAGGCCCAGCCCTCGCCGAGGGTTCGGTGGAAACGCTCGATCTTGCCGTTGGTCTGCGTGCGGTAGGGGCGGGTCTTCTTCACGGTGATCCCGAGCCGCGCGCAGGCCTGTGACCAGGCGTGGGACTTGTAGGCCGACCCGTTGTCGGACAGCACTCGCTCCACGCTGACGCCGTGCTCGGCGAACCATGCCACCGCACGCTCGAGCACCCCGATGGCGGTGGCGGCCTTCTCGTCGGCGCAGATCTCGACGAAGGCGAGGCGGGAGTGGACGTCGATGACGGTGTGCACGAACGCGGTACCGATCGCCGGGCGATACTGCCTGCCGCGTCGTCCGGTGCGGCGTGCGGTCGCCTCTCGGTTGCGCTTGCCCTCCTGCTTGCCGACGTAGCGCCACCCGCCGCCGTCGGGGATGTTGCCGAACTTGGTCACGTCCACGTGGATCAACGAGCCGGGGTGGTCGTGCTCGTAGCGGCGCAACGGCTCACCGGTGACCCGGTCGATACGCCACAGCCGGTTGATCCGGCAGCGCACGAGCACCGCGTGCACCGTGGAGGCCGGCATGCCGAGGCGTCCGGCGATCTGCACCGGGCCCAGGCGGTGGCGCCAGCGCAGGGCCACGATCGCCCTGACCAGGTGCTGCGGGGTCCGGGTCGGGCTGTGGTGCGGGCGCGGCGCGAGCTGCGGTCGACCATGCCCGCGGCGCCCTCGGCCCGGTACCGGTCGGCCCACTTCTTGGCGGTCCGCGGCGAGACCATGAACATCTTCGCCGCGGCGGCATACGTCCAGCCGGAATCAACGACCAGACGCGCCAACCTCAGACGCGAACGCGGGGTCAGCAGGGCATTAGCGTGTGACACGAAGGCCTCCGGTGGTGAAAGTGGTTCCTCGACAGCTCCACTCCACAACCGGAGGCCTTCGTCACCCGGTAACCCGAGCCCGTGTCGTCACGAACCCGGAACAACCTCCCTGGACATCACACCTAGCTCACGCGGTCCTTGAGCTTGTAGTAGGCGCCGGCGACGGGCAGGAACCAGGGCGGACCGAAGTGTCCAGGGATGCGACGGAACTCGACGTCGCGCCAGATGTTCGCCTCGGGAACTCCGGACATGTGCTCGGCCATCTGGCGCCCCATATAGGTGGCCATCTGGACTCCGTGGCCGGCGTACCCCATGGAGTAGTAGACGCCGTCACGCTCGCCGGCATGCACCAGACGGTCGATGCTCATGTCGACCAGGCCTCCCCAGCAGTAGTCGATCCTGGCGTCGGACAGCTGCGGGAAGGTGTGGACCATGGCGTCGCGGAGGAGCCTGCCGCTCTTCTCGTCCGACTGCGGACTGGACATCGCGAACCGTGCTCGGCCGCCGAAGAGCAGGCGGTTGTCGGGCGTGATCCGGAAGTAGTTGAGGAGGTTCTTTGAGTCCGAGGCCACTCTTCGCGTGGGCAGAAGGTCATCACACACACGTGCGCCGAGCGGCTCGGTGGCGATGATGAAGCTGCCGACCGGGGCGATGCGGACCTGGTGCCAGCCGAACGGCCTGCGCGTGTATGCGCCTGTTGCCAGGAGCACCTGGTCGGCCTGCATCCGGCCGCGAGGGGTCTGGAGCTCGTGGCCTGAGCCCAGCTTGGTCAGCTTCAGCACCGGCGCCCTCTCGTGGATCGTCACGCCGGCACGCTCCGCCGCTACGCCGAGCCCCCGGATGTACTTGCCAACGTGGAGGGCGGCGCTCCTCGAATCGACCATCGCGCCGTGGAAGGCGTCCGATCCGATCTCGCGACGCAGCTCGTCCTTGGGGACGAGCTGCGTCTCCGCGTCCAGACGGGTGTTCAACAGCTCGGCGGTCTTCTCGAATCCCTGGTAGTGCGCCGCCTTCGACGCCAGGATCAGCTTGCCGGGGCGCGTGAAGTCGCAGTCGATGCCCTCCTCGGTGACGAGCCTCTCGATCAGGTCGATCGCTTGGCCGTAGGCGCGGTACAACGGCGCGGCCTTGTCGAAGCCCATCTTGGCCACCGCGTCCCTGATGCCGATCGACATGCCGGTGGTTGCCATGCCGCCGTTGCGACCGGAGGCGCCGAACCCCACGGTGTGCTGCTCGAACAGGTCCACCTTCGCCCCGCGTCGAGCGAGATGGAGCGCTGCCACGACGCCGGTCAGGCCACCGCCGACGACGGCCACGTCGGTGCGCCCTTCCACAGTGGTTGTCGACCGCTCGGGGGGACCCTCGGGCGCGGAGTCGAGCCAGTAGGACGTGACCTTCATTCGTACTCCTCACATGGGCTCAGGGCCGGCGACGGCCGCCGAGGCACGGGGCAGACGGCGCCTGCGGGGGAGTCGCGGCCTGGCCCAGAAGTTGTTGACAGTCGACCACGATACACATATGGTCGACAATCGACCAGGGCGGCTCCAGACCGCTCGGCCCTGAAACCAGGAGGACTCGTGGTATTCGATGTCAATCCCAAGTTCGTGACGTTCGACATGAACGGAACGCTGATCCAGTTCCGTATCAACGACGCCATCCGCCAGGTCTTGGGCGACCGGCTGCCGGCGGAGGTGGCCGCCGAGTTCCTGCAGGCCTGCAAGGCGTACCGGATCGACGAGTGCATGGGCGAGTGGAAGTCGTTCGAGCAGATCGTCGGCCGTTCCGTGGAGCGCGCCATGCACAGGTTCGGCCTGCAGTACAGCGAGGGTGACGCGCGCGCGGTGTACGACCACGTCCCCACCTGGGGCCCGTACCCAGGTGTCACCGAGGCGCTGAAGCGCCTGGCAGAGGCGTACCCGCTGGTGATCGTGACGAACAGCGACGACGCGCACGCGTCGCGCCTGGTGGAGAATCTCCAGGCCCCGTTCGATGTGGTGATCACCGCCGAGCAGATGGGTGTCTACAAGCCCCGGCTCCGTGCGTTCGAGTACATGCTGGACAAGCTCGGCGTGGCCCCCGACGAGATCGTGCACGTCTCCGCGAGCCCGATGTACGACCTCCGCCCTGCGGCGGTCATGGGCATCGAGCACAAGGTGTACGTGGACCGGGGCTTCGAGAACGACGAGTCGTGGCTCGGGTACGAGCGGATCACCGACATCGCCGACCTGCCCGTTCTCCTGGGCCTTCCGCGTCCTTGACGGTCAACCTGGTTTGAGCCGAGGTAGCTCGTCGTCCGGTATGGTCGACAAACGACCAGGAGAGGCGGCGGGGATGGACCTCAAGCTCGGTGGGCTGGCACGGACGACGACCCCGGACGGTGTGTACCGGGTGCTGCGGGCAGCCATCCTCGATGGCACCGTCCCTCCCGGTGGACAGCTGCGCGAGAGGGACATCGCCGAGGACCTCGGGATCAGTCGGTCGCCCCTCCGCGAGGCACTGACCAGGCTCGAGGAGGAGGGCCTGATCGTGAGGATCCCCTTCCGCGGGGCGTTCGTGATGGAGGTGAGCGCTCAGGATGTCGCTGAGATCGCCTCGATCCGGTTGCTCGTCGAGCCGTACGCCGCGGAGCTGGCCCTCGAAGCGCTGCGCGGTCCCGAGCGGCCCAGGTTGACTCGGACGATCGAGGAGCTTCATCGGGCGACGGAACAGAACGACATCCCGGCCAGTATCGATGCGCACCTTCAGTTCCACAGGCTCTTCTACGAGTTCTCGGGCCACGGTGTTCTCCGCGGCCTCTGGGCAGGTTGGGAAGCCAAGCTGCGCCTGTACCTGACGGTCGACCACCGCTCCTACAACAACCTTCACGACCTCGCTGTCGAGCACGAGAGACTGGCCGCGGTCGCCCTGGAGGGCGACATCGATGTGTTCCGGCGGGAGCTGGCACAGCACTTCCAGTCAGCGCTGCGAGCCGGCACCGAGGACGCCGGGCCCGCCTGAGCGCAGGGCGCGTCAGCGCCCCGAAGGGGCGTCCCACGAAGCGTGTTGACAGTCGACCACGGTGGCGTATGGTCGACAATCGACAATCGATAGTGACCCGGCAGGAGACGAGAGCAGATGACCACCATCCAGGCCACGTCTGGTTCGGCCGTGGAGCGACTCAAGGCTCTCGGTCTTGACCTTCCCGCCGTCGGGAAGAGCTCGACGTACGTGAACCACCGGACGGTTGACTCCAGCGTGTATGTGGCGGGTCAGCTGCCCTACAAGGACGGCCGGCTTCTGGGCCAGGGCGTCCTGGGTCGGGAGGTCGACCTCGAGACCGGCCGCGGGCTGGCGCGTCACGCCGCGCTCAACGCGCTCGCTGTTGCCGCGGAAGCGGTTGGCGGCCTGGACCGGGTCAGGATCGTGCAGATGCTGGTCTTCGTGGCCAGCACGGCCGAGTTCGGTCACCAGTCGAGAGTCGCCGACGCGGCCAGCGAGCTGCTCGTCGACGTGCTCGGCGAGAACGGACGGCACGCTCGCACTGCCATCGGCGTCGCCAGCTTGCCGCTGAACAGCCCGGTCGAGATCCAGATGGTCTGCACGGCGGTGTAGGACCAGCCGACATGCGCGACCGGCCTCTCAGTGGGGGGTCGCACCGTGCCGTTCAACCGCCAGCTTTTCGAGGAGTGCAGCATGCACCGGCTTCAACGAGTACTCAACCGCCTGGTCGAGCGGGTGGACACCCCCACGCCGATCGTGCTGGCCGACGTCATGCAGCGAAACATCGACCGCATGCAAGGCTTCGCCGTCGAGCACGGTCTGGACCTGCGGCCTCACGTCAAGACGCACAAGTGCGTCGAGGTCGGTCGCCGCCAGCTCGAGGCGGGGGCGGTCGGGATCACCGCCGGCAACGTCGGTGAGGCGGAGGTCTTTGCCCAGGCCGGGTTCGAGGACATCTTCCTCGCCTACCCGGTCTGGCCGTCGGGTACCAAGGGCGACCGGATCCGCCGTCTGGCGCAGACCGCCCGGATGCGCGTGGGGGTGGACAACCTTGCCGCGATCGAGGCCCTCGCCGCAGCGATGAGGCAGGAGCCGGACCGGCTCCAGGTGATGGTGGAGGTCGACTGTGGCGCCCGCCGGTCCGGAGCCCCGCCCGAGGCCGCGGGTGACCTCGCACGTGCGGCCCGCAAGCGCGGGCTGGTGCCGGTTGGGGTCTACACCTATCCGGGGCATGGCAGCTCTGGTCCCGGTTCCCGTGAGCCGGCGGCGCAGGACCAGCAGGCCGCGCTGACCGCCGCTGTGCGCAGCTTCGGCGACGTCGGCATCACCGCCGAGGTGGTCAGCGCGGGCTCGACGCCGACGGTCGCGTTCTCGACCAGCAGCGTGATCACCGAGATCCGTGCCGGCGAGTACGTCTTCGGCGACCTGAACAACACCCGGCTCGGCGCGTGCGAGGAGGACCAGATCGCCCTGTTCGTCGCCGCCACCGTGGTCAGCGACCGGGTCCCCGGTCAGGTGATCCTCGACGTCGGCACCAAGGCCCTGGGCCGCGAAGGCGACCCCGAACGAGGGTACGGCGGCATCGCCGGGAAGAAGGCGGTCCTCGCGAAGCTCAACGAGTACCACGGGTTTGCGGCAGTACCGGGCGGCGAAGCGCGTCCGAGCGTCGGCGCGGTGGTCCCGGTGGTGCCCAATCACGTCTGCCCGGTCGTGAACAGCTTCGAGGAGCTGGTCGTGACCGACACCGAAGGCACGATGCTGGAGCGCTGGCCGGTCGCCGCCCGTGGACTCCTCAGCTGACTGCCCACGAAGCATGCCCCATGTATCCACTCCCAACCCACCAGGAGAAGCTGAGATGAGACTTGAGAAGGTCACCGCACTCGTGACCGGCGCCAACAGCGGGATCGGACAGGCGGTGACCTCCCACTTCCGCCGCGAGGGCGCTCGCCTGCTCCTCACCGGTCGCAGGGATCAGCTCGACACCGCGGAGCCGGACGATCTGTACGTCGCCGGGGACCTCAACGACGAGGCGTTCGTGCGCAGTCTCGCCGCGCGAGCCGCCGAGACCTACGGGACCGTCGACGTGGTCGTCCTCAACCACGGTCTGCAGGTGAGCAGCCCGCTCATGGAGATGGACTACCAGGACGCCGAGAACGTGCTCCGCAGCAACCTGCTCAGCGCGTTCCTGGTGATGAAGCACTTCGCCCCGCTGATGCCCCCCGCAGGGGGATCGTTCGTCTGCGTCGGCTCACGGCTCGGCATGGTCGGCATGCCTGGGGAAGTGCTCTACTCCGCGGCCAAGGGCGGTCTGATCATGCTTGCCAAGGGCGCGGCGATCGAGTGGGCACCGCGCAACATCCGGGTCAACGTCGTCGCTCCCGGCCTGACCGCCACCCCGGTCGTCGAATCATCCTTCCAGCGCAGGTCCGACCCCGACGCGTACCGACGCGAGCGCGAGTCCCAGATCCCGCTCCGACGCCTCGCCTCGCCCGAGGAAGTGGCAGACGCCGTCCTCTTCCTCGCCTCGTCGGAGTCGTCCTACGTCACCGGAGCGGTCCTCCCCGTCGACGGCGGGTACACCGCGCTCTAGCTCTCTCCCAGATCTGTGAGCGGGCTCGCGGGCAACGGGCTTCCGCCGCGCGGGCGCGTGATCGCGCCGGCGGGGCGGGCCGGTTCAGGCGTGGTCCTTCCCAGCGTCCCGCGTGGCGCCCCGGACGGCGCGGGCGAGGTCGCGGTACCAGTACCAGGAGTCCTTGCGCGTGCGCTCCAGCGTGGCGTAGTCGACGTGCACGAGTCCGAAGCGTTCCCCGTAGCCGGCCGCCCACTCGAAGTTGTCGAACGCCGACCAGCAGTAGTACCCGGTGACGTCGACGCCCGCCTCGACGGCGTCGGCCACCGCGCCGAGGTGCCGGCGCAGGAAGTCGACGCGCGGCTCGTCGTGCACCCCGCCGTCGGGATCGACGACGTCGTGGAACGACGCGCCGTTCTCGGTGACGATCACCGGAGGCAGTGCGGGATAGCGGTCGCGCAGCTCGAGGAGGATCGCGGTCAGCGCCCCGGGCACGACCGACCAGCCGAAGTCGGTGGCCTCGGGCGCGCCGTACGGCACGGGCGAGAACGGCATCCCGTCCGGCACGTCCACCTCCAGCACCCCTGAGTAGTCCTTGCCTGCGCGCGGCGCCTCGACGCGGGTGGGCTCGTAGTAGTTGACGCCGTAGAAGTCGAGCGGCGCGGAGATGACACGCAGGTCCTCGTCGAGTTGCTCGTCCGAGCAGGGCAGCAGGCCGCGCAGCTCGTCGCTCGGGTAGCGACCTCGCAGGATCGGGTCCGAGAACATCCAGTTGGTGAGCTCCGAGAAGAGGTACGCCGCCTCGACGTCGGCGGGATCGTCCGACGCCGGTTCGACCGGGAAGTGCTGGGCGGCGATCCCGACGCGGCCGGCGTCGTGCGACCGCAGGGCCTGGACGGCGAGGCCGTGGGCGAGCAGCTGGTGGTGGGCGGACGGCAGCGCGCCGAGCCCGAGGCCGCGGCCGGGCGCATGGTCGGTCAGGGCGTAGCCGTAGAGCGTGTGCACGTTCATCTCGTTGAGCGTGATCCAGTCGCGCACGCGGTCGCCCAGGCGCCGCGCGACGACGTCGGCATACTCCGCGAACGCGTACGCGACGTCGCGTCCCATCCACCCGCCGGCGTCCTCGAGCGGCTGGGGCAGGTCCCAGTGGTAGAGCGTCGGCACGGGCCGGACACCGCGGGCGAGGAGCCCGTCGACGACGCGGTCGTAGAAGTCGAGCCCCGCTCCGTTGGCCGTCCCGCGACCGGCCGGGACGACGCGCGGCCAGGCGATCGAGAAGCGGTAGTCGCTCACGCCGAGCTCGGCGACGTGGTCGAGGTCCTCCTCGAGGCGGTGGTAGTGGTCGATGGCAACCTCGCCCGTGCCGCTGTCGCGCACCGTGCCGGGGCGCCGGACGAACGTGTCCCAGATGCTCGTGCCCCGGCCGTCCTCGCGGGCGGCTCCCTCGATCTGGTAGGCCGACGTCGAGACGCCGAGCCGGAAGCCGGCAGGCAGCCGCGAGGCGGTCTCGGCCGGTGCTGCGTGCGCGTGCCGTCTCACGGGCGGCCTCCATCGGTCATGGGCTGGTCCCGTCGCCGGGCTGGTCAGGTGACGTGAAGTATGCCCCGCCTCGCCGCTCGAACCGCGCGCGGGCGGCGTCGTGCGCGGCGCGGAGCAGCGCCACCACCAGGCCCTCGGACTCCTCGCCGGGGTTGACGACGGCAACCCAGCCGAGCGCGCCGTACACCGGGTGCGGCAGCAAGACGTCGGCGGCCGCGAAGTTCCGAGGGCGGTGCGGGCCGCGGGGTTCTTCGCCGGTCAGCTCGCGGAAGGTGGCACGGTCGACGTGGACGTTCACGCGCCAGCGGCCCGGAGGGTCGAGGTCGGAGGCCGTGTCGTCCGGGTAGTCCTTGGTGACGATCGTCGCGTAGGGCTGGACGTGCTGCGGCATCCGCCCGTCGGGGGCGTAGTAGAAGAACGCATCCCCCCACGCGATCTCGGGGGAGTCGCCGCCCGGCCCCGGGACGAACACGAGCGCGCCGTCGAAGCCGCGGACGGTCGCGATGATCTGCTCCATACTCATGGTTCAAGCATCACCTTCAAGTGCGTCTGTGGGGTTGAGGCGATGGACGGTCAGGCGAGCAGCCGCCGAGGGCCGCTGCGGTCGATCGATGTGGCACGGGAGTCGGGGTACTCGGTGCAACAGGTCCGGGACCTGGAACGCCTGCGGGTCATCCCGCCGGCCACCCGCTCGGCCAAGGGCTACCGGCGCTTCGCGGCGATCCATGTGCAGGCCCTTCGTGGTTACCGGGGGCTCGCGCAGGCGACGGGGCCCGTCGTCGCGCGCCGCGTGCTCGCCGAGCTGCGATCGGGGACGATCGCGCAAGCCGCCGCCGCGATCAGCGAGGTGCACGCAGGTCTCGGCCGCGAACGGGCGCAGGCGCTGCGGGCTCAGGAGGCGTTGCGGGCCATCGAGGCCGAAGCGACCGCGTCCGACGGCGGGCGCGCCGGTGACGCGATGACGATCACCGAGCTCGCGGCCGCGCTCGGCGTGCGCCCGTCGACCCTGCGGTACTGGGAGCAGGAGGGGCTCGTGAACCCGGAGCGGGTGACGTCGCTGCGGGCCCGTCGGTACGGACCCGCGACGATCGGCGAGGCGCGCATCGTCGCCGCCCTCCGCGGCAGCGGCTACGGCATCCCCGCCGTCCGCGAGATCACCGCAACCCTCCACCGGCTCGAAGGCGTCGAGGAGACCCGCCGCATCCTGGACCGGCGTCTCGACCAGATCGGCGCGCGGACCGTCGCGCTGCTCCGGGCCGGCGCGGACCTTGCAGCAGTCGTCGAGGCCGTCCAGGAGCCGACCACGGCCACGGCCTGAGGCGCTCTCCCGACCCCGTCTGAACTCCTGTGCCAGCCGGGCGGCCTCCCGGAACACTTGTCACACTGTAGTAACGAGCAGGGTGTGCCAGGCGAAACCGACGCCCACTTGGCTGGGGTCCTGCCGAGGCGAAGGGCTTGGAATGACTACGGTGCGAGTTGCTTTCACGCAAGCCAGATGGACCGGGGACAAGGAGTCCATGCTTGCCCTGCACGAAGGCTGGGCCCGCGAGGCCGCGAGCCGGGGCGCGCAGGTCATCGCGTTCCAGGAGCTCTTCTACGGGCCGTATTTCGGAATCACCCAGGATCCGGCCTACTACCGGTACGCCGAGCCGATCCCGGGCCCCACGACGGAGCGGTTCGCGGCGCTCGCGGCGGAGCTCGGGCTCGTGATGGTGCTGCCGGTCTACGAGGAGGACCAGCCGGGCGTCCTGTACAACTCGGCAGTGGTGATCGACGCCGACGGCACGATGCTCGGCACCTACCGCAAGCACCACCTGCCGAACCTCCCGAAGTTCTGGGAGAAGTTCTACTTCCGCCCTGGCAACCTCGGCTTTCCCGTGTTCGACACGGCTGTCGGGAAGATCGGCGTCTACATCTGCTACGACCGGCACTTCCCCGAGGGCTGGCGCGCGCTCGCGCTGAACGGCGCCGAGATCATCTTCAACCCGAACGCCACGGCGCCGGGCATCTCGAACCGGCTGTGGGAGCTGGAGCAGCCGGCGGCGGCGGTCGCGAACGGCGTGTTCATCGTGGCGAGCAACCGCGTGGGCACCGAGGACAACGAGTACGGCACCGAGGCGGTCCCGTTCTACGGGTCGTCGTACGCCGTCGGCCCGGACGGGAACTACGTGGGTGAGATCGCCTCGTCCACGCAGGACGAGCTGGTGGTCCGCGACCTCGACCTGGGCCTGGTCCGCGAGGTGCGCGAGCGGTGGCAGTTCTTCCGCGACCGCCGCCCCGACGCCTACGACGCGCTCACCGCGCCCTGATCCGGCGCAACCCTAGGAGAGTCTCATGCCTGACCTCATCATCTCCGGCGGCACCGTCGTCAACGCCACCGGGACCGCCGAGGCCGACGTCGTGATCGACGGCGAGAAGATCGTCGCCCTGCTCGCTCCCGGCGTGGCCGGGTCCGTCGGGCTGGTCGCGGACAGGACCATCGATGCGAGCGGCAAGTACGTGGTGCCGGGCGGCGTGGACGCGCACACGCACATGGAGCTGCCGTTCGGCGGCACGGCGGCGAGCGACACGTTCGAGACCGGCACGATCGCGGCGGCCCACGGCGGCACCACGACGATCGTCGACTTCGCGGTCCAGCGGTACGGCGAACGCGTGCAGGACGGCCTGGAGGCGTGGCACAAGCGCGCGGACGGGAACTGCGCGATCGACTACGCGTTCCACCAGATCATCGGCGGCGTCGACGCCGACTCGCTGGCCGCCATGCGCAGTCTCGTGGACGAGGGCATCACGAGCTACAAGCTGTTCATGGCCTACCCCGGGGTGTTCTACGCGGACGACGCCCAGATCCTCAAGGCGATGCAGGTCGCCCGTGACGAGGGCCTGCTCACGATGATGCATGCCGAGAACGGCCCGGCCATCGACGTGCTCGCCGAACAGCTCGTCGCCCAGGGCAAGACCGACCCGTACTTCCACGGGGTCGCGCGCGCCTGGCAGCTCGAGGAGGAGGCGACGCACCGGGCGATCATGCTCGCGGACCTCACCGGAGCGCCCCTCTACGTGGTCCACGTGTCCGCGAAGCAGGCCGTGGCGCAGATCGCCACGGCGCGCGACGCGGGCAAGAACGTGTTCGGCGAGACCTGCCCCCAGTACCTCTACCTCTCCCTGGAGGAGCAGCTCGGCGCGTCCAGCGAGGAGTACGGCGCCTTCGAGGGCGCCAAGTGGGTGTGCTCCACGCCGCTGCGAGCGCGTGCGGAGGGGCACCAGGACGCCATGTGGCAGGCGCTGCGCACCAACGACCTGCAGGTGGTCTCCACCGACCACTGCCCGTTCTGCATGAAGGACCAGAAGGAGCTGGGCCGCGGAGACTTCCGGGCGATCCCGAACGGGATCGGCACGGTGGAGCACCGCATGGACCTGCTGTACCAGGGCGTGGTGACCGGTCGGCTGAGCCTGGAGCGCTGGGTGGAGCTCACCTCGGTGACACCGGCGCGCATGTTCGGCATGTACGGCAGCAAGGGCGTCATCCAGCCCGGGGCCGACGCCGACGTCGTGGTCTACGACCCCGCCGGCCACACCTCGATCGGCGCGGCGACCCACCACATGAACATGGACCACTCCGCCTGGGAGGGTTTCGAGATCGACGGGCACGTCGACGTCGTCCTCTCCCGCGGGCAGGTTGTCGTGGACGACGGCGTCTTCCACGGCAGGGCCGGCTACGGCCGGTTCGTGAAGCGCGGGCTCAGCCAGTACCTGGTCTGACCCGCCGGACGAAGGAGTGGAGCGATGGACTTCGGGATCGTGCTGCAGAACGACCCGCCGGCGTCGGACGTCGTGCGGCTGGCGGTGGCCGCGGAGGAGGCGGGGTTCGACTACGTCTGGACCTTCGACTCGCACCTGCTGTGGCAGGAGCCGTTCGTGATCTATCCGGCGATCCTCGCGGC
This sequence comes from Antribacter soli, assembly GCF_021568775.1. Lineage (GTDB taxonomy): Bacteria > Actinomycetota > Actinomycetes > Actinomycetales > Cellulomonadaceae > Antribacter > Antribacter soli. Next base: position 121,751 of record NZ_JAKGSG010000025.1, on the reverse strand, counting down.
GACGCAGCGAGTGATGGTCGGACCCATGGTGACCAACCCGGCCACGCGGGACTGGACGGTCATCGCCTCGATGTTCGCCACGCTCAACGAGACCTACGGCAACCGCACCATCTGCGGCATCGGGCGCGGTGACTCCGCCGTCCGGACGCTGAGCGGGAAGCCCGCGAACCTCGAGACGCTCCGTGAGGCGATCGGCGTCATCCGGGAGCTGGCGAGCTCCCGCGAGGCGCTGGTGAACGGCCACACCGTGCGGTTCCCCTGGGCGCACAGCTCCCGGCTGGACGTGTGGGTCGCCGCATACGGCCCCAAGGCACTCGCCCTGACCGGCGAGGTGGGCGACGGGTACATCCTCCAGCTCGCCGACCCGGACATCGCCGCGTGGATGATCGCCGCCGTACGAAAGGCGGCGGCCGCGGCAGGCCGCGACCCCGAGGCCCTGAAGTTCTGCGTGGCCGCCCCCGCCTACGTGGGCGAGGACCGCGAGCACATGCGCGACCAGGTGCGCTGGTTCGGCGGCATGGTCGGCAACCACATCGCCGACATCGTGGCCCGGTACGGCGAAGGCTCCGCCGTCCCGAAGTCGCTGACGGACTACATCAAGGGCCGCGAGGGCTACGACTACGCGGAGCACGGGCGCGCGGGCAACACGCACACGAGCTTCGTGCCCGACGACGTCGTGGAGCGGTTCTGCCTCGTCGGCACCCCGGACGAGCACGTCGCCCGGCTCAAGGAGCTCGAGGCGCTGGGCTGCGACCAGTTCGCCGTCTACCTGCAGCACGACGCGAAGGAGGAGACCCTGCGCGCCTACGGCGAGCAGGTCATGCCCGCCTTGCGCGGGGCCGCCGGGTGAGCCGCCCGACGTCGCGGGCCCTGCCACGGGGTGTGCCGGCCGGGCTCGCGGGCGTCCTCGCCCTGGCGGCAGCCTGGGAGGCGTACAAGGCCCTCCTGCCCGACGACGGCTGGGTGCTCGGGGACACCCGGATCCTCCCGCGCACCACCGACGTGGCGATGCCGCACCTGTGGGACATGGTGGCGCGCGCGGCCGAGCCGCTGACGTCCGCCGCCGACGCGGAACCGCTCTGGCTGGCGACCCTGCGGGGCGCGGGCTCGACGCTGGGGGTCGCCGCGGTCGGGTGGCTGACCGGCGTGACCGTCGGGCTGCTCGTGGCCGTGCTCATGGCCCGGTTCCTGCCCGCTCGGGCGGGTCTGCTGCCCTGGGTGGTGCTGAGCCAGACCGTGCCTCTCATCGCGATCGCGCCCCTGGTCAAGCGGTGGGGCTCCCGGCTCGAGATCGGGGCGCTGGACTGGCAGGACTGGATGTCGGTCGCCGTCATCGCGTCCTACCTGGCGTTCTTCCCGGTCGCCGTGGGGGCGCTGCGGGGGTTCACCTCCCCGGACCACGCCTCGACGGACGTGCACCTGGAGCTGTTCCGGGCGTACGGCGTCGGCTGGTGGGCGACGTTCTGGCGGCTGCGCGTGCCGGCGTCGGTCCCGTTCCTGCTGCCCGCCCTGCGGCTGGCCGCCGCGAACGCCGTGGTGGGCACGGTCGTGGCGGAGGTGTCCACGGGACTGCGCGGCGGGCTGGGCCGGATGATCGTCGAGTTCGGGGCGTCGGCCAGTGCCGACCCGGCCAAGCAGTGGTCGCCCATCGCGGGCGCCGCGCTGGTCGGCCTGGCGGCGACGGGGGTCGTGGCCCTGCTGGGCGCCGGGCTGCGCCGGTACCAGACCGGGGAGGAAGCACGGTGAGCGCGGTGGTCGCCACCGGCGTCGGCCGGGTGTTCGGGCCGGCCGGGGGAGCAGGCGGCACGGTCGCCCTGTCCGACGTCGACCTCACCGTCGCGGCGGGCGAGCTCGTGTCGCTGATCGGGCCGTCGGGGTGCGGCAAGTCGACCCTGCTGCGGCTCGTCGCGGACCTGGACACGCCGACGTCGGGCAGCCTGACCGTGTTCGGCAAGACGCCCGCGCGGGCCCGCGCGGACCAGGACTACGGCATCGCGTTCCAGCAGGCCGGCCTGCTGCCCTGGCGGTCGGTGCAGGCCAACGTGGAGCTGCCGCTGCAGCTCCACGGGGCGTCGCGCGCCGAGCGTGCGGCCCGGGCGGCCGAGCTGCTCGCGCTCGTCGGGCTGACCGACTTCGCCGGCCACCGCCCGGACCAGCTCTCCGGCGGGATGCAGCAGCGCGTCGCGATCGCGCGGGCCCTGGCCCGCTGGCCGCGGCTGCTGCTCATGGACGAGCCGTTCGGCGCCCTGGACGAGATGACGCGCGAACGCCTGCAGGACGAGCTGCTCAAGATCCGGGCGGAGACCGGTGCCGCCGTGGTGTTCGTGACCCACTCGATCCCGGAGGCGGTGTACCTGTCCGACCGGGTGGTCGTGATGACGCCCCGGCCCGGTCGCGTGGTCGCGGACCTGGAGATCGCGCTCGGCTCCCCGGCGGAGCGGGCCGCGCGCGGCATCGCGCTGCGCGAGGACCCGGCGTTCTTCGAACGGGTGTCGACAGTGCGCGAGGCGCTGCACGCCGGCGAGGCCGGCCTGCCGGCGCGGGACCGGGGTGCCGCCGGCGCGCCGGACCGGGCGGGCCGGTGAGCCGGGTGCGCGAGGGCGCGCTCGCGGTCGGCGCGCCGGCCGTCGTCGGCGTCGCGGCCGTCGTGCTGTGGCAGGCCACCGTGACCGGCCTGGGCATCGCGGCCTACGTGGTGCCGGCGCCTGCGGACATCGCGACCGAGCTCGCCGCGAACCTGCAGGTCGTCGCCACCGCGGCCTTCGGCACGGCCCGGAACGCGGCGCTCGGGCTCCTGGTCGGGACCGTCGCCGCGCTCGTGGCCGCAGGGGTGTCGGCGGCGTGGCGCCTCGCCGCTGACGCGGCGAATCCCCTGGTCACGGCGACGGCCGTGGTACCGATCGTGTGCCTGGCCCCGGTCTTCTACACGATGTTCGGCACGGATGCGCAGACAGCGCGGGTGGTCGTCGCCGCGATCGCCGTCTTCGTGCCCGTGTACGTGAACACGCTGCGCGGCCTGCGCACGGTCGCGCCCGTCCACCGTGACCTGCTGCGCGCCCACGCCGCCACGCCCTGGCAGGCCACCCGGCACGTCACCCTCCCCGGAGCGCTGCCGTTCTTCTTCACGGGGTTGCGGGTCGCGTCCTCGCTCGCCGTCATCTCGGCGCTCGTCGCCGAGTACTTCGGCGGACCTGTCGACGGCCTGGGCAAGGCGATCACGTCCGCCGTCGCCTCCAGCCGGTACGCCCTCGCCTGGGCGTACGTCGTCGGCGCGGTCGTGACGGGACTCGTCTTCTACGCCGTGACCACCCTTCTCGAAAGGCTGCCCGACGCCGGAGGGTCACCTTCCGCGCGGAGGTGACACGTCCGGCGCCGGGCACCCCAGAGAAGCCCCCGAACGAGAGGAAAGACATGCATCGCAAGTATGTGCTCACCGCTGTCACCGGCGCCGTCGCCCTGGCGCTGACCGGGTGCGGAGGCGCGTCGGCCGGCACGCCGGAGAGCGACAGCGACCTGATACCCGTGACCCTGCAGCTCCAGTGGGTGGCGCAGGCGCAGTTCGCCGGGTATTACGCCGCCGTCGACCAGGGGTACTACGAGGACGAGGGCCTGGACGTCACGATCCAGGAGGCGGGAACGGACACCGTCCCGATCGACGTGCTCGCGTCCGGTGACGCGGACTACGCGATCTCCTGGGTGCCGAAGGTGCTCGGGTCCATCGAGCAGGGCACCCAGGTGACGAACGTGGCGCAGGTGTTCGAGCGGTCCGGGACGATGCAGATCGCGTTCAAGGACTCGGGCATCGTGGAGCCGGCGGACCTGGCGGGCAAGAAGGTCGGCTCGTGGGGCTACGGCAACGAGTGGGAGCTGTTCGCCGGCATGCAGGAGGCGGGCGTCGACACGTCGAGCGACATCGAGCTGGTGCAGCAGGCGTTCGACATGAACGGCTTCCTCGCCGGGGACATCGACGCCGCCCAGGCGATGACGTACAACGAGTACGCGCAGGTGCTGGAGACCGAGAACCCCGAAACGGGTAAGCTGTACCAGCCGGAGGACCTGAACGTCATCGACTGGAACGACCACGGCACGGCCATGCTGCAGGACGCCGTCTGGGCGGACTCCGCCCGGCTCGCCGAGGACCCCGCGTACGAGGAGACCACGGTGGCGTTCCTCAAGGCATCCCTGAAAGGCTGGGTCTACGTGCGCGACCATCCCGAGGAGGCGGCCACGATCGTCACCGCCGCGGGCTCGACGCTCGGTGCCTCGCACCAGCTCTGGCAGGCCAACGAGGTCAACAAGCTGATCTGGCCCTCCACCAGCGGGATCGGCCTGATGAACGCCGACCAGTGGGAGCAGACCGTCGCCATCGCGATGGGCACCAAGAACGAGACCGGCGCGACCGTCATCACCTCCGAGCCGCCGGAGTCCGCCTACACCACCGAGTACGTGGAGCAGGCGACCGCGGAGCTGGTCGAGGCGGGCGTGGACGTCATGGGTGCGCAGTACGAGCCGCTCGAGGTGAAGCTCGAGGCCGGCGGGAGCTGAGCCGGCGACCGGCTGACGCATCCGGCCGGTGGGTTCGACCGGCCGGATGCGGAGCTTCGCGTGACGTTCCCGGTCAAGGAGAGCCAGGGGGTCAGCAGACGCCATTGTCTGCGGAGGGAAGCCCCCCTGGCTCTCCTCTCGACGGTGGCATCGGCGCAATGGGCCGTCATCATCCGGTGCGGGGTGAACTACCCGGTCCGGCGCTCGCGAGCTGTGTTGAATGCTTTTTTCACCCGGAACGAACGCTTCCCTTGCGCCGGTCCCCACCGCGTCGTGCCACCCTGGAGGCGTGAGCGCGCAGGAGCGAGCCGACGTCGACGCGCTGGTCGACGCCTTGTACACGGGACCCCTCGACGACTTCGTCGCGGCGCGCGACGCGGTGGTCAAGCGCGTCGCGGGCAGCGGCGACCGCGTCGGTGCCGAGCGCGTCAAGAAGCTCACGAAGCCGACAGTCGCCGCGTGGGTGGCCAACCACGTCGCGCGGGAGCAGCCGAAGGAGCTCGAGGCGCTGGCGTCGATCGGCGACGAGCTGCGGGCCGCGACGGCTGACCGGGACCGGGGCCGGATCAAGGCGCTGGACCGGCTGCGGCGCGAGCGGACGGAGGCGCTCGTCGGCGCGCTGCGCGAGGCGGGCGAGGTGGACGGGCGACCGGTGTCGGCGAGCGTGCTCGACCGGCTTGCCGAGACGCTCACCGCGGCGGTCATGGACGCGGACGCCGCGGCGGCCGTCCGGGCGGGGCGGCTGTCGCAGGCGCTGCAGTACGTCGGGTTCGGCGTCGTCGACGAGGGTGGTGAGCCGGCCGACGTCGTCGCGCTGCGCACCGAGGTGGCGGGCGGCGAGCGGGCGAAGGGCGGCGCGGCGAAGGGGGACGACGCCGACGGCGGCGACGGGCTGGCGGCCGCCGAGCGTGAGGTCGAGGAGGCGTCCGCGGAGGTGGACCGGCTCGAGTCTCGCCACGACGACGCTCGCAAGCGGCTGCGCGAGGCGATCGACGCCGTCGGGCAGCGGGAGGACGAGGTGGCGCGCCTGGAGGCGGAGATCGAACGGCTCGTCGCCGAGCGCGATGCCGCCCGCGAGTCGCTCGACGACGCGCACGCGGCCGAGGACAAGGCGCGCACGGAGCTCTCGGCGGCCGAGGACGAGCTGGACGACGCCGAGGAACGTGCGGCCGAGGCGAGGAAGCGCCGGCGAGAGGCGCGACGGAAGGGGTGACCGTCGCCCCAGTTGCTCCCCGGCGGCCGCCGGCGCGCTGGGTCACCGACCGAGCCTCGCGCAGTAGCGGACAGCACCTGTCCGCTTCACCTGGCATCGTGAGTGTCATGACAGAGAACAGCGCACTCACCCCGTTCCGCATCGACATCCCGCAGGCCGACGTCGACGAGCTGCGGGACCGGCTCGCGCGCACCCGTCGGCCCCTCCCCGTGCCGGGCCGGGACGACCGCACGGACTTCAGCCGCGGCATCCCGCAGGCGTACCTGACGGAGCTCGCCGAGTACTGGCGCGACGGGTTCGACTGGCGCGCACAGGAGGCGGCGCTCAACGAGTACGAGCAGTTCACCACCGTCGTCGACGGGCAGACGTTCCACGTCGTGCACGTGCGCTCGGCGAACCCGGACGCCACCCCGCTCATCCTCAGCCACGGCTGGCCGGGCTCGTTCGTCGAGTACCAGCGCCTCATCCCGCTGCTGACCGACGAGTTCCACGTGGTCATCCCGTCGCTGCCCGGGTTCGGGTTCTCGACCCCGCTGTCGGGGACGGGCTGGGAGGTGGCCCGCACGACCGAGGCGTATGCCGAGATCATGACGCGACTCGGGTACGAGCGGTTCGCCGCACACGGCACCGACATCGGCGCGGGCACCACCGGCCGGCTCGCGGCGCTCTATCCGGAGCGCGTCATCGGCACCCACGTCGGGAGCGACGGCAGGATGCTCGGGATGGTCGGCGACAAGTTCCCCTACCCCGAAGGGCTGTCCGAGGACGAGGTCGCCCAGATCGAGGAGGTCCGCACCAGGGACGCCGCCGAGCGGGGCTATTTCGAGATGCAGAACCATCGCCCCGACACGATCGGCGCGGCGCTGACCGACTCGCCCGTCGGGCAGCTCGCGTGGATCGCCGAGAAGTTCCAGACCTGGACCAGCGGCGCGCACGCGACTCCGGACGCGGCGGTCGACCGCGACCAGCTGCTCACCAACGTCAGCCTGTACTGGTTCACCCGCAGCGGTGCGTCGAGCGCGCAGTTCTACTACGAGTCGGAGCACTCGGGGCTCGACTGGGTCGCGCCCTCGGGCGTGCCGGCCGGATGGGTGGTGTTCGACACGCACCCGCTCATGCGCCGCGCACTGGACCCGTGGAACGCCGTCAGCCACTGGAGCGAGTTCACCGAGGGCGGCCACTTCCCCGCCATGGAGGAGCCCGAGCTGCTCGCGAACGACATCCGCGACTTCTTCCGCAGCCTCCGCTGACCCTCAGCACTGCTCGTGGACGTACCCGGGGTCGTCGGGCGTCCCGAGGGCACGGTCGCGCAGGATCGTGAGGGGAAGGGTGCCGGGCGCGGCGCACGCCTCCTCGAACGGCGTGCCGAGCGTGTCCGGGTACTCGACCACGAGGACGTGCTCGCCGTACGCGGCGGTGTAGGCGCCGCACTCGTCGTAGGCGAGGCATTCCTCGGCGATCGCGAAGTCGAAGCCGAGGTCGTCCCGGGCGGTCGCCGCGATCTCGGCCGCGTTCTTCTGGCCGACGGCCAGGCCGGCGTCGTGCGCCAGCTCGACGTACGCGGCCGCGAGCGCCAGCGCGCCCGCCGGGTCGATGACGCCGGTCGCGGGGTCGTCGAACCGCGTCCAGGTGTCGAGGTTGTCGAGCTCGACGGCGTCGAACCCCGCGTCCGCGCACCCCGTCACGGCCGGACCGACGAGGGCGAGGATCTGCTCGCGCTGCCCTGCCGTCGACGGGTCGAGAACGTACTCGTCGGGCCAGTCCGGGTCCACGGCAACCTGGCCGTCGCCGTCGTGCAGCAGCAGGTCCTCGTGATCGAGCCAGCGGTCGTCGCCGGGCTGGGTCTGGAACCCGTTGACGTAGCAGATGGTGTAGGCGCCCCCGGCGGGCTCGGCGGTCGCGTCGCGCACGACGACATCGAGACCGCCGGGTGGCGTGTACGTGCCGCCGAGCTGGTAGTCGAACGTCCCGTGGGTGGGCGGCAGCGCCACGGGCGCCGCGGGACCCGGTGCGGCGCACGACGCGAGGAGCAGCACGGACGCGAGAACCAGGGCAAGTCTGCGGGTCATCCTGGCCGGTGCCACGGCCGACACCCGGGTCGTCCTCACGCCTCCGTGCGCGCCGCGAGCACGTCCAGGTAGTGCTGGTTGAACATCACGCCGAGCACGTTGCCGAAGGGGTCGACGACGGACGCCGTGACGAATCCGGGCCCGTGCTCCCGGGGCTCCTGGTGAACCGTGGCGCCCAGGGCGAGAAGCCGCTCGTAGGCGGCAGCGACGTCGTCGACGGCCCAGTAGGTCATCGCTCCGCCGGGCCCCTGGGCGGCTGGGGCGAACCGACGGTCGATGAACCCGAGCTCGTGCTGGTAGTCACCGATCCGGAACTCCACGTAGGCCAGGGCTCCCTCGATCTCGCGCGCGAAGTACGGCTCGATGCCGAGCACCTCCGTGTACCAGTCGCGGGCCGCCGTCAGGTCGTCGGCGTAGAAGTTGATGGTGGTCAGTCCTCGCAGCATGGGGGCACCCTATGCTCAGGCGATGGTGAGCGGCACCGGAGGGTCCCGCTCACCATCGCCTGGCCGTCGGGGATCAGCGAGCGACCGCGACCACCGCCGCCGCCAACAGCAGCACCAGCCCGAGCACCATGGGCCACCGGGGCCCCAGCCAGACCAGGTCGAGGCCGTGGACGTGCTCCGTGTACTCCGCCCGCCGCAGGAGCATCGCCCCTGCCATGGCCGGCACCATCAGCACGTGCCCCCAGAGCATCACGTCGCCGGCGGTGGCGACGCGCGCCCAGAAGAGCACCAGCAGCACCGCGAACGGCGCAGCCATGGCGGCGTTCATCTCCCAGATCGCGGCCCAGCCGTGCCGCCGGACCCGCATCCACACGGTCATGGCGGCCACCATGTCGAGCACCATCACCACCGCGGAGACGTCCGGCCGGTCCAGCAGGGCCTCGATCCCGAGGACCGTTCCCGCCCAGCCCCACGCCGGTGCCAGCAGCATCATGCCGAGCACCATCACCACGACCATCTCGGCCAGGTGCGCGAGGAACCGCACCACCTTCCGGCCGCGCGTCGCCGACCCGGCCCCGTGCACGTGCGCCCCGTAGCCGTGCGCCCCCTGCACGTGCGCCCCGCACGCCGCCGCCGGCTCGACCCGCTCCGTCGTCCCCTCCATCGACTCCGTCATCTTCGTCTCCTCGCCTCGGGCGGCGCTCCTCGCCGCGCTGGTCTCCACGCTGTCCGACGGCGCCCGCGGCCAGTAGTGCCGGACCGCACCCGGGCGCGGGCACCTGTCACGACCTGGCATGACAGATGTCATGAAGGTCCCGCGGGTCGCCCCGGCCCGACGACGGCGCTGGCAGGATGGCGTCATGAGCACCGCCCGGGCCGTCGCGGACGACGGCGGCAGCGGCCTCGTGAGCTTCCGCCGCAACACGTGGGGAGTCCTCGCGGGGACGGTGGCGTGCGTGCTGGGCTTCTCGGTCGGCGACTGGGTGCTGGACCCGGACGTCCATGCCGGTCTCCGCGCCGTCACGGGTCTGGCGACGGCGACGACGATCGTGGCATGCGCCGTCCTGCTGGCGCGGCGGATCCGGGACGAGGTGCCGTCGGCCGCCTGGCTCGCGACCGCCTGCTGCGCGGCGCTCGTCGCCGCCGCGGTGCCGCTCGCGCTCGGCAGCTTCGGGATCTGGCCGCTCGCGCCCGCCGCCACGATCTCGGTGCTGGTCACGTTCCTGCCCGCCCGCCGGGCGTGGTCGGCGCTCGGCGCCGCCCTGGTCGTGCTGCCGGCGATCGGCCTGGTCACGGCCGTGGCGATGGGCGAGCCCCGCGTGGGGCACGCGACGTGGATGCCCGCCCTGATGGTCCTGGCGTTCGGCCCCGCCATGGTCGGCATGCTCCACGCCTGGCAGGTCGCGGCCCGGCTCGACGACGCCCGGCGGCTCGCCGGGGAGCTCGCCGTGGCGGACGAGCGCCTCCGGTTCGCCGCTGACCTGCACGACATCCAGGGGCACCACCTCCAGGTGATCGCCCTGAAGAGCGAGCTCGCGGCGCGGCTCGCGGAGGCCGACCCGACGCGGGCGGCCGAGCAGATGCGCGAGGTGCAGCAGCTCGCCGGGGACGCCCTGCGCGAGACCCGCGCGCTGGTGCAGGGCTACCGGCGCACCACGCTCGACGCGGAGATCGCCAACGCGTCCAGGGTCCTGGCCGCCGCGGGCGTCAACGTCCGGGCCGACGTCGACGCCGACCTCGCGGCGTCCCTCACCCACGGGCCGCGCAGCCTGCTCGGCCTGGTGGTGCGTGAGGCGACCACCAACGTGCTGCGGCACAGCCGGGCCACCCGCGCCGCGATCGTCCTCGTGCCCGACGACGCCGGCGCCCGCCTCGTGATCGACAACGACGGCGCAGGTGGGACCTGGCCGGGCGGCGGACGGGCGGGGACCGGCGACGGCACCGGTCTCGCGTCCCTCGCGGAGCGGCTCGACGCCGTCGGCGGGCGCCTGTCCTGGACGAGCGAGGACGACCGGTTCGTGGTCACCGCGACGGTGGCCGGATGATCCGCCTGCTGCTGGCCGACGACGAGGAGCTGCTGCGCGGAGCGCTCTGCGCCCTCCTCGACCTCGAGGACGACCTGCAGGTCGTGGCCCAGGCCGCCACCACCACCCACGCCGTGCAGCTTGCCGAGCGGCACCGGCCCGACGTCGCCGTGCTGGACCTGGAGATGCCGCCCACCGACGGGCTGAGCGCGGCCGGGCAGATCCTGGCCCGCACCGACGGGACGACGCCCCGCATCATCATTGTCACGCGGCACGCCCGCCCCGCCGTCCTGCGCCGCGCCCTCGCCGCCGGGGTGAGCGGCTTCGTGCCCAAGTCGACGCCGGCGGCACGGCTCGCGCAGATCGTGCGTGACGTCGCCGCCGGTCGCCGGTACGTGGACCCGGAGATCGCCGCGTCCGCGCTCACGGAGAACGAGTGCCCGCTGACGGACCGCGAGCTGGAGGTCCTGCGGGAGGCGCGGACGGGCGGGCCGGTGGCGGACATCGCCGCCGCCGTGCACCTGGCGCCGGGGACCGTGCGCAACTACCTCTCGTCCGCGATGGCCAAGCTCGGCGTCGCCACCCGGCACGCGGCCGCCCACCGGGCCTGGGAGGAAGGCTGGATCTAGCGCTCGCGCGGCTGGACGAGCCCGTTCTCGTACGCGGCGATGACGAGCTGCGCGCGGTCGTGAGCGTGCAGCTTCGTCATGATGCGGTTGACGTGGGTCTTGGCGGTGTGCGGGGAGATGACCAGCAGGTCGGCGATCTCGTTGTTGGACCGTCCCGTACCGACGAGCGCGAGGACCTCGGACTCACGCTCGGTCAGGTCGTGCAGCTCCGGGGGCGGCTCGCTCGTGTGCGGGCGGGACGTGTGCACGTACCGGTCGATGAGGCTGCGGGTGGCGGTGGGGGACAGGAGGGCGTCGCCCCGGTCGACCGCTCGGATGGCGGCGGCGATCTCGTCGCGCTCGGCTCCCTTGCCGATGAAGCCGCTCGCACCGGCGCGCAGCGCGGCGACGATGTACTCGTCCTCCTCGAAGGTGGTCAGGATCAGGACCCGGACGGTGGCGAGCTCCGGGTCCGAGCAGATCGCCCGTGTCGCGGCGATGCCGTCCATGCCGGGCATGCGGATGTCCATCAGGACGACGTCGGGGCGGTGCTCCCGGGCGAGCGAGACAGCCTGGTGCCCGTCGGCCGCCTCGCCCGCAACCGTGAGGTCGCCGCTGTGCGTGATGAGATCGGTGATCGCCGAGCGGATGAGGGCCTGGTCGTCAGCGACGAGGACGGAGATCATGCGTTGTCTCCCGGATCGGTGGGCAGGTCGACGTCGAGCTGCCAGGAGCTCAACCCGGTCCGGCCATGGCTGAGCGTCCCGCGCACGGACTCGACGCGCTCGCGCGCCCCGACGAGGCCATGACCTGAGCGGGCGCTCTCCGCCGTCCCATCGGGCCGGGTGGGCACAGGATTCGTCACGGTGAGGCGCAGCCCGCCCTGCGCGTACTCGATGACGACGTGCGCGCGGTGCTCGGTGCCGTGCTTGTGGGCGTTCGTGAGCGCTTCCTGGATCACGCGCAGGGCGACGACGTCGACGGCCGGGGGCAGCTCGCGCGGGTCACCCAGCCGGCGCACCGTCACGTCGAGGCCGTGACCGCGGAACTCCCGCACGATGTCGTCGAGCTGGGCCAGCCCGACCGGCCCGGTGCCCGACGAGCCGGGATCACGCAGCGTGGCCAGCAGGTCGCCGATCTGGGTGAGCACGGTCCTCGAGGCGCGGCGGATCACGGCCAGCGAGTGCTCCGCGTCGTCCGGCCGGTCGCGCAGCGCGGACCCTGCGACGCCGGCGTGCAGGTTGATGACGGCGATCTGGTGCGCGACGGCGTCGTGCAGGTCGCGGGCGATCGCGAGCCGGTCCTCCGCGACGCGCTGGAGCGCGAGGGCCTCCCGGGTCGCCTCGGCGCGCTCGGCGCGCTCGGTGATCGCGAGGAACTGCTCGCCCTGCACCCGGACGACGTCGCCCAGCGCGCCGGCGAGCAGGATGAGGAGCAGGAACTGCACGGTGCCGTAGCGGATGGCGACGGCCGTCGCGCCGGCGACGAGGACCGCGACGGTGATGGTGAGCCACAACGCCCGCCGGCGGTCCGACTGCCGGCTCGCGGTGTAGGTGGCGACCGCGGTCGCCAGCACCGTGCCCGGGTTGAAGAGCTGGAGCGGGACGGTGAGCCAGACGAGGGCCGTCATCGCCGCGAGCGCCGGGACCGGTAGCCGGCGCCGCGCGACGAGCAGCGCGACCGCGACGAGGTTCAGCGCGGCGAGGTCGCCGCGCCACTCGGCGGACCCGGCCTCGTCGGACGGGAGCACGCTCGCCCCGAGGACCATGACGGACACCACGACGTGACCGACCCACCCGGGGACGCGGCGCGCGGGGCCGAGCCGTACGTCTGTGCTGCGTGTCATCCCGTCCCCGTTCGCTAGCGGCGCCGCTCCAAGCATCGCGCACGCGCCGCCCCTCGTGCGTCCGGCCCTCGTGGTATCCGGCCGTACCACGACCGCGGTACGCAGGTGTCCCCGCAGGGGCGATTCGCGCGGAGCTGCCCTGGCGGAGTGTTGACCCGTCAGCATCACCCGCCACACGAGAGGCAGTCCGACGTGGCATCCCCACTGATCTCCGTCACCAACCTGCACAAGACCTACGGGTCCGGGCCGAACGCGTTCGAGGCGCTCAAGGGGCTGGACCTGGACATCGCCGAGGGCGAGTCCATCGCGATCGTCGGGAAGAGCGGCTCGGGCAAGTCGACCCTGATGCACCTGCTCGCCCTGCTCGACCGACCCACCTCAGGGGCAATCACGCTGGACGGGACAGACACGTCCCGGCTGTCCGCCAAGCAGCTCAACGAGACCCGCAACAGTGCCTTCGGGTTCGTCTTCCAGCAGTTCTTCCTCAATGCCCAGGCCAGCGTCCTGGACAACGTGACGCTCCCGCTGAAGATCGCGGGGGTCTCGCGACGCGAGCGGACCGCCCGCGGGATGGCGGCCCTCGCTCAGCTCGAGCTCGACGACAAGGCCGGCAACAAGGCGAACGACCTGTCCGGCGGGCAGAAGCAGCGCGTCGTCATCGCGAGGGCGCTGATCAACCAGCCGCGCGTGATCTTCGCCGACGAGCCGACGGGCAACCTGGACACGGCCACGGGCGCCGTCGTTGAGGACATCCTCTTCGACCTCAACAGGCGGCAGGGCATCAACCTGGTCGTCGTCACCCACGACGAGGACCTCGCGTCCCGCTGCGACCGCAGCATCTACATCCGCGACGGCCTCATCGCCGCGCACGAGGGGGTGGCGGCATGAAGGCCGTCGACATCGTCGGAACCGCGTTCCGCAACGCCTTCCGGTCCAGGCTGCGTACCAGCCTGACCGTGCTGGCCATCTTCATCGGCGCCTTCACGCTCTCCCTGACCAACGGCCTGGGCACCGGCATCAACCAGTACATCGACGACACGGTGGCCTCCGTCGGGGTCGACGACGTCATGACGGTCACCAAGGCGAGCGAGACCGCACCCACCGACGGCGGCCCCGCCGAGTACGACCCCAACCAGATCGCCGCCGACGGCCCGCCCGGCTCCACCGTCTCGGCGCTGAACGACGACGACATCGACACCATCGCCGGCATCGACGGCGTGCTGAGCGTCCTGCCGACCAAGAGCGTCATGACCGACTACGTCCAGTACGACGACGGGACCAGGTACCAGCTGTCCATGGCCCAGTTCGTGCCCGGGATGAAGGTCGAGCTGGCGGCCGGCGAACAGGTCGACCTCGACGCCGACGAGGCCCAGCTCGTGCTGCCCGAGAGCTACCTCGAGCCGCTGGGTCTGGGCACCGCCGACGACGCCGTGGGGCAGACCGTGACGCTGGCCGTCACCGATGCCACCGGAACTCGGACGACGACCGACGCGATCGTCGTCGGCGTCGCCGAGCCCGGCCTGATCACCATGGGCGGCGCGATCCCGAACGACGCCCTCACCGAGACGCTCTACGACCTGCAGGCCGCGGGCGCACCCGAGTCCAAGCCCACCCAGTACGCCCAGGCGTCCGTGTGGTTCGACGCCGACGCCGGCGAGGAGGAGACCCAGGCCCTGCAGGACCGGCTGGAGGCGGCCGGGTACACCGGCAGCACCCTCGAGGACCAGCTCGGCACGATCACCTCGGTGATCGACGCCATCGTGCTGGTGCTCAACGGGTTCGCGGTGATCGCCTTGATCGCGGCGGGCATCGGGATCGTCAACACCCTCTTCATGGCGGTCCAGGAGCGCACGCGCGAGGTCGGGCTGATGAAGGCGATGGGGCTGTCGAGCGCCCGGGTCTTCTCCCTGTTCAGCATCGAGGCCGTCGTCATCGGCCTGGCCGGCAGCGCCCTGGGTGTCCTCGCCGCGATCGGCGTCGGGGAGCTCGTAGGCAGTGTGTCCGGGTCGCTCCTGGCGAACCTGCCCGGACTGACGCTGATCGCGTTCGATCCGGTCTCGGTGGCCGTCGTCGTCCTCAGTGTCATGGCGATCGCCTTCCTCGCCGGCACGCTGCCCGCCCTGCGGGCGGCCCGGCAGGACCCGATCTCGTCGCTGCGGTACGAGTGACGGACCGAGGGTGACGGCGGCCGGGCGGTTGGACGACGCCCGGCCGCCGTCGCCGTCGTGCCCTACCGCGACCGCCAGCCCGGCAGCAGGCGGTCCAGCGCCTCGACAAGCGCGACCGACTCGCCGTCCTTGCCGCCCGCCCCGAGGATCAGCGGCGGGTTCGTCGGGACGGGTCGGACGCCGCGCACCCGGTCGAACAGGCTCAGCGGTGCGGTGAGGACGTAGAAGTCGCCGTCGGTGCTCACCCCAGCGGTCCTGTCGGCGCGCAGGTACCAGCCGCGCAGCGGCGTGCGCGCCGTCCCGCGGCCGCCGTACCCACGGACGCGGAGGTCCTCGGGAGCCAGGCCCGCGGCCGACGCTGCCCCGACGAACTTGTGCAGCAGCGCGCCCGCCCGGGCGTGCTCGGCGTCCTGGCGCGCGCGCAGCCGCTCGGCCTGCACGCGGACCGCCTCGCCACGCTGCCTCGCCCAGTCGTCGTCCGCCATGCGGGAAGTCTCGCACTGCCCGGTCGGCGCCCCCTCGCTGCGGGGGGGGGCGGGGGGGGGGGGGGGGGGGGCCCCCCCCCCCCCCCCCCCACCCCCCCCCCCGCCCGGCCCGGGCGGCCCCCCCGCGCGGGGGGCGGAGCTGGTGCCGGGCTGAGGGCCTCCAACCCGGCACCTTCTCCGCCCACAGCGGGGCCTGATCGGGCGCACCGGGAGTCGACGTCGGCGCGACACCGGTGCCTCGGTACTCTGGACGACATTCCGCCGCCCGGCGGCTCGACCCTTGGAGGCTCTGTGGCTGCCCTGCAGATCACCGTGCGAAACGCCCGGTTCCAGCAGCTGCAGACGCTGATCACGAACCGGACCAAGCGCGGCCGCGCCGGAGAGTTCCTCGTGCAGGGGGTACGGCCGATCTCGATGGCGGTCCAGCACGGCTGGAAGATCCGGACGCTGCTCTACGACGCGGACAAGCCCCTGTCGGCGTGGGCGGAGGACCTGCTGCGGTCCACGAAGGCGGAACGGATCGCCATGGCACCCGCCCTGCTCGCCGAGCTGTCGGAGAAGGCCGAGGGATCGGCGGAGGTCCTCGCCGTCGTGGAGATGCCGAAGGACGACCTGTCGCGGATCGAGGTGCACGAAGCGTTCCTCGGGGTCGTGTTCGACCGGCCGACGCAGCCGGGGAACATCGGGACGATCATGCGATCCTCGGACGCCTTCGGTGCGGACGGTCTGATCGTGACCGGCCACGCGGCGGATCCGTACGACCCGAAGTCCGTCCGTGCCTCCACCGGGTCCCTGTTCTCCGTCCCGGTGGTGCGCGCTCCGTCGCACCGGGAGGTGCTGGACTGGGTGGCCACGCAGCGAGCGGAGGGCCGCCCGGTCGCGGTCGTGGCGACCGACGAGAGCGGCGACGCGCAGGTGGCCGACGCCGACCTGACCGGGCCGGTCCTGCTGCTGATCGGGAACGAGACCGAGGGACTGTCGCACGCGTGGCGTGAGGCAGCGGACCTCACGGTGAGCATCCCGATGACGGGGTCGGCCAGCTCGTTGAACGCCTCGAACGCCGCGTCGATCGTGCTCTACGAGGCACGCCGGCAGCGGTTGGCCGCCCGTCGCTAGCACCGAGCTCCCGCCGCCGCGCCGGTCACTGAACCGTTTAGGTTCGTTGTCCTCCCCGGGGCGGGAGGTGACAGTTGGGCCCGGCTCGACCTGGTGGAGGCCTTGGGGTCGAGCGTCCCGACCGAGGAGGGCGCAACGATGCGACGACAACCACTCACACTGCCGGCGGATCACCCGCCGACCCGATCCCGACACCGGTCCCGGCGCGCGGGGGCCGCGGCGGTGCTCGCGACGACGGCGCTCGCGGTGAGCGGCCTCATGGCCGTCCAGCCGGCAACGGCCGATCCGACGACGGCGCAGCCCGCAGCGGCGCAGGCAGCCGCGGCCGACGTGTCCGTCCAGGCGGCCGGCGAGTACACGGACCGATTCCTCGAGCTCTACGCCAAGATCCACGACCCGGCCAACGGCTACTTCTCGCCGCAGGGCATCCCGTACCACGCCGTCGAGACGCTCATGGTCGAGGCGCCCGACTACGGTCACGAGACCACGTCGGAGGCGTACTCGTTCTGGCTGTGGCTCGAGACCTCCTACGGCCAGGTCACCGGCGACTGGGCACCGTTCAACCACGCGTGGGACACGCTCGAGGAGTACATGATCCCGCAGACGGCGAACCAGCCGACGAACGGGTCGTACAACCCCAACAGCCCCGCGACGTACGCCTCCGAGTACAACCACCCGAGCCAGTACCCGTCCCAGCTCACGAACAGCGTCGCCGTGGGCCGCGACCCGCTCGGCGCCGAGCTGCGCTCGACCTACGGCACGTCCGAGGTCTACGGCATGCACTGGCTCGCCGACGTCGACAACGTCTACGGGTTCGGTGCGGCGCCCGGCTCGTCGAGCCTGCTCGGCCCGACCTACGAGGGGACGTCGTACATCAACACGTTCCAGCGCGGTCCGCAGGAGTCGGTGTGGGAGACGGTCCCGCAGCCGTCGATCGAAGACTTCAGCTTCGGCGGCCCGAACGGGTACCTCGACCTGTTCACCGGCGACGCGGCCTACGCCCGGCAGTGGAAGTACACCAACGCGCCCGACGCCGACGCGCGCGCCGTCGAGGCCGCCTACTGGGCGAACAAGTTCGCCACCGAGCAGGGTCAGCCTCAGGCGGTCGCGGCGACGGTGGGCAAGGCGTCCAAGATGGGCGACTACCTGCGCTACGCGATGTTCGACAAGTACTTCAAGACGATGGGCTGTACCTCGCCCTCCTGCCCCGCGGGGACCGGGCGCGACAGCGCCCACTACCTGATGTCGTGGTACTACGCGTGGGGCGGGTCGCTCAGCACGTCGAGCCCGTGGGCGTGGCGCATCGGGTCGAGCCACGCGCACTTCGGCTACCAGAACCCGATGGCGGCGTGGGCGCTGGCCAACGACCCGGCGCTGGAGCCGTCGTCCCCCACCGCGGCCGCCGACTGGCAGGAGAGCCTCGACCGCCAGATCGAGTTCTACACCTGGCTGCAGTCGCCGCAGGGCGGCATCGCGGGCGGCGCCACCAACAGCTGGGACGGCGCGTACGGGGCGCGTCCCGCCGGCACGGCCACCTTCTACGGCATGGGATATCAGGTGGCGCCCGTCTACCACGACCCGCCGTCGAACCAGTGGATGGGCATGCAGGGCTGGGGCATGGAGCGGGTCGCCCAGCTCTACCACGAGACGGGCGACGCGCGGGCGAAGGCGCTGCTCGACAAGTGGGTCCCCTGGGTCGTCGACAACATCACCGTCACCGCCACCTCGTGGCAGATCCCCTCGGAGCTCACGTGGTCGGGCCAGCCCGACACCTGGAACCCGGCGAACCCGGGCAGCAACTCCGGGCTGTCGGTGAGCGTCCGGAGCTACGGCCAGGACGTCGGCGTCGCCGGCGCCCTCGCCCGCACGCTCATGTACTACGCCGCGGCGTCGGGAGACGTGGAGGCCAAGGACACGGCACGCGAGCTTCTCGACGCCATCTGGACGCAGAACAGCGACGCGATCGGCGTGGCTGCCAACGAGACGCGCGGCGACTACGCGCGCTTCGACGACGAGTACGTGGCGGGCGGCAACGGCCTGTACGTGCCGTCGGGCTGGTCGGGCGACATGCCGAACGGCGACATCGTCGCGCCGGGAGCCACCTTCCTCGACATCCGGTCCTTCTATCTGGACGACCCGGAGTGGTCGAAGGTCCAGGCGCACCTCGACGGCGGTGCGGCGCCCCAGTTCCGCTACCACCGGTTCTGGGCGCAGACCGCGGTCGCGACGGCGCTCGCCGACTACGACCGCCTCTTCGGGGCGGACACGGGTGAGCCGGACACCCAGGCCCCGACCGTCCCGACGGGGCTGCAGGTAACGGGCGTGACCCAGACGTCGGTGTCGCTCTCCTGGACGGCGTCGACCGACAACGTGGCGGTGACCGGGTACGAGGTGCGGCGGGGCGGCACGCTCGTCGCGACGGTGACCGGCACGTCGTACACGAACACCGGGCTGACACCGAGCACCGCGTACCAGTACACGGTGAGCGCCCGCGACGCGGCCGGGAACGTGTCGGCGGCCTCGGCCGCGGTGACGGCCACGACGAGCCCGACGACGCCTGTGGGGTCGTGCACCGCGACCTACCGCACCGTGAACTCGTGGAGCGGCGGCTACCAGGGCGAGATCACGGTGACGGCCGGCGCGACGGCGATCACCGGCTGGACCGTGTCGTGGAACCTCGCGCCGGGCGGGCTGAGCCAGGCCTGGAGCGCGAACGTCACCACGTCCGGCACCACCGCCACCGCGACGAACCTGGCGTGGAACGGCAACCTCGCGGCGGGCGCGAGCACGTCGTTCGGGTACGTCGGCACGGGGGCGCCGCCGGCGAACCCGGGGGTGACCTGCGGCTGATCCGCGGGTAGGTCGCCGAGGGTGCCCGGGCCGCAGGTCGGCCCGGGCACCTTCGCGTACTCATGGATCGCTACGACGTCGCAGTGCCCGCCACGGGCTGTCGCACGCTCTCGATGACGACCTCGGCGGCAGCGACCCGGACGGAGAACTCGACCGCCGGGCCGCGCACCATCTCGCACTCACCCGGCACGGAGGGTCGTGACCGAAAGCCCGCTGGCGAGGTAGTGGCTCCGCCGTCCGACGGAGCCACTACCTCGGCCGGGGGGAGAAACCGGCTCAGCCCCGCCGGGCGCTCACCTCCGGCCGGAGGTCCAGCCGCCGCAGGAGCTGGGCGTTGAGCGCGACGACGACGGTCGACGCCGACATCAGCAAGGCGCCGACCGACATGGGCATCACGAACCCGACCGGGGCGAGGACGCCCGCGGCGAGCGGCACGGCGATGAGGTTGTACCCGGCCGCCCACCACAGGTTCTGCTGCATCTTGCGGTAGCCGGCCCGCGACAGCTCGATCACCGAGAGCACCGACCGGGGGTCGTCGCTCGCGAGGATGACTCCCGCGGAGGCGATGGCCACGTCGGTGCCCGCGCCGATCGCGATCCCGACGTCGGCCTGGGCGAGGGCGGGGGCGTCGTTGACGCCGTCGCCGACCATGGCGACCTTGCGACCCTCCCGCTGGAGCTCCTGCACGGAGGCCGACTTGTCCTCCGGGCGCACCCCCGCGAAGTACCGCTCGATGCCCAGCTCGGACGCGACCGACGCGGCGACCGCCTCGGCGTCCCCGGTGATCATCACGACCTGGACACCGCGGCGGTGCAGGGCGGCTACGGCCTCGCGGGACTCCTCGCGGATCTCGTCCGCGAGCCGCAGGGCACCCGCCACCTTCCCGTCGACCAGCACGTGCAGGACGGTCGCGCCCTCCTCGCGCCACGGGTCGGTGACGGGAAGCGCGAGCGCCGAACGCTCCTGCAGCAGGTTGGGCCCGCCGACCTCGACCACCCGGCCGGCGACGACGGCGCGCACGCCCACGGCGGGCGAGGACCGGAAGTCCTGTGCGGGGGCGGTCGTCAGGGAGTGCCGCGCGGCGGCCTGGACGATCGCGCGGGCGAGCGGGTGCTCGGAGTCGCGCTCGGCCGAGGCGGCCAGCGAGAGCACGTCGTCCGCCGAATACCCCTCGGCCGGCTCGACGTCGGCGACGACGGGCTCGCCCTTGGTCAGGGTGCCGGTCTTGTCGAACAGCACGGTGTCCACGGTGCGCATCGTCTCGAGCGCGAGCCGGTCCTTGACCAGCACGCCGCCGCGGGCGGCCCGCTCCGTGGCGATCGAGACGACCAGCGGGATCGCCAGACCCAGCGCGTGGGGGCAGGCGATCACGAGGACCGTCATGGTGCGGACCACCGCGCTGTCCGGCAGCCCGACGATGCTCCACACCACGGCCGTCAGGGCCGCCGCACCGAGGGCGAACCAGAAGAGCCAGCCTGCGGCGGTGTCGGCGAGCCGCTGCGCCCGGGAGGACGAGTTCTGGGCCTCGGCGACGAGCCGCTGGATCCCTGCCAGTGTCGTGTCCTCGCCGACGGCGGTGACCTCCACGCGCAGCCCGGAGTCGGTCGCGACGGTCCCGGCCACGACGGGGTCACCGGGCTCGCGCCGCACCGTCCGCGACTCCCCGGTGATCATCGACTCGTCCATGCTGGCCGAGCCCTCGGTGATCCGGCCGTCGGCGGGCACGCGTCCGCCCGGACGCACGACGACGACGTCGCCCGCGCGGAGCTCCGCCGGGGGCACGGTGACGACGTCGCCACCCTCGACCCGCTCGGCCTCGTCGGGCAGCAGGGCGGCGAGCGAGTCCAGGGCTGAGGTCGTCTGCGCCAGGGAGCGCATCTCGATCCAGTGCCCGAGCAGCATGATGACGATCAGGAGCGCGAGCTCCCACCAGAAGTCGAGCTGGTGGTCCAGCAGGCCCAGGCTCGCGCCCCAGGAGGCGACGAACGCGACCGAGATCGCGAGGCCGATGAGCAGCATCATCCCGGGCGTCCGCGCCCGGAGCTCGGACACGGCGCCGGTGAGGAAGGGGCGCCCGCCCCACACGTACATCACCGTGCCGAGCACGGGCGAGACCCAGCCGAGCCCGGGGATCGCGGGCAGCGCGTACCCGAGCACCATCGCGAACATGGGCGAGGCGGCGACGACGGGCACGGCGAGGACGAGCATGATCCAGAACAGGCGACGGAACTGGCCGACGTGGTCGGCGCCGTGGCCGGCGTGACCGCCGCCCGCATGGCCGGCGTGCTCCGTGTGGTCCATCTGCTGGGTGTGACCGGCGTGGCCTGTGTGGCCTGCGTGGTCCATCTGCCGGGTGTGACCGGCGTGCTCCGCGTGGTCCGCGTGAGCGGTGTGCCCTGCGTGGTCCGCGTGAGCCCCGTGGCCCGCGTGCTGCGCGTGCTCCGTCTCGTCGGCGCCCGCCTCCGGCGGCATCGTGGGTGCCTCGTGCGCGTGGGAGTGGTCGTGCGTCATAGCCGTACCTCCTGGACTGGAATCGTCCGTGCTGTTCGGTGTGTGCGTCTGCCGCAACCATATACCCCCGAGGGGTATTCCGCGCGACCGGAGGTGCATGGTTATGGGTATGAAGAGGACCAAGCCATGACCGTCCAGGTTGCCGTCTGCGGGCCGCGCGACGGCACGGCGCAGGACGAGGAGAACGCGTACGCCGTCGGACGGCTGCTCGCCCGGGCGGGCGTGACCGTGCTGAACGGAGGAGGCGCGGGCGTGATGGCGGCCGTGTCCGCCGGTGCCCGCTCCGAGGGCGGGCTCGTGATCGGCATCCTGCCCGGGGGCTCACGCGAAGACGCGAGCCCCCTGAGCGCGGCGGTCGTCACGAACATGGGGGAGGCGAGGAACGCGATCCTGGTCGCGTCGGCGGACGCCGTGATCGTCGTCGGCGGCTCGTGGGGCACGCTCTCGGAGCTCGCCCTCGCGATGCGGCGCGGTGTCCCCGTGGTCACCCTGGGCGGCTGGCAGGTGCTGGACGGCGACGGGCGGCCGCTGCCCGACGGGCCGCCTGCCGCCGCCACGCCGGCCGAGGCGGTGGAGGTGGCCCTGACCTCGGCACGGACGACCGGGGCGTGACCGTTTCCCGTAGAGTCGCGCCGTCCCCAGCACGGCCCGGCGACGGAGCCGTGCGACCTTGCAAGGAGTCGCATCGTCCATGAGCACCACACCGGCCACGACCAGCGGCCGGACGTTCCCGCTGGGGACCGTCCGGCTCGGCCCCGGACCGTTCGCCGTCGCCCAGCAGCGGGCGCTGGAAGCGGTGCTCGACATCGATCTCGACCGGCTCCTCGCGCCGTTCCTCGCCGCGGCGGGGCTCGACGGCGAGGCCGAGCCCTACGGCGACTGGGAGAGCGGCGGGCTCGACGGCCACATCGGGGGCCACGTCCTGTCCGCGCACGCGAAGCTCTGGGCCGTGACCGGCCTGGACGTGCTGCACGACCGCATGGAGCACCTGCTCGACGTGCTGGAGCGCTGCCAGGACGCCGTCGGCACGGGTTACGTCGGCGGCGTGCCCGACGGGCCTGCCCTGGGCGAGGAGCTCGCCGCCGGGCGCATCGACGCCGACCTGTTCTCCCTCAACGGCCGGTGGGTGCCGGTCTACAACCTGCACAAGACGCTCGCCGGCCTCATCGACGCGGCGACCCACGGGCGCTCCGAGCGCGCGCTGACCATGGCGACGCGCTGGGCCGACTGGTGGCTGTCGGTCACGAAGGCCCTCACCGACGAGCACGTCGAGCGGATCCTCACCGCCGAGTTCGGCGGGCTCAACGAGTCGTTCGTGGAGCTGGGCACGCTCGCCGGCCGCGAGGACCTCGTCGCCGAGGGGCGGCGGCTGTCCCACCGCAGGCTGCTGGACCCGCTGGCCGACGGGGGAGACCCGCTGGACGGGCTCCATGCCAACACACAGATCCCCAAGGTGCTGGGCTACCAGCGCCTGGCCGACCTGGCGCCGGACGGCGACCCGGAGGCGCGGTTCGCCACCGCGGCCGACGCCTTCTGGACGTCGGTGGTCGAGCGCCGCACGCTGGCGATCGGCGGGAACAGCGTGCGTGAGCACTTCCACCCGTCCTCCGACTTCACCGAGGTGATGACGGATCGCGAGGGGCCCGAGACCTGCAACACCCACAACATGGTCGAGCTGGCGCGACTGCGGCTCGACCGCCGGCACGACGTCGCCGCCATCGATCTCGCCGAGCGGGCGCTGTTCAACCACCTCGTCTCGTCCGTCCATCCCCGGCGCGGCGGCTTCGTCTACTTCACGCCGATGCGGCCGGTGCACTACCGCGTGTACTCCCGCCCGCACCTGTCGATGTGGTGCTGCGTCGGGTCCGGCCTGGAGGGCCACACCCGGTACAACGAGCTGATCTACACGCACGACGGGCCCGACCTCCGGGTCGAGCTCTATGCGCCCTCGGTCCTCGAGTGGGCGGAGGAGGGCCTGCGGGTCCAGGTGTCGACGGCGCTGCCGTACCGCGACGAGGCGCTCATCCGCGTCACGTCCGCCGCGCCCCGGGCCCGCACCGTGCGCCTCCGCGTGCCGTCCTGGGCAGAGCTCGTGGGCCTGCGCGTCGACGGCGAGCCGGTCGAGCCGGTCGTCGTCGACGGCTACGTCGAGCTCACCCGGACGTGGAGCGGTACGACGTCGGTCGCGATCCGGCTCGAGCCCCGGCTCGTCGCCGAGGCGCTGCCCGACGGGTCCGGCTGGGTGGCGTTCCGCTACGGCCCTGTCGTGCTCGCGTCACGCGGCGGCGCAGGCAAGCTCGCGGGGCTCGTCGCGGGGCCGGACCGGATGGCGCACGTCGCCCACGGCCGGATGGTGCCGATGCGGCAGAGTCCCATCGTCGTTGCCGAGCCTCCGGAGTCGGCGGTGGCGCCCGTCGACGAGCCGACGCTGACCTTCGAGCTCGCGGTGCTCCGGGAGCGGTCCGGAGAGCTCGTCCCCGGCGCCGTCCTGCTCGAGCCCTTCGCCGGCATCCACGACGAGCGGTACAGCATCTACTTCGCGGCCGACGCCGACCCGTCCCGCGCGCTCGACACGCTCCGGAGCCTCGACGCCGCCGCCGACGCCGCCGCGACGGTGTTCGACAAGGTGGCCGCCGGCGAGCAGCAGCCCGAGGTGGACCACGGGTTCACGGGGGAGCGGACCCGGGCCGGCGGCAGCGGCGGGATCCACTGGCGCAGCACGACGGGATGGTTCGAGTACCGGCTCCGCTGCCCGGACGGCCCGGCAGCGGTGCGGGCGCGCTTCGTCGACCGCGCTGCGAGCCGGCGGAGGATCCTCCTCAACGGCCTCGAGGTGACGGCGCCGACGGCCCCGGCCGACCGCGAGGGGTTCGCCGAGCACGAGTACGACCTCACGGGGGCCGTGCGCGAGGCGGGTGCCCCGGGCGAGGTGGTGTTCCGCGTCGAGGCGGTGGACGGCGCGGACAGCGGCGACCTGCTGCTCGTCGAGGTGGTCCTGCGGGAGGACTGACGCAGACACGAGCGCGGCTGGTGTAGCACTGTGTACCCATGACCGTCGCACTCGTGTCCGGTGCCTCCCGCGGCCTCGGCGCCGCCATCGCCGGACGGCTCGCCGCCGACGGGTTCGCCGTTGCGGTCAACTACGCCGCGGGTCGGTCGCGGGCCGAGCAGGTTGTCGCCGACATCCGCGCGGTCGGCGGAATCGCCGAGGCGTTCGGCGCAGATGTCACCGACGAGTCCGCCGTGGAAGACCTGGTCGAGCGTGTTCGTGCCGCACTAGGCCCGGTGGAGGTGCTGGTAGCCAACGCGACCGGCCCTCAACCGGAGATTCCCCTCGGCCGGCTCGAATGGCGTGATCATCTGGACCAGCTGGAATTCTTCGTCAAGAGCCCCACCCTGCTGCTCCGCGCCGTACTGGCGGACATGCGGGCGGCCGGAAACGGGCGGGTGATTCAGATCGGGTCGGACATCTTCGAGCGCGCGCTGCCCGGTCAGTCTGCGTATGTGGCAGCAAAGGGCGCACAGTGGGGGCTGACCCGTTCGTGGGCCAGGGAGCTGGGCGCCGACGGGATCACCGTGAACCTCGTGGCGCCGGGTTGGGTGCCCGTCGAACGACACGGCGCGCTCCCGGACGTCGATCTGGCCGGATATCGGTCCGAGGTCCCTCTGGGCCGCATCGGAAGTCCCGCAGATGTGGCCGCCGCGGTGTCCTATCTCGCCTCCGACGCGGCAAGCTTCGTCACGGGGCAGCGGATAACCGTCAATGGCGGCCACACCATGGATTAGATCCAGACCGCTCATAGCCAGGTCACAGGGCTGTCGGACGGCCGCCACAGGGCGCTGCCTTTCGATCAGGTCCTATGAGACACGACACCGCGCACCAGATCCCCGGCAGGCCGGACCCCACGCTCCGCCGTCGTCGTCGCAGGATCGCCCTCGGCGTCACGGTCGGCCTCCTGCTCCCGGTCGCCGGCGGCGCCGCGTGGGCGGCCGACCGCTTCCTCGTGGAGCACGTCGTGATCAGCGACGTGTCCGCGTACGAGGCGGCGCTGGGCACGACGGCATCGGCCGGCGCGACGTCGGACGCCACCTCGGACGCCACCGTCACCGACACCACGTACACCTCTGACGACACGTCGATCTCGATCGAGCAGGTCACCACCGGCTCGGGCGACGACACCGTCACGTACTACGTGGCCGACGTCGTCCTCGACGACGCCACCCAGCTGCGGTCCGCGTTCGCGCAGAACCAGTTCGGCGAGAACATCACCGCGCTGACGAGCGAGATCGCGCAGGACGTCGGAGCGGTCCTGGCCGTCAACGGCGACTACTACGGCTTCCGCGACAGCGGCATCGTCATCCGCAACGGCGTCGTCTACCGCGACGAGGGCGCCCGCCAGGGCCTCGCCTTCTACACGGACGGGCGCGTCGAGGTCTACGACGAGACCACGACGACGGCGGAGGAGCTCCTCGCCGACGGGGTGTGGAACACCCTGTCCTTCGGCCCGGCCGTCGTCACCGGCGGCGAGATCGTGGACGGCATCGAGGACGTCGAGATCGACACGAACGTCGGCAACCACTCGATCCAGGGCGAGCAGCCCCGCACCGCGATCGGGGTGGTCGACGAGAACCACCTGATCATCGTCGTGGTCGACGGCCGCGACGAGGGCTACAGCCGCGGCGTGACCATGACCGAGCTCGCGCAGATCATGATCGACAACGGCGCGACCACGGCGTACAACCTGGACGGCGGCGGCTCCTCGACGCTGTACTTCAACGGCGAGGTCGTGAACCAGCCGTCGAACGGCGGCGAGCGTGCCACCTCGGACATCCTGTACGTGGCCGGGTGATGACGATGATCGTCGTTATCCCCGCCTACCGTCCTGACGCCCGGCTTTTCACCCTCGTCGACCAGCTCGCCGAGCGAGGCCTGGACGAGGTGCTCGTCGTCGACGACGGCTCCGGCCCGGCCTTCGCCCCCGTGTTCGCCGCCGTCGAGGAGCGCGGCGCGCGCGTGCTCAGACACGAGCGCAACCGCGGCAAGGGGGCGGCGCTGCGCACGGCGTTCGACGACGTCGTCCGGCGTCGTCCCGGCGCCGACGTGGTCACGGCCGACGCCGACGGGCAGCACCTGCCCGACGACGTGCGTGCCGTCGCCGACGCGCTGCGCGACGGACCGGCCGACGTCGTGCTGGGCGTGCGCGGCTTCGCCGGTGACGTGCCGCTGCGCAGCCGCGTGGGCAACGCCGTGAGCGCCCTGACCTTCCGCCTCGCGACCGGGGTGCGGGTGGGGGACACCCAGACCGGGCTGCGCGGCTTCCGTGCGGGCACGCTGCCGCGGCTGCTCGCCGTGCGCGGCGACCGGTTCGACTACGAGTTCCGGGTGCTGCTGGAGGCCACGCGCTGGGGCGGCCCCATCGGCCAGGTGCCGATCAGCACCGTCTACCTGGACCGGAACGCGTCGTCGCACTTCCGTCCGTTGCACGACTCGGCGAGCGTGCTCGGGCCGATGCTCGCGTTCGCCGCGTCCGGGCTCATCGCGTTCACGCTCGACGCCGTGCTGCTCGTCGCGCTGCAGGCGCTGACCGGCTCCCTCCTGGCCGGGGTCGTCGGCGCGCGCCTGGTGTCGGGCAGCGTCAACTTCGCGATCAACCGCAGCGTGGTGTTCCGCGCCGGGCGCACCTCGACGGTCCGCAGCTCGGCCGTGCAGTACGCGGCGCTCGCCGGCCTGCTCCTCGCCGCGAGCTACGGGATGCTCGACGCGCTGAACGGGACGCTGGGCGTGCCGCTGCTGGTGGCCAAGGTGGTCACGGACGCGACGCTGTTCCTGGCCGCGTACACGGTCCAGCGCCATGTGGTGTTCGCCGGCCCGTCCGCGCAGACCTCCCCAGGACGGGGCTCCGGGACGGCGGAGGGCGCGCCGCCCCGGACCCTGGCGACGACGATGTGACGCCGCCGCGCGACCGGCGACGTCGTCCCGCTGGGCACCGTTCTGCGGACCCCCCTTGACGTGGAGCCAGGATAACGCTTTCCTGGGACTCGGTCACCGGCGACGTCGCCGGGACACGCCGACGCAGAGGTGCGCCGGCGAGTCACTCAGGAGGACTCCATGGAACAGCGCTCGAAGACGAGGCGCTCGAGGGTGCGGGGTGCGGTCAGCGTGTGGGTCGCGGTCGGGACGACCTTCGCCCTCGCGACGTCCGCCGCCGTGATCGCGACGGTGCCGGCCGCGACCGCCGCCGCCGCGGTCCCCGAACCCGTCGTCATCACCGAGACGGTGAGCAACGGCTTCGTCCACCCGGGCATCGGCGTCGACGCCGACAGCCTGCGAAATGCCCGGGACCAGGTCCAGGCGGGCGTCGAACCCTGGGCGAGCTACTACGCGGCGATGAACGAGACGGCGTTCGCGTCCCGGACGCTGCGCTCGGCGAACGCGGGCACGGTGCTCGACCGGCCCAAGACGGCCGTGTTCGCGTCGCAGGGGACGCAGAGCCTGCTCATCCGCGACGCGTTCGGCGCCTACACGCAGGCGATCCTGTACGTGATGACGGGCGACCCGGTGTACCGGGAGAACGGCCTGCGGATCATCCGGATCTGGAGCCACATGGATCCGGCGCAGTACGCGTACTACCCGGACGCCCACATCCACTCGGGTGTCCCGCTGTACCGGCTCCTCGCGGCGGCGGAGATCTTCAGGGCGACCAGCTTCGACGCGGACCACGCGGCCTACGACCTTGCCTGGCACGAGCAGGACGACCAGCTGCTGACGGACAACCTGATCGTCCCGATGACGGAGACGTTCCTCCACACCAACTGGCGCTACCTCAACCAGCACGGGTACCCGCTCACCGGGGCCATCGCGGGGTACATCTTCACGGGCAACCGCGAGCGCTACGAGGAGGCCGTCGAGTGGTACACCGTCAACGCGACGACGACGCGGCCGGAGCAGAACGGCGCGATGGCGAGCCTGTTCCGCCGCATCGAGGCCGATGACCCGCTGAACCCGTACGGGTACTCGTTCGTGCAGCACCAGGAGATGGGCCGCGACCAGGCCCATGCGTGGGACGGCGTCAACATCCTCGGTGCGCTCGCGCGCTTCCTCACGGTGCAGGGCACCACGCTCGACCCGGTGGCCGGGACGGTGTCGGACGCTCCCGACGCGGTGTCGCCCTACGAGTTCCTCGACCGTCGCCTGCTCGCGGGCGCCGACACGTTCGTCGCCTACATGCTGGGCCATGACGTCCCGTGGATCGACACGACGGGTGGTCCCGGGGCGCTGTCGGAGGCCTACCGCGGGCGCGTGTTCAACCCGATCGACGAGCTGTACCACGTGTACAGGTACGACCTCGGCGTCGACGTCGAGACGGAGGCGCCGCACCTTGCGGAGCTGCACGCGAAGGCCGACGGGCCCAAGCTCTTCTGGGGCACGCTCCCGTACAACTCCTGGGAGTCGAACCCCGACTACAGCCCCGAGTACTGGTTGTCGCTCCCGGCCGAGATCGCCGGCGAGACGCGTCCCGTCGCGACCGACGCCCGCGTCCAGCTCGAGACGCGCAGCTCCGCCGTCGCCGGCAGCTCGGCGGTCCTGACGGAGGGCGACCGGTCGTTCGTCCGGATGAAGGCGTCGAAGGCCGGCAACAACACGGTGGCGGTCCGCACCCTCATGTACGTCAGCCGGTCGGGGGAGAGCCCGGTGGGCGTGCTCGTCCGCACCGACGGCGAGGCGACCGTCGCCATCGGGAGCGACCCGGCACGCCGCCTGAACGTCCTGGTGCCCAACACGCGCGGCCAGTGGCGATACGTCACGTTCGACGTCGACGCCGCCAAGCTGCCGGGCAGCCTCGGTGGCGAGAACCTCGCCTACTTCACGGTGCTCGGCGAGGCGGACGTGCGGGTCGACCTCGACTACGTGGACCTCACGGCGAAGACGAGCCTCACCGTCCCGCGCTTCGACGCCGTCGGGGACAGCCGCGTGCTGGCTGTCGCCGGTGCCCCCCTCGTGCGCTCGCTCGCAGCGACGGACGCGGGCGGCGACGCCCTGCGGTACACGGGCGTGCGGCTGCCCGCCGGAGCCCGGCTCGACCCGGCGACCGGTGAGCTCACGTGGACGCCGCGCGCGTCCCAGGCCGGGGTGCGCACCTTCGACGTCGCCGCGGACGACGGGCAGTCGGTGTCCGTCCTGCGGGTCACGGTCGTCGTCGCGCCCGACCGGGCGGCCGCCCTCGACGAGGCCCTCGTGGGCTACGACGCGGACGCGGCGTACGTATCGGACTCGCTGGCCGCGTTCGAGGCGGTCCGCCAGGAGGCCGTCGACGCCCTGGACTCGGGCGACGACGCCACGTTCCTCGCCGGGCTGGTGCGGCTGCAGGAGGCGGTGCGCGGGCTGAAGCTGCTCACGCCGCGCCTCGCGGACGGGGCGGTCGACCTGCGCGGGCTCGTCACGTCCTCGCCCGCGACGGTGAACGTCAACAACCTCGTCGACGGCGACTTCAACACCACGACCGGCGACCTCCGCGCCCCGTTCACGCTCGACCTCGGCCAGCAGTTCCGGTTCCGCGCCGACGCGATCGGCCTGCAGGCCCGGTACAACTTCGCCAACCGGTCGCAGGGCGCCAACGCCTACGGGTCGAACGACGGGCGCACGTGGACGCTCCTGACCGAGCGGGAGACCACTGACACCGCCGCGGCCGGGTTCGTCATGGAGACGATCCCCGTGCGCGCCGAGGTGCGCGGCCAGACGTTCCGGTTCCTCAAGGTGCAGGTGGACCACCCCGGTGTCCCCACCGACCCGGCGTATCCCGGCATCTCGTCCTTCAGCGAGGTGCGCATCCACGGCGAGCGCCACGAGATGGCCCGGGTGATCGAGTCGGTGACGATCTCGAGCAGCAACGCCGACCCGGGCCTCGCCGTGGACGGCGACACGGTCACCCTCGACGTCGTCGCGCTCGAGCCCCTGGCGGAGGTCCGGGCGACGGTCGAGGGCGTCCCGGCCACCGTGACGAGCACCGACCCGCGCACGTGGCGCGCACAGGTGGTCCTGCCCGACGACGTCGAGTTCGGCCGCACGCTGCGCTTCGTGGTGGACTACCGGACCGCCGCGGGGCTCGAGGGCGCCACCGTGCTGTCGACCACCGACGGGTCCTCGCTCCGGCTCTGGAACAGCAGCCTGGTCAAGGTCCCCGTCGTGCCGGAGTGGGTGAACGCCTCGACGCCGCTCTGGCCGGGCACGGGGACCACGCAGGCCAACGGCTGGCGGATGTTCGACGGCGACATCACGACGTTCACGGACACGACGGCGTCGAACGGGTGGGTGACGGTCACCCCGACCGACGGCACGCCGATCACCGTCGACCTGATCCGCATGCACCCGCGGTCGACGCACCTGTCCCGGGCGATCGGGACGGAGGTCCAGGGGTCGAACGACGGCGGTGCGACCTGGGAGACGTTCTGGACGTTCAACGGGATCACGAACCCCGACTGGTACCTGTTCGAGCTCCCGCAGCGGGTCCAGTACGACCGCGTCCGGGTGGTGGACGAGCACGGGGGCAACGTGAACATCGCGGAGATCCAGCTGCTGACCCGGCGCTGACGGGGAACGGTGCCGGGCGCCCTGCGCGCCCGGCACCGGACGGCGGCGCCCCAGCACGACCACAGTGCCTGAACGGTCACTGGGGGAGAACTCTTTGCCCGCCGAGACGGCGGGGAACCCGAGGGAGAGGGAAGACGCATGAACATCACGAGGAACAGGTGGCTCAGCCTCGTCGCTGCGGCGACGGCCACGGCTGCCCTGGCCGGGTGCTCCGACGGCGGAGCCGGTGCCGGCGGCGCGACGGCCGAGGCCGAGCCCGAGGGGCCCGTCACCATCGAGGTCTGGGGCTGGAACGCCGAGACGGGTCAGCAGTACGCCGAGGCGTTCAACGCAGCGCAGGACGACGTCGTCGTCGAGTACGTCCTCCAGGCCAGCAACACAGCCACGGCGACGAACTTCCGCAACGCCGTGGAGGCGGGCTCGGCAGTGCCGTGCCTGGTCCAGGGCTTCGCCCCGCTGACGACGATGGTCGTCAACGGCTGGGCGCAGGACATCACCGACGCCGTCGAGCCGTCGGCAGACCTCTACAGCAAGGGTGCGCTCGCCGCCGCCCAGGTCAACGAGCGGTACTACGGGCTCCCCAGCGGCGCCGACGGCCAGTTCCTGATCGTCAACACGGCGACGTACGACAAGTTCGGCGTGGACGTCCCCACCACCTGGGACGAGTTCCTCGAGGCCGGCCGCACCTTCAAGGCCGGCGGCGTCGACGTGACCAACCTCGCCGGCGAGGACCCGAGCACGCTCATGAACCTCGCCCAGCAGGCCGGCGCCGAGTGGTTCGCGATCGACGGCGACCAGTGGAAGGTGAACTTCACCGACGACGCGACCCTCGAGGCCGCCGAGGTGGTCCAGACGCTCATCGACGAGGATCTGGTCTCCAACCAGACCTACCAGGACAAGCCCGCGCTGTACTCGTACTTCGACTCGGGCAACATGGCGTCCACCACGACCCAGTGGTGGTCGATCACCGGCCTGCAGACCAACCTGGTCCAGTCGGCGGGTGACTGGAAGGCGGCACCGATCCCGCAGTTCGCCGACGCGGACGAGACCGTGACGCCGGGCCGCACCACGCCGTCGTTCGTCCCGGAGGGATGCGAGAACCCGGACGCGGTCATGACGTTCGTCGACTGGGGGACCACCGCGGAGGGCATCGAGGCGGGACGTAACCCCGAGACCGGCGCCGTCGGCTTCCCGACCCAGATCCCCGACCCGTCGGAGTACGTCGCCGACGTGGTGCCGGAGGGCTTCTTCACCGACGACGCCGCGGCGGCCGACGTGATCGTCGAGGCGCAGGCGGCCACCGTCGGCAAGTTCGAGCTCGGGCCGAACTACGACGCGTGGTTCCCGGAGCTCCAGGACCAGTGGGGCAAGGCCGTGGCCGGCGAGATCACCGTCGAGGAGGCGCTGGCCGCCGTCCAGAAGTTCGTGGAGAGCGACCTGGAGAGCAAAGGCATCGCGCACACCAGCTGACGACGACCGCCGGCACGCGCACGACACAGGAGGGGACGCTCATGTCCGCATCGACCACCACCGTAGACGAGCCGGGGCTCGCGCCACCCACCCCGGGGCGGCCTCCGGCAGCGTCCCCTCCTGTCCGGCGCCGGGGTCCGCGATGGCGCACCCTGCAGGCGCTCAAGGGCGCCTCGTTCAGCCTCCCGTTCCTCGCGGGGTTCACGCTGTTCGTCCTCGTCCCGATCGTCATGGCCCTCCGTGAGAGCGTCTACAGCACCAAGACGTCGGGCCTGGGCTTCGGCGGCTCGACGGTCACGTTCGTCGGGGCCGACAACCTGCTCCGCGCCGGGGCCGACACCGTGTTCTGGGCGGGCATGGGGCGCGTCGGCCTCTACGCCGTCGTGGTCGTGCCCCTCACGCAGGTGGTCAGCCTCGGGATGGCGCTCGTGCTCGACGCCGCCAGCCGCCGCGTGGGCGCGAGGTTCCGCATCGCGCTGCTGCTGCCGTACATGGTGCCGGGCATCGTCGCCACGATGATCTGGATCTATCTGTACAGCCCCGTCGTCGGTCCGCTGCACGAGTTCTTCGAGCTCTTCGGCCTGGACGTGAACTTCTACTCGAGCAGCCTCGCCTGGGTCTCCATCGGCAACCTGGCGGTCTGGGGGAGCATCGGGTTCAACATGCTCATCCTCTACGGCGCGCTGCAGGCCGTACCCCACGAGATCTTCGAGGCCGCACGTCTCGACGGTGCGTCGGAGGCCCGGATCGCCTGGTCGATCAAGGTGCCGTTCGTGCGCGGTCCGCTCGTGCTGACGAGCCTGCTCTCCATCATCGGCACGCTGCAGATCTTCAACGAGCCGCTGCTCTTCCGGGCGGTCACCCCGGAATCGATCACGAAGGACTTCACTCCCGCCATGATGATCTTCAACCAGGCGTTCCAGGTGGGTAACGTCAACTACGCCACGGCGCTGTCGATCGTGCTCGCGCTCGTCGTCGGAGCCGGCTCCGCGGTGATCTACCGCTTCCTGAACCGGAGCGAGCCGTGAGCCGCGCGGCAGTGAGGCGCAGCGCGGACGAGCCGACCGCGGCCGAGGCCCGGGGAGCGTCGCGCTGGTTCGTGCTGGCCGTCCTGGTCGCGCTGGCCGCCTACGCCGTGGGGCCGCTGTGGTGGCTCGTCGTCGCCGCGACCAAGTCGAACGGTCAGCTGTACACGACGAACGGTCTGTGGTTCGCGGACTTCCGCCTGTCCGAGAACCTCGCCACCCTGTTCACCTACCAGGACGGGATCTTCGGCCTCTGGCTGTGGAACACCGTGGTCTACTCCACGCTCGGCTCCCTGGGCCTGACCGCGGTCTCGCTCGCCGCCGGGTACGGCATCGCCAAGTACCAGTACCGGGGGCGCGCGCTGACGATGGGCCTGATCATCGGGTCGTTCCTCATCCCGGGTTCTCTCATGATCGTGCCGTCGTTCGTGCTTTTCTCGCGGATCGGCATCTACGACACGATCTGGGCGATGATCCTGCCCGGCATGTTCGGGTCCTTCTCCGTCTACCTTGCCAAGGTCTATGCCGAGGGCGCCGTCCCGAGCGAGCTGATCGAGGCAGCGCGGATCGACGGCGCGGGGGAGTACCGCATCTTCGCGTCCATCGCGGCCCGCCTGATGGGGACTGCCGGTGCCACGATCTTCCTGCTCCACTTCGTGGCATCGTGGAACACGTTCATGTGGCCGCTCGTGTTCCTCAAGGGCGCGGAGAAGTGGCCTGTCATGCTCGGTCTGTACTCCTGGCTCCAGCGGGGCACGGACAGCACCGTGGACCTCACGAGCCTGGTCGTGACGGGTTCGCTGATCTCGACGATCCCCATGGTCGCCCTGATGATCGCGATGCAGCGCTACTGGCGTTCCGGAGTGACCATCGGCAGCCTCAAGTAGCGCCGCCGGCGTTCAGGCGCTGCGCGTCTGCTCCATCCGCTCCTCGCGGAGCGCGACCTCCAGCCCCATGAACACCAGCACGTCCAGGACCAGCCCGAACGACGCCGTCCACCGCACCGCCCGGAACACGAGGAGCTGGGTGAACAGCAGGCTCACGAGGACCGCCCGGCGCACCCAGACGGCACCGCGCAGGTGATCACGGCGGCCGACGACGGCGCCGACGGCCAGCAGGACGACGGACGCCCCGACGGCGGCGAGGATCGCGGCCCCGGTCCACTCCGGCACCCCGGGCACGAGCCCGCGCACGACGCGCACGCCCACCATCGCCTCCGCCGCACACACGACCAGGAGGGCGCAGATCACGAGCCACGCGGCCCACGCCCGGTCCACGAGCGCGTCCAGCCACCTGACGACGCGGTCGACGGCGGCGCGCACCAGGTCGGGGACGTCCGCGTCGTCGTCGGGCACCGCGTCGACCAGGCCGGCGACCAGGGCGGCGCCGGGCTCGCCGGCGCCCTTCGCGGCGAGTGCCCGTGCCTCCTCGCGGGCGGCCGGCGTGAACCCGCCGGCCAGCCCCGCGGCGAGCCGGTCGGCCGCCACCGCGAGGTACTCGGCCGGGTGGTGCGCCCGGCGGCCGTGCAGCCCCTCCACGACCAGGACGAGCAGCACCGTGACGAGGTAGATGATCGCGGCCGTGGGGGCGTAGAAGTAGTCGTTGTCCGAGGTGACGAACTTGCCGACCTCGTCGATGAACAGCCCGAAGCCGACGCCGCCGAGCACCGCTCCCAGCGACCGCGGCACCGGGCCCACGTACGACAGCAGCAGCATCATCGCCAGAGCCATCAGGAGCCCGCCCCACAGCACGTGGGCAAGGTGCAGCCCGCCCCCGCCGATCTGCGGGTAGCCCGTCGCGGCCAGGTAGGCCCGTGTGCCGAGCACGGTCACGACGCTCGCAACCAGGAACGTCACCAGGTGCCGCACCGCCGCCGTGTCGCGCGGTGCTCCCAGGCGCAGCAGGTGACCGCGGCCGGCGAGGCCGCCCGGTCCGGTCGTCAGCTCGTTCGTCACGCCGTCTCCCCTCGCGCCGGCGCACGGGCCGGCACCTCCACGGTGCATCCTCCCGCACGGAGCGCGCGTTTCGGGCGACCGCTTTCCACACCCCGCGCTGCCCGACGTCGGCTCGCCCCCGGGACCGGGCACTGCCCCGGCGTCGGCCGCCGGTGGACGACCCCCGGCAGCGGCCGGCGCCGGTTGCCATCTGCGCGAACCGGGCTATGTGACCGGCGAGATCGGTGGCGTCCTGCGCCGCGCAGGGTGGGTGCCCGGACGGGCGCTGCCGTGGGCGCCCCAGGTGGGGGGCCGACGTCTGGCCTCCGCGACCAGGCGACCACCCGCCTCCGCGACCTTGTAGTTGTTCACGCTTTGCGGTCGAAGAGGTGAACAACTACAAGGTCGCCGGCGGCGTCGGAGCGGGGCGGGCCCGCCACTCCCGGGGGGTGCAGCCGTACACGCGGCGGAAGGCCCGGGTGAACGTCGTCGGGTCGTCGAAGCCGCACGCGTACGCGACCTGCTCGACCGGCCGCGCGCCGGGGCCGCCGGCGCGCAGCAGGCGGGCCGCGGCCCGGAGGCGCTCGCGGCGCAGGAACTCCGCGGGCGCCAGGCCCGCCTCGCCGAACACCTGGTACAGCTTGCGGCGCGAGACGAAGTGGCAGCGCGCCACCTCCTCGACGTCGAGGCCGGGCGTCGTCGCGTGGGCACGCAGGAACTCCTGGACGGTGTGCCGCAGCCCGCCCGCAGTCCGCGGGACGACGGGGCCGCCGCCGAACGACGCCCGGATCATGACCTGCGCCAGGTCGCGGGCGACGTCGGCCGCCTCGCCCGGCCGCGGGCCGTCCCCCCGTTCGCCACCCGCCGCACCGGCCGGGTCCCCGCCGGCGCCCGCCAGCGCGGCCACGTACGAGAAGAGGCTGCCGGCGGCGGAGGAGCGCTGCCCGGAGGGCACCGCGAGCCGCGCGGTGGCGGCCTCGATCATCCGGGCGGGCAGGCCGAGGGACGACCCGGAGACCTGCACGATGAGCTGCTGCTGGCCGGGCGGGGAGTAGTCGAGGTAGTACGGGCGGTCCGTGGCGTACACCGTGACGGAGCCGGGACGGACGGGCGTGACGCGGCCGTCCTGGACCACCCGGCCCGTCGAGGAGCGCTGCAGCGACAGGTGCAGGTCGTCAGTGGCGGCGCGCGCGGCGAGGCGCGGGCTGCGCTCGGCGCTCGTGCCGCAGGTCGTGACGAGCGAGACGGAGAGCCGCTCGTCGAGGGCGGTGTGCTCCATGCGCCCGGTGAAGTCCGGCTCGAAGCCTGCGCAGTTGAGCGGCACGAAGCAGCCGCTGACGACCGCCTCCCAGGTGTCGGCGCTCTCCGCCTCGAGAACTACCACGTTCGCCTCCCGCACACGTGTTGCGAGATCGTACGCACGCTCCGCTCGAACGGTCAACGGCGGAGACGTGCACAAAACGCCGGGTCGGCGGCGCGCCCTGTCCTTAGGGTCGGGAAGCGTCGAGGTGGACGAGCAGGAGAGAGACGATGACGTTCTTCGCACAGCAGGACTGGGAGGGCCGCGCCTACGTGGGCGGCTGGACCGAGCTCGAGGCCACGGTCGCGGTGGTGTCACCCGCCACGGGCGCCACCCTCACGACGGTCGCGACCGGCAACGCGGCCGAGCTGGCCGACGCCGTGGACCGCGCCGCGGCCGCGCAGCGGGAGTGGGCCGCGCTGCCCGCCGACGCTCGCGCCGCCGTGATGCGCCGCGCGGCCACCACGGTCGAGGCGCACGCCGACACGCTCGTGCGCTGGCTGGTCGACGAGGCGGGCTCCGGCCAGGGCAAGGCGGCCTTCGAGGTCGGCCTCGTGGTCGCCGAGCTCCACCTGGCCGCGGCCACGGCGATAATGCCCTACGGCCAGCTTCTCCAGACGGCGCACCCCCGCCTGAGCATGGCCCGACGGCGGCCGGCGGGCGTGGTCGGCGTGATCGCGCCGTTCAACTTCCCCGCGATCCTGGCGTCCCGGTCGGTCTTCCCGGCGCTCGCGCTGGGCAACGCGGTGGTGCTCAAGCCGGATCCCCGCACCACCGTGTCCGGCGGCCTGTTCCTGGCGGCCGCGCTCGAGGAGGCGGGTCTCCCGGCGGGGGTCTTCGCCGTGGTCCCCGGCGGCGCCGACGTCGGCGCCGCGCTCGTGGACCACCCGGAGGTGCCGATCATCTCGTTCACCGGCTCCACGGAGGCCGGGCGCGCGATCGGCGAGCGGGGCGGGCGGCTGCTCAAGCGGGTCCACCTGGAGCTGGGCGGCAACAACGCGATGATCGTGCTGCCGGACGTCGATGTCGCGGCCGCGGCGTCGGCCGGCGCCTGGGGCTCCTTCCTGCACCAGGGCCAGATCTGCATGACGACCGGCCGGCACCTCGTGCACGCCGACGTCCACGACGAGTACGTGGCGCTCCTCGCCGAGAAGGCGAAGGCCCTGCCGGCGGGCGACCCGTCCACCGGCACGCCGCTCGGCCCGATCATCGACGCTGGCCAGCGCGACCGCGTGCACGGCCTGGTCACCGCCTCGGTCGACGCCGGGGCTCGGCTGGTCGCGGGCGGCACGTACACCGACCTCTTCTACCAGCCGACGGTGCTCGCCGAGGTCCGGCCCGAGCACCCGGCGTTCGCCGAGGAGATCTTCGGCCCGGTGGCTCCGGTGGTGCGCTTCGAGGACGTCGACGAGGCGATCGACCTCGTCAACGCGAGCGGCTACGGGCTGTCGGTCGCGGTCCTCGCGGGCGACGCGTTCCGGGCGCTCGAGCTCGCCGACCGCATCCCCTGCGGGATCCTCCACATCAACGACCAGACGGTCGACGACGAGGCCCAGGCCCCGTTCGGCGGCACGGGGTTCTCCGGCTCGGGCGCCCGCTTCGGCGGCCACGAGGCCAACATCGAGGCCTTCACCGAGACCCAGTGGGTCACGGTGCAGTCGCGGATCGCGCCGTACCCCTTCTGACGACGGGGGCGGGGTCCGCAGCCCGGCCGACGCGGGGATCGCCACCTGATGGATGCTCAGAACGAGCTCCCACATGGGATCCAGCCGCGTGACCACTCTCGTGCGCACCAGATCGGCCGCGGTGAAGTGAATGCGAAGCCCAGGTCCCCCTCGGACTGTTCCGGCTCGCACAGACGCGCGCTGGGGCGCGGGCCGTGCGGACTGTAGCGAGGTGAAATTTGACCCTGCGGTATGGAAAGGTGACTCCGCTCAGAAATGAGCGTACTCTGAACTCGCCGGGCGGGCCGTGTCGGGGCACGAACCCTGCGCCGGACCATCCAGAGCAGTCATCACCCTGAACCGTCATCGCAGTGAACGGAGCGGACCCCATGCCCGAGCAGAGCACCATCACGTTCGTACGCACCACACCACAGATCGCAAGGATCACGTTCGAGAACCCGCCCGTGAACTTGATAGTCGGCGATACCGTCCGTCGGCTCGACGAGATCACTCGTGAGCTCGAAGCCGACCCGGACATCCAGGTAGTCGTCTTCGACAGCAGCACGCCCGACTTCTTCTTCAACCACTTCGACCTCGCGGCCGCAGCCGAGTTCCCGACGCCGGAGGGCGAGGATGGGGTGCCGATCTGGACGGACATCGTGCTGCGGCTGTCCAAGGCTGCGTACATCACGATCGCGTCGATCCGAGGCCGGACCCGCGGTGGCGGCGACGAGCTGACCCTCGCGCTCGACCTGCGCTACGCGAGCCGTGAGAAGGCGATCTTCGGGCAGCCGGAGGTCGGCGGCGGCCTGCTGCCGGGTGGTGGTGGCACCGAGCGACTGCCCCGGTTCATCGGCCGGGATCGCGCGCTCGAGGTGATCCTGAGCAGCGACGACTACGACGCCGACACCGCCGAGCGCTGGGGCTGGGTGACACGGGCTCTGCCCGACACCGAGCTCGACGGCTTCGTCGACACGATGGCAGCTCGCCTCGCCTCGTTCGACAGGGCCTCCCTCGCGTCGGCCAAGGCCATGGTCAACCGCGCGTCGCTGCCGCCGGACGCAGACCTCGTCACCGCTTACGGCGAGTTCACCCACTCGCTCACGCTGCCCGGATTCCTGTCCCGCGCCGCCGGATTCGAGGCCCTCGCCGCCCAGCTCGGGCTCGATCTCGAGTACAAGCTCGGCGAGTACCTCGGGATGGGCGGCCGGCAGGCCTGAGCTGGTACCACGTGCGGACTGCGGGCCTGACTCGGTGTGTACCTGGTGCACCAGATACTTGGTGCGTCGCCGGGTCAGGGCCGCAGTCTCCGATCCGCAGTGGGGCCTACGACAGCGTGATGCTGTCCAGCTCTGCGTAGCCGGTCCCGCCCGGGAAGAACGGTGAGCCCTTCGCCAGCCGGATCTGGTTGTACCCGGCGCGCAGCGAGACGGTCACGGTCGTCGTCGAGAACTGGGCCCAGCCCGCCGTCGGCGGGTAGGACACGGTGGACCAGCCGCCGCCGTTGTAGGCCAGGCCGTGGGTCGACGTCGCGCCGGTGCCGTTCGCGTACCGGATCGTCATCGTGTAGGTGCGAGCCGTCGGCACGTTCACCGTGAAGTCCACGAAGCTGTGCGAGCGCATGTCGGCCGAGCCGTCGATGCCACCGACGTACGAGCCGTTCGAGGCGCCCGACGCGGCGCGCGTCTGCGCGTTCACGACGTTCGCGTTCTCGGCCTCGTAGACCTGCTGCCAGCTCGTGGTCGGGCCGGCGGCGGGCGTGACGAGGACCTGGTAGGCGCCCTCGGCCGTCATCCCGTTCACCGGGACGGTGACGGTGCCGTTCGAGACGGTAATGGTGGAGCTCGACAGCACGGTCGGGGCCGACACCTGGGTGTTCCGCCCGCTGCCCGGGACGGCGCTCACGGTCACCTGGACGGACGAGCCGAACGACCCCAGGCCGTTGACGCGCACGCTGTTGTTGCCGCTGTCGCCGCCGAGGACGACGTTCACGATCTTGCGGCTCGAGTCGTACGCCGCGACGCCGTCGAGCCAGCTCTGCGGCGTGGTCCGCACGACGTTGCCGGCCATGGCGCCGTACCAGCGGTAGGCCCAGTACGAGGCCGTCGGCTGGCCGCTGAGCGTGAACAGGCCATCGAACGTGCCTGCCTCGAACCAGTACGCGCGGTGCGCCTCCCGGGCGCCGTGCCGCTCAAGCACCGAGATCCAGTGCACGGCCACGCTCGGGATATCCATCTGGTTGAACGAGTTGTACTCGTTGATCGCGATCGGGCGCGGGCTGATGCCGAGCGAGGTCTCGATGGCCCGGTAGTCGGCCACGTGATCGTCGAAGGCGTTCCAGTTCATGTCGTCGAGCTCGTGCCAGACGATGACGTCGGGCAGCGTGCCCGTGTTCCGCGCGTTCGTCATGAACGACAGCATCCGGTCGTGGTTGTAGACCGCGTCGCTTGGCCCGACGATGGGCGTCACCGAGTCGAGCGACCGGATCACGTTGAAGGTGCGCGTCCAGCCGGAGTTGAACGAGCCCGCGTCCGCGGTGTCCCACGTCCAGTCGGGTTCGTTCCACAGCTCCCAGCCGCGGATGTTCGTCGTCGTCGTGGCCGCGAGGCGGGCCTGGACCATGGTCCGGACCTTCTGCTCCCAGTCCGCCCAGCCCTGCCACTCGTAGGGGAACGTCGGGTAGATGTCCGGCATGCGGATGAACTGCTGCGCGCCGGCGCGCGTGATGTTGTTCGCGACGTCGAGCGCGTCGCAGCAGGGCTCCGTGGCCCCGTTGCCCAGGTGGGTGGTGCCCGGCGCCGGCTGGGTGAACCCGTTCGGGCTCAGGGGTAGGAGCTGGTCGGTGGTGGGCTTGGTGTCCGAGCCGACGCCGTAGAGGCCGCCGGACCCGACGTGGGTCACGGGTCGCACCACGGTGCCGACATCGACGGTGAGGGTGTTGCCGGCGGCCTGGGCCGGACCGACGGGGGAGGCCAGCGTGGCCCCCAGGACGAGGGTGAGGACGCTGAGGCGGGACAGGACTCGTTTCATGGAATCTCCTCCTTGAGATTGCGAACCGGTTCGACATTCCGGATCACCAGGACGCTAGTTTCGAACACTGTCCGGCGCAAGAGTGCGAAAAATCCGTACTTGCGATGCGTAAGACTGTGTGGCTAGAGTCGAACCGGTTCGCAACGGACGCGAGTCAGCACGGCGAGAGCTGCGGGGAGACCCGCATGAGGAGGCAGAGTGGCCACGATCGGGGACGTCGCCCGCGCGGCAGGCGTGTCGCGCAGCACGGCGTCGTACGCGCTGTCGGGCAAGCGCTCCATCTCCGCCGACGTGCGGCGCCGCGTCGAGGAGGCCGTCCGCGATCTCGGCTACACGCCGAACGCAGGCGCCCGTGCCCTGGCGACCTCGCAGACCATGGTGATCGGCCTGCTCGCCCAGTTCCTCGAGGACGAGTTCGCGCCGGCCATGCTCCAGTACATCCAGGGCGTCGCGAACACCGCCCGCGAGCTCGGCTATGACATCCTGCTCGTGACGGAGGTCGACGGCACGCGCGGCTTGCGGCGCGTCACCGACTCCCGGATGGTCGACGGGGTCGTGCTGCTCAACGTCGCCGAGCACGACGACCGCCTCCCGATCCTGCGCGCCGCGTCGCAGCCAGGAGCGCTCGTGGGCCTGCCCGCCGACTGCACCGGTGTCGACGTGTTCGACCTCGACTTCGAGGAGGCCGGCCGGCTCATGGTCGACGACCTGCACCGGCTGGGGCACCGCGAGCTCGCGCTCGTCTCCCAGCCCGAGCACGTGATCGAGCGGGGCGGTGCCTACGTGTGGCGCCTCCAGAACGCGGCCGCCGAGGCGGCGCGCGTCCGGGGCATCACGCTCCACGCCATCTTCGCGTCGGCGCACCAGCCCGACGTCGGCCGCGAGCTGCACGACCTGCTGGACGCCCACCCGGGCGTGACCGGCCTGCTCATCAACAACGAGGCGGCCGCCGCGGCGCTGCCCACGGTCCTGCACGCGCGCGGCCTGTCCGTGCCCGGCGACCTGTCCGTGATCGGCCGGTACTCCGACGAGTTCGCGCGCACCTTCTCCCTTCCCTATTCGTCGATCGAGAGCGCACCCGACCGGCTGGGCCGCATGGCGGTCCGCCAGCTCGTGCGCCGGATCGAGGGCGAGGTCGGCCCGGACGAGCCGCACGTCGTGCGGTTCGTCTCGCCCGAGCTCGTCGACCGTCGCAGCACGGGGGCGCCGCGTCGGTAAGCCTGGCCGCCGACGCCGTCGGCCGGTCCGTCGTCGAGTCCTGCCGCAAGCCCTGTCCTGGGCTGGGTCAGTCCTGTCGTTCAAGGAGGAACATCATGCAGCACACGAGGCGTGGGCCTGCCGCCCTCGCGACCACCGTCGCCCTCGCGACCGCCACGGCGGGTCTTCTGGGGGCCTGCTCGGCCGCCGCGCCGGACGAGGCGTCGGAAGGCAGCAGCGACACCTACACCTGGTGGGACCCGTACC
This sequence comes from Antribacter soli, assembly GCF_021568775.1. Taxonomy (GTDB): domain Bacteria; phylum Actinomycetota; class Actinomycetes; order Actinomycetales; family Cellulomonadaceae; genus Antribacter; species Antribacter soli. The sequence continues at coordinate 78,394 of NZ_JAKGSG010000025.1, read as the reverse complement.
CCCAGCACGACGAGTCGTCCGACTGGGCGGCACGCGTCCAGCAGTGCGGTACCGACGCCGGGGTGACGATCGAGCGCACCGCGTACGACACGACGGCGCTGACGAACCAGGCGCTGCTTTCCGCGCAGGAGGGGACGTCGCCCGACGTCATCCTCATCGACAACCCGGCGGTGTCGACCCTCGCCGACACCGGCATGCTCAGCACGGTGGACGAGCTCGGGCTCGACACGTCGGCGATCGACGAGAACCTGCTGGCCGCGGGCGTCGCCGGGGGCGATGCGTACGGCGTCCCGATCGGGGCCAACACGCTCGCCATCTACTACAACAAGGAGGTCCTCGACGCGGCCGGCGTCGACCCGGCCGCCGTCACCGACTGGGCCTCGCTCACCGCCGCGCTGGAGAAGGTCACCGCGGCCGGCAGCAAGGGCATCACGTTCGCCGGCATCGGGACCGAGGAAGGCTCGTTCCAGTTCCTCCCGTGGTTCTGGGGCGCGGGCGCCGACCTGCGCGAGCTGGACTCGCCCGAGGCGGTCGCGGCCGTCGAGCTCTGGAAGGGCTGGCTCGACGCCGGCTACGCGCCGAACACCGTCATCACCAACTCCCAGAACACCACTTGGGAGGAGTTCCTGACGGGCGAGTACGCCTTCGTGGAGAACGGCACCTGGCAGGTCAACAGCGCGGCCGAGGCCGGCTTCGAGACCGGCATCATCCAGATCCCGGCCCGCGACGGCGGCGGCGCGCCCGCGCCGACCGGCGGTGAGTTCATCGTCGCGCCCGTGCAGGAGGACGCCGAGCGCTACGAGGTGACGCGCCAGATCGTCGAGTGCATGACGACTCCCGAGGGCTTCGTCGAGACGGCGACCACGTTCGCGTACTACATCCCGCCGACCGCCGAGGGCCAGGCGGCTCTGCTGGAGCAGAACCCCGAGCTCGAGCCGTGGGTCAGCGCGGTGCAGGACGCGAAGGGCCGCACGTCGGACGACCTCGGCACGGACTACCCGATCATCTCCGAGCAGCTCTGGACCGCCGTCCAGAACGCGCTCTCCGGTGCGGGCAGCCCCGAGGAGGCGCTCAAGGCCGCGCAGACCGAGGCGGAGACGGCGACGAGCTGATGACCAGCACTCCGGCCCTCACCGGTCCGGGCGTGCGGGTGCGCGGCGCGCGCGCCGTGGACCGAGCGCGGGTGGGTGGACGGCCGTCGGCTTCGCCGCCCCCCTGCTCGTCTATCTCGTCCTGTTCTACGCCTACCCGCTGTGGCGCAACATCGACCTCAGCGTGCACGACTACACGATCCGCGCGTTCGTCCAGGGCAACGCCGAGTTCGTGGGGTTCGACAAGTACGCCGAGGTCTTCGGGTCGACGACGTTCCCCACGGCGCTCCTGAACACCGCCGTGTTCACGCTCGTGTCGATCCTGTTCCAGTACGCCGCGGGGCTCGCGCTGGCGGTCTTCTTCCGCTCGGGATTCCGCCTCTCGGGCGTGCTGCGCGCGATGTTCCTGGTCCCGTGGCTGCTGCCGCTCATCGTGTCCGCCTCGACCTGGGCCTGGATGCTCAGCAGCGAGAACGGGATCGTGAACTCGGTGCTGGGCGCGTTCGGCGTGCCGCAGATCAACTGGCTGACGTCGCCCGACACCGCGCTGCTGTCGGTGATCGTCGCCAACATCTGGCTCGGCATCCCGTTCAACCTCGTGATCCTGTACTCCGGGCTGCAGAACATCCCGGGGGAGCTGGCCGAGGCGGCGTCGCTCGACGGCGCCGGCGCGTGGAAGCAGTTCTGGAGCATCACGTTCCCGCTCCTGCGCCCGGTCTCGGCCATCACGCTCCTGCTGGGGCTCATCTACACGCTCAAGGTCGTCGACGTCATCTGGGTGATGACGACCGGCGGACCGGGCAACTCCACCACCACGCTCGCCATCTGGTCCTACCGCGAGGCGTTCGGCACGGGACAGCCTGATTTCTCGCCCGCGGCGGCCGTGGGCAACGTGCTGATCCTCATCGCGCTGGTCTTCGGGTTCCTGCACCTGCAGCTCCAGCACCGTCAGGAGGGGTCATGACAGGCCGTAGGCCACTGCGAAAGACCTGGTGGAAGACCGCCCTCGGCGTGTTCTTCACGGCACTGATGCTCTTCCCCGCCTACTGGATGGCCAACGTCTCGCTGACGCGGACGAGCGACCTGCGGGCCGACCCGCCTCACTGGTTCCCCTGGAACCCCACGCTCGAGGGCTACGCCGCGGTGCTCGAACAGCAGCTGCCGTCCCTGGGCACGAGCCTGCTCGTCGGCCTGGGGTGCGTGGCGCTCACGATCGTCGTCGCCGCCCCCGCGGGGTACGCGCTGGCGCTGCTGAACCTGCGCGGCGGACGGGCGCTCAACTTCGTGCTGCTCGTGGCGCAGATGATCCCCGCCGTCGTCATGGCCATGGGCTTCTACGCGATCTACGTGCGGCTCGGCCTGCTCAACACCGTGGGCGGCCTGATCGTCGCCGACTCGACGATCGCCGTGCCGTTCGGGGTCCTGCTCTACACGGCGTTCATGTCGGGCATCCCGCGCGAGCTCCTCCAGGCCGCCCGGATCGACGGCGCGGGGGCGTGGCGCACGTTCCGCTCGATCGTGCTGCCGGTGAGCCGCAACTCCACGCTCACCGTGGCGCTCTTCGCGTTCCTCTGGGCCTGGTCCGACTTCATCTTCGCGTCGACGCTCAACCGCAACGGCGACCTGATCCCCATCACGCTCGGGATCTACAAGTACATCGGCAACAACACGACGCAGTGGAACTCGATCATGGCGACCGCCGTCGTGGCCTCCGTCCCCGCGGCGATCCTCCTGGTCGTCGCCCAGCGCTACGTGGCCGCGGGCGTGACCGCCGGCGCCGTGAAGGACTGACACGTGACCGACCACACCATCGCCCGCCCGGGTTCGGGCTCGTCGGCGGGCTCCGCCGCGGTGCCCGTTGCCGGGCCGGCTGCCGCCCGGCCCGTCGTCCCGCCCGGGACGCACCGGGGGGCGGGCATCGGCGAGGTCCGGCTCGACGGCGGGTTCTGGGGCCGGCTCCAGGAGACGAACGGCCGGGCGACGCTCCGGCACTGCCTCGACTGGATGGAACGGCTCGGCTGGGTCGCCAACTTCGACCGGGTCGCGGCGGGCACCACGGGCGGGGAGCGGCCGGGCTGGCAGTTCTCCGACTCGGAGGTCTACAAGCTGCTCGAGGCGCTGGCGTGGGAGCACGGCCGGACGGGGGACCCCGGTGCGAACGAGCTCCTCGAGGCGCTGACCGAGCGCGTCGCGGCGGCGCAGGATCCGGACGGGTACCTCAACACGTGCTTCGGCCACGCCGGGCAGCCCGGCCGGTACACCGACCTGTCCAGCGGGCACGAGCTGTACTGCACCGGGCACCTGCTGCAGGCGGCGGTCGCGCGCCTGCGGACCGTGGGGGAGGACCGCCTCGTGGCGGTGGCCCGCCGCGCGGCGGACCACGTCTGCCGCGAGTTCGGCGAGGGCGCGCGCGAGGAGCTGTGCGGCCACCCGGAGATCGAGCTGGGCCTGGCGGAGCTGGGCCGGGCGCTCGGCGAGCCGCGGTACACGGAGCAGGCGCGCCTGTTCGTGGAGCGGCGCGGGCGCGGGACGCTCAGGCCGATCGCGCTGCTCGGCCCGGCCTACTTCCAGGACGACGTGCCGGTGCGCGAGGCGGACGCGTGGCGCGGGCACGCGGTGCGCGCGCTCTATCTCGCGGCCGGCGCGGCCGACGTGGCCGTCGACACGCTCGACGACGACCTGCTGGCCGCCGTCGAGCGGCAGTGGACGCGGTCCGTCGAGCGGCGCACGTACCTCACCGGTGGCATGGGCTCGCGGCACCAGGACGAGGGCTTCGGCGACGACTGGGAGCTCCCGCCGGACCGCGCCTACTGCGAGACCTGCGCGGGCGTCGCGTCGGTCATGGTCTCGTGGCGGCTGTTCCTCGCGACGGGCGAGGTCCGCTACGCCGACCTCATGGAGCGGACCTTGCACAACGTGGTCGCGACGTCGCCGCGCACGGACGGGCGGGCGTTCTTCTACGCCAACCCGCTGCAGCAGCGCGTCGCGGGGGCGGACGTCCTGCCCGACGCCGTCAACCCCCGCGCCGAGGGCGGCGTCCGCGCGCCGTGGTTCGACGTCTCGTGCTGCCCGACGAACGTCGCGCGCACCCTCGCGTCCTGGCACACCTACGCCGCGTCCGTCGACGGCGACACCGTGACCCTGCTGCAGTACGCCGCCGCCGACCTGTCCCTCACGCTGGACGCGGGCGGCGAGGTGGGGCTCCGGGTGCGCACGCAGTACCCGCTGGACGGGACGGTCCGGGTGGAGGTCACCGCTGCCCCCGACCGGCCGGTCACGCTGCGACTGCGCGTCCCGCACTGGGCCGACGGCGCCACGGTCGCCGTCGCCACGGTCGCCGTCGCCACGGTCGCCGGCGCAGCGCCGGGCGCGGTGCCCGGCAGCCCGCCGGCGCCCGTCGCTCCGGGCTGGGCCGAGGTGCGGCGCGTCCTGGTGCCGGGCGACGTCGTGACGCTCGTGCTCCCGACGGCGCCGCGGTTCACCTGGCCGGACCCGCGCGTGGACGCGGTGCGCGGCTCCGTGGCGGTCGAGCGGGGGCCGCTCGTGCTGTGCCTGGAGTCCGGCGACCTGCCGGACGGCTTCGCGATGGAGGACGTCAGGATCGACCCGGCCACGCCGCCACGCCCGGCGGACGACGGCGCGGTGGCGCGGGCGTTCGTCGTCGGCCCGCCGGACCACCGCCCAGGGCGGCCGCCGTTCGGGCCGGACCCCGCACCGCCGGCAGCCCGGGCCGAGCTCGAGGCGAGGTTCGTGCCGTACCACCGGTGGGCCGAGCGCGGGGCCTCGACCATGCGCGTCTTCGTCCCGACCGCGTAGCGCACCCTGCTCCGATCCTGATCGCAGCACCCACCGCAGCACCCACCCGTAGTACACCGATGAAGGGACTCGATGATGAGGACACCCGCGCGGCGCACGCCGCGACGGACGGCGGTCGCGCTGTCCGCGGCCACGGCGCTGTTCGCCGGCACGCTCGGGGGAGCGCTCGCGCTCCCCGCGGCTGCCGCGACGCCGGAACCGGACCTGCACTACACGATGGACGACATCGCCGGCACCACGGTGCCCGACAGCTCCGGCAACGGGCTGGACGGGACGGTCGCCGGCAGCACGTCGACGGCCGACGCCGGCGGGAGCCAGGCGCTCGACCTGCTCGGCGGCGCCGGCGGCGGCTACGTGACGATCCCGCGCGGCGCGCTCGCGGGCGCCACGGACCTGACGGTGTCGACCCGCCTGCGCTGGGACGGCGCCGGCGGGCCGTGGCAGTGGGCCTACGCCCTCGGCACGAGCACCGAGCGCTACCTGTTCTCCACGCCGTCGAACAGCGACGGCCGGCTGCGCACGGCCGTGACGACCACGTTCGCCGGTGGCGAGGCGAAGGTCACCGGGTACGGGCCGCTCGCCGGGGGCGACTGGGTCACGCTCACGGTCACCCTCGACACGGCGGCGGACCGCGTCACGACCTACCTCGACGGCGTCGCCGTCGGCTCGGCGCCCACGACCGTCTCGGCCGGCGCGCTGCTGGCCGCGTCGGCGACATCGGCCGGGTACATCGGCAGGTCCTTCTACCCCGACCCGCTCTTCGACGGCGCGGTCGACGACTTCCGGATCTACCGCGCGGCCCTCACGGCGACGCAGGTCGCCGAGCTGGCAGGGGACGCGGTCCCGACACTGACCGGCCTGGCCGACGACGCCTTCGAGGTCCGCACGACGGTCGGCGTCGCGCCCGAGCTGCCGTCCGCCGTCCGCGCCTCGTTCTCCGACGGCTACGACCGCGACGTCGCGGTGACGTGGCAGGCCGTGGACCCCGCGCAGTACGGGAGCTCCGGCGCGTTCACCGTCGTCGGCCAGGCTGCCGGGGCACCCGTGACGGCCACGGTCACCGTGACGCGCGGCGAGCTGCGCGTCGACCTGGGCAACGACACCGGTGAGTTCCTCGGCGGTGCCTCCGGCCTGCTCTACGGGCTCTACGCCGACGGGATGCCCACCGACAACCTCATCGAGGGCATGAACGTCCGCACCGTCGCCACGAAGGCGCAGGACGGTGCCCAGCACCCCGGGTCGGACGCGTTCGAGGTCCTCGGCCCGCTCGCGGACACCACCGGCGGCGACGTCTATCTGCGGGTGACGGACTGGTACCGCGGCTTCCCCTACCAGTGGCCGGGCGACACCCCGGAGGAGAAGCTCGCCGACTACTTCTGCGTGCTCGACGAGCAGCTCGCGATGGCCGCCCAGATCGACCCGGCGCACCGCGACCACCTCGTGATCGAGCCGTTCAACGAGCCCGAGGGCAACATGTTCGGCACGGGCGGGTGGAGCCTCGACCGCACGAGCTGGCTCGACGACCCGGCCGACTACTTCGCGGCCTGGGACGAGGCCTACCGGCGGATCAAGGCCGCCGACCCGGGGCTCCGCGTCGGCGGTCCGGGCACGAGCGTGCTGTTCGGCCAGGTCAAGGGCTTCCTGGAGCACGCGGTGGTGGCCGGCACGGTGCCCGACGTGATCACCTGGCACGAGCTCAGCCACCCCCAGCAGGTCCGGGACTCGGTGGCGCGGTTCCGCCAGTGGGAGGACGAGGTCTTCGCCGGGACCGAGCTCGAGGGCACGCACCTGCCGATCAACGTCAACGAGTACGCGTTCAACTACCACACGTCGGTCCCCGGCCAGATGATCCAGTGGATGTCCGCGATCGAGGACTCCAAGGTCGACGCGATGATCGCGTTCTGGAACATCAACGGGAACCTGTCCGACTCGGCGGTCCAGTCGAACCGTGGCAACGGCCAGTGGTGGCTCTACAACGCGTACGGGTCCATGACCGGGCACACCGTCGGGGTCACCCCGCCCTACCCCGGGCAGAACTACACGCTCCAGGGCGTGGCCACCCTCGACGAGGAGCGCGCCGTCTCGCGGGTGCTCCTCGGCGGGGCCGACGGCGCGGCGCCGGTCGACCTGGTGAACGTGCCCCAGGACGTCTTCGGCGACGACGTGCGCGTGTGGGTCCGGGAGATCCCGTGGACCGGCCAGCTCGGTGACTCGGCACAGCCGCGGCACGTCGCCGAGCTCACGCTGCCGGTGACGGACGGCACCGTGACCGTCGACCTCGACGGCACGGACCTGCCGCTGCTCGACGAGTCGTCGGCATACGAGCTGGTGGTCACCCCCGCCGGCGAGGGCACCTCGACGTCGGTGACGCCCACCACGTGGGAGGCCGGCTACGAGGCCGAGGACGCGACGTACACGGGCTCCGGGTACAGCCGCAACGGGCCCGAGGGCTCGCCGAGGGACGTGAGCAAGTTCTACACGTCGGGCGGCTACGACGTGGGCGGCCTGCGCACGGGTTCGAACGGCGTGCTCGACTTCCAGGTGACCGTGCCCGCGGACGGGACGTACGACCTGGGCGTGTTCGCGAGCAGCCTCAACACCTTCGGCCTCGTCGCCGAGCAGGGCCCCACGAACGTGTTCGTCCGGGTCGACGGCGGCCAGGAGCAGGAGCTGTTCCTCCCGCTCGGGTACAAGTGGGTGGTCTGGGACCACGCCGACACGACCGTGGAGCTGAGCGCCGGCACCCACACCCTCTCGCTCGCGGCGCGCAGCCTCGACGGCACGGGCGCGACGCGCGGCGACACGATCGTCGACCGCATCACCCTGTCGCTGGCAGACCCCGCCGCGGCCGACACGGTGTACGAGGCCGAGCTGGCCGCGCTCGACGGCGGAAGCCCGCTCTACAGGGTGCCCGACGGCGCCGAGGCCGCCGAGATCAGCGGCTCGGGCGCGGTCGAGCTCGCCGCGGGCGACGAGGCGACCTTCTGGGTCTACGCGGCCGAGGACGCCGAGGCCACGCTGTCGCTGGACACCGTCCGCCGGGGGGCCGTGCGCGGCGCCGCGACCGTCACGGTGAACGGCCGCGACGTGCTCGACCTCGCCGAGGCACCCGCCGTCGCCGTCCACCTCTCCGGTGGCGTCAACAAGGTCACTGTCGAGGGCGGCGCGGGCGGCGTGCTGCTCGACCGGCTCACGGTGTCCCCGGGCGCCGGCGTGCTGGACACGACCGAGCACCAGGCCGAGGACGCGGCGCTCGCGGGGAGCGCGACGGTCACCCCGTACTCGCTCGCCGAGGGCGGCAAGGCCGTCAGCGGCATCGGCGGCGAGCCGGGCAACGACAGCGCCCTCACGTTCACGGTCCAGGCGGGCACCGCCGGCCCGCACGCGGTGACGTTCCGGTTCTCCAACCCCGAGCAGGTCCCGGGCACCCACTACAACCCCAACCCGCTCGGGCGGCACGCGGACATCTCCGTGAACGGCGGCGAGCCGCAGCGCGAGATGTTCCCGCCGACGTTCCACGCGAACAACTTCTGGGAGCGGACCGTCGTGCTCGAGCTCGATGCGGGGGAGAACACCGTGTCGCTGCGATCGCAGGAGCTGCCGAACTTCGACGGGGTCACCTACGCCTCCGACACGTGGCCCGGCATCCTCCTGCGCGCCGACGAGGCGCCGGTCGTCGACCGGATCACCGTCTCGCCGCTGAGCATCCCGCTCCCGGTGCAGGTCGAGGCGACCGCCGGGTGCCTCGGGCCGCGCGTGTTCCTCACCGTCGGGGTGACGAACGTGTCGGACGGTCCGGTCGACGTCACCGTCGCAAGCCCGCTCGGCACGCGGACGGGCGAGGACGTGGCTGCCGGCCGGCGCTGGGAGCAGGTCTTCCCCGCCCGGTCCGCATCGCTCGCCGCCGGCACCGTCGAGGTGACCGCCGGGGGTGCGACGACCGAGCACTCCTACGCGGGCGTCGCCTGCTGATCCGCCGGACCCACTGATCCGCCGGACCCACTGATCCCGGCCCACTGATCCCGGCCGACTGATCCCGGCCGACCAGGACATGGGTTGCGGAAAGGCCCCCGATTCCGCAACCCATGTCCTGGTCGCCGGGCGCGCCGTCGCAGACGCTTCCTACAGCTCCCGCCGCATCACGACCCGCCGGTCCGTCGGGCGGCTCACCTCGGTGAACCCCGCACCGGCGAAGACGCTCGGGCTGCCCACGTACAGCTCGCCCCACGACGCGACCTCGCCGGGCCGGAGCGTCAGCGGGTAGCCCTCCGCTGGTCCGCAGGCGGGGGTAGGCGGTCCGGGGCTCGACAGCGCACCAGCCGGCCGGCTCGCCGTCGACGTAGGCGACGAGCCCGCTGGTCGTGGGCGCGTCCGGGTCGTCGCACGCCGTCTGCTCGTGCAGGCGCAGTGCGCGCTCCCGCGGCGTGAGCCCGCGCCACTCGGCGGCCGTGGTGCGGAACCACTGGCACTGGCAGCGGCTGGCCTCGCCGCGCACGCCCAGCACGGCCTGCAGGTCCTGCCACGAGACCTGGTTCGCGGGCAGGACGTCGACGAGTCCGCCGTCGGGCGCGGCCTCGTCCGTCATGTCTCGCACGGTACCTCGCCGACGTAGTCGGCCAGTCGTGACGATGGGGTGGTCCGCGACCGGTCTGGCCAGGGGACATACATCTCAATGGTGTAGATTCCGCCCACATCTCGCACGCCCTGACGCCGGCGACCCCACGGCCCTGACGGAGAGACGACATTGCTCACGACAACGTTCTCGGAGCGGCTCGAGGACCTCGCCGCCGCCGAGCCGCTCCTCCTTCTCACGGACACGACCCGGAGCCTCGACCCCACCGGCCTGCACCGGGAGCTGCGCGCCCGCTGGGGCACCGTCGCGCCCGTCCTGATGGCGCCGGACGTTCCCGCGTGGCTCGTGCTCGGCCACAGCGAGGTCGCGGAGGTGCTGCGCGCCGGGAAGCTGTTCTCGCGGGACTCGCGCGCGTGGTCCCAGCTCGACCGGCTCGATCCCGCGTCGGGCCTGGCGACACGGCTCGCGCCGCGCGACAGCCTCTACTACGTCGACGGTCCCCGGCACCGCGAGCTGCGCACCCAGGTGGACGACGCCCTGGAGGGGCTCGACGAGCACCGGCTCGCCCGCGAGGTGCGCGCACGGTGCGAGGGGATCCTCGACCGCGTGCGGGCGGACGGCCACGCCGACCTCGTTCTCGACTACGCCATGGCGGTGCCGCTGCTCGCGATGGCGAGCATGTTCGGGCTCAGCCCCGACCAGTCCTGGGCCGTCCTGCGGCACTCCCGCACGATCCATGCCGGGACGGGGCGCGACGTCGCCGAGGCGTTCGCCGCGCAGGCGAAGGTGGTGCTCGACCACGTCACGGCGCGCCGGGTCGCGCCGGCCGACGACGTCGCCTCCCGCCTCGTGCACCACCCCACGGAACCGACCGACGCCGAGGCGCAGGCCACGATCTCGACCATGCTCCTGATCGGCAACGAGTACGAGGTCGCCTGGATCGCGCAGACGCTGCGGATGGTGCTCTCCGACGCCCGCTACGACGGCCACCGCGGCGGCTTCCTCTCGGCGGCCGAGGCGCTCGACGAGGTCCTGTGGCGGCACCCGCCGGCGTCGAACAACATGCCGCGGTTCGCGACGGCCGACTGCGTCATCGGCGAGCGGAAGATCGCACGCGGCGACGCCGTCGTGACCGCCATCCACGGAGCCAACCAGGACGACGACCTGCGTGCCGACGACCTCTGGCTCGAGGTCGGCAACCGGTCCCACATGACGTGGGGCGCGGGGGCGCACGCGTGCCCCGTGCGCCGGCCGGCCCGCCTCATCGCGCAGATCGCCGTCGACGTGGTGCTGCGCCGGCTCGGCGGCATGACGCTCGCCGTGGACCCGTCGGAGCTCGACCCCGTCGGGTCGATCTGGTCGTCGTACCCGGCGAGCCTGCCGGTGCAGTTCACGGCGTAGTCGGGCCGGCCCGCCCGAGGCCTGGGCGGGCCGGCCCGCGCGGGCCGAGGGTCAGCCGGTGATGCGCTCGCCCTCCGGGGTCAGCACCCACCAGATGCCGTTGACGCCCTGCCCGGTCGTGTCGCCGGCGGCAGCGTCGCCCGCGAAGTAGTACAGCGGCCACCCGTTGAGGGTGAGCTGCGGCAGGCCGTCGGTGCCGGTGATGGTGCCCACCTCGCCGGTCACGCCGTCCAGCGTCGGCGCCTCGTCCCCGCCGTGCGCCGGAGGCCACGCGGTGAGGCACTGGCCCGTGCACGACGACGAGTCGCCGCCCTGGGTGTCGCTGTCGAACTGGTACAGGGTGAACCCGTCGCCGTCCACCACGATCGTGCCGAGGTCGGTGTCGGCCGTGGACAGCGTCGTGACGGCGTCCTCCGCCGCCATGTCCTCTGCTTCGTCCGTCGCGGCGGGCGACTCCGCCGGGGCGCCGTACCCGCCGTCGTCACCCGCGGGGCTGTCCTCCGTGCCGGACCCGCAGCCGGTCAGCCCGAGCAGGGCTGCGAGCGAGACGGCGGCGATCGTGGTCCTGATGCGCGACTTCATGGGTCCTCCGGTTGGTCGGACAATGTCACCGGGTCTGTGACCCGGCCTGTCACCCGGTCTGTCACCCGGGTCTGTCACCCGGTACACGACACCCGGCGGCGGCAGGTTCACCCCCGGCTCACCCGAGGTCGGCGGACAGCAGCAGCCGGCCGGTCTGGGCCGACCGGACCTCCACCGATGCGATCTCCGCCAAGGGCACCGCCGTCGCGGCGTCGAGGTGCACCGTCCGCCCGGGGACCGCGGTCCACGTGGAGACCTGGCTCGACGTCCCCGCCGAGTCCGTGACGACCAGCGCGTACGAGTCACCGCTCCCCGGGTACGGTCCGGGGCCCTGCGGGTTCCCGGCCGGGTAGTCGCACTCCATCGCGATGCGCGTGCCCCACGCGACGGACGTCAGGCGGACGCTCGCGGTCAGCGACACGTCCGCCGCCTGGACGAGGGTCACCGTGGCGTCGGGCGCCGTCGTCGGACCGGGGGCCTCGCCGCCACGCGGGACGACGAGGACCACGGCCAGCACCATGGCCGCGGTCACCGCAACGGCCGCGAGGCCGCGACGGACGCGCGAGGTGCGGCGCTCGCGCTCGGCGCGGCGCTCGCGCACGGCGCGGCGCGCGACCAGGTCCGCCAGGTCGGCCCGCGGCGAGACCGCTTGCGCGGCAGGCCCGGGCCGGCCGGGGTCCTGTGCGTCGGGCTCCGGCGCCGCCGCGCGCGCCAGCAGGCCCGGCAGCGGGGCGAGCTCCGCCACCGCCACGCGGCACAGCTCGCACGAGAGCAGGTGCTCCTCGAACGTGCGCCGGTCCGCGGGTGTGAGCGCCCCCAGCACGTAGGCGGCGTCCCAGTCGGCGAACGCCGGATGATCACGGTTCATCGCACGACCCCTCGTTCCTGGAGGGCGAGCCGGAGCGCGCGCAGCCCGTAGTGCAGGCGCGACTTCACGGTCCCCTCGGGGATGCCGAGCTCGGACGCGAGCTCGGCGGTGTTGCGGCCGCCGAAGTAGGCACGCGCGATCACCGCACGGTGGTCCGCGCTGAGGCCCGCGAGGGCCTCCTCCACGAGCAGCGTGTCGAAGAGCTGGTCGGTGCGGTCGTCGACGGCCAGCTCGGGCGGCTCGTCGACGAGCTCGTGCCGACGGCGGGCACTGCGCGCGTCGTCGATCACCAGGTTCCGGGCGACGGTGAACATCCACGACCGTGCCGTGGCCGGGTCCTGCCCGATGATGCGCGGGCTCCGCCAGGCGCGCAGCAGCGTCTCCTGCACGACGTCGTCGGCGTTCGCCGGGCTGCCCGTCAGGTGCACCACGTAGCGCCACACCGCAGCCGCGTGCCGGTCGTGCAGCTCGCGGAGCGCCGCGTGGTCGTCGATCGGCATCGCGCCTCCTTCACAGCCTCGTCCGGTGAACGAGACCGCGGCCCCGACGGTTCAATCTGCGGGCTCGGGACGAACCGCGTGGCACACCGAACCACAAGCGGCCCGGCATCGTGTCCTTCACATGGACGATACGCTGCAGCTCGCCGGGCTCCCGCTCCACCCGCTCCTCGTGCACGCCGTCGTCGTGCTCACGCCGCTCGTGGTGCTCGCCCTCCTTCTCGCCCAGGTCTGGCCGGCCGCGCGCCGCCGCCTCGGCGTCGTCACCCCGCTCGGGGCGCTCGCGGTCCTCGTGCTCGTGCCGGTCACGGTGCGGGCGGGACGCGAGCTCGCCGAGGCCGTGGGCCCGATCCCCGCCGTCGCGACCCACCAGGCCTACGGCGAGCAGCTCCTGCCGTGGGTGATCGGCCTGTTCGTCGTCGCCGTCGCGCAGTGGGTGTGGTTCCGCTGGGGCGAGCCGCGCTACCGGTCGCCGGGCCGCCCCGCCAGGCGCCGCAGGGCTGTCTGGTGGGTGCTCGCGGTCGCGAGCGTCGTCGTCGCGGTCGGCACGTCGTGGCTCCTCGTGCTCACGGGCGACTCGGGCTCCCGCGCCGTGTGGGGCGGCTTCGGCGGCTGACCTGCGTGCCGGTCGCCCGCGGCGCCGGGTCAGCCGTGGCGCCGGGTCAGCCGTGGCGCCGCGCGACCGCGACGACGTACCGCGCGGGCTCGCCGGACTCGTTGCGGAAGGTGCACGGGGCGGGCGCGCCGAGCTCCAGGCAGTCGCCGGCGGCGAGCAGGTGCCGCACGTCGCCCTCGTCGAACACGAGCGTGCCCTCGAGGACCCAGACCTGCCTGTGGGCGAACGTGTATGCCTCGGCCGGGTACGCCACGCGGGCGCCCGCCGGGAGGGTCACGTCGACGAGCTGGATCGCGCCCGTCGTCATGGGGGAGACGTTCCGCCGCGTGTAGCCCGTCTCGGGGTCCTGCCAGACCGGCTGGTCGGCGGCCCGGGCGAGGCGCCCGGTGCCCCCCTCCGCACGCGCGAGCAGCTCGGAGAGGGTCAGGCCGAGCGCTGCGGAGAGACGGCCGAGCAGCACCGCGGTCGGCTGCGCCTCGCCGCGCTCCACCTTGCCGATCATCGCGCGGGAGACGCCGGAGGCGTCGGCAAGGGCGCTCACGGAGAGCCCCTGCGCCTCTCGGGCGGTGCGCAGGGTCCTGGCGAGCGAGTCGGTGAGAGCGTCGGTCGTGGTCACGGTGTCACTATAGTCGAAAGTCGTGTCTACGATAGTGGCATGGCTCACGACGACCCACGCCCCGTCCCCCCGCTCACCATCCGGCCTGCCGGACCGGACGACGCCGCCGTCTGCGCGGCGATCTATGACCCGTACGTACGGGACACGCCGATCACCTTCGAGGTCGACGTGCCCGCCGCCGACGAGATGGCCCAGCGCATCGCCGCGGCGCACGCCTGGCTGGTCGCCGAGGTCGACGGCCGCGTGGTCGGGTACGCGTACGCCGGGCCCTTCGCGACGCGCCCGGCCTACCGGTGGGCGTGCGAGGTCAGCGTCTACCTGGAGGAGGGCCGGCGACGCACCGGCGCCGGGCGCGCGCTCTACGGGGCGCTGCTGGAGGACCTGACGGGGCTCGGCTATCACGTCGCCGTCGCGCGGATCGCGCTCCCGAACGACGCGAGCCTCGCCCTGCACGGGCGGTTCGGGTTCGAGGAGGTCGGCGTGCACCGGCGGATCGGCTACAAGCTCGGCCGCTGGCACGACGTCGCGATCCTGCAGCGGGAGCTCGCCCCCGCGACCGTCCCGCCGCACCCGCCCGCCGAGTAGGGATGGCCTCCCGCTCCGTCCGGTCCTCGCCGCGGCCGCAGCCCCCGTCGCCCGGGGGTCGACCTACCCGGCCTGCTCCTCCTGCCGGTCGCGCTCGTCGCGGAGGGTGCGCCGCCCGCGATCTCGGTCCGCGGCGCGGTCGGTTACGCGTGGCTCGGGCTGATCGGGACCGGGGCGGCGTACCTCGCGTGGACGTACGGTGCCTGTCGGCTGGGACCTGCGACCCTGGCGTACCTCGCGCCGGTATCACCCCTGGTCGCCGCCGCCCTGGGCTGGGTCGTCCTCGGCGAGGGGCTCACGCCGCTCGGACTTGCCGGGCTCGGCGTGGCGGTCGCGGCGACAGCCACCGGGGGAGGTCTGGGTGCTACGGAACGTCGCCGCGGTCCCACGGACCCGACGCGAACGCGGAGAGAGCCCAGGCGTACGCGTCCGCGCACTCGTCGGCGCACCCTTCGGGAAGCGTGACGTCGAACATGACGACATCGTCGGCGATCGAGTAGTCCACGACCAGCTCGCCGTCGTAGCCGAACTCCGTCGCGTGGGAGGGGAAGCTCACGGTGTCGTCGTCGACGACCTCGAAGTCGCCGCCGTCGACCTCCTCGCCGATCTCGTCGTGCGAGCCGAACTCGCCGCCGTCGGTGAAGAAGTGGTCGTGCTCCAGCGGTCCGGCAGCTCCCTCGCACGGGTCGCCGGCCGCCGGTCCGGCTTCACCGCCGTAGAAGTTCCCCTGCAGCCAGCCGCGGTGCGAACCGGCGAGCCCCGCCGCCTCGAACGCAGCGAGCATCTCGGCGCAGCTCTGCGCGCGATGCCAGGACCCGACCAGTCCGGTGGTGGCTCCGTCTGCCGGCGACGTGCTGGCCGGTCCGGTCGTCGTCACGTCGGGCGGGGAGCCGGAGCCGTCAGCGCTACAACCGGCCGCGACGCTCACGCACATCAGAAGGGTGACCACCAGACGCCTCATCCCGCCCCCCTCGCCGATGCCCATGCTGCCTGCCGGATCACCGTGCCGCGCGGCGTAGGGTTGGTGCAACGACCTGGAGGAGCAACAGATGACCGAGCACGTGACCGACACCGCAGGCGCCCCGGCACCCGGCAGGTTCGACCTGGACGGTGACGGCCGGGCCGACGTCGAGCTCGTCGACGCGGACGGGGACGGCGTGGTGGACGCGCGGCTCGAGGACTACGACGGCGACGGCGTCGCCGACGCGGAGTTCTACGACACGGACGGTGACGGGGTGCCCGACGTCGTCGTCGAGACCGCCGGTGGCGTGCAGACCATCTCCGTGGACCTCGACGGTGACGGCGAGCCCGACTCGGTCGAGTCGTTCCCCGTGGCCCGTGCCACCGGGACGGGCGGCCCGGGCATCGGCTCGGCCGCCGACCGCGCCTGACACGTCATCGCGACGCTCGCGCTGGTCGCGGGCGTCGCGATGTTTCGCTGACGAGGAAGCTCACCCCGCGTCGAACCGGTCTTCGCCCGTGCGGTCCGGGTCGTCCACCGGATACTCGCCGGGTACGGTCGCGTCCTCCGGGCGCAGCCCTTCCTTCCGCAGGTGCCGGAGCTTCTCGTCGAGCGCGGGATCGTCGACGAGCGGGCGGTCCTCCGGCTCCGGCAGCGTCTCGTCGCGGTGCGGCAGATCACCGTCGTGTCGATCGGCCATGACCGCCTCCTTCCGCCGGGGCCGACGGACGGGCCCCGGCAATGCCACCGTAGGCACGGTCCCGGCTCGCTCGCCCGGCGTCCGGCCGGTGCGGGAGCCTCCGGACCTCACGCCGTGACGAGCCCGGCCGCCAGCGCGATGATCGCCAGGAGGGGCGGGGTGAGCTGCACGATCGCCGCCCGCGCCTTCGAGGGGGACGACACCAGCAGCACGAGCCCGGCCGCGACCATCGACCCGGTTCCGACGAAGACGAGCGTCGCGCCGACGGCGGTCGCGCCCAGCGCGAGCACCACGATGCCCGCGACCGCCTCGATGGCGAGGAACAGGTTGTAGAACCCCTGGTTGAAGGCGAGGTCCTTGGTGGCAGTGGCGAGCTCCCGGGAGGTGCCGAAGGTGGCGCGCGCCCGCGGGCTGGTCCAGGCGAGCGACTCCAGCACGAAGATGTAGACGTGCACGAGCGCGGCGACGCCCGCGAGCACCAGGCCGACGACGATCATCGGGTAGCTCCTCCTGCGGCGCGGGCGCCGCGACGGTCGTGGCCCGGGGGTCCCCGGGTCCTCGTGCGGATCGTCGCAGCCCCGCACGCCGGGCCGTGGCAGGACACGCCCGTGCGCGGTCGGGTTCGAGCCACAGCTCGTCAGTGCCGGGTCGGCCCGTGGTCGGCGGCCAGCAGGTCGCCGTCGGCGGACGTGGCCGCGACCAGGCCCGACGCTGCGGCCGTCAGCACGGCGGCGAGCGGCATCGGCAGGCTCGCGACGTGCGCCATGTCCCCGGCGGCGTAGACGCCCGGCACGCTCGTGCGGCCCAGGGGGTCGACCTCCACGCAGCCCGACGGCAGCATCGTCAGGCCGAGCTGCTCCGCGAACGGCGCCGCCTGGGCGATGGTGGTGGCGACGAACACGCCGCCCACCTCCTCTGCAGGGCCGTCGGCGAACGACACCGTGGCGCCCGTCGCGCTGCGGCAGAAGCCGGTGACGGGTTCGGGACGCACTGCGACGCCGGCGCGGTCCAGCGTGGCGCGGGTGTCCGGGTCGAGCTCGGCGCCGTCGGCCAGGACCGTCAGCCGCGTGGCGATCCGCTCCACGAGCAGCGCCACCCGCGCGACGTGCGGGCCGTACCCGAGCACCGCGACGTGCGTGCCGGCGAACTCGTGCCCGTGGCAGTAGGGGCAGTGGGCCGCGACGCTGCCGAAGAGGGCGGGCAGGCCGCGATGCCCGGGCAGCGTGTCGCGCACGCCCGTCGCCAGGACGACGGCCCGGGCGTGCACCGGCCCGGCACCGTCGACGTCGACGCGGAAGGCGGCACGGTCGCCGTCGGACCGGGAGACCGAGGTCACGGTCGCGTCGCGGACGGTGACCGTCGTGTACGCGGCGAGCTCGGCGCGCGCCGCGGCGCGGAACGCGGCAGGCGGCGTGCCGTCCCGGGTGACGAAATTGTGCAGATGGCCGGCGGGGGCGTTGCGGTACGCCCCCGAGTCGAGCAGGAGGACGGACCGGTGCATCCGGCCCAGGGTCAGGGCTGCCTGCAGGCCGGCGGGCCCGCCGCCGAGCACGACGGCGTCGTAGGGGGTGGTGGGTGCCATGGGTGTCTCCTCTGGTGGCCGTTTGCGGTCGTCACGAGGATGTGACTTCATGTTGACATGAAGTCAAGCGGGTCTTCCGGGACATGGTCGGTGGGCGAGGTGGCCGAGCGGTTCGGCCTCGAGACGCACGTGCTGCGCTACTGGGAGGACGTCGGCCTGCTCCGGCCCGGACGCGACGGCGCGGGTCGGCGCCGCTACGACGCCGCCGACCTCGTGCGGGTCGGCGTCGTGCTGCGCAGCAAGGCCGCGGGCATGACCCTCGACCAGGTGAAGGTCATGCTCGACGCCGGAGCCGCGGACCGGCACCGCGTCCTCGTCGACCACGTGGCCGACCTCGACCGGCGCATGGACGACATGGCGCACTCCCGCGCGATGGCGCTGCACGCGCTGAGCTGCCGGTCGCACGACGTCGCGACCTGCCCGCGCTTCCGCGCCCACGTCCAGGACCTCCTCGACGGCACGGCCCGGCGCTTCGCGCACGCCGATACAGGTTCGGGGCCGCGGCCGGCGCCGGGCAGCCTCAGCTGAGGGCGGTGTGCCGCAAGATCTCCGGGACCACCACGTCCCAGGTGGAGCGGGGCGGGACCTGATGGCCCGTGCCTTCGAGGACCACCAGACGCGCGCCGGGCACCGCGGCGGCGAGCGCCTGGCCGTGCTCGAGCGGGAAGAACGGGTCGGCGGCGCCGTGCAGCACGAGCGTCGGGGCGACGACGTCGGCCAGGGTGCCTCCCGGGTCCCCGCCGGACACGAGCCAGTGGTTGGCCGCCGCGGCCGGGTTCACCGACCGCGCGACGATGCGGCGCGCGATCGTCAGCCCACGCTCCGCGTCGAAGCCTGGTCCGGCGTAGACGCGCTCGCCGTCGGCGAGGTGCCGGACGACCACCTCCGGGTCGGACCAGTCCGGGGCGGGTGGCGGGTCGGCGAATGCGGCACGCATGGCCGGACCGATCGGCAGGTCGCGTCCCGTGCTCGTGACCGGGCTGGTCGCGACCAGGGTCAGGCTCGCGACGCGGTCCGGGTGGTCGATCGCGAGGCTCTGCGCGATGCCCCCGCCCATCGAGATCCCGACGAGGTGCGCGCGGGCGATGCCGAGGGCGTCGAGGACGCCGAGCGGGTCGAGGGCCAGGTCGCGGCCCGTATATGACGGGTGCCCCGGCGGGTCCGTCGTGGACCGGCCGGTGTCGCGGTGGTCGTAGCGGATCACGTACCGGCCGCCGTCGGCGAGCGCGGCGCACAGGTCGTCGTCCCACCCGTCCATCGGGGCGGTGATCCCGCTGATGAGGAGGATCGCGGGGTCCTCGGGTTCGCCGAACGTCTCGACGCAGAGGACCGCGCCGCGCACAGGGAGCATCCGTTCCATGCCGGGGTGGACCGGTCGGCGCGGCGGGACTCATCGGTGCCGGACCGTGCCGCTGGGACGAGCCAGGTTCGTCCTGGCCATGGCCGGCGGCCCGAGCGCTGGCATCCTGGGAGGCGTGGACTACTACGCCAGGGCCGAGGGCGGCGACCGTGTCGAAGATCCTGACCACGACGACCTGATCAGGCTGGTCGGCGCGCTGAACACGAGCGACAACAGCTTCTTCGTCGTGTACCCCGTCGACGAGGACGCGGAGTGGTTCGTCTCGGTGTCCCTGCGGGCCGGTGCGTCCGGTGACTATGAGGTCGCACGCAATGACCCCCGCAGCGGCCAGCAGGACACGATCACCGCCGCGGACCCCGCCATCATCGCCAGGGAGCTGACTGCCTGGCTCGAGTCACGACCAGCCCGGTTCTGAGACGCGTCCCTGGGCACGGGCGGACGCGGCTGCGCCGCCGTCGGGCTCAGATCAGCGCGATCACCAGCGAGACCACCGCGAGCAGTGCCGCGCCGCCCGCCGCCGACCACGCGATCGTCGCGTTGCGCGCCGTCGTGGCGTGCAGCGTGTCGAGCTCCGCGTGCAGTGCGTCCACCTCGGCGCGTGCGGCCGCCGCCTCGGCCTGGGCGGCGGCCGCCGCACCGTACGCGGCCGACATCTCGGACCGGGCCGTCATCGTCTCCATGCGCGCGGCCTCCGCGGCCATCGCGGCCGCTCCAGCCTCCGCCCGGGCGGCGCACGCCTCGGACGCGGCGGTGTCGGCGAGGGAGAGCGCGCTGGAGGCGAGCGAGGCGACATCCTCGGCGGACCAGCCGCGCGTGTCGGGCGCGGCGGGTCCGACGTCCGGCGAGCCCGCGAACGCGTCGTCGATGGAGCCCGGCACGTCGAGGCGGCCGAGCTGGGCCTGGACGCTCGCACGCAGGTCCGTCAGGGGTTTCGCCCACGTCCGCTTCCGCGGGGTCGCGTGGCGTGGGCCCGCCGACGAGAAGATCTCGGTCGCGGCGTCGGCGGGGTCCTCGGGGGGAGTCGAAGTGACCATGGGTGAGGACCGTACCGGGTTCGGCTCGCCGAGGCAGACGCGAGGACCGCGAGACGGGCGCGAGCACCGCGCGTCATGGGTCGCACCCTGGCGTCTGCCAGGCGATCTGGGGTGGTGGGTTCGGTGGGGCAGGGGTAGGGTAGAACATGTGTACTACTCGCTGAGGGGGTGCGTGGGGATGCAGGCGAACGAGGAGACCCAGGCGGCACAGGACGAGCGCTCGGCGGTCGAGGAGGCGTTCACCACGCTGTTGGCCGCGGCCGGGGCGCCGCCTCTGGCGGCGGTGGTCTACGAGCTCCGGGCGGACGTCGTGCGGCCCGGGCGGCTGCGGCTGGTCGTGGGCCCTGAGGGCGCGCACTGGAAGGTCGCCGAGGCGCGGCCCGCGCGGATGGTGCTGCGCGCCGGCCTCGATCTGGACGACCCCGGGTTCTGACGCCCGGGGCCGGCGTCAGAGGGGGAGCAGGGCGCCTGCGGCGGCCCCGGCCAGAGATATCAGCAGCGCAACGACGGCGAGCACTGTCGAGCGCGTCGCCGAGCGGCCCGCGGCCAGCGCGAGCGAGCGGGAACGCTCGGCGTCGGCCCGGGCCGTCTCGGCGTCCACGCGGGCGGAGTCCAGGAGGTCGCTCAGCTCGGCGACGAGGGTCTCGTTCACCTCCACCTGGTCGCGCAGCGCGCCGACGTCGGCCAGGGCCTCGGTACGCACGTCGGCGGTTGCCGCCTCGGCGGCGTCCAGGCGAGCGGCCAGCTCGTCGCGCAGCTCCTCGGCGGTCAGCGCCCGCACCGGTCGCTCCAGGAACGCGTCCGACCACGTGCGGCGGTTCCGCGAGCCCGACACCCTCGGCGTCGCACCGGTCGCCGGGCGTTCGGCCGAGCGCTCCGCCGGCTTTGCGGAGGTAGCGGAGGCATCAGCGGGCGCAACCCGAGCCGCACCCGTGCCGGGCGCGACCGGTACAGCACCGGTGACCGGCGCCTCCTCGACCACCGGCGCGGCGTAGTCGTCGTCCCCGTCGGCGGCTGGTTCCGCCGCGGCGGCCGTGGCCGACTCGGGGATCCGGATCGGCGCCGTCAGCAGGGCGCGCAGCCGCTCGAGTCGGTCGAGGTTGTAGTCGCCCATGGAAGCGGCGGGCGTCCCGGCCACGGGAGTCTTGGCCGCGGCAGGGACGCCGTCGTCGGCCGCGGTCTCCTTGCTCTCGTCCGGCTCTGCCTGAGTCCCGGCTCTCGCGTCGGAGGTCATGACGGAAAGGTACCGATGTCCGGCGCCCCTGCGAAGGCCCGTGTGACGCGCGTCTCGTATTCGTTCGCCACCCGGCGGTGGATCCCCGCTTGACGGACCTCGTTCCTCCATTAGGTTAGGCGAGGCATACCTAAGTTATGCCCCGGTGGCCCGGCTGCCGGTCTCTTTCCTGTGCCCTGAGGAGCCTGCCCGCATGCCGTCACTCCTGCCCTCGGCGATCGACGCCGCCGCGAGCCGTGTGCCGCACGACCCGACCGCGCTTCTGCGCGGCGCCACGGCCGAGCACTACGCCCGCACGGTCCACGCCGTGGTCGACGACGTCGCGGCGCGCCTGGCCGCGGTGACCCAGCCCTTCTCGGGCGCGAGCCGCGGCGAGCTCGAGGCGCTGGTCGACGCCGTCGACCTGGACGCGCCGGGCGCGGGCACCCGCGTAGCCCTGGAGGAGGCCGCGGACCTGTACGCGACGCACGCGATCTGGTTCCACGACCCCGCGTACGTCGCGCACCTGAACTGCCCGGTCACGGTGCCGGCGGTGGGCGCGGAGGCGATGCTCGCGGCGATCAACACGTCGGTCGACACCTACGACCAGTCGACGGTCGCGACCCTCATGGAGCAGCGGCTGATCGAGTGGACGGCGGGCCGCATCGGCTTCCCGGAGACCGCCGACGGCGTCTTCACCTCCGGCGGCACGCAGTCCAACTTCCAGGCCCTGTTCCTCGCCCGGCAGCGCGCCCTCGCGGGCCTCAGTGGCATGGACCGCGTCCTGGCGCAGGCGCACCTGCGCATCCTCGCGTCGGACGCGAGCCACTTCAGCGTCGCCAAGTCGGCGCTGCTGCTCGGGCTGCCGGAGGATGCCGTCTTCACGGTGAGCACGGACCTCACCGGCCGACTCGACCCGGAGGCGCTGGCCGCCGCCCTGGTCGACGTCGAACGCACCGGGGACCGCGTGATGGCGGTCGTCGCGACCGCCGGCACCACGGACCGGGGCCGCATCGACCCGCTGGCGCCGATCGCGGACCTGTGCGACGCCACCGGCACGTGGCTGCACGTCGACGCCGCCTACGGGTGCGGACTGCTCGTGAGCAACGCCCGCCGCCATCTCCTGGACGGCATCGAGCGCGCCCGCTCGGTCACGGTCGACTACCACAAGGCGTTCTTCCAGCCGGTCTCCTCCAGCGCCCTCGTGGTGCGCGACCGCGCCGACCTCGGGGCCGTCGCCTGGCACGCCGACTACCTGAACCCGCTGGAGAACGCCGAGCCCAACCAGGTCGACAAGTCGCTGCAGACCACGCGCCGCTTCGACGCGCTCAAGCTCTGGACCACGCTGCGCGCCCTCGGCGCGGACGGCATCGGCGCGCTCGTCGACGCCGTCTGCGACCTCGCCGACGAGGTGCATGCCGAGCTGGTCGGGGACCCCGACCTCGAGCTGATCGGCCAGACCGACCTCAGCACGGTCCTGTTCCGGTTCGCCCCGCAGGGGCTGGCGCCCGAGCACGCGGACGCGCTCGTGCCGCAGGTGCGTCGCGTCCTGTTCGACTCCGGCCGCACCCTCGTCGCCAAGACGGTGATCGACGGCCGCCCCTGCCTCAAGCTCACGCTGCTCAACCCCGACACCACCCGGGACGACGTGCGCGCCGTGCTCGACCTGGTGCGCTCCGCGGCTCGCGGCCTGCTCGCGGGCGAGGAGCTGCTCGACGACGACACCCCGCCGTGCCGCACGGTCCACCCCCGACTGACCCGGAGCGCCGAGATCTCATGACCACCACCTACGACCTCGTCGGTATCGGGATCGGGCCGTTCAACCTCGGGCTCGCCGCCCTGTCCGACCCCTTGCCGGACGTCGACGCCGTGTTCCTCGACCAGGCCGACGGCTTCAGCTGGCACCCCGGCATGATGCTCGAGGGCGCCACGATCCAGGTGCCGTTCCTCGCGGACCTCGTCACGATGGCCGACCCGACCTCGCCCTTCTCGTTCCTGGCCTTCCTCAAGGCGACCGGCCGGCTGTACCCGTTCTACATCCGCGAGTCGTTCTTCCCGCTGCGCTCCGAGTACGACCAGTACTGCCGCTGGGTGGCC
Source organism: Antribacter soli (assembly GCF_021568775.1). Taxonomy (GTDB): domain Bacteria; phylum Actinomycetota; class Actinomycetes; order Actinomycetales; family Cellulomonadaceae; genus Antribacter; species Antribacter soli. The sequence goes on along the minus strand of NZ_JAKGSG010000025.1, from coordinate 54,802 downwards.
GACCGCCTCGGCACCCTGCGCTGGGGCCGCCGCGTCACGTCGGTGACACGCGAGACGACGCCGGACGGCGACGTCTGGGCCGTCACAGCGGTCACCGCGGACGGCGTCGAGAAATACTGTGCCAAGCACGTCGTGCTCGGCGTCGGCACGACGCCGCGGGTCCCGCAGGCCCTGGCGGGCCTGCTCGGCCCCGGGGACGGCGCGGGCACCGGCCCGGTCGTGCACACCTCCGACTACCTCCCGCACCGCGACGCGCTCGTCGCGAGCGGGGCGGTCACCGTGGTGGGCAGCGGCCAGAGCGCGGCCGAGGTGTACCGGGACCTCCTCGAGGGGATCGACGACGGCTACCGCGTCGACTGGGTGACGCGCTCGCCGCGGTTCTTCCCGATGGAGTACACGAAGCTGACGCTCGAGATGACGTCGCCGGAGTACACGGACCACTACCACGCCCTGCCGCAGGTCCTGCGGGACCGCCTCGGCAGGGAGCAGCGCAACCTCTACAAGGGCATCAGCGGCGACCTCGTCGACGACATCTACGAGACCCTCTACCGCAAGTCCGCCCTCGGCCGGCAGGTGCCCACGACGCTGCTCACCGACACGGAGGTGGTCGCGGCCCGCCGGGACCCCGAGGGCGGGTACGTCCTGAGGCTCCGGCACGCCCAGCTCGCCGAGGCCGGCGGCGAGGCCGAGGTGGAGCACCGGACGAACGCGCTCGTCGTCGCGACGGGCTACGGCTCGTCCGTGCCGGCATTCCTGGACCCGGTCGCCGACCTGCTCGACCTCGACGACGGCGGCCGCTTCGTCGTCGCGCGCGACTACACCGTCGACCGCGGCCGCCGCCTCCACGTGGTCAACGCCGAGGAGCACACGCACGGCGTCACGGCGCCCGACCTGGGCTTCGGCGCGTGGCGCAACTCCGTCATCCTCGCGTCGGTCACGGGCCGCGAGCCCTACCCGATCGAGCGTCGCGTCGCCTTCCAGCAGTTCGGGCTGCCCGACGGCGGAGCCGCACCGGGGTCCCCGCGAAGTATTCCGCAGCGAAGCAAGGAAACGTCGTGGGGTGAGGGCGGCGGAGCCGCACCGGGGTCCCCGCGAAGTATTCCGCAGCGAAGCAAGGAAACGTCGTGGGGTGAGGGCGGCGGAGGTCACCTCGCGCAGTCGGCCGTCCTCGCGGAGGTGGCCGAGTGAGCGCCCCCGCCGTCGCCCCGCCGTTCACGACGCCGACGCGGGTGGGCCCTGTCTCGATCGAGCCCTTCGACGCGGACCGGGACGCCGCCCTGCTCCAGGGCTGGCTCGCCGACCCGGCGTCGGCGTTCTGGCAGATGGGCTCCCTGTCGGTCGGGGAGGTGCGCGACTACGTCGCCGGCGTCGTCGCCGACCCGCACCAGGACGCGTGGCTCGGCCGCCGCGACGGCGAGCCGGTCTTCTTCGCGGAGACGTACGACCCGGCCCGCGTCCTGCTCACCGGCGTCCACGATGCGCTACCCGGCGACCTCGGCATGCACGTCCTCGTCGCGCCGCCGCGGGGCGGCCACCTGCCCGGGCTCACCGACGCCGTCTTCACGGCCGTGCTGCGGTTCTGCCTCGGCGCGCGGTCCGACGGCGGGCGCGGCGCCCTGCGCGTCGTCGTCGAGCCGGACGTCCGCAACGAGCGTGTCGCGGCGAAGAACGCGGCCGCCGGCTTCCGGGTGCTGCGGGAGGTCCCGCTCCCGGGCAAGCGTGCCGCGCTGTCGGTCTGCACGCGCGAGGACTTCGCGGCCTCGCCGCTCGGGACCGGCTGGGGCGCCGAGCCCGACCTTGCCGGGCACCTGCGCCCCGACCTCGCCGACCGCGCCCACCGGCACCTGGTCGCCAAGGCGATCGCCGAGTTCACGCACGAACGGCTCTTCCTGCCCGAGCGCGCCGACGGCACGTCCGCAGACGGGTGCGCGGTGCACGAAGCGCCCGTCGACTACGTGCTCGGCATCGAGACCGGGCACCTCGGCCGGGCTCGTGTCGAGTACCGCTTCGCCGCCCGCCGGTACGCGCTGGAGCACTGGGTGATCGACGAGGCCTCCCTCGTGCGCGCGGCACCGGGTGCGGGGCCGGCGGGCACCGAGCGCCTCCCCGTCGACGCTCTCGAGCTCGTCGCCGAGCTGCAGCCCCTCCTGGGCGTGCCCGACGATCTCCTGCCCGTGTACCTCGAGGAGCTGTCCTCCACCCTGGCCGGCACCGCCGCCAAGCTCGACCGTGAGCTGGCAGGCGAGTCGCCGTCCACGGCGCAGCTCGTCAGTGCCTTCACGAGCGGGGCCATCACGAGCGAGGCGCTCGCCGGCGGCACCGACCCGGCCACCGCCTTCCAGGCCGCCGAGGCGGCCATGACCGAGGGCCACCCGGGCTTCGTCGCGAACAACGGCCGCATCGGCTTCTCGCTGAGCGACTACCGTGCGTACGCCCCCGAGCGCGGCGAGCGCCTGCGCCTGATGTGGCTCGCCGCCCGGCGCGAGCACGCCCACCTCGCGCTCGGCGCCGGCCAGACGGAGGAGGGCCACTACGGTGCCGAGCTGTCGTCCGCCGAGCGGGCCGCCTTCGCCGACCGGCTCACCTCGCGCGGCCTCGACCCCGCGGACTACCTGTACCTGCCGGTCCACCCGTGGCAGTGGGAGCACCGGGTGCCGATCACGTTCGCGGCCGACGTCGCACGCGGCAACCTCGTGCCCCTCGGCCCCGGCGCCGACGAGTACCAGCCGCAGCAGTCGATCCGGACGCTGTTCAACCGCACCCGCCCGGCGCGGCACTACGTGAAGGTCGCCACCGCGATCCAGAACATGGGCTTCCTGCGCGGCCTGTCGCCCGCGTACATGCGGCCCACGCCCGCGATCAACGACTGGGTCGCCGACCTCGTCACCCGCGACGCCACCCTCCAGGCGGCCGGCTTCGGCGTGCTGCGCGAGATCGTGTCGGTCGGCTACACGGGCGACGTCTACCACCGCACCCCGCAGCCCAACCCGTACCGCAAGATGCTCGCCGCCCTCTGGCGGGAGTCGCCCCTGCCGCGCCTGGCGCCCGGCGAGCGGGTCGTCACCATGGCGTCCCTGCTGCACCGCGACGCCTCCGGCGAGGCCTTCGCGACGGGCCTCGTGCGGGCCTCCGGCATCGCGCCCGAGGAGTGGCTGCGCGCCTACCTCGACGCGTACCTCTACCCGCTCGTGCACTGCCTGCTCGCCCACGACCTCGCGTTCATGCCGCACGGCGAGAACCTCATCCTCGTCCTGCGTGACGGCGTCGTACGGCGCGCCCTGATGAAGGACATCGGCGAGGAGATCGCCGTCCTCGGCACGGGGCCCCTGCCCGCCGACATCGAGCGCGTCCGGGCCGTCGCCCCCGACACGGAGAAGGCGCTCGCGGTCTTCACGGACGTGTTCGACGGCGTCCTGCGCCACCTCGCGGGCATCCTCACCACGGACGGGGTGCTGCGGGAGGGCCGGTTCTGGGCGCTCGTCGCCGAGACGATCGACCGGCACCGAGCCGAGCACCCCGGGCTGGAGTCGGGCGTGGACCTGCGCGCGGCGCGGTTCGACCACTCGTGCCTCAACCGCCTCCAGCTGCGCAACACGCTGCAGATGGTGAACCTCGCCGACCAGTCGGCGTCGCTCATCTACGCCGGCACGATGCCCAACCCGGTGGCGCGGGGATGAGCGCGCCCGACTTCGAGCTGTTCCGCGACGACCTGGGCGTGCCGCACGTGCGCGCCGCGGACGAGCTCGCCCTCGCCTACGGGCAGGGGTACGTCACCGCGCTCGACCGCGGCTGGCAGATCGAGGTGGACCGGTGGCGGGCCGCGGGCCGCCTCGCCGCCCGGTTCGGCCCGGGCGGCCTGGAGTGGGACCGGTTCGCGGTGCGCGTCCGGCTCGCCGACACGGCGCGGCGCGTCCACGCCGCGCTCGGACCGGCCGAGCGGGAGTGGCTTGCCGCGTACACGGCGGGCGTGAACGCCGGTCTGGCCGGACCTCCGGGTGCGGGCGGCGGGCGCGACGCCCCTGAGCTCGCCGCCCTCGAGGCGGGGCTGCCCGGTGCGATGCCCGCGCACGAGCCGTGGCCCGACTGGGCCCCGCTCGGGGTGTTCCTCGTCGCGCACGTCCTGTTCAGCGGGTTCCCGAACGTGCTGTGGCGCGACCATGTCGCCCGCACCCTCGGGCCCGAGCACGTCGGCCTGTTCGCCACCGACGGCGGCCCGTCCTCGGGCTCGAACGCGTGGGCGCTGCACGGCTCCCGCACCGCGTCGGGTGCGCCGCTGCTCGCGGGCGACCCGCACCGGCTGATGGAGCTGCCGGGCGTGTACCAGCAGGTGCGCCTCGCGTGCGACGACCACGACGTCCTGGGCCTCGCCTTCCCCGGCGTGCCGGGGGTGGGGCACTTCGGGCATGCGGGGTCGGTGGCGTGGGGGATCACGAACGCGCTCGCGCACCACGTCGACGTCTTCGAGGAGCGGCTGGCGGAGGTCGGCGGCGAGCTGCGGGCCTACGGCCCGGACGGGTGGGAGCCGGTCGTCACCGGCATCGAGATCGTCCCGGTCCGGGGGAGCGAGGCCGTCGAGGTCGCCTGGGTGGAGACGTCCCGCGGGCCGGTGGTGGCCGGCCTGCACGACGACGCACTCGCCCGCAGCGGTGCGCTCGGGACGCCCGTGTTCAGCGTCCGGACGGCTGCCCGGGCGGACGCCGACCTCGGCGTCGCGTCGTGGCGCTCGCTCCTGCGCGCCCGCACCGCGGATGACGTCGCCGAGGCGTTCGCCGGCTGGGTCGACCCGGTCAACCGGGTGCTCACTGCCGACGCGGGCGGCACAGTGCTGCGGCTCTCCGCCGGCCGGGTGCCGCAGCGGCAGCAGCGCGAGCGCCTGCTGCCCGTGCCGGCATGGACCGACGCCGCTCGGCCCCGCCCGTGGGCGGTGCTGCCCGCTCCCGAGCCGGTGTACGGCGTCGCGGTCGACGCGAACGAGCGCCCCGCCCGCCCGGGGCACGACCTCGGGTGGGCGTACTGCGAGCACCGGGCCGACCGGATCGCCGGGCTCCTGGCAGCGGGCCCGGGGCTGCCGGCCGCCGACCAGGACCTGGGTTGCGGAACTGCCCCGGATACCGCGACCAGCGTCCTGGTCGGCCCGGGTTCGCCGCGGCCGGGCTGGTCGGCCGAGGGCTTCGAGCCGGTCCACGGCGACACGAGCCACCCCGGGGCGGCCGCGCTGCTCGATTACCTGCGTGACGCCGACGACGTCGAAGGCCCGGCGACCGCCGCCAGCACCGACGACGTCGAAGGCCCGGCGACCGCGCGGCTCCTCGACCGGCTCCTGGCCTGGGCCGACGCCGGCGCGCACATGGACGCCGCCTCGCCCGAGGCCGCCCTGTTCGCCCGGTGGCGGCACGCGCTCGTGCGTCGGCTCGCCGCCCACCCGGCGCTCGCTCCGCTGCACGCCGAGCCCGTGGCGTTCGCCGGCGTGCTCGCGCCGTGGTTCGCCGTGACGGCACGGGTCGGCGACGGGCTGGCGCAGCTGCTGGCGTCCGGCCCGGTCGACGCCCGCGCGGAGGCGAGGGCCGCATGGGCAGAGGCTGCCGCCGAGGTGGTGCACCCGGGCGAGGCGTCCGACGTCGGGCACGAGGAGCCGACGTGGGGCGACCGCCATCGGCTGCTGCCGCTGCACGCGCTCGCCGAGGCCGGCCTGGCCGCCGACCTGCAGGCCCTCCCGTCCCTGCCCCTGTCCGGCGACACCGACACGGTGCGCTGCACCGCAACCGTGCCCGGCACGACGAACCTGACCTGGCGCGGGTCGGTCGCCCGCTGGGTCTGGGACCTGGCCGACCGGGAACGCAGCCGGTGGGGCGTGCCCTTCGGGGCGAGCGGCGACCCTCGTTCGCCGCACTTCGCCGACCAGCACGAGACGTGGGCGCGGGCCGGGACCGTGCGCGTGACCACGGACCGGGCGCGGCTGCGCCCCGTCCGGATGGACGAGAGGGCTGGGGTCCGGATGGACGAGAGGGCTGGGGTCCGGATGGACGAGAGGGCTGGGGTCCGGGAGGGCGATTGGGCTCGGGCCCGCAACGATGTTGTGACTCGGACGGAGACGTTGGTATGAGCGGGCGCGAGGGACGGCTGCTGAAGGGTGACCGCGGCGAGGAGGTGTGGCGCGGGGACTTCGGCGCCGCGGGCACCGTGACGGCGCACCTCCTGGACCCGGACGGCGACCTGGACGTGCTGCACGACTGGGTGACGAAGCCGAGGGCCGTGTTCTGGGGGCTGGGGGACCTCACGCGCGAGGAGCTGCGCGAGACGTACGAGTTCGTCGAGTCGCTGCCGACCCACGACGCGTACCTCGTCCGCTGGGACGGCGAACCGGTGGTGCTGCTGCAGGCGTACCACCCCGAGGACGACCCGGTCGCGTCGGCCTACGACGTCCAGCCCGGTGACCTGGGCTTCCACTTCTTCCTCGGTGCGCACGGTCCTGGTGCGCACGGTCCTGGTGCGCACGGCCCCGGCCGGCCTGCGACGTGGTCGGTGCTGGGACCGTCGATCATCGAGTTCCTCCTCGCCGGGCCGGGCACCGACCGGCTCGTGGCGGAGCCCGACGCCCGCAACGAGAAGGCCGTGGCGCGCGTGGCCGAGCTGGGCTTCGAGCTGGGGGAGCGCGTCACCTTCGAGTCGGCCCACGGCCCCAAGGATGCCCAGCTCGTGTTCCTCGGCAGGGCGCGGGGCGAGGCGGTGTCGGCGGCGCTGCGAGGCGAGGCCGCCCGGCAGATAAGTGCTTACGCTAAGTAACGACCTGGAGTAATAATGAGGGTGATGCCAACCACACCACCCTCCCCAGCGCCTGCCCTGCCCGACGATCCTCGAAACGTATCGACGCCGCCCGCAGACCTGTCGACGTTCGGCTCGGTCCGCCGCCTGTACCCGTTCGTCCGCCCGGCCCTGCCGCGGCTGGTCGGCGGCCTGCTCTCCGCCCTGGGCGCGAGCCTCGCGGCGCTCATGATCCCGCAGGCGCTCAAGTGGGCGGTCAACGGTCCGCTCGCCGCGGGAGCCCTCGAGCGCGACTGGCGCGGCCTGGCCATCGCGGTCGGGCTGGTGCTCGTCCTCGGGCTCGGCGAGGCCGGCCTGATCCTCCTGCGCCGCACGCTCGTCATGTTCCCGGGCACGCGGGTCGAGGCGGAGATGCGCATGGCGCTCTTCCGTCACCTCCAGGACCTCCCGATCGCGTTCCACGACCGGTGGCCCGGCGGGCAGCTCCTGTCCCGCATCATGGGCGACCTGGGCCTCCTGCGCCGGTGGCTCATCTTCGGAGTGCTCCAGCTCGTGGTCAGCATCACCACGGTGGTGGTGGGCGTCGGCATCCTCGTCGCCTCCGCCGGCTGGCTCGGCCTCGTGTACCTCGCCGGTGCGATCCCCGTCGTCGTCATCGTGTTCCGGTTCTCCCGGAAGTACCGGCTGATCTCGCGCCTGTCGCAGGACCAGTCGGGCGACCTCGCCACCACCGTCGAGGAGTCCGTCCACGGCATCCGGGTGCTCAAGGCGTTCGGCCGGGGCCGCGACGCGCTGGAGACCTTCACCGGCCAGGCCGACGAGCTGCGGCGCACCGAGATGCGAAAGGCCTCCGTGGACGCCGGGCTGATGACGAGCCTCACGCTCATCCCCGAGGTCACCATCGCGGTCTGCGTCGTGCTCGGCACGCTCCTCGCCGCCGACGGCCAGGTCACGGTCGGCGACCTCGTCATGTTCTTCGCCACGACCGCCGTCATCAACGGCCCCGTCGTCGACCTCGGCATGACGCTGTCGATGACGCTCAACGCCCGCACCGCCGTCGACCGGTACTTCGAGGTGATGGACGCCCGCAACCCGCTCACGGACCCGGCCCAGGACGACGCGGCCCCGGCACCGGCCGACTCCGCACCGGCCCCCGCCACGGCCGACCCCGCCACGGCCGACCCCGCCACGGCAGGCACCGTCGAGCTCCGCGACGTGACGTTCCGGTACGAGGACGCCGAGCGGCCCGTGCTGGAGCACGTCCATCTCGTGCTGCCCGCCGGGACCACGACGGCGCTCGTCGGCCTCACGGGCTCGGGCAAGTCGACGCTCGCGATGCTCGTGCCCCGCCTGTTCGACGTGACCGACGGCGAGGTGCTCCTCGACGGCGTCGACGTGCGCCACCGGACCCGCGCCCAGGTACGTGCCGCGATCGCCGTCGCGTTCGAGGACCCCACCCTGTTCTCCGCCTCCGTGCGCGAGAACGTCCTGCTCGGCGTCCCCGACGAGCTGGCCGCCGACGAGCGGGAGGCCCGCCTGCACGAGGCCCTCGAGGTCGCCCAGGCGCGCTTCGCCGCCGAGCTGCCGCAGGGCGTCGAGACGCGCATCGGCGAGGAGGGCCTGTCCCTGTCGGGCGGCCAGCGCCAACGGCTCGCCCTGGCCCGCGCCGTCGCCGCCCGCCCGCGCGTCCTCGTGCTCGACGACCCGCTCTCCGCGCTCGACGTCGCCACCGAGGAGGCCGTGACCGAGCGGCTGCGCGACGTACTGCGCACCACCACCAGCCTCGTCATCGCGCACCGGCCCTCGACCGTGGCGCTCGCCGACCGGGTGGCCGTGCTCCGCGACGGCCGCATCACCGCAGTGGGCACCCACTCCGAGCTGCTGGCCACCGACCCCCACTACCGGCACATCATCTCCAGCCTCGAGGAGGACTACGCCGCGCACCCGCACGACGGCGACCTCGACGACGTCGAGGACGTCACCGCCGAGCTGACCGAGCCCGAGGAGGCCCGCCCGTGACCGCCGCACCCGAGACCCGCCGCCCGACCGACGCCGCCTCGGACGACGAGACCCGCCTCGACAAGGCCACCAGCCGCGCCGTACGGTCCCGGTCGCTGTCGCTCCTCGGCAACCTCCTGCGCCCCCACGGCAAGGGCCTGACCTGGTCCGGCGCCCTCGTGGTCGCCTCGACCGCCGGGCAGGTCGCCGGGCCCTGGCTCGTCGCCCTGGCCATCGACGACGCACTGCCCGCCCTGCGCGACGGCAACCCCGGGATGCTCGTCGCGATCGGCGCCGGCTACCTCGTCGCGGCCGTCGTCGCCGGGCTCACCATCGGCGCCTACCGCCGCTCCGCCGCCCGCATCGCGCAGGCCGTCATGCTCGAGCTGCGCCGCCGGGTCTTCCGCCAGACCCAGCGCCTGTCCCTCGAGTTCCACGAGTCGTACACGTCCGGGCGGATCATCTCCCGCCAGACGTCCGACCTCGAGGCCCTGCGCGAGCTGCTCGACGGCGGCCTCACCGGCGTCGTGTCGTCCCTGCTCGTCATGGCCTTCACGTTCGTCGGCCTCACCCTGCTCGACTGGCGCTCCGGCCTCGTCCTGGCGGCGGCGTTCGTCCCCGCGTGGTTCCTGACCCGGTGGTTCCAGGCGCGGTCCCGGGTGTACTACCGCGAGCAGCGCACGGCGTCGGCCCGTCTCATCGTCAAGTTCGTCGAGACCATGACCGGCATGCGCGCCGTCCAGGCGTTCCGCCGGGAGTCCACCACCGAGGCCGCCTACGAGGCGCTCGGCGACGAGTACCGCGAGGCGAACCTCCGTATCTTCGGCGTGAACGGCCGCTACCAGCCGGGCCTCGTCCTGATCGGCAACATGACGGTGGTCGCGGCGCTGGCCGTCGGCGGGTGGCGCGTCCTGGGCGGGTCGATGGAGGTGGGCGTGCTCGTCGCGGCCCTGCTGTACGTGAAGCGGTTCTTCTTCCCGATCCAGCAGCTCGGCATGTTCTACAACGCGTTCCAGTCGGCCGCGGCCGCGCTGGAGAAGGTGTCGGGCCTGCTGGCCGAGGAGCCGACCGTCGTCGAGCCGAAGCAGCCGGTCCCGCTGCCCGCCGCGCGCGGCGGGCTCGGCCTGGACCACGTGCGGTTCCAGTACGGCGACGGCCCGGTCGTGCTGCCCGACCTCGACCTGACGATCCCTGCCGGGCAGACCCTGGCGCTCGTCGGCACCACGGGGGCGGGCAAGTCGACCATCGCGAAGCTCGTCACGCGCTTCTACGACCCTACCGAGGGCGCCGTCCGGCTCGACGGCGTGGACGTGCGCGACCTCGCGTCGCGCGACCTGCGACGGGCCGTGGTCATGGTGACGCAGGAGGCGTACCTGTTCAGCGGGACCGTGCGCGAGAACATCGCGCTCGGCCGGCCGGGTGCCACGCAGGACCAGGTCGAGGCGGCGGCCCGGGCCGTCGGCGCCCACGAGTTCGTCATGGCGATGCCCGAGGGCTACGACACCGACGTGAACAAGCGCGGTGGCCGCGTCTCGGCGGGGCAGCGTCAGCTCCTGTCGTTCGCGCGCGCCTTCCTCGCCGACCCGGCTGTGCTCGTGCTCGACGAGGCCACGTCGTCGCTCGACATGCCGGGCGAGCGCCTCGTGCAGCACGGGCTGCAGACCCTGCTCGCGGACCGGACGGCGATCATCATCGCCCACCGCCTGTCCACCGTCGCGATCGCGGACCGCGTGCTGGTCCTGGAGCACGGCCGCATCGTCGAGGACGGCACGCCGGCCGAGCTGATCGCGGGGGAGGGCCGCTACGCCGCGCTCCACGCGGCCTGGCGGGACTCGCTGGTCTAGCGGCCCTCGGTCAGGCCGCGCGTGATCGCGGCCAGCGCGCGGTCGAGCTGGTCGTCGGTCACGCCGCCGAAGCCGACGACCAGCCCGGTGAGCGTTGCCGACCGGCAGTAGTCGGTCAGCAGGTTGACGTCGAAGCCGGCGGCCCGCGCCGCCGCGCGGGCCGCCAGCGCGTCGGCCTGGGGAAGCAGCCAGGTGGAGTACATGCCCGCCTGGGGCCCCGCGGGGACACCGTGGGGCGCGAGCGCCCGCGCCACCCGCGGGGCCCGTTCCGCGTAGACGCGGCGGGCGGTCCGCACCACCTTGTCGAGCCAGCCGTCGCGCAGCAGCGCCAGCAGGGCCCGCTGCGCCGGCCAGGAGGGCGCGTCGTGCGTCACGGCCCGGCGACGCTCGATGTCCTCCCGCAGCGACGGCGGCGCCACGAGCCACCCGACGCGGAGGCTGGGGGAGACCGACTTGGCGGCGGTGCCGAGGTAGGCCACGCGGGACCTGTCGAGCGCGGCGAGCGCGGGAACGGGGGCGACGTCGTACCGGAACTCGGAGTCGTAGTCGTCCTCCACGACGACGGCGTCGGCCGCCCGCGCGGCCCCGAGCAGGGCGAGCCGGTCGCCTGCCGGCATGACCCGGCCGAGCGGGTGCTGGTGCGCGGGGGTCACGTAGGCGGCGGCGCAGCCCTGCAACGTCGTGACGGGTGCCGTCGCCGGGAGGTCGGCCACCTTGCGGCCCGCGGTCTGGACGGTCTCCACCGCGGCCCGGTAGCCGGGGTCCTCCAGGGCGACGGGGCCGGGCGGCAGGGCCGGGAGGAGGTGGCGCAGGCCGTCGGTCGTGCCCGCGGTGACGAACAGCTCGTCCGGGTCGACCGTGAGCCCGCGCGTCCGGGCGAGACGCTCGGCAAGGGCCGAGCGCAGCTCGGGGAGGCCGCGCGGGTCGTCGTAGCCGCGCGGCGGGGTCGCCGCGGAGACCTCGCGCCAGGCGCGGCGCCAGCCCGCGAGGTGCCGGGGGTCGATCCAGGGTGTTCCCGCGTCGAGTTGCACGAGCGCCGGCGGCGGGGTCGCCCGCCGGAGCGGCGTCACGACGGCGGGCAGCGGGCCGCCGGAGGCGACGAACGTGCCGGACCCGTGCCGGGCCTCGAGCCACGCCTCGGCGCGGAGCTGGTCGTAGGCCTGCTCGGCCACCGAGCGGGACACGCCCAGGTCGGCAGCCAGCGCCCGGCTGGAGGGCAGGCGGTCGCCGCGGGTGAGCGTGCCGGCCACCACGAGCGCGCGGATCGCGCCCGCGAGCTGGGCCGGCAGCGGCTCCGGCCGGTCGCGATCGAGGCGGACAGGGAGCGTGGCCATCGAAGTGTCCTGTCGAGATGGTGCGAAAGTGGCCCGTGACGGCAGGCCACCCGGGGGCCGATGCTACCGGCATGAGCACCTCGGCCCCCCTCTCGACGACGACGCGCACGACCCCCACCCGCGGCCGCAACCGCATGGTGACCGACCGCCGTCGGCTGCTCGCCCTCCTCGCCGACGGGCTCGTCGCCCACCTCGGCGTGGACGGCGGGCCGCACCCGGTGGTGCTGCCCGTCGCGTACGCGGTGGACCCCTCGGGTCCCGACGACGGCGGCACGCTCTACCTCCACGGGTCGGTGGCTGCGGGCTGGCTCGGCCGCGCGCTCGAGCGCGACGTCTGCGTGAGCGTCACGGAGCTGGACGGCCTGGTCGCCGCCCGGTCCGGGTTCAACCACTCCATGAACTACCGGTCGGCCGTCGTGATCGGCCGGCCGCGGGTGGTCGAGGACGACGCGGAGCGCGTGCGTGCGCTCGACGCGATCGTGGACCACATGATCCCTGGCCGGTCGGCGACCCTGCGGCCCGCGACCCGCAAGGAGCTGGCTGCGACCGTGGTGCTCGCGCTCCCGCTGGCCGAGGCGTCGATGAAGGAGCGGGCGACCGGCCCGGTCGACGAGCCCGCCGACGTGGCGGCCGGCACGTGGGCCGGGGTGATCCCGCTCCGCCGGGTGGCCGGCGAGCCCGTCGCTGCCGACGACGCGGTGGGCGGCGTGCCGCGCGACGTGGCGCGACGGGCGGAGCAGCTGGCGCGGACCCCGCCGAGATAGGCGTGCGGTCGCGAGACAGGCGCGTCGGGCGCCCGTCTCGCGGTCGGGTGGTTCACGTCCAGGCGGGCCAGCCCTGCTGCTGCGGTGCCCCGTACGTGCCGGGGTGCGGGTCCTGCTCCTGGTCGTAGACCTGGTCCGCCGCGAAGTGCGATCCATGGCGGGGCGCGGCCGGAGTCGCGGTCGCTGCCGGGGCGACGGCGGACGCGGGCACCGGTGCCGCGTACCCGTACCCGGCGAAGCCGTTGTCGCCGAACCCGTTCGACCCGAAGCCGTTGTCCCCGTAGCCGCCACCGGATCCGTAGCCACCGGCGTCGTGGCCGGGCAGGGGGAACCCGTCCTGGCCGTGGGCCGCGGCCGGGACGATGCTCGCGGCGAGTGCGGGCACGCCGCCGTCGGGCACGATGCCCCGCAGCTCGCCGTGGATACGGCCGGCGAGGTTCGCCGCGATCGCGAAGCGCAGCGGCGCGAGGCTGTCGACCGACATCGTGCCGGTCACGGCCGGCGGGGGCAGGAAGGCGAAGACCTCGTCGTCGGCGATCTGCATGCCACCGCTGACGGCCAGGTTGAGGGTCTCCTCGAGGAGGTACTCGGCACGACCCTCGGAGCTCTCGAGCTCGGCGAACATCTCGTCCATGCTGGTCCAGCACATCTCCAGCGTTCCCTCGACGGTGTCGAGGAACCACCACCCCTGGGCGGACTCCAGGAACATGTCGCCGAAGCACGACGCGAAGCGGGGCACCTTGTCCTCCACACCGAGCCAGGACCACGACGACAGCGCGAACTCGTAGGCGTCCGGGGTGAACTCGCGGATGAGGTGCACGAGCCGAATGGTGCCACGGTGCTCAGGGGACCGAAACCCCCTGGCGAGACATTCCGGCTATTGGACTGGCACCTTCACATAGGTTTTGCCTGCCCGAAACATCCGGTCCGGGTGTCGCCCGGGTCACTCCTGAAGGGTATGGCCCGCCGCGACGAGGCGGCGCACGAGCTCGCGCGCTGGCGGCGCCGGCTCACCCACCGTGAGTGCCAGGACCCTGCGCTGGGCGCCGGCCAGGGGAGTGGTCGCCACGCCGGGATGGCGGTGGGCGCGCAGGGCGAGGTCCGGCAGCACGCTCACGCCTGTCCCGGCGGCCACGAGGGCCTGCACCGCCACGTAGTCGTCCGTCTCGAACGCGATCCGCGGGGCGAAGCCCACGGCGCCGCAGCGCGCCACGAGGTCGGCCCGGCAGCGCTCGCACCCGGCGATCCAGTCGGCATCGGCGAGGTCGACGAGGCTCGTCCCGGCCATCCCCCCGGGCATCGCCGGGACCGTCCCGCCGGTGGTCCCGCCGGTGGTCCCTCCGGGGCCCGTCGAGGGCGTGCCCGACGTCGCAGGGCCGACCAGGTGCACCGGCTCGTCCAGCACGGTGGTCACCTCGAAGCGCGACAGGTCCTCGACCGATCGGGTGTGGCGCACGTCGGTGTGCTCGAAGACGAGGGCGACGTCGACGTCGCCAGACGCGAGGGCCGCGACCGCCTCCGGGGGCTCGGCCTCGACGAGCCCGACCGAGAGGCCGGGGTGGTCGCGCACGAGCCGGGTGATCGCGTCCGGGACGAGCGTCGCCAGGGCCGACGGGAACGCGGCCAGGCGGGCCCGGCCCGCCCGCAGGCCGGCGAGGGCGTCCAGCTCACGCCGCGCGCCCTCGACCCGGCCGAGGATCTCCTCGGCGCGGGTCGCGAGCAGGCGCCCGGCCTCGGTCAGCCGCACGCCGCGGCCGGCCCGCTGCAGCAGCGGGATCCCGGCTTCGGCCTCGAGGCGGCTCAGGTGGTGGCTCACGGACGGCTGCGCGTAGTGCAGGTCCTTCGCGGCGGCCGTGACGGAGCCCGTGCGGGCGACGGCGGCCAGCACGCGCAGGCGGGTGAGGTCGAGCTCGGCGGACATGTGTCCAGCCTACCGCTTACCTATCGGCTCCATCGATCGGTAGCGGCATGAACTGGTATTGGACCTATGGGTCGGGGTGCGCGCACGCTGGGAACCATGAGCACCCTCGCCGCCGTCCTCGCCGCCCGGTCCCGGCTCGCGGGCCTGGTCGTGCACACGCCCGTCGCGACGTACGCCGACCTCGACCGCGCGACCGGCGCGAGCGTCGTCGTCAAGCACGAGAACCTGCAGCACACCGGCGCGTTCAAGGCCCGGGGAGCCCCCAACCTCCTGCTGACCATGGGCCCCGCCGAGCGCGCCCACGGCGTCGTCGCCTACTCGACGGGCAACCACGCCCAGGGGGTCGCCTACGCCGCCCGGCACACCGGCACCGCGTGCACCATCGTGATGCCGCGGGACCCCAACCCGCTCAAGCTGCGGGCGGTGCGCGACCTCGGCGCCGACGTCGTGCTGCACGGCGCCACCTTCGACGACGCCCGGGCCCACGCCGAGCAGCTCGCCGCCCGCACCGGCGCCCGGCTCGTCGGCGCCGCGAACGAGCCCGCGATCGTCGCCGGGGTCGGCACGCTCTACCTCGAGCTGCTCCTGCAGGCCCCAGACCTCGACACGATCGTCGTGCCCGTCGGCGGCGGCTCCGGGGCGGCCGCCGCATGCCTCGTCGCGTCGGCCGTCGCACCGCACGTCGAGGTCGTGGCCGTGCAGTCCGCCGCCTCGCCCGCCGCCCACGACTCGTGGCGGGCCGGCGAGCTCCTGTCCCGCCCCAACGCCTCCCGCGCCGAAGGCCTTGCCACAGGCACCGGGTTCGCCCTCACGCAGCAGGTCCTGCGGGCGCACCTCGCGGACTTCGTCCTCGTCACCGACGACGACATCACCCGCGCCCAGGCGCTCTACCTGACCGCCGCCCGCACCGTCGCCGAGGGGGCGGGGGCTGCCGCCCTGGCGGCCGTCGTCGGGCAGCCCGAGCGCTACGCAGGGCAGCGCGTCGGCGTCGTCTGCACCGGCGGGAACGCGAGCACCGCGGAGCTGCGCCGGGCGCTGGGCGCCCCGGAGACGGCGAGTACCGCAAACCGGGCATAGGCTCGCGAGCATGGCCCGGTACTTCGATGTGCACCCGACCGACCCGCAGCCGCGCACGATCGGTCAGGTCGTCGACCTGCTGCGCGGGGACGCGCTCATCGCGTACCCCACGGACTCGTCGTACGCACTCGGCTGCCGCATGGAGTACCACGACGGCGCCGACCGGATCCGCACGATCCGCGGCCTCGGCGACCGGCACCACTTCACGCTCGTGTGCTCCGACTTCGCCCAGCTCGGGCAGCTCGTCAAGCTGGACAACAACGCGTTCCGGGCGATCAAGGCCGTCACGCCCGGTCCCTACACGTTCATCCTCCCGGCGACGGCAGAGGTGCCGCGCCGGCTCGCCCACCCCAAGAAGAAGACCGTGGGCGTGCGCATCCCGGACTCCCGCGTCGCGCAGGCGATCCTGCGCGGGCTGGGGGAGCCGCTGCTGTCGTCCACGCTCATCCTGCCGGGCGCGACGGAGCCGATGACGGACGGGTGGACCATCAAGGAGGAGCTCGACCACGTGCTCGACGCCGTGGTCGACGGCGGCGACGCCGGCACCGTGCCGACCACCGTCGTCGACTGGTCCGAGGGCTACCCCGAGGTGGTCCGGACAGGTGCGGGGGATCCCACCCGGTTCGAATAGTCTGGCCGCATGACGAGTGCGACGGGGCTCCAGCACGCCCGCCAGAAGATGTCCGACGCGGGCGTGGCCGAGGCCGCCATCGAGACGTTCACGCGGTTCTACGGCCTCCTGGAGTCAGGGGCGACCGGGCTCGTCCGCGAGGCCGACGTCGAACCCCTGCCCGACCTGCCCCGGCACGCCGACCTCACCGTCAGCCCCCAGGACGCCGCCGACGCGCTCGCCCGCACCGCCGTCATCAAGCTCAACGGCGGCCTCGGGACCTCCATGGGCATGGACAAGGCGAAGTCGCTCCTACCCGTCCGGGAGGTGGCCGACGGCGGGACGCTCACGTTCCTCGACGTCATCGCCGGGCAGGTGCGCGCCGCGCGCAAGGCGACCGGCGCCCGCCTGCCGCTGCTCCTCATGAACTCGTTCCGCACGCAGGCCGACTCGCTGGCCGCCCTCGCGAAGCACCCCGACCTCGCCGTCGACGGCCTGCCCTCGGACTTCCTGCAGAACCGCGAGCCCAAGCTCCTCGCCGACACCCTGGAGCCGGTCTCCTGGCCCGCCGACCCCACGCTCGAGTGGTGCCCGCCCGGCCACGGCGACCTCTACGCGGCCCTGCACGCCTCCGGCGTCGTCCGCGCCCTGCTCGACGCCGGCTTCCGCTACGCCACCATCTCCAACTCCGACAACCTCGGCGCGGCGCCCGACGGCACCATCGCCGCCTGGTTCGCTGCCTCCGGCGCCCCCTACGCCGCCGAGATGTGCCTCAAGACCCCCGCCGACGTCAAGGGCGGCCAGCTCGTCGTCCGCAAGGCCGACGGACGCATCATCCAGCGCGAGACCGCCCAGACCCACCCCGACGACCTCGAGGTCTCCCTCGACCCCACCAGACACCGCTACTTCCACACCAACAACCTCTGGTTCGACCTGGAGTCGCTCGCGGCCGAGCTCGACCGCACCGGTGGCGTCCTGGAGCTGCCGCTCATCCGCAACGAGAAGACCGTCGACCCGACGGACCCGACGTCGCCGAAGGTGATCCAGATCGAGTCCGCCATGGGTGCGGCCGTCGCGGTCTTCGAGGGCGCCGTCGCGATCGAGGTGGAGCGGTCCCGGTTCCTGCCCGTCAAGACGACGAACGACCTCCTGGTGCTGCGGTCCGACGTGTACGAGCTGAGCGAGGACTACCGCCTCGTCGCAACCGGCCCCGCGCCGCTCGTGGACCTCGACCCGAAGCACTACAAGCTCGTCGGGGGCTTCAGCGAGCGCTTTGCTGAGGGTGCGCCGTCGCTGACCGACGCCGAGTCGCTGACGGTGCGCGGGGACTGGACGTTCGGCGCCGGGGTCGTGGCGACGGGCAAGGCCGCGCTGGAGGACACGGGCGAGCCGGCGCGCGTGCCGGACGGCGCGACGGTGGGCCCGGACGGGATCTGATCCCGGGCGGCGCGGCGGCGGTCGCCCGGTCGTGAGCCGTGTGGTCAGGCCGGGACGTCCACCACGCGGTCCGCGCCCGTCTCGGGCGTGACCGTGCCCGCGGTGGCGGCCGCGACGTCGTCGTGCAGCTCCTGCAGGTGCGCGGGCGGGACGAGCAGGCGCAGGTGCGCCACGGCGTCGTAGGAGGGTTCGCCCACGACGGCGCCGTGGCCGGCCGCCCAGTCGCGCAGGAGGTTGTCGAGGCGGCCTGCCTCGGCGTGGGCGACCGCGACGGTGACCTCGGTGAGGACCTCGCGGCGCAGCATCAGCCCGGCGGCGGCCGCGGCGTCGAGCGCCTCGGACACCGAGCCCGAGTAGGCGCGGACCAGGCCGCCAGCGCCGAGCAGGACCCCGCCGAAATAGCGCGTGACGACCGCGACGACGTCGGTCACGTCGCGGTGGCGCAGCACCTCCAGCATGGGCACGCCCGCGGTGCCGGAGGGCTCCCCGTCGTCGGTGGAGCGCTGCTGGTCGGCGTGGGTACCGATCACCATGGCGACGCAGTGGTGCCGGGCGTCCCACATCTCCTTGCGGACCCGCGCCACAACGGCCTCCGCCTCGCCGACGCTCGCCACCGGCGCGAGGTGCGCGAGGAACCGGGACTTCTTCACGACGAGCTCGTGGTCCACCGGCCGGGCGAGGGTCCCGGGAAGGGCAGGGAGCAGGTTCACCTGTCGAGCCTATCCGGCGTGTCTCCCTGGATAAATAGTGTGCCAAGCGCTTCACTAGACCCATGACCAGTAACGACGTCGTCTCACCAGTCAGCTCGGACGAGGGGGTCGCTCGGTACCCGCGGCCGCCGGTCACGCTCGAGGAGGCGGAGTGGGTGTGGCGCGAGCTGTCCGTCGAGGCGCTGCGGCCGGGCACGAAGCCGGAGACGGTCCGCCTGGCCGTCATCACCGGGCTGGTGCGGTCCACGGGCGCCCGGTACGGCGACCTGCTGCGCCTGCGCGTCGAGGACCTCGACCTCGGCCCGACCGCCGCGCGCGCGGGGGAGGGCAGCGTCCTCGTGCGGCACGGCAAGCACCTGACCGAGCGCCGGCACGCGCTGCCGCCGGAGGTCGTCCTGGTGATCCGGCACTGGATGGTGGTCCGGGAGGAGCTCGCCGCCGAGCTCGAGGGCTCCGTCCCGCGCGCCCTGCTGCTCACCGTGCACCACACGCACGACAACGGGACGACGGTGGCGAGCGGCCTGCCCATCACGCGTCAGGGGCTGGTGCTGTCGTGGCGCCGGTTCGCCCACCGGACCAACGCCCGCTACGGGGCGCTGCGCCCGCCCCTGCCGACGCGGTTCGAGCAGGTGCGCCGCGCGTGGGTCACCGAGGAGTGAGCCGGCCCGGCCCCCGCCCGGCGACGCTCAGGCCGTCTTGATCCCCAGCAGCGGCGAGTGCGGGCGGTGGGAGGGCAGCTCGGCGAAGCCGTAGCGGTCGTAGAAGGAGCGCGCCCCGACGTTCGCGGGGTCCATGCCGAGGTGCACCCCGGGGACGCCCCGCGCGGCGAGCCCCTCCCGGAGCGTGTCGAGCAGCCGGCCACCGAGGCCGAGCCGCTGCGCCTCGGGCAGCAGGTCGATGTGCAGGTGCGCCGGGTAGGCGGCGAGCTCCTCGGGCGTGAGGCCCCTCGTCAGGCGCGTGGCGTCGGCGCCGTCCCGCAGGAGGTCCGCCTCCTTGTAGCGGGGGTCGCGGCCCGTCGGAACCCCGGGCGCGGGATGCCGCGCCACGAAGCCGGGCGCCCACTCGCGCGCCCACCACACGGCGAACTCGACGGTGTCGGCGACGCCGATCACGTAGCCGACCATCCGGCCGTCGGCGACGCTCAGCGTCTCGGCGGCCGGGTCGGCGTCGCGCGCCGCCCCCACGTCGGGCGCGACGACGACCCAGGCGAGCTCCGGGGAGTGGTCCACGTACGGCAGGGCGTAGACCTCCGGCATGAGGAGGTCGTCCGAGTAGAGGCCGCGCGCATCGCCGCCGCCCGCGGCGGTGCGGACGCAGATCTCCGCGACCGCGTCGCGGTCGCCGGGCCGGTACGGGCGGATCGTGGGCTGCACAACGTCGTCGGTCACGCGGGCGAGGCTAGCGTGCGGCCCCGCCCTCCGGAAACCGACGTCAGCGCGCCTTCGTCGCCTTCGTCGCCTTCGTGGTCCGGTCCCCCTGGCTCGCCTTGCGGGCGGCCTCGAGCTCCGTCGTGGCGCCCTCCGTCGACAGCACGCCCGCCGAGGACTCCAGGTGCGCACGGACGAACCAGTGGAACATCTCGAGATCGTGCAGGTGCCCGATGAGCAGGTCGTTCGTGACGATGTCGAGCTGCTCGGTGTCCTTGGCGGCCTTGCGGTGCGACTCGATGACGCCCTCGTACACCTCGTCGAGCGCGCCCAGGTGCTCGATCACGGTGGCGCGGCCCAGGTGGTAGTCCTCCCAGGTGCGGGCGGCGACGAGCGCTCCGGGCGTCCCGACGGGCGCGACGCCGAGGGTGGCGATCCGCTCGGCGATGGCGTCCACCATGAGCCGCACGCTGTCGACCTGAGGGTCGAGCATCTCGTGCACCGCGATGAAGTTCGGCCCGACGACGTTCCAGTGGATGTGCTTGAGCGTCAGCTGCAGGTCGTTGAGCGAGTTCAGGCGTTCCTGCAGGATCTCCGCGACCTGCGCGCCCTGCTCGACGGTGAGCGACGGGACGGTGTAGCGGGGCAGGGGACCAGACTTCTTGGCGGACACGACAGCCTCCTCGGGTGTGCCTCGGATCTGCTCAGACCCGTCCATCCTGACCCTGGAGCACGAGGCTCGCCAGCAGGACGAGGGCGATCCCGCCGACGAGCACGCCCACCGCGACGGAGGCCCCCGACGCGACGAGGGCGATGGCCCCCAGCCCGAGCGTCCCCGCGACCACGACGGCGTCGCGCCGCCACCACGCCGCGAGCGCCGCCCGTTCGGCGTGTGCCGACGAGGTGACGTGGTCGGCCCACCAGGCCAGGCGCGTGACGAGGTACGCGAGGGGTGCGAGGACGAGCGCCCACGGGTCGAAGGGTGCGAGCGAGGACCCGAGGAGCAGTACGCCGGACGCGACGAGCACGACGCCCACGACGGCGGGCCGGGGCCGCACCACGAGGAGGGTCACGAGCGCCAGGGAGACGGGCACGACCAGCAGGGTGCTGAGCTCTTCGGTGCGGGCGCCCGCGCCGGCCAGGAGGAGCGCGGCTGCGGCGCCGAGGGCGACGCGCAGTGCCCAGCCGGGCACGGTGGGCCCGGTCTCGACGGTGACGCGGGGCAGCGGACGGTCGGCGAGCCTGGTGCGTCCTGTCAGGGGCCGGCTCATCGGCGCTCCCTCGTCGTGGCTCGCGAGGTCATCGCGGCCTCCTGGTCGCCTGTCGTGCGACGGCTTCGAGCCGCACCGCGGCGCGGGGCCGCTGGGATCCGGCCCAGCTCACGACGGGCACGCCCTCGCTGGCGAGGGCCTCGATGCGCAGGTCGCGCTCCATGCGGGCGATCCGCCAGCCGATGCGCAGGTGCGTCTCGGCGACGGCGTGCACGTCGGGCAGGGTGTCGACGAGCACGACCTCGTGCCCGAGCTCGCGCCAGGTCCGCACGAGCCGGACCGGTTCGTCGTCGAGCATGGTGGAGAAGAGGTACACGATCGCGTCGGCGGGCACCTGGGGCGGTCGCACGCGGTGGACGGTGGCCTGGTCGACCGGGTGCGCGAGCGCAAGGGCGTGCAGCACGCGCCGCAGGTGGCGACGGCCTGATGCCGGCGGCAGGGGCCGTCGCCGTCGGGCGAGGTCCTCGAGGCCGACCCGGTCGCCGGTGTCGACGAACGCGGTCGCGACGGACGCCGCGGCGTGCCGGGCGAGGTCGAGCGAGGTCGGCTCGTCGACGCGCTGGGTGCCGTAGCCGCGCCAGGTGCGCACGTCGGGGCCGACGTCGTCCCGTGAGTCGACGACGAGCACCGCCGTCGCCTCGGCCGTGGCGTAGGTGCGGCGGACGTAGAGCGGGTCGAGGTCGGGGGATCGGCGGGCTGTGGCGCGCCAGTCGATGCGGCGCAGTCGGTCGCCGGGCGCGAACGGGTGCACGTCGCGCAGCTCGGACCCGTCGCCGAGGCGGCGTGAGGTGTGCGGGCCGGTCAGGCCGCGCAGCCGGCCGGGCAGGGGCAGGCGGCCGAGGGGCTGCGCGCCGGGCAGGACCAGGCGCCTGTGCCCGGCGGCGTCCGACGGCGTCTGCTCCCACACGCCCGCCGGCCCGTAGGCGCGCAGCCCGACGGTGAACGTCTCCTGCGGGCCGGTCCGCACGGACGCGAGGCTCAGGTCGAGGCTCCGCCCGACGGCAGACGTGTCGCCGGGGCGCGACCCGCCGGCGTCGGCCGCGCGCACCACGACCTGGGTCTCCCGGTGCCCGGGCGCCGTGACGCGCAGGTGCGCGAGGCCGGCGCCCTCGGGCGCGTCGAGGCGGAGGGTTGCTCGCAGCTCTCCCGCGTGCGTGGGGCCTTCGGGTTCGTCGAGGCGGGCCTGCACGAGCCGGCCGGG
Organism: Antribacter soli; assembly: GCF_021568775.1. GTDB lineage: Bacteria > Actinomycetota > Actinomycetes > Actinomycetales > Cellulomonadaceae > Antribacter > Antribacter soli. The sequence goes on along the minus strand of NZ_JAKGSG010000025.1, from coordinate 32,506 downwards.
CGGGGTCCCGCGGGCCCACACCGCTGCGGCCAGCGCGGGCACGCCGAGCAGCGCGACGTCGGCGCGGCCGGCGGCGATGCCCATGCCCAGCAGCACGACGCCGGCCACGACCGCCGCGGTGTGCGCCGAGGTGGGTCGCCAGCGGAGGGCGTCGTCGTCGGCCCGCCGCGGCCACGGCACCCCGTCGCCGCCGGACGGGTTCATGGCTCGGCCCGCACCGTCGCGGGCGTCGGGACGGTGCTGAGCAGGTCGCGCACGATCGTCTCGGGGCGCAGCGCCGAGGCCCACGCGGTCGGGGTGAGCGTGAGGCGGTGGGCCAGGACGGGCACGGCGACGCGCTTGACGTCTTCCGGGACCACGTAGTCGCGGCCCTCGAGGACGGCGACCGCGCGGGCGAGCAGCAGGAGGTTCTGGGAGCCGCGCGGGGACGCGCCCACCTCGAGGGCGGAGTGCCCGCGCGTCGCTGCGGCGAGGTCGACGCAGTACCGCACGACGTCCGGGTCGACGGGGACGGCCTCGACGCCGGCCTGCATCGCGAGCACGGTCGCGGGGTCGGCGACGCGTTGCACCGGGGCGGCCTCCTGGCGGCGCGCGAGACGCCGGACGAGGACCTCGGCCTCCTGCTCCCGGTCCGGGTAGCCGACGGCGAGCCGCACCATGAACCGGTCGAGCTGCGCCTCGGGCAGCGGGTACGTGCCCTCGTACTCGACGGGGTTCGACGTGGCCAGCACGTGGAAGGGGCGCGGCAGCGGGCGGCTGGTGCCCTCGATCGACACCTGGCGCTCCGCCATGGCCTCGAGCAGCGCGGACTGCGTCTTCGGCGCGGTGCGGTTGATCTCGTCGGCGAGGAACAGGCCGGTGAACACGGGCCCGGGCCGGAACTCGAACGTGCGGCTCGCCGGGTCGAACACCGACGAGCCGGTGATGTCGGCCGGGAGCAGGTCGGGCGTGCACTGCAGGCGCGCGAACTCCAGCCCGAGCGCGGTGGCGAGCGACCGCGCGGCGAGCGTCTTGCCCAGGCCGGGCACGTCCTCGAACAGCACGTGGCCGCCCGCGAGGATCGTCGCGAGCGCGATCTTGAGCGAATCGGTCATGCCGACGACCGCCGTGCCGACCTCGGCGAGGATGCGCCGGCCGAGCGCCGCGACCTCCGGGACGGGCAGGACGGAGACGTCAGACCCGCTCACGGGCTGCGGCGCGGGGTCGGTCACGGGTTCCTCCGGGGGTGGTGGATGTTCTCGGGTGCGAGCCGGTCGACGGCGTCGAGCCACGCCTGCAGGGAGCGCGCGGTGGGCGGCTGCCTGGACGTCATCTGGGCGAGGACGCGGGCGCCGAGCAGCCGCTCGACCTCGGGCCGCTGGGCCGGGTCGTCCGGGTCGACGCCGAGCAGGCGCAGGCGCCGGTCAGCGAGCGCCCGGACCCGGTACACGACGCGGTCGGTGACGCGACCGTCGCGGCCGAAGGTGGACCAGCCGAGGTCGGAGACGTCGTGGCGGCCGCCGGGGCGGACCTCCTCGGTGCGGCGGGGCCAGGCGGGGTCGTCGACGGGGGTCCCGGTCGCGGTCCAGACGATCGCGAGGGTGGTGACCAGGCCCCCGGCGGCGAACGCGTGCCAGGGGTCGAGCAGGCCGGTCCAGGCGGCCGCGGTCGCGGCGGCCGCGGACAGGACGGCGGTGCCTGCGACGCGCAGGGCGGGCCTCACGAGCGGACCTCCAGGGCGCTGGCGATGTCGGCGAGCGCCTGGCGGGCGCCGGCGGCCTGGTCGGGGGTGACGGGCCGGGAGGTGAACCGGGCGAGGTGGTAGAGGTCGCGCAGGCGTCCGACGGCGTCGGCCGGTGCGGGGGTCCGGTCGAGCAGGACTCCGGCGAACTCGGTGGGGGTCTGGGCGGGGTCGCGGTCGGTGCCCTGGCGGGCGGCTTCTTCCTCGAGGGCGACCCAGGCGGCGACGACGGCGTTGCGTGGTGCGGGGTGGGTGTCCATGAAGAGCAGGGCGCGGGTGACGGCGTCCTGGAGGGCGGGCAGGTCGACGGCGTCGTCGGGCGTGTCCAGGATGGTGTCGCCCGTGTCGAGGTCGTCGGGTTCGAGCTTCGTGGAGTCCCGGTTGAGGGCGTTCAGGCGGCGGGCTATCGCGACCCCGACGAGCGCGAGGAGCACGACGGCGAGGACGCCGAGCACGAGGGAGAGCCACTCGATGCCCGTTCCGGGGTCCTGGCGCCCCTCTTCGCCCTCGGGGGCCGGGGAGAAGGATGCGCCGGGCGCCCCGAGGCTGATGGACGGCACGGGGACGGCCCCGTCGATCTGGAAGCGCCAGGGTGAGGTGACGGCGGCCGCGACGACGACCAGGGCGACGAGCAGCAGCGCGGCGCCGGTCCGGACGGAAGCCGGCAGCCTCATGCCCGGGACCAGACGAGCCGGGCGGCGTGCACGCCGGCGACGGCGGCCGCGACGAACGAGGCGGGGTCGGCGTCGAGGTCGCGCCCCATCGTGCGCAGGGCGGCGGGCGAGGTGCGCAGGGTGGCGACCAGGGCGGCGTCGGCCACGACGTCGACGAGGTGGTGGCGTCCGCCTCCCTCGGTGCCGAGCGTGCGGGCCTGCTCCGCGATGCGGGAGGTGAGGGGCGCGCCCCAGCCGGGCAGGGCCTCGACGTCCGCGGCGGGGGCGGGGACCGGGACGTCGGCCGCCGCGAGGGCGACGCGGCCGTAGGCGGTGAGGGAGTGGTGGGAGACTCCGACGTGGCGGTCGCGGGCGTCGGCGCCGGAGACACGCAGGGACGCGACGGGCTGCCCGCCGAGGGTGGCGGCGGCGTTGACGGCGTCACCGGCGGCGACGCCGGAGTAGCCCCAGCGGGTGCCCGTGCCGAGGTTGCCGGGCCCCTGCGCGACGACCGCGAGGTCGGCGCCGGCGACGTGGCGGGCCGCGAGCAGGCCGGTGTGCACCGTGACGGCCTCGAGGTCGCCGCCGAAGGCCTGGCCGACGGTGACGCACACCTCGAGCCACCCTGCGTCGCGCAGCGTCGCGACGGTGCGGGAGAACGCGGCGGGCAGGGCACCGCCGTCGGTCATCACGTACGCGACGCGCGGAGCGGGGCGGCCCGCGAGCGCCGCGGCGTGGCGTGCGCCGGCGACGACGGCCGGGAGGGCGGAGTGCAGGTCGGCGACGACGACGGGCAGGGCGTCGAGGCTGTCGGCGTCGCGCAGGAGGTCGTGGTGGGGCGACTCCTGCTCGTCGACGCCGAGGACCATCGTCTGCAAGGGGGTGTAGCGGGCCTTGACGAGGTGGCCGGGGCCGGGCGCGGGGTCGGGCGGGAGGTCCGCCCCGGTGCGGGCGGCGGGGCCGACGACGAGGGCGTAGCCGCCGGTGCCGAGGCCGCGGGCGAGGGCAGTGACGTTGAGGAGGACCGCGTCGCCGGGGCGGGGGTCGCCGACGAGGTCGGTGTAGGCGAGAGCGCGCACGGTGGCGGGTCCGTCGCCCTCGGGCCGGCCGGGCAGGGGGCGGTCGAGGGCGACGTCGAGCTCCCGGGCACCGCGCCACGACTTGCCTGTGGACAGAACGGTCCCGATACGCCACGTCATCACCAGGTGAGGCTACCGTTGTCCCGATGCCCGAGGACCTCAATCCCGCCGAGCGCCTGCTCAACCTGGTCATCGCCCTCGTGAACACGAACGCGGCGATGACGAAGCAGCAGGTGCGCACTGCCGTGGCCGGTTATACCGGCGCCCCCAGCGACGACGCCTTCGAGCGGATGTTCGAGCGTGACAAGGACATGCTGCGCGAGCTGGGGATCCCGATCGCGACGGTTGGCGGTGGCGGCCACACGGACGAGCTCGGATACCGGATCGACCCGGACGCGTACGCGCTGCCGCCGGTGGACCTGACGCCCGCGGAGCTGGGCGTGCTGTCGCTCGCGGCGCAGTTCTGGGCCGACAAGACGTTGCGGACGGACATCGCGCGGGCGATGACGAAGCTGCGCGCTGCCGGCGCGGGGGACGCGGCGCAGGACGCGCTGGCGGGCCTCGCGCCCCGGGTGCGTGCGGTCGGGGCGGCGTACGGGCCGCTGCTGGAGGCGATCGACGCGCGGCGGGCGGTGTCCTTCACGTACCGGGCGGCGTCGACCGGCGAGGTGCGCACGCGGCACGTCGAGCCGTGGCGCATCGCCGCGCGGGGCGGGGGCTGGTACCTGCTGTCGTTCGACCGTGAGCGCCGCGCGCCGCGGGTGTTCCGCCTGTCGCGGGTCGAGGGCCGGGTGAAGATCTTCGGCCCGGCCGGGGCGTACGAGATCCCGGGAGACCTGGACACGGACGCGATGCTGGGCAAGGCGTCGGGGGAGGTGCGCACGGCCGTGCTGGCGATCCTCCCGGAGCGCGCAGGTGCCCTGCGGGCGCGGGGCAAGGTCGTGTCGGAGCCCCGGGGCCCCCGCGAGGTACCGCAGCGAAGCGAGGACACCTCGTGGGGTGAGGGCGCCGGGCTCGTCCCCCCGCGTGTTCCCGGTACCCCTGCGCGGGACGTCGTCGAGGTGCCGTTCCGGGGGCGGTCGGGCCTCGCGGACGAGGTCGCGGGGTACGGGGCGGCGGTGGTCGTGCTGGAGCCGGCGGACCTGCGGGCCGAGGTGCTGCGGCGGCTGCACGCGGCCGCCGGCGTGGCGACAGGCGCTACCGGGGCGACCGGTCCGGCGTCGGGCACGAGCACCGGTACTGGTACGAACGAGGAGGCGACCCGTGGCTGAGCGGGCGGACGAGCGGCTGCTGCGGCTGCTGGGCCTGGTGGCCTACCTGGAGGGTGCGGGACCGGTGCCGGTGGAGGACCTGGCCGCGCGGTTCGGGGTGACGCCGCGGCAGATCCTGGCGGACGTGGACTCCCTGTGGGTGTCGGGCACGCCGGGGTACTGGCCGGACGACCTGCTCGACTTCGACGCGGAGTCGATCGACCGGGGCGTGGTGCACCTGACGGAGGCGCGCGGCATGACGCGGCCGCTGCGGCTCGGCACCCGGGAGGCGGTCGCCCTCGTCGCGGCGCTGCGGGCCATGGCCGCGTCCGACGCCGTGCGGACGGACCCGGAGCGGTCCGCGGTGGTGCGGTCTGCGCTGGCGAAGCTGACGGACGCCACGGGGGAAGCGGCGAACGCCGTCGACGTGCGGCTCGCCCCGGGCGGCGACCCGCAGGTCGTCACGGTCATCTCGGCGGCGCTGGCGGCCGGGCGCCGGCTGCGCATCCGGTACGTGACGTCGGCGGACGTGGTCAGCGAGCGCGAGGTCGACCCGGTACGGCTGCACACGCAGGACGAGTACGCGTACCTGGCGGCGTGGTGCCACCGGGCGGTGGGCCCGCGGACGTTCCGCGTGGACCGCATCCTCGACGCCGTCGACACCGGCATGCCCGTCGAGGAGCACGACGTGTCGGGCGAGGTCGACTTCGCGGCACTGTTCGCCGGGGTGGACGCGCCCGTCGCGACGCTCGTGCTCTCGTCGGGCGCCCGGTGGGTGGCCGAGGAGGTGCCCGTCGAGTCGGTGCGCAACCTGCCCGACGGCACGTTCGAGGTGCGGCTGCGGGTCACGAACCGGGCCTGGCTGCGCCGGCTGCTGCTCGAGCTGGCCCCGCACGTGCGGTCCGTCGCGCCCGCCGACCTGGCGCAGGACGTGCGGTCCGCGGCGCGCGAGGCCCTGGACGCGTACCCGGAACTGACCCGGAACTGACCCGGAACTGACCCGTTACGGTCTCCGTCCGGTCACGATCAGAGGCGACCCGGGAGCGAGGGCCCGTGATCCCACCTAGGCTTTCGCCCATGTGGTTCTGGGTGTGGACGCTGCTGGTGGTGGGCACCCTCGTCGGGGCGGCCTTCCTTGCCCGCGACCTGTGGCGCAAGGCGAAGGCGCTCCTGGAGGAGCTCAGCAGGGCAGGAGAGGTCGCCGCCCGGGCGAGCGACCGGGTCGGCGAGGCGATCGCCCGGGCGGCGGAGACGTCGTCGGTCCCCCTGCCGACCTTGTTCGACGACATGACGGTGCACTACGAGCGCGTCGCCGCCCAGCGCGCGGCCCGCGCAGAGCGGCGCGGTGCCCGCCGGGCCCGCAACGAGGCGACGTGGCAGAAGTGGAAGCACTTCAACGAGTGAGGTTGGCCCGGGGCCTTCCCTCCGAACGACCTTGACGGACTCACCTCGCCAGGGCGTCCTCCAGACGATCGACGAACGCAGCCTGCGCGCTTACGACGAGGCGGCGTGCGTCGTCGGGTTCGAGCCAGGCGACGCGGTCGATCTCAGGGACCTCGATGCGTCGCCCCGACCGCGGAGGCCACTCGACCTCGACCGTGTTGCTGGCGATCTGCTCCAGGTCGGGTCCGGGCTCGGGCCACTCGCGCGCCCAGGCCAGGACCGTCTTGCCCGCGCGCTGGCGGACCTCGCCCAGCTCGATGTCCGGGCCCGACGACGGCGGTAGCGCCATCCCGAGCTCCTCGCTCGCCTCGCGCAGCGCCGCGGCATGAGGGTCCTCACCCGGGTCGATCTCGCCCTTGAGCAGCGTCCACGAGCCCGCGTCCTTGCGGGCCCAGAAGGGCCCGCCCATGTGGCCGAGCAGAACCTCGAGCCCGGTGGCGGGCCGTCGTCGGTAGGGCAGGAGGCCCGCACTCGTCGTCGCCATGGACTCAGTCTCCCGCCGGCGGGGCGGGCTGGGCGCGGGGTCTCCTGGTCGGCGCGGGAGACATGGGGTCAGACGGCCCGCCGCCGCACGATCACGACGGGGTAGGCCGGCGGCAGCGACCGGCCGGGGACCCAGCCTTCGGCGTCGAGCACCGAACGGATCTGCCCGACGACGGACCGCTCGTCGCGCAGGTGCCGCGCAAAGTACCGCAGCAGGACGTGACGACCGACTGCGAGGAGCCCGTTCTGCCGCACGGCGTCGGCGCGCACCTCCTGGGCGGAGGTGTGGAACTCGTCGGAGTCGATCTCCACGAGCAGCCACCGGTCGGCTCCGGCGTCGTGGTCCCCGCCGAGGAACCATGCCAGGTCCGCCCGGGCGAGGAACCGGCCGCGCGCGTCGAAGATCTCCCGCTGCAGGTCGTCCGGACCGATGCCGCCCTCCCTGCACATCAGCCGCGCGTGCGTCTCGGGCGGCGACTCGGCCCGTCCGTCGTACGCCTGCCAGGCGAGGTGTGCGCGGCTGATCCAGCGGCGGCCCCTGGCGATCTCGTGGGCCCGGGCGAGGCCGACGTCGTCGATGACGCCCTTGTTCGCGGCCGAGTCCATCGCCGAGACCAGCTCGCGGACAGGCAGGAGGGGAGCGGCCTGCGCAAACGCCCACTCGGGTGCGGCCACCGGCCGCCCCGCCACGTCGACCACGCGCATGCGGGCGTCGTACTGCCGCACAACGATCCCGTCGCGGGAACGCGCCCGCGCGCCGTCGGGCAGGGCGACCTCCGGCGTCACGGTACGCGGCAGGCCCTTGATCCCGTGCAGCACGAGCGCTGCCGCCCCCACGACGATCGCCCCTGGGAACGCGAACGACCCCGACCACGCTGCGCGCTGCCGCGCGAGGTCGAGCTCGTGGACGCCCGTCGGGACCACGTCGGTGAGGTAGGTGCCCTGGGTCAAGCGCGTCCATCGCCCGCTCGCGACCAGCCGGTGCCGGCGGAACTTGTCGACGCCGTACCGATCGCACTGCGCGACGCCGACCACGCCTCCGTGGCGCAGTGCCTCCTCGAGGAGCGCCCGGGGTAGTGGTGTTGGATGTCTCATGATGGTCGATATCATCACATCGTGGCGCATCCCGCTGCCCGCTGGGCCGAGTCTGTGGACAGTCAGCATCCTGCCCACTCCGCCGACCAGGAGGTGGGGGGGGGGGGGAGGGGGGGGGGGGGGCGCCCCCCCCGCGGCCGGGGGGGGGGGGCCCCCCCCCCCCCCCCCCCCCCCCCCCCCCCCCCCCGGGTCGGCGTGGGAGACACCGCCCGAGCGCTCTGAGATCCGGTAGGGAAAGCCCGGGACAGCCGGACGAGCCTCGGCTCAGTCCCGGTAGTCGTCCTCCGGCGTCCCGTTCGGGTCCAAGCCCAGCTCACGCTCCGCGACGAGCGCCGCCGCGGCCGCCTGCAGCAGGTTCGGCACGCCCCAGTCGAGGCGCGCCGGCGCCCGGTGCACGGGGGTGAGCAGCCGCCGGTACATGCGGCCCTTGTCGGGGTCCACGGCGCGCGGCAGGAACTCCTCGATCCGGGCGGCGTACCGGAGCTGGGCGTACGGCTCGGCGCCGTCGTCGGGCGTGACCTCCTGGTAGCCCAGGTACACGGGCCGGGAGATCGTGATCTGGACCTCCTCCATGCACTCGCGGTGCAGGGTTTCCAGCCGAGACTCCCCGGACTCGGGCTTTCCGCCCGGCATGCCGATCTTGCCGGCGTCGTCGCGCAGCAGCACGCGACCGCAGTCGGCGAAGCACCAGCCGTAGACCTGTGAGACCCGCAGGTGGTCGGGGACGGGGGCCGGATGCCAGCGGAACGTGAGCACGGCGGAAGCATCGCGGGCGGGGACCGTCGCTGTCTACGGGCGGCTTCTTCCCAGGCGGCAGGATCTGCGTAGGATCGGGCATACACCGAAACACCGGAAGAGGAGTCACCATGGGCGCACTGCAGCCGTGGCACTGGATCGTTCTGCTCGCCGTCATCCTGCTGCTCTTCGGGGCCAACCGCCTGCCGGGCCTGGCCAAGGGCATCGGCCAGTCGATGAAGATCTTCAAGAACGAGATCAGCGACCTGCGCGACGACAAGAAGGACGCGACCCCGACGGACGCTGCCCCGACCGCCGCACCCCAGAGCGCACCTCAGAGCACGCCCCAGACCGCCCCTAAGGACAACGACACTCCCAAGGTCTGACGCGTGGCACCTACCTCGCGGCCGGTCGACGGCCGCATGCCCCTGCTCGAACACCTGCTGGAGCTCCGCAAGCGGTTCGTCCGGATCGCCCTCGGGCTCGTCGTCGGCGCGGTCCTGGGCTGGATGCTGTACGACCCGCTGCTCGAAGCCCTGCAGGCACCCCTGCGAGCCGCGTCGGAGTCGACCGGCGCTCAGGTCACCCTGAACTTCACGGGACTGGCGTCCGCCCTCGACATCAAGGTCAAGGCGGCGCTGTTCCTCGCGGTCTTCGTGACGTGCCCGTGGTGGCTGTACCAGGTCTGGGCGTTCGTCACGCCAGGGCTCACGTCCCGCGAGCGCCGGTTCGCCTTCACGTTCGTGGGTGCGTCGGTGCCGCTGTTCGTCGGCGGCGGGCTCATGGCGTGGCTCGTCCTGCCGCACGCGGTCGAGATCCTCGCGAGCTTCGTCCCCGAGGGCTCCTCGAACTTCAACAACGCCCAGGAGTACCTGAGCTTCGTGATGCGGCTGATCCTCGCGTTCGGCCTCGCGTTCGTCTCACCGGTGGTGCTCGTGGTGCTCAACCTCGCCGGGATCCTCCAGGGCCGCACGCTGCTGAAGGCGTGGCGGTGGGCGATCCTGATCGCCTTCACGTTCGCCGCGATCATGACGCCGACGCCGGACGCGCTGACGATGATCCTGGTCGCGCTGCCGATCTGCGTGCTGTACTTTGCGGCCGTCGGCGTCGCGCTGCTGAACGACCGCCGCGCGGAGCGCCGGTTCGCCGACGCGGCCTAGGGGTCCCGAATCGCGGTCGGATGAGCGGCGTCGGCGCCCGTAGGCTGGGCGCATGACGCAGCTCAGCCCCGCCGAGCGCTACGCCGCCGCACAGGCGCGGGCCGCCCGGGACAAGATGTCGGGCAGCTCGGCCGCCGAGCTGGACCGGTTCCGCGAGGAGCTCGGGTTCACGCTGGACGAGTTCCAGGTCCTGGCCTGCGAGGCCCTCGAGGAGGGGCGCGGCGTGCTCGTCGCGGCTCCCACCGGGGCGGGCAAGACCGTCGTCGGCGAGTTCGCGGTGCACCTGGCGCTGGCGGGTGGCCGCAAGGCGTTCTACACCACCCCCATCAAGGCGCTGAGCAACCAGAAGTACAGCGACCTGGTGCGCCGGCACGGCGCGGAGAACGTCGGGCTGCTGACGGGCGACACCACCGTCAACGGGGACGCGCCCGTGGTCGTCATGACCACCGAGGTGCTGCGCAACATGCTGTACGCCGGCTCGCCGGCCCTGGACGGCCTCGCGTACGTGGTCATGGACGAGGTGCACTACCTCGCCGACCGCTTCCGCGGCGCCGTGTGGGAAGAGGTGATCATCCACCTGTCCGACGACGTGCAGCTCGTGTCCTTGTCGGCGACCGTTTCGAACGCCGAGGAGTTCGGCGACTGGCTGGAGATGGTCCGCGGCGACACCGCCGTCGTCGTCAGCGAGCGCCGGCCGGTGCCGCTGTGGCAGCACGTCCTGATGTCGGCGCCGGAGCCGCGCGGCACCCCGCGCCTGCTGGACCTGTACGCGGGGCACGTGGACCCGACGGACCCGGGCGTGAACCCGCCGATCAACCCCGACCTGCAGGTCGCGTTCCGGTCCGGGCAGGGCGGCAACCGGCCGGGCGACCACGGGCGCCGGGGCCAGGGCCGGGGCGACCGCGGGTTCCGCGGCCCGGCAGGCCGGCGCCCGGCCGGCCCCACCCCTCCGCAGGGGCATCGCCGCACGCCGCCGCGCTTCGCCGTGATCGACGCGCTGGATGCCGACGGGCTGCTGCCCGCGATCTACTTCATCTTCTCCCGGGCGGGGTGCGAGGCCGCCGTCGAGCAGTGCCTCAAGGCCGGCCTGCGCCTGACGAACGCGCAGGAGGAGAACGAGATCCGGCTGCTGGTGGAGCAGCGCACGGCCGCGATCCCGCCGGAGGACCTGGACGTGCTCGGGTACTGGTCGTGGTCGCAGGCGCTGTCGCGCGGTGTCGCGGCGCACCACGCGGGCATGCTGCCCGTCTTCAAGGAGACGGTCGAGGAGCTGTTCTCGCGCGGTCTGGTCAAGATCGTGTTCGCGACCGAGACGCTCGCGCTCGGCATCAACATGCCGGCGCGGTCCGTGGTGCTCGACAAGCTCGTCAAGTGGGACGGCTCCGCGCACGTCGCGGTCACGCCCGGCGAGTACACGCAGCTCACGGGCCGTGCGGGGCGCCGCGGGATCGACATCGAGGGGCACGCGGTCGTCGTCGACCACCAGGCGCTCGACCCGGTGGCGCTGGCCGGTCTGGCGTCCCGCCGTCTGTACCCGCTGAAGTCCAGCTTCCGGCCCACGTACAACATGGCGGTGAACCTGGTGGCGCAGGTGGGGCGCGACCGGGCCCGCGAGGTCCTGGAGACGTCGTTCGCCCAGTTCCAGGCCGACCGCGGCGTCGTCGGCCTGGCCAAGCAGGCGCAGGCGCACGCGGAGGCCCTCGACGGCTACGCGAAGGCGATGGCGTGCGACCGCGGCGACTTCGCGGAGTACATGGCGTTGCGCGAGGCCATCGCCGAGCGGGAGAAGGACCTGTCGCGCGCGGTCAGCGGCGCACGGCGCGCGGAGGTCGTGACGGCCCTGGAGCGGCTGCGCCGCGGCGACGTCGTCGAGGTGCCGGCCGGGCGGCGGCGTGGCTACGTCCTCGTGCTCGAGCCGGGCGAGCCCGGCGGGTTCGACGGCCCGCGCCCGACCGTGCTCACGCAGGAGCGGCAGGTCAAGAAGCTCACCCTTGCCGACGCCCCGGGCGGCCTGCGCACGGTCGCCACGGTCCGCATCCCGAAGGCGTTCAACCCGCGGCGCCCCGAGGAGCGACGCGACCTGGCCTCGTCCATGCGCGCGGCCCTGGGTGCGCTGGCCGACGACGACGCGCCCGGCTCGGGCGGCCGCCCGGGCCTCCACGCGGCTCGCCGGTCCGACGCGGCGTCCGACGCCGAGCTGTCGCGCCTGCGCAAGGCGATGCGCGCGCACGCGTGCCACTCCTGCCCCGAGCGGGACGACCACGCCCGGTGGGCCGAGCGGTGGACCCGCCTGAAGAAGGAGCACGACCAGCTCGTGCGCCGCGTCGAAGGCCGCACCGGGTCGATCGCGCGCACCTTCGACCGCACGTGCGACGTGCTGCTGCGCCTCGGGTACCTGGAGCGCACGGGGGCCGCCACGGCGGCCCGGGGAGAGGCGGCGGCCCTTGCGCCGTCGGGCACCGGCGGCCTTCGGGTGACCGACGACGGCCGCTGGCTGCGCCGCCTGTACGCCGAGAACGACCTGCTGCTCGCCGAGTGCCTGCGCCGCGGCGCGTGGGACGGCCTCGACGCGGCCGGTCTGGCCGCCGTCGTGTCCGCGGTCGTGTTCCAGGGCCGTCGCGAGGACCCGGGCGAGCCGTACGTGCCCGGCGGGCCGCAGGGCCGCCTCGCCCTCGCGCTGGACGAGACCCAGCGCGTGTGGTCCGAGGTCGACGACCTGGAGGACGCGCACGGCCTGACCGCGACCGGCCAGCTCGACCTTGGGCTCGTCGCCCCCGTGCACCGTTGGGCGTCCGGCAAGGGCCTCGACGCCGTGCTGCGGGGGACCGACCTGGCCGCGGGCGACTTCGTCCGCTGGTGCAAGCAGGTCGTGGACGTGCTGGACCAGCTCGCTGCCGCCGCGCCCAGCGCCGGCCTGCGCAACACGGCGCGGCGGGCGCAGGACGCGGTGCTGCGAGGCGTGGTCGCGTACTCAAGCCTCTGATCACGTAAAGTCCATCCGTGAGTCAGCCAGCGCGTTCGATCCTGTACCGGGGTGGCGTCGTCCACTCTCCTGCCGACCCGTTCGCCGAGGCCCTCCTGGTGGACGACGGCGTGGTCGCGTGGATCGGCTCGGACGACACCGCGTCCGGCCTGGCCGCCCGCGCCGACCGCGTGGTGGACCTCGACGGCGCCCTCGTCGCCCCCGGGTTCGTCGACGCCCACGTGCACACCATGGAGACCGGCCTGTCCGGGCAGTCCGTGGACCTGTCCGCGAGCGCCGGCGTGCGTTCCCTGGCGGACGCCCTCGCGGCGCTCCACCTGGGCGCCCGCAAGCTGGCCGCGGAGGACCCGTCGGGGGAGGAGGTCCTGCTCGCGTTCGGGTGGGACGAGCTCTCGTGGCCGGAGCGGCGCGCCTTCACGCGCAGCGAGCTGGACGCCGCGTGCGGCGGGCGGCCGGTGTACGCGGCGCGGGTGGACGTGCACTCGGCGGTCGTGTCGTCGGCGCTGGGTGCGCGGGCGGGAGCCGAGGGGCTGCCGGGCTGGTCCGAGGACGGGCTGGTCACTGTCGACGCGCACCACGTGGTGCGGGACCTGGCGCAGGACGTCACCCCGGTCCGCCGGACCCGGGCGTACCGGTGGGCGCTGGAGGCGTGGGCACGGCAGGGCGTGGTGAGCGTGCACGAGATGAGCGCGCCGCACGTCGACACGCGCGCGGGCCTGACCGAGCTCATGGAGCTGACCGCGTCGGCCGAGTGCGGACTGCCGCACGTCGTGGCGTACCGCGGCGAGCTGTGCGAGACGGCGGACGACGCGCGGGCGCTGCTGGCCGAGCTGCCGTGGCTGACGGGCATCGGCGGCGACCTGAACGTCGACGGCTCCCTGGGGTCGCGCACCGCGGCGCTGCGGGCGCCCTACTCCGACCTCATGGCCGGCCCGGCCGGACAGGCCTGGTACGGCGAGCTGTACCTGTCGGCCGAGGAGATCGCCAACCACCTCTCGGCGGTGACGGCGGTGGGCCGGCAGGCCGGGTTCCACGTCATCGGCGACCGCGCGATGGACGAGGTGATCCTCGGCCTGCAGGTCGCGGCCCAGGTCGACGGCCCTGGCCCGCTGCGCGCGGCGCGGCACCGCGTGGAGCACGCGCTGTTCGTCGACGCGAACGCCCTGGCCGCCCTGCTGCTGCACGGGGTGAGCCTGTCGCTGCAGCCCGCGTTCGACGCCGCCTGGGGCGGGACGAAGGGCATGTACGCCTCCCGTCTCGGCGCCGTGCGGGCCGGGGCGCTCCTGCCGTTCGCGGACCTCGCGGGCGCGGGCGTGCCCCTCGCGTTCGGGTCGGACACGCCCGTGACGCCCGTGGACCCCTGGGCGGGCGTGCGGGCCGCGATGAATCACGAGGACCCGGACCAGCGGGTCTCGGCCCGGGCGGCGTTCCGCGCGCACACCCGCGGCGGGTGGCGCATGGCCGGTCACGACTCTGTCGGCGAGCTGCGCGTCGGCTCGCCCGCGCACCTCGCCGTGTGGCGCGCCGAGCGCCTCGCCGTGCAGAGCGTTCCCGGCCGCCTGACGTCGTGGAGCGAGGAGGCGCGCGCGGGCCAGCCCCTGCTGCCCGACCTGTCGCCCGACGCCGGCGAGCCCGAGTGCCTGCAGACGGTGCGCGACGGCGTCGTGCTCTACGACACGTTCGACTGACACCACCCCCTCCGACTACTGGTTAGGGTGTCCTCGTGCACACTCCTGAGCCGTCCCGGCTGGTGTCCCTGTTCCTCGCACCGCTGGGCGGCGTCGCGTTGTGGGCCGCGTTCCCCGACGTGGCGTGGTGGCCCGCGGCGTTCGCGGCCGTGGCGCTCCTGTGGGCCGCGCTACGCCGCGACGGAGCATGGTGGAACGCGCTGGCGGGACTGCTGTTCGGGCTCACGTTCTTCGCGCCGCACATCTGGTGGGCGCACGAGGGGACGGCTCTCGTCCCGTGGATCGCCCTCAGCATTCTCGAGGCCGCGTTCCTCGCGGCCTTCGGCGCCCTGTGGACCTGGGCGCGGCGGGCGCTGCGACGCTGGGGCCCGACCGCCCGGGCGTGGGCGTGGCTCGCCGAGGCGGCCGCGTTCGCCCTGGTGTTCACCGCCGTCGAGCAGTGGCGCGCCGAGATCCCGTTCGGCGGGTTCCCGTGGGGCCGCCTCGCCTGGACGATGGTCGACGCACCCCTCGGCAGGGCAGCCTGGCTCGGCGGCCCCACCCTGGTGACGCTCCTCGTCGCGACCACCGGCGTGCTGCTGGCGCTCGCCGTGGCCCACACGGCGCAGGTCGCCCGCGGCCGTCGTCCCGCGGGCCTCGGCGCGCCCCTGACGGCCGCGGTGCTGGGCGCCGCGTTCGTCGTCGGACCGCTCGTGCTGCCGCTGCCCACCTCGCAGGTCGCCGGCGCGGTCGGCGGCCCCGAGGGGACGAACGTGCTCGACGCCGGGCAGGACCTCGCCGAGGACGGCGTCCTGTGGGCCGGTGCCGTGCAGGGCAACGTGGGCGAACCCGGCCTCGGGTCGTTCGCGAACCGCGCCGAGGTGCTGAACAACCACCTCGAGGGCACCTACGAGCTGGCCGACGACTTCGCGGGCGAGCTCGACGTGGTGCTGTGGCCCGAGAACGGTTCCGACCTCGACCCGCAGACCACGCGGGACGTCGCCACCGCGCTCGACGCCGCTGCTGAGGAGGTCGAGGCGCCGATCCTCGTCGGCGCGCAGGAGTGGCCCGAGACCGGCGGGCGGTACAACGTGTCCCTGCTGTGGCAGGCGGGGCAGGGCGTCACCGCCCGGTACGCCAAGCAGCACCCCGCGCCGTTCGGCGAGTACATCCCGATGCGCTCGTTCGCGCGGCTCCTCTCCGACCAGGTGGACCGCGTCACCACCGACATGCTGCCCGGCACCGAGCCCGCCGTCATCGACGTCCCGAGCCGCGCCGGACAGGACGACATCCGCCTGGCCACGATCATCTGCTTCGAGGTCGCCTACGACGAGATCATCCGCGACGCCGTGCAGCGCGGCGCCCAGGTGCTCGTGGTGCAGACCAACAACGCGTCCTTCGGGTTCACCGCCGAGTCCACGCAGCAGCTCGCGATGTCCCGCATGCAGGCCATGACGACCGGGCGGGCGACGGTGCAGATCTCGACCGTCGGGGTGTCCGGCGTGATCGCGCCCGACGGGACGCTCCTGCACACGACCGAGCTGTTCACGCACGACACGTTCGCTGCCGCCCTGCCGCTGCGCAGCACGCTCACGCCCGCGGTCGTCGCGGGCTACTGGCCGGGGTGGGTTGCCGGCGGGCTCGGGGCCCTGCTCGTGGTCGCCGGCGTCGTGGCGCACGCCCGCGGGCGGCGCTCCGCACGCGCGGCCGTGGCCGGTGCCGACGACGAGGGTCCGGACAGCACGACGGCCGGCACCCTTGCGGGTGCCGGCCGTCCGTGAGGTCGGTCGCTCAGACTGGGGATCTGTCAGGCGGAGCCTGTCAGTGCCCGAGCCTGCGGTTCCGCTCCGGCTCAGGCACTCCGGCGCAGCTTGCCGGCGCGCAGCAGCTCCAGCCGCTCGTCGAGAAGCTCCTCGAGCTCCTTGACCGTGCGACGCTCGAGGAGCATGTCCCAGTGCGTGCGGGCCGGCTTGGTGGCCTTCGGCTCGGGACGCTCGGCGTCGCGCAGCAGCGCCTCCGTGCCGCAACGGCACTCCCATACCGGGGGTACCTCGGCATCGGTCGAGAAGGGCAGGATGATGGTGTGCCCATTGGGGCAGTCGTAGTAGGCCTGGAACCGCGGGGCGAAGTCCACGCCCTCGTCGGACTCCATGCTCTTGGCACCGATGCTCATACCGCGCAGGGAGCGGTCAGCCATGTCGTCCTCCAGGGTGTCGAGAAAAGGTCCGTCTTACCAACGCACGGGCCCCTGCGGATGTTCCGGGCCGGGTCGTGTGCGTCGTGGCCGGTACGGCCCTGCCTGCGGCACGAGACGTGCGAGGCTGGTTCCGCTGGGCGTTCAGGCGTGGTGTTGCAGCGGGTACAACAAACCTGCTGCGAGCGCCTGACCAGGCTACGCGTCACGGCCTCCCACGCAAACGCGGACTCGGGCAAACCGGGCGCAATGTGCGGGAAATCACGCGGAAACACCCGGAACCGGGGTGCGGGAACATCCGGGGGCCTCGCTCGGTTAGAGCCCTCGTACATGCAAAAGCATGGACCAGAAGGATGCGGCCGACCGGGCCGCACGGGGAACGACCCAGGAGCACACGATGCAGTTCGGGATCTTCACGGTCAGCGACGTCACCACCGACCCGACCACGGGCCACACCCCGGACGACACCGAGCGCGTCCGTGACATCCTGACCATCGCCAAGCACGCCGACGAGGCCGGCCTGGACGTCTTCGCCACGGGCGAGCACCACAACCCGCCCTTCGTCGCGTCCAGCCCCACCACGATGCTCGGCTACCTGGCGGGCGTCACCAAGAACATCACGCTGTCGACCGCGACCACGCTGATCACCACCAACGACCCGGTCCGGCTGGCCGAGGAGTACGCGATGCTCCAGGTCATCTCCGACGGCCGCATGGACCTCATGATGGGCCGCGGCAACACCGGCCCGGTCTACCCGTGGTTCGGCCAGGACATCCGCCAGGGCATCCCGCTGGCCGTGGAGAACTACGCCCTGCTGCGCCGCCTGTGGACCGAGGACGTCGTGGACTGGGAGGGCAAGTTCCGCACCCCGCTGCAGGGCTTCACCTCCACGCCGCGCCCGCTCGACGGGGTGCCGCCGTTCGTGTGGCACGGCTCGATCCGCAGCCCCGAGATCGCCGAGCAGGCCGCGTACTACGGTGACGGCTTCCTGCACAACAACATCTTCTGGCCCATGACCCACACCAAGCAGATGGTGCAGTACTACCGCCAGCGGTTCGAGCACTACGGCCACGGCCGCGCCGACCAGGCGATCGTGGGCCTCGGCGGCCAGGTGTTCATGCGGAAGAACTCGCAGGACGCCTGGAACGAGTTCCGGCCCTACTTCGACGTCGCGCCCGTCTACGGCCACGGCCCGTCGATGGAGGACTTCACGCGCGAGACGCCGCTCACCGTCGGCTCGCCGCAGCAGGTGATCGACCGCTACGGGGCCTTCGTCGACGAGATCGGCTACTACCAGCGCCAGCTCTTCCTCATCGACCACGCCGGCCTGCCGCTCAAGACCGTCCTGGAGCAGATCGACCTCCTCGCCGGGGACGTCGTGCCCGAGCTCCGCAAGATCGTCGACGCCAAGCGTCCGTCCGACGACGTGCCGCTCAACCCGCCCACGCACGCCGAGCGCGTCGCGGCCGCCCGCGCCGCCGGCGAGCAGGGTGCCGCGCACGTCGGCGGCACCGAGGACAGGTGGACGGGCCGCCGCGCCGAGGAGAACGCCGACGGCCGGCACGCGAACGCCGGCAGCGCCTTCGGCCTCTGAACATCGCTCCGCGCGACGAACATCGCTCCGCCCGACGGCGGCCGGCCGCCCGGCCGCCGTCGGCCCGCCACGCTCCCCGATCCGGAAAGGACCACCCCATGACCACCCAGCGCACGCTCGCCGTCGTCTCCGCCGGGCTCTCGCAGCCCTCCTCCACGCGCCTTCTCGCGGACCGCCTCTCGGCCGCCACCGCCCGCGAGCTCGAGCTCCTCGGCCACACCGTGACGATCGAGCAGATCGAGCTGCGCGACCACGCGCACGCGATCATCGACGCCATGCTCACCGGGTTCCCCACGGGCGACCTGGCCCGAGCGGTCGACGCCCTCACGAAGGCCGACGGCGTCATCGCCGTGACGCCGCTGTTCACCACCACGTACTCCGGGCTGTTCAAGTCGTTCGTCGACATCCTCGACAAGGAGTCGCTGAGCCAGATGCCCGTGCTGCTCGGTGCGACCGGCGGCACCACCCGCCACTCGCTCGCCCTCGAGTACTCCGTGCGGCCGCTGTTCACCTACCTGCGGGCCGACGTCGTGAGCACGTCGGTCTTCGCCGCGACCGACGACTGGGCCACCGGAGCCACGCAGCACGACGGTCGTGACGACTCGGTCAACCCGCTCCCGCAGCGGATCGACCGCGCCGGCCGGGCCCTCGCGGAGCGGGTCGCGGCGCGCGAGAACGCCGGCCCCGCCGACCCGTTCGCGACCGCCCCGAGCTTCCTCGACCTCTTGCGCTGAACGGGCCGCCCTGGGCTTGACCGTTCTTTGAGGTCCGGCTTGCCCAGGGGCGAACCTCTGCGGGACGATACGGGCAGAACAGCACGGGCCGATCGAGCACCGAGGGTCTGGCCGGTCGCGACGAGGGGATGTGGTCACGTGACGGAGCAGGACGACGTGCAGCACGGTCACGCGCACGAGGACGCCACACCCGAGCAGGCGGCGGACGACCCGGGCGCGAGCGGCCCGACGCCGGCGGAGCCTGCGGCCGAGCAGCCGCTCGACGACGTCGCCGTGATCGTCGCCACCCTCAAGGCAGCGCAGGCCCCGCCCCGGGCCGCCGACACGCTGCCGGACGCGGCTGCGACTGCGGAGCCCGCCACGAACACCGCTGCTGAGCCCGCCGCGCACCAGGCGGCACACGCCCCCGTGCCGCCGCCTCCTGCGCCCGCGGCGCCTCCGGTGACGGCTCCGGCGGCTCCCGTCCGCGCACCCGCCGGGGTGCGCCGGAGCGAGGAGTCGGATCTCGCGTCGCGCTGGAACCCGGGCGCCCGATACCGGTCGTCACGGCTCGCCGCCCTGCGGGACGCGGAGAGCGTGGTCGCCGCCGCCGCCCGGGCTGCCCGCGCCGAGGGTGGGCCCGTCCACCTGGGCCCGGCGCCCGCCGTCGGACCCACGGAGCCGCGCCTCGCCGGGCGCCTGTACCGCGGGCCGGCGCGCAGGACCCGCGTGTTCGACCGGGACATCTGGCGTGCGACGGCCCGAACGCCCCGCAGCGCGCGGGACATCAGCGAGGTTCTCGCCGAGGTGGTCACCCGGTACCGGCAGGGCGCGATCGACACGACGGGCCTGGTCCGGGCGATCGGTCACGCGCTGGCCGCCTAGCGACGGCGTTTCGCCCCTACTTGGACCCGGCGAGCTCCAGCCGGGCCTCGGCCGCCGCGCGACCGGCCTCCGCGGCACCCCGCGCCCGCTCGGCCTCGCCCGCCAGGGCGCGGACGTCCGCGAGCTCTTCCCGGGTCGCCGCGAGCAGGTCGCGCGTGGCCGACAGCTCACCCTCTAGCCGCGCCGCGGCCGCGACGGCGGCTGACCGCTCCCGCTCGGCCGCCGTGACCGACCCGCGCACCCGCCCGGCCTCGCTCCGGGCGGCCTCCGCGGCGGACCGCGCGTCGGCCAGCGCCTCCCGCAGCCCGGCGGTCGCCGCCTCAGCCGCTGCCCGCACCTGATCGACCGCGCTCCGCGCATCGTCGGCCGCCTCCCGGGCCCGGGCCTGAGCCTCGGCCACGGCCCGCTCGGCCTCCTGACGCGCCTGTCCGACGCCGGAGCGCGCCTCCTCGAGAGCGTCTCGCGTCGCGGCGAGCTCGCCTTCGAGGCGGGCCGCAGCGGCGAGGGCGTCGTCCCGCTCGCCGTCCGCCGTCGACCGTGCCGCGTCAGCCTGCTCCGCGAGAGCCACCGCCTCGGCACGCTCGGACCGCATCCGGCCGGCCTCCTGCTCGAGCGCGTCGACGCGCTCCGACAGCCCGTCGGCCTCGCCACGCGCCACGTCGGCCTCCGCCCGGACGGCCTGCAGCTCGGAGGCGTGCTCTGCCTGAGCCGTGCTCACCGCGGCCTCCCACAGCGCCGCGATGCTGCGGTCGGCAAGGGCCCGGACCGGCTCCGGCACCGCCGGGAACTCAGCACGGGCCGACCGCCGCTCGCGCCACTCCCGCAGGAACCTGGTCGCGGACGCGCTCGAGCACTGGGCACGCTCGCGCACGAGCGTCACGGTGGGGGAGCCCCCTTCGGCGGCGATGGCCTCGGCCGCCTCGAACACCCGGTCGCGGTCCGTCGTGCGCGCGGGACTTACGCCGGCTGCAGCGCCGGCGTCGGTCGTGAGCGTGTCAGTGGTTCGGGACCCAGCGGGCTCGTCTGCGTCCGGCGTCGCGGTCAGGGCGCTCATCATCGTCGTCACACCGCGCAAACTACCAGATAACAGACGGGTAGTCGTAGTAGTACCGCACTCCTCCCACTACTTTCGAGCCGCGAACCCTACACACCCGCTTTCCTAAAGCGGGTGTGCAAAGAGTTCAGGAACGGCTCAGTTCTGGGCCGCGAGAGCGATCACGGAGGCCCTGATCGGTCCGTCAGTGAGCACATGGTGTGCAGCCGCTGCACCGGAGCCGCCCGTGACCTGCCGCGGGACCTGCCCCGGGACGGCCGCGTCGAACGCGTCCGACATCGACTCCCCGAGCCGGTCGAGGTCGTCCTCGAACAGGCCGGCGTACGTGGACAGCGTGAGCACCGGGGACTCGTGCCCGAGCAGCCGCTGCACCGCCTTGACCGTCGCGCCGCCCGCGATGGCGAGGGAGGCGGCGGTGTGCCGTAGGTCGTGCAGCGTGAGCGGCGCGAAGTCCTCCGCGCCCGGCCCGAGCGTCGTGCGGCCCAGGACGGCGAGCAGCCGCGTCCGGCTGACCTTCTCGCCCTGTGTGAGCCCTTCTCGCCGGTCCCGGTCCAGCCGGGCGACCGCGCCCCACGTCCCCGGGTCGCACACCCCGGTCGCAGCCAGCCCCTGAGCCGACTGGAGGCGACGCACCGAGGCGACCAGCCCGTCGTCGTACACCCCGCTCGCCGGCAGGCCGAGCGCCCCCTGGAGAGTGCTCACCGCGCCGCCCGCGGCGTGGACCGCGGGCCGGAAGGAGCCGCGATCAAAGCTCTCGCGGCGCACCGGACCACCCCGGGCGCCGGGGAACAGCAGGTCGCCAGGGCCACGGCCCGCTGCCTGCGCCGCGAGCGCCTCGGCGAGCGTGGTGGGCAGCGGGACCTCGCGGCGTGCGTGGGTCTTGGTGTCGCCGAGCAGGATCGTGCCGTCGTCGAGGCGCGTGTAGGCCTTGGTGACGTGGATCCGGCGGCGCAGCGGGTCGACGTCGGCCATCGTGAGCGCGCTGGCCTCGCCCCAGCGCAGGCCGGTAAGGCCGGCGAGCAGGATCAGCGTGCGGGCGGCGCCGCCCGCACCGTCGCCCGCGGCGTCGGCGACGCGGCGTAGCTGCTCGTGGGAGAGGTAGCGGTGCGGCTTCGTCTTCGGCGCCCGGGGGAGGGCGCCCACCTTGCCCGACCGCGTCCGGGCCGGGTTGGTCCGCAGCCTGCGGGCGTCGACGGCGGCGTCGAGGAGGGTGACGAGCAGGCGGACGGCGTCGCGGCGCCGCGCCGGTGAGGCGACCTCGCCGGTGCCGGGAGCGGGCATGGTGGCCGCCCACCGGGTGACGTCCTCGTGGGTGACGCGGCGCAGCGGGACCTCCCCGAAGGCGGGGGCGACGAGGGAACGGAAGCGTTCGCGCTCGCTCTCGAGGGTGCGGGGCGCACGGTCGGCCCGACCGGCCTGCCAGGCGGCGAACCACTCGGCCAGGGAGATGCGGGCGGTGGCCGGGTCGACCCACTCGGCGTGCTTGCCGGCGTCCTCCTGGCGACGCGCCTCGGCGAGGGCGTCGCGGCGGGCGGAGAACTGGCGGGTGCTGCGCAGGCGGCCGTCGATGCGGAACCGGCCGATCCAGACGTTGCGCCCCTGCCGGTCGGTGCGCTGCTCGGTGTACGCCACGCGTGCAGGGTATCGGCCGTGGTCAGGGCACCTCCACGCTCAGCGTGCCTCGAGCGCCACCTTCGCGCCGAAGCCGACCAGCACGGTCCCGGTGACGCCGTCCACCACGCGCAGGGCGGTGCGGCCCGACAGCCAGCGACGCGTGAAGCCGGTCGCGGTGACCAGGAGGGTGAACCAGGCCAGCCCGATGAGGTTGTGCTCCGCCCCCAGGGCGACGCCCATGGCGAGCGGGCTGACACCGTCGGGCACGAACTGCGGGATCGTGGCCAGGTAGAAGACGCCCACCTTCGGGTTGAGCAGGTTCGTCAGCGCGCCGGTGCCGAACGACCGCCAGATGCCCCCGCCCGGCTCGCCGGCTGCCGCCTCAGCGGCCGGGCGCGGCCGCAGCGCCGAGCGGAGCAGCCCGATCCCGAGCCACACGAGGTAGACGGCCCCCGCGAGCGTGAGGATCCGGTACCCGGTCCGCGAGGCGGCGAGCAGCGCGGTCGCGCCGACGGCGGCTGCCGCGCCCCACACGAAGCAGCCCGCGGCGATCCCCGCGGCAGCGGCGTAGGCGTGGCCGCGACCCTTGGTGATGGCCGTGCGCAGCACGAGCGCGGTGTCGAGTCCGGGCAGGATCGTCAGCAGCAGGGCGACCAGGCCGAAGCCGGCGAGCGCCTCGGGAACCGTCATGGCGCCCAGGGTAGGACACCGCACGCCGCCGCAGGGGTGCGGACCGGTAGGTTTGTCGTATGCGCGTTCTCGTCTCTGGCGGAGCCGGCTACATCGGCTCGCACACGGTCCTGTCCCTGTTGTCCGCCGGCCATGACGTGGTCGTGGTGGACGACTTCTCGAACAGCAAGCCGACCGTCATCGGGCGGCTGGAGGCGCTCTCCGGCAAGCGGATCCCGGTGCACTCCCTCGACCTGACCGATGCGGAGAAGACCGAGCGGGTCTTCGCGCACGAGCAGGTCGACGCGGTGATCCACTTCGCCGGGTACAAGGCGGTGGGGGAGAGCGTGATCAAGCCGCTCGAGTACTACCGCAACAACCTCGACAGCACGTTCTCGCTGGTGAACGCGATGCGCGCGCACGGCGTGACGAAGTTCGTGTTCTCCTCGTCCGCCACCGTGTACGGCGAGAAGGCGCCGGTGCCGTACCGGGAGGACTACGAGTACCTCTCGTCGTCGTCGCCCTACGGGCAGTCGAAGGTGATGATCGAGCGGGTCCTGTCGGACGTGGCCGCGGTGAGCGAGGGGTGGAAGGTCGCGCTGCTGCGGTACTTCAACCCGGTGGGCGCCCACGCGTCGGGCGAGGTCGGCGAGGACCCTCAGGGTGTGCCGAACAACCTCATGCCGTTCGTCGCGCAGGTGGCGGTCGGCCGCCGCGACCACCTGACCGTGCACGGCGCCGACTATCCGACGGCGGACGGCACGTGCGAGCGCGACTACATCCACGTGATGGACCTGGCCGAGGGGCACGTCGCCGCCGTGGAGCACCTCGACGCCATGACGGAGCCGGCGCGCGCGTACAACCTCGGCACCGGGACGGGCACGTCGGTGCTGGAGCTCCTGCACGCGTTCGAGCGGGCAGTGGGCCGTGAGCTGCCGTACGAGATCGGGCCGCGCCGTCCGGGCGACCTGCCGGCGTTCTGGGCCGACGCGACGCGGGCGAACCGCGAGCTCGGCTGGCAGGCGACCCGCAGCATCGACGACATGTGCGCCGACACCTGGCGCTGGCAGTCGCAGAACCCGCAGGGGTTCCCGGACGCCTGACCCGACGTCGGACGACGGCGTGATCGGCAGTTCAGAGCATGGTCGGCAGTTCGAGTTGCCGATCATGCGACGAACTGCCGATCACGCGGCGGCGCGGGTGTGCTCCGTCCAGGTGCGTCGGCCCGGTCAGCGGCCTGCGGCCTGCGCCTCCTCGAACGCCCGCACGACCGACCACGGGATCCGCTCGTGCGGCTCGATCTGGTACCCCTGGACCGCGGCCCAGGCGCGGATCTGCTTCGGGCCGGCCCCGCGGGGCTCGGCCGGCCGCTGGCTGCCCTCCTCCTCGAGCTTGGGGAAGTCGACCGGGGTCGCCTTGCGGATCAGGCCGAGGACGACCCCTTGCGGCACGCCGAGGATGGCCGCGACCTGGTACAGGTCCTGGCGTTCCTCCTGGGAGTACTCGTCGTCCTCGATGGCGCTGCGGGCCAGCTCGGTGACGAGGTTGCGGTGCACGGCGGCTGCCTCGTCGGACGTGACGTGGTGCGCGGCCGCGACCTCGCCCGACGCGAGCGCCCCGGCCCGGGTGATCATCCCGGTCTCCAGGGCGTGGACGACCTGCTCGAGGTAGGACCGGAGGTGAGGGGCGCGGGCTTCCGGCAGCGCGGTGAGGTCGAGGCGGGACAGCCGGCGCACGAGTCGCGCCGTGGGCGGCCAGGACGCCACCTCGTCGCCGGCGCCCGCCGAGGGCGCGTCGGGCGGTGCCGCCGGTCGAACGGGCGCGTCGGGCCAGGCCACGACCCAGGCGCGCACGGGCACGTGGACGAGGTCGTCCATCACGGGCACGCCGAAGCGGCCGTCGAGATAGGCGCCGAGCAGGCCCGCGGTGGCGCGTGCCTCGCCGATCGCGGAGCGGACGTCGACGAACGGCACCCCCGCGGCGCGGCAGCAGTCCACGAGGGTGCGACGGCGCATTCCGGGCAGGTAGTACAGGCTCGCCTCGAACGTGCCGACGTGCGCCAGCGTCGGCACGTCCCAGCCGGCGCGGGCGAACTCGGTGCGCAGGAAGTGCGTCGCCAGCGGTGCGTGGTGGGCGACGAGGGCGGTCCTGGCGAGGGTGTCGCGCAGGGCCGGCGCGATCTCATGGAACCTCGGGCCCGCCGGCCGGCCGGGTGACAACCCCTCGGTGGCAAGGGTGGTGGACAGCTCGTCGACGACGCCGCCGCGCTCGTCGAGCCGCACGACGGCGATCTCGCGCACCCGGTGCTCGCGGGGCGACAGTCCCGTCGTGCGTAGCCCGACGGTGGCGAACACGGGTCGGCCGACGGCGATGGGCACCGGCGAGGCGAGCGGGAACCACTGGGGCGACGACCGGACGGGCGCGGACGCTCTGGGCGCACCACCGGGGGACTGGTCCCACGCCATGCTTCGTCTCCTCCCGGCCACGTCACCGATCGCACCCCTGCGCAAGGGCCGAGAATGCCATGTACCGGCGACGGAGGGAAGCGGGTGATCCGGATGAATCGCCCCGCAGTTCAGGCGGGATCCGGCACGGCCCAGTGCGCCGGGTGCCGCAAGCCGCTCGGGACGCGCGTCCCTGCCCCGCCGCGCGCCGCCTCGAGCTGCGGCTGGGTGAGGAAGAGCGCACCCGTGAGGTCGGCCGCGGTGAGGTCGGCGCCGCGTACGTCGGCCCCGAGCAGGTCCGCCGACCGCAGGTCGGCGCCCCTGAGGTCCGCACCGACCAGGAGCGCGCCCCGCAGGTCAGCGCCCCGCAGGTCCTGGCCGGCGAGCCGGGCTCCGGCCAGGTCGGCACGGCGGTAGGACCGCGTCCGGGACCCGGCGCAGGCCCGAGCCCGCGCGAGCCGGCTGGCCCGCTCCAGCAGCTCTCCCACCTCGCCCCGCAGCGGATCCAGGTCGATCCCGACCAGGTCGTCCGGGCCACGACCCGTCAGGCGCCGCACGCGACGCAGAGCGGCCCCGAGCGGGTCCCGCACGGGCTCGGTCCCGGGCAGCGAGAGGGCCTCGGTGAGATGCACGACGAGCTCCTGCAGGCCGCGCACCACCGGGAAGACGGCGAACATCTGCCGCGCCCGCTCGGGCGGGCCCCCGCGCCAGCTCGTCCCGCCGAACGTCACCTGCGACACGAGCTGCCCCGCCCCGAAGCAGTCGTACACGGTGCAGCCCGCCATGCCGGCGTCCCGCAGCCGCTCGTGGATGGTGCACCCGAAGCCGGGACCCAGGTTCCGGCACGGCTCACCGGCCGGCTTGTCGAACGCGAAGTCCGCCGACAGCGTCAGCGGGAGCGCCACGCAGCACAGCCCGAAGCAGCGCGAGCAGTCGGCGCGCAGGTCCGGGTCGGTGGTGTCGCTCACCGGACAATCCTGATGCCGCCGCGCACCGCCGCGCGAGACAATTCCGCTCGTGTCCCGCAGAGAGCTCGTCGTCCTCGGCACCGCCAGCCAGGTCCCCACCCGCACGCGCAACCACAACGGCTACGTGCTGCTGTGGGACGAGGAGGCGATCCTGCTCGACCCGGGAGAGGGCAGCCAGCGCCAGATGCTCCACGCCGGGATCTCCGCGACCGACCTGACCCGCATCGCGATCACCCACCTGCACGGCGACCACAGCCTCGGCCTGGCCGGCGTCGTGCAGCGGATCAGCCTCGACGGCGTGCCGCACGTCGTGCCCGTCTCCTACCCCGCGTCCGGCGCGCGGTGGGTGCGTGCCCTGTGCGACTCGACCGCGTTCCACCACCGCGAGCGCCTCGCCCTGCAAGGGCTGGCCGCCGACGGACCCGTCCCGCGCGTGCCGGGGGAGCGGCACGGCACCGCGACCCTGCGCGCTGCACGCCTCGACCACACGCTCGAGGCCTTCGGCTACCGCCTCGACGAGCCCGCCGGGCGCAGCCTCGACCCTGCCCGCCTCGCGGCCGCAGGCATCTTTGGGCCCGACGCCGGTCGCCTCCTTCGCGACGGGTCGCTCCAGACCGCACGGGGCCGGGTCACGGTCGACGACGTGTCCGTGCTGCGACCCGGCCAAGGGTTCGCGTTCGTCATGGACACCCGCCTGTGCGACGCGGCCGGCGACCTCGCCGAGGGCGCCGACCTGCTGGTCATCGAGTCGACGTACCTCGACCGCGACCGGGCGCTCGCGGAGGAGCACGGGCACCTGACGGCGCTCCAGGCCGCCCGCGTGGCGGCCGACGCCGGGGTGCGGTCGCTGGTGCTGACGCACTTCTCGCAGCGGTACACGGACATGGGGGAGTTCGTGGCCGAGGCGCGGTCGGTGTACGGCGGTGAGCTGACGGTCGCGTCGGACCTGGACCGGGTGCCGTTGCCCCGGCGCCGGCTCGTGTGACATCACAGGAGGGGCTGGCGCTCCGGGCCGACGTCTCCGACACTTGGGCGCAAGGGAACTAAAGGGACATGTCGGAGGTTTGAGTGGCGCTCAGCATGGGCAAGATCAAGGTGACGATCGTGGACTGGCGCGCTGCCGCGGCGATCGGGCTCGCGCTGCCGTACCTGGCGCTGCAGGAGACGATCGCCCGCCGGGTCGCACCCGTCCTCGAGGTGCTCGGGTCCGGGCAACGGTGGTCGTTCGAGCTGCCGCTGCTGATCGCCACTCTCGGCCTGGTGCTCGCAGGGGCGGCCAACGCCCTGCAGCCGGCGCTCCGTGCAGGTGACGCCCGCCGCTACCCGATCGTCAACCTGCTCGTGGCCGCCGTGCTCCTCGCCGGGTTCGCCTACGAGGTGATCGGGCTGGTCCAGGGCACGGTGGGGTGCACGCTGCTCCGCTTCACCATCTGCGCCTGAGGGGCTCCAGCTTCGATTGCGGGCATCGTCCCCGCCGCGCTCGAGGCCCTCATGGTGCAGGGAACCGACCCGGACGCCGTCGGGCAGGCGATCGCCGGCGCCGTCGAGGCCGCCGGCGCCCCCGACAACTACGCCGTGGTCGTCGCCGACCTCGAACCCGCCGGGGGGCGCCCCCCCCCCCGGCCCGGGGGGGCGGAGGGGCGCCCCCGGGCCCCCCCCCCCGCGCGGGGGGGCCGCCCCCCCCCCCCGTCCCCCCCCCCCGGGGCGGGCGCGCCCCGCGTCACCGCCCCGACTCACAGCCCCGGCGCCAGCTCCATCGTCATGAACACGCTGAACGGGTCCAGCACGTAGACGCCGAACGGGCCGCACTCCGTGAAGCCGCGCCGCGCGTACAGCCTGCGCGCCGGGGCGAAGAAGTCCTGCGACCCCGTCTCCAGGCTCACCCGCCCGTACCCCCGCGCCCGCGCCTCCTCGAGGAGGACCCCGAGCACGGCCGACGCCACACCACCACCCCGGGCGCTCGCGGCGGTCCGCATCGACTTGATCTCGCCGTGCTCCGCGGAGAGCTCCTTGAGCGCACCGCACCCCAGCAGCGCGCCGTCGTCGTCCCGTGCGGTCCAGAAGGTGATGCCCGGCGCCAGCAGGGCCGAGTGGTCGAGCGCGTGCACGCTCTCGGGCGGCGAGGTGGCGTACATGTCGGCGAGGTGCTCGTCGAGGAGGGCGCCGACGTCGTCGCGCACGGGGGAGTCGAGGCTGATCCGCACGGTCGTATTGTGCCGGGTGCCCGACGCCGTCGCGTACGCCGGGCCCACCCGGCCATCGTGCGCCGCCGATCACCCTGAGGGTGTTGAATCGAGTCGTGAAACGGATCGGGTTCTTGTCCTTTGGTCACTGGACGCCGTCGCCGGTGTCCGAGGTACGTACGGCGTCGGACGCGCTGCTGCAGTCCATCGAGCTGGCGGTCGCCGCCGAGGAGCTCGGCGCGGACGGCGCGTACTTCCGCGTGCACCACTTCGCGCGCCAGCTCGCCTCCCCGTTCCCGCTGCTCGCGGCCGTGGGTGCGCGGACCAGTCGCATCGAGATCGGCACCGCCGTCATCGACATGCGCTACGAGAACCCGCTGTACATGGCGGAGGACGCCGGCGCGGCCGACCTCATTGCCGGCGGCCGCCTGCAGCTCGGGATCAGCCGCGGGTCACCCGAGCAGGTCATCGACGGGTTCCGGTACTTCGGGTACGCGCCGGCCGACGGCCGCAGCGACGCGGACATGGCCCGGGACCACACCGCGACGTTCCTGCGGATGATCGAGGGCGAGGCGTTCGCGGAGCCCAACCCGCGGCCGATGTTCCCCAACCCGCCGGGCCCGCTGCGGCTCGAGCCGTACTCCGACGGCCTGCGGGACCGCGTCTGGTGGGGTGCCGGCACACGGGCGACAGCCGAGTGGACCGCCGAGCGCGGTCTGAACCTCATGAGCTCGACGCTCCTGACGGAGGACACCGGCGTGCCGTTCCACCAGCTCCAGGCCGAGCAGATCCAGCGGTTCCGCGATGCCTGGAAGGCCGCGGGCCACGAGCGCGAGCCGCGCGTGTCCGTGAGCCGCAGCATCTTCCCGATCACGGACGACAGGGACCGCGCGTACTTCGGCGGCGAGGCGGGCGACTCCGACCAGGTCGGCGTCATCGACGGCACCCGGGCCCGGTTCGGAAAGACGTACGCGGGCGAGCCCGACCGGCTCGTCGAGGAGCTCGCCAAGGACGAGGCGGTCGCCGCCGCGGACACGCTGCTGCTCACGGTGCCGAACCAGCTCGGCGTGGACTACAACGCGCACGTCCTCGAGAACGTGGTGCGCCATGTGGCGCCCGAGCTCGGCTGGCGGTAGGACTTTCCCATGTCACAGCCGAGCCCGTCCTACACGATCACCCTGCGCGTCGAGGTCGCCGCGTCCCAGAGAGCCACCAGCACGGTGGTGAACGCCGTCACCGACGCCGGCGCCGAGGTCATGGGCGTCGACATCGCGCACTCCACGTCCCACGGCCTGGTCATGGACATCACGTGCGACACCGTCGACGCCGGCCACGGCGAGCGCGTCGTCGACGCGATCAACGCCCTCGAGGGCGCCCACGTGCTGAAGATGAGCGACTCGACGTTCCTCATGCACCTGGGCGGGAAGATCGAGGTCACAGCCAAGGTGCCGCTCAAGACGCGCCGCGACCTGTCGCGCGCCTACACCCCGGGCGTCGCCCGCGTCTGCCTCGCCATCGCGGAGCACCCCGAGGACGCGCGCCGCCTGACGATCAAGCGCAACACCGTCGCCGTCGTCACGGACGGCACGGCCGTGCTCGGCCTCGGCGACATCGGCCCGGCCGCGGCGCTCCCGGTGATGGAGGGCAAGGCGGCGCTGTTCAAGGAGTTCGGCGGGGTCGACGCGTGGCCGGTGTGCCTCGACACCAAGGACACCGAGGAGATCATCCGCATCGTGAAGGCGATCGCGCCCGTGTACGGCGGGGTGAACCTGGAGGACATCTCGGCGCCGCGCTGCTTCGAGATCGAGGCGCGGCTGCGCGAGGAGCTCGACATCCCGGTCTTCCACGACGACCAGCACGGCACGGCGATCGTGGTGCTCGCCGCGCTGATCAACGCGCTCAAGGTCGTGGGCAAGAAGCTGGACGAGGTCCGGATCGTCGTCTCCGGTGTGGGCGCCGCGGGCAACGCCATCATCCGGCTGCTCACGGCGCAGGGCGCCCGGTACATCGTCGCGTTCGGGCGTGAGGGCGCGCTGCACGCCGGCGAGCCGACGGACGACCCGCACCGCGGCTGGATCGTCGCCAACACGAACGCCGGCGGCTTCGCCGGCTCGCTGCAGGAGGGCCTCAAGGGCGCGGACGTCTTCATCGGGGTGTCCGCGGGCGACATCCTCACGGGGGAGGACGTCGCCCAGATGGCCGACGGCGCGATCGTCTTCGCGCTCGCGAACCCGACGCCGGAGGTCGACCCTCGCGCGGCCGCGCAGACGGCGGCCGTCGTGGCGACGGGCCGCAGCGACCACCCGAACCAGATCAACAACGTCCTGGCGTTCCCGGGCCTGTTCCGCGGCCTGCTCGACACCGGCGCGACCGACATCACCACCGAGATGCTCCGCGTGGCCGCGGTGGCGATCGCCGACGTCGTCAGCCCCGAGGAGCTGAACAGCGCCTACATCATCCCGGGCGTGTTCGACCACCGGGTCGCGGAGGCCGTCGCGGACGCGGTGCGAGAGCAGGCCCGGACCGGTTCGTGACCGCGGCCGGGGCCCTGGCCCCGGACGAAGCGGGCGCCGCCGTCGGGGCCGACGGCGGCGCCGCGCAGGTCGCCGGACCGGCGCCCCAGCAGCCCCCGCACCGCGGGCAGCGCCGTGGTGCGGTCCACGACGTGCACCTCGGCCCAGCTCCCGAGCGGCCGACGACGCGTGGCCGCGGCTGCGAGCTCTGACCGCTGCGCCGCCCACCGCTCCCAGTGCCTGGCGAACGACCGTGGACGGACCACCCTGCCGCGCTCGGACTGGCCGTCCAGGGCAGCCTGGCGCGGGACGTCGACGACCACGAGAACCGGGCGCCAGCCGCACGACCGGGCCAGCCGCGCCAGCGCCTCTCGCCGGCCCGGTCGCGTCGCCGGGTCGTGCACCAGGATGACGCCCTCCGGGGACGCCGCCGGTCCGCGCAGCACGGCGCCCAGGGTCGTCACGGCATGCCGGGTATGGACGACCGGCCTGCAGAACCGGTACGGCACCCCGGGCAGCAGCGCGGCCAGCCGTCGCCGGTACGGGTCGGGGTCGAGCACGCGGGCGCCGGGGTGGTCGTCGGCGACGCGGGCGAGCAACGTGCTCTTGCCGGCGCCGGGCACGCCACCGACCAGCACGAGAAGCGGTTCGTCGGGTACGGCGGTCACAGCGGTCCTCCAGGTGTTCGGGCTGGTGAGAAGCCTGCCGGAGCACCCTACGGAATCACCGGTAGCAACCTGGGCGGATCCTGTGCAGATGGCCGATCCGCGAGGTCTGCGCGATCTGCGACAGCGCGGGGGAGTGAGCTCCCGCGCGGTGGGGCAGACTGGACCCGCCCCGGAACGCCCGCCTTTGCCGATCCGCCGTCAGGAGCCCGCTGGTGCGATCGCTCGCCATCGATGCCTGCCCTGCGCCGGACGTCATCGACGTCCAGGCCCTCCCGCTGCCCGCCGGCAGCCCGACCGATCCCGCCTGGTGGCTCGACCGGCTGTTCGACATCCGGTCGGTGCCCTGGCCCGTGCGCATCCTCGCGGGCTTGCGCCAGCTCCTCGCCGGCGTCGTCGTCGGCGCCGACACACGGCGCACCGGCGCGCAGGTCTTCGCCGTCGACGCGACCGACGACCGTGAGGCCATGGCCCACGAGAGCGACCGCCACCTCGACTTCTGGGTGGGTGTCGCCGCCGACGGCGGCCTCCTGCAGGTCACCACGGTCGTCCGCCTCCATGGCTGGCGCGGACGCCTCTACTGGGCACCGGTCGGCGCGCTGCACGCGCCGATCGTGCGATCCATGATGCGCCGTGCGATGGCCCGGAAGGACTGAAGGGCCGGCAGCAACAGGCCCGGCGGCGCCTCGCGGGGCCCGGCCCGGCGGGAGACCGCGCACACACACCCCCCAGCGCCCGGCAC